>CALRRY020000001.1:0-322131 GCA_943370635.1 Variovorax paradoxus
AAATGAAAAAAATATTTTTTTTAATCACATTATTACTTATTTCTTTTTCTTTTACAAGTTGTTTAGAATCAACTGATAAGAAAAATGAATCTTCACAAAAAGATCAAGGTATTACAAGTACATCTGTTGTAACTCAGTTTGATTCTAAATATATCAAGACTCAAAAAATAGAATCAATATTTTATAATCATAAAATTTGGTCTTCTGAAAATGAAGATTTGAACGGTGACGGAACTGATGATAATATTATAGTTTATTCAAATAATGATTACTTTTCAAAAATTGAAGAGCCTAAACAATACAATCTTAAAATTTGTATTAATAATATATGCTATGATCAAATAGTTTACTTTTCAGCTAATAGTTATTATGGAAAAGAAACAAAATTTAGTATTATTGATATTAATAAAAAAGATAAGTATAAGGAATTACTTCTAAGTTACAAAGAAAGTACAACAGAAGATCCCTCTTTTAACAATTCTATATTTAGGTATTTATCAAATAATATTGTAACAGTTTCTGAAATCTTTAGTAGTGGTTATAGCAACGGACAAATAAATTATATAAATGATAATACATTTATAGTTGATCATGGAAGATTCCCAGATGTTAAAGGTACATATTTTCTAGATGATTTATATGTAAAACAAAGCGAATTATACACTCAATCTGAATCGGAAATTGATTACAGTAAAATGGCTGCATGTCCTTTTGTTTACTTTTTAGATGGTGATAATAAAGTATTTAAAGGAGAAATACTTCGTTATTTAAATGCCGATTATACTGAATCTTGGCAGTTTTTAGATTTAAATATCAAATCAAAAAATCAAAAAAAAATAAAAATAACTTTATCTGAAGAAAAAGATGAGATTACATATATTAATGCAATTTATCTTGAAGTAAATGGAAAAATAATATATCCAATTAGAACAAATCCTGAATATAAAAAAATAATTAAAGATGATAAAGAATATCTAAAACTTGAAAAAGGTAAATTTATTGACATTGAATTTGATCAGAAAGATGAAAATATTAAAACCGTTATCTTACATGCAAAAGGATATTATTTACCAATAAATAATTAGTAATACTTTATAAAAATTTATAAAATGAAAAAGTTAAGCATTATAAATATTTCATTAGCACTAGTTACTCTTTTGTTTTTTAGTTGTGAAGAAGAATTTGACTATGGTAAAATAGTAAATGCCGTTAAAACAGTACAATATAGTGATGTAACTCAAACAACAGCAGAAGTATCCGGTAATGTAATAACTGATAATGGAGCAGGTTTAACCGCAAGAGGTATTTGCTACAGTACTTCAACCAGTCCATCAGTAAATGGTCCAAAAGTAGTTTTTGCTTCTGCATCATTAGGAAACTATTTTTGTACTTTGACTAATTTGGCTCCAAGTACCACATATTATGCAAGAGCTTATGCAACAAATAGTTATGGTACAGCTTATGGTGCTACTGTTTCATTTACAACATTACAAGCTACAGTTCCAATATTATCAAGCACAACTGCAGCAAGTTTAATAACTGCAACAACGGCAACAACTGGTGGTACAATAACTAATAGCGGAGCCTCTACTATTACAAGTCGTGGGGTTTGTTACAGTAATACGGTTACAATTCCAACAATTGCAGGTCCAAAGACAACAAATGGAACAGGGATAGGAACTTATACAAGTCCATTAACAGGCTTAACTGCAAATACAACTTATTATATCAGAGCTTATGCTACAAATGGAATAGGTACTGCGTATGGTGATGTAAAAACGTTTAACACTTCAGTTGCAACAATTCCAACAGGTATTACAACTACTACTATTTCAACTATTACACAAACATCTGCTTCAAGTGGTGGTAATATAACCAGCGATGGAGGAGCTTCTATTTCAACTAGAGGTGTTTGCTGGAGTAATACAACATCGAGTCCAACGATAGCAAACTCAAAAACTATAGATGGTTCTGGAATAGGGACATACACAAGTTTATTAACTTCGCTCGTACCTGGTACAACATATTATGTTAGAGCATATGCTACAAATAGTGTAGGAGCTGCATATGGTACAACAAGAACATTTACAACTGTCGCAGCAACAATTCCAACTGGAATAACAACCAATACATTATCTTCAATTACACAAAATTCAGCTTCTTGTGGTGGAAATATAACTACTGATGGAGGATCTACAGTAACCTCTAGAGGTGTGTGCTGGAGTAACACAAATTCAAGCCCAACAACTGCAAATAGTAAAACGATTAATGGTTCAGGGATAGGAACATTTACAAGTTCATTAACTTCACTTTCACCTGGTACAACATATTATGTAAGAGCTTATGCTACAAATGGCGTAGGGACAGCTTATGGTGCAACAAGAACATTTACAACAAGTGCTGCAACTATTCCAACTGGAATAATTACAATAGGTGCATCATCAATTACTCAAAATACAGCTAGTAGTGGAGGTACAATTACAAGTGATGGTGGTGCTCCAATTACAATCAAAGGTATATGTTGGAGTAGCACATCAACATCGCCTACAATATCAAACAGTAATACAAATAATGGTTCAGGTATAAATTCATTTACTAGTTCATTGACAGGATTAACCGCTAATACAACTTATTATGTTAGAGCATATGCAATTAATAGTGTAGGTATTGCATATGGTAATACAATTTCATTTACTACACTTCCTAATTTAGCTGTTGGTCAATCTTATCAAGGTGGTATAATAGCTTACATTTTTGTTCCGGGTGATAGTGGTTATATAGCTGGACAAACTCATGGTTTAATAGCAACTTCTACAAATCAAAGTACTGGAGCACAATGGGGTTGTTCTGGAACCTATATTAACACAGGAATCACAATAGGAACAGGACAAAATAATACAACTACTATTGTAAATATATGTTCTTCAACTGGTATAGCTGCTAGAATTTGTGATGATTTAGTTTCAGGTGGATACAACGACTGGTATTTGCCAAGCTATGACGAACTTCAGAAATTGTATAATAGTAGAACAGCCATTGGAGGATTTAGTTCAGGATCATATTGGTGCTCCTCTCAACAAAGTACAACAACTGCTTACAGTAAAAGTTTTAGTACAGGAACAGTAACTATTTCTAATAAAACAACAAGTATGTATGTTAGAGCTATTAGACAATTTTAATAATCAATTTAATTTAAACTCATAAAAAATTTAATGCTTTTACTACCATTCATATTCGGGATGAGAAAAATAATTTTATTACTTATGGTATTAAGTTTTGGATTTTCATATTCTCAAACCATTCAATCTAAAAACCACGCAACTACTAGTTACATTAAACCTGATGGCACTATTCAAGACAGCAACCATTCAACCGCTGGCTATATTAAAAGCGATGGAACCATTCAAAACAAAAACCACAGCACAATTGGTTATATTAAATCAGATGGAACCATTCAAGATAAAAATCATTCAACTGTGGGATACGTGAAAAAAGATGGAACGGTTCAAGATAAAAATCATTCAACATTAGGTTATATCAAAAATGATGGAACAGTTCAGGATAAGAATCATTCAACCATCGGCTATGCAAAAGGAGTTAATATGTATTGGTCAGCGGTGTCATTCTTCTTTTTTGATTTTTAGTACTTCACAATAGTATCTATGTAGTATTAACCAAATTTTTGCTTTAAAATTTCAATTGATTTAATTTACGAAAAACCTCTAAAGCCCAGGATTTACGAGCTTTTTCTTGTTTATATCAAAATTCAAACAGACCTTTGCAACATGATTTGTGCAAAATTAGATTTTAGTCATACGATGCACATTTCAATTGAATCCAATTTCAATAAAACACAATATTAATCCTGTGCAAAAAGGTACATCCTAAAATTGCACAAAATTTCACAAAAAAAGTACATTGAAATATTGAGATTGCCACAAAAAAAATGGGGTGCTACCAACACCCCAAATTATAAGCATTTAATTCAGACGAATTAAATACCAAACCAGATGACCAAATTAGTTAAAAATTTTGAAATCTTCGACAAACTAACTCAAAGAGATTTTAATGTTGAAGAAACAATTGAATTGTTGATGCGATTTAATCCAACTGTATTTTATAGTTGGGGTGTAGAACGAATAACAAATTTTAAAAATAAGGGTTTATTACTCAAAGTTAACGCACACCACCATAAAGAAAGAGTATTCATTATTCTAGCTTGGAACGATACCTATTCTTTTTATCTTATGGATTCAGAAAACAAAGTAATCAAAGAATCACATTAAGTTTACTTTGATGAACTTCAATACAAGATTGACCAAACAATAGAATACATTGATGAATATAAATAACCAATAGTTTGAATTAAGTGCTTGTTGGTGGTAATCCTATTTATAACTTAAAAACAAACTATTATGAAAAAAGCACGCTACATCCGTCAATCAACAAAAAACCAAACCAATCTTCGTCAACTTGCAAAAGCCCATCCCGATGAAATTTTATTCATTGATATAATAAGCGGTTCAATTCCATTTGCTGACCGACCTGAAGGCAAAAGACTAATCCAAGCTGTTGAAGCTGGGGAAATAAACTATGTTAGTTTTCATGCCATAGATAGAGCTGGTCGAAATACGATAAACGTGCTACAAACCCTTCAATACTTCTATGATAAAGGTGTTGTTGTTAAAATTGATAACCTTGGACTTGAATCCATGATTAACAACAAAGCCAATCCAGTTTTCAATCTTATTACTACTATATTAAGTGAACTAAGTTCACTCGAAAAAACTAACTTGTTAGAAAGACAAGCTGAAGGGATTCATCAAGCAAAGTTGAGAGGTAATGTATATAACGGTCGTCAATCAGGAACTACAGATACGCCAGAACAAACACTTCAGAAGCATAAGCGTGTGGTTAGAGCTATTAAAATGAATCCAACGCTATCGCTTAGACAAATTGCCAAATTGGCGAGTGATTCAGATTATAAGGTATCAGCCAATACGGTTAAGAAGGTAAAAGAATTAATGTTGAACTCAAATTTACAAGTTGCCTAATGATGCGAGTTGATTTAACAGCCATACATAATTTGATGTTTAAATTTTATGGAAGCAGAGAAATGCAAATGTCCACTTTTGTGGAAAGCAAGCATTTTTTAAAACCCAAGGAAATCAAAATTAAATTTGATTATAAGAAGGATTGCAATTTGGATATTGAAAAACTCACAAGAAGATTAGCTCGACATATTTGGAATGGTAATTGTACCACCTTTTATCTGTTTTATATTTTGTTTGTTTTGGTAGGAAAAAAATACTAAAAAATTATTAAAGAAAATCTCATTTCTTTTTAGTAATAATATTCTTTGTTGAAATTTTTTCAAAAAACTCACCATCAAATTTATACGTTGAAATTTGATTTACGGGAATAACTTCAAAATATTTATTACCATTTCTAATAACCTCTTTCATTGCATCCTTACCTTTCTTTATAATTTTAATCGTATTGGCTTTTTTATCATAAGAAATCGAAGTTGTATATTTAGAATTTAACTTTTCATTTTCAAAAGCACTTTCTTCTAAAAAACTTTTAAAACTAAAAACTTTTTTCCCATTCACATAAATTGATGTGATCTTTGTTTCAACACCCATTCCAGAATAATTTTCTACAACAATTGAAGCATACACATCTGGACTAATCTGCATTAAATATCGTTCTTTCGGAGATTCACCCCATGTTCCATAATTATTTACATATTTATTACAAATAAGTACATTATATTTTTCATTTAATTCATCATATTGTAGCTCAATTATTCCCAAAGATGGTTGACAAGCATGGCATACAAAATTTGATTTATATGTTTTTGTTAAATAAATTTTTTTTAAATCATGCTTAAAAATTGTATCTATTTTAGTAAATAAAGTATCACTTATACTAGAGTCAAATTGAACGCTTTCAATTGAATTTGGAAACCAATAAAATGAAGTGTCCTTTTCAATCATTTTAGCATCAAAAAGCTGCGATATTATTTTATAATCACTGTCTGATTTGTCAAATTGAATTTGAGAAAACAAAAAATTTGATATAAATAAAATTGTAATCAAAAAAAGGTTTTTCATTTTGTTAATTTAAATTAATAAGAAGCACTTATAATTGAAACCTCATAAGTTACAGTACCTTCTGGAGGATAAATTTTTTGTTTAAAGGATATGCCATCATTAGCAAGCACAGAATCATAAACCACAAAATCGGTATTGTCAATTGTTGAACCAGTACTACTTATAAATCTAGTTCTTACCGTTACATCATTAAATGAGGCAATAGTAGCACTATTTGTTATGTTTCCTTCTAACATGTACCCATCTACTTTCCATTCTGAACTTCTAAACATGGTTCCGTGTCTTGTTTTTACTTTGTTTTCAGACATAGAGGCATTAACACTCAAATAATTTAACGGATTACTTTGTTCTTTTTCTAATAATTGTTGTCGTAATTGAGATGGCGACAATTCTTTTTCTTCAAAAGGCTCAAAATCATTGGTTTGTGATGAAGAATTGATATGAACATTATTTTCTTGTACAGGTTCTGTTTGTTCTGATGAAAATAGTTCTTCTGATGGAGTTTGTTCTTTATTTTGAGTAAAGAAGGCAATCGTTAACAAAAGCAATAAGACGAAACCTCCAATGATATACCATTTATTAGTTTTGAAAAAAGAATCTTTTTCCACAGCCTCGAATTTAGTACTAACTGGTGGCGGTGAAGCTACAAAAGGTTTAATAGGTGGCGGTACTCTTTTAATTATATGGGAAAGTTCTCCTATTTTTTCTAAAGGTGTCCAATCTTCTAACTCTTCAAACCAAATTAATCGACTTTTATCTAATTCAAAAGATTTTAATTCTTCTAGTGTAAAAGGCCCTTTTTGGATATCTTCTACGATTAAGTAATATTTTTTTGTCATAAATGATTATATTAGTCTATCATATCCAAATATGATTTAACATTGATATTTTTAGAAATTTCTATTTCACTTTGGAAAAGAGTTTTTAAATCTTCTTTTAAATTTTGGGAATCACTTAAGCAATGTTTAGCTTTTGTAGTACCGTTTTCATTTTCTGAAAAATAGCCGTTTTCAAAAATAAATTCTTTTACAATATATTGATGACAATCCCAGTAAGTTTCATCTTCACCCCAAATTTCTTTTAAAAAAAGAACTGACTCATTTTTATTAAAGAGGACTATTGATTCAGGGGTGTAATCTAACAACTCCTCTAACTTAAATTTACCAGTCTCTCTTGATAAATAATATAAATAAGCACTATATCTTGTGTTTTGTCCAAAAACTTTAAACTGAACAAACAACTTACCTTGTTCATCTATTTCTTTATCTATTTTAAATAATTCTATTTCATGTATGAAACCTTTATCTTCTAAAGAACCAAAAGATTTATAAAACAAATCTTTATCTTCATCTGATAATAGTAATGTTGGAGGCGCATTTTTGATGTCTTCATATTTATTAAAGTTATCATCAAACTTATTTCTAACGATTTTCAATTTAAACTTTGAGCCACTTATTTCAACATTATTATAAATTGTATCAAATATGTAGGAAATAGTATCAAATTTTAATTTTGTGTTTTCAGTATATTTATCGCTTTCAAATTTATCACATGAAAAAAGTAAGATACAATAAAGCAAAAGAATCTTTCTCATAAATTAATTATCTATTAATTTGATATAAAACTACATCATAAGATTTAGAACCATCCATACTATACCATTTTCCTCTTAAACTGGCTTTATCAAAATTTATAGTATTAAATACAAAAAAACCTGTTTTTACATTATTTACTTTTTCATAAAGTATTACTTTTCCTCTGTTATTAATGTTTTCATCTGTACTAAGTTTTATTTTTTTATTTTTTGATAAATAAAAATAATCCCCATAATAACTATCACCTTGAAACAACTCCATTACTATTGCATATTTTCCTATTTTACCTTTGTAAGTAGCTGATATGTATGCTTTTTGTGCATAACTAAAACCAAAAATCATTACTAAAATAATAATGTAAAAAGTCTTTTTAAACATCGTTTTCATGTTACTATTCTTTAATTATTTTAAATCATTAGCGTTCTAAATAAATTTTAAGACAAACAAATATATCGATTTTATTAAGTTTTTCAAACAAATTCCTAGCTTTTTCAAAATAGAACCCCTTGTATGTATTTTGGAGGTGCTTTCCCTTTGTTTTCGAACGGATAATCTAACCATTCTTGTAGTTCAATTTTTGTGAAGAGGGTTCAACCTGATGAATGCCACCATGTTCGAAAGATACAAGGCATATTTAGATTGTGCTTTTAATGCTTTAAGGATTAACCCTGTTATGAATTGAATTTGAAAATTAATAACATCAATACTCAAAATCTTGAGCCAATTCTGACCAATTAAACTTTTTAATATTCGTTACCAATTCAGAAATGCTTTGATTTTTAATATCGTCACCAAACCAAACTATATCAAGCGCTGAAAAATCATTTGTTTTATCGATTGGTTTCGATGTCAAGGTAGCAGAAAAAATGAAAGGTTTTAGTTGCTCTTCAGAAATAAAAGCATTTTCAAGTATTATTAAAAAATTTGAATCTTTGTGATTGTCTTTGATGCTTTGGATTATGATATTATTTAATTCTTTGTCAGGTTTACCCAATAAAAGACCATCATAAGTAAAAGTCATTTCAAATCTTTCAATGGTTACTATTTTGCCACTTTTTAATCTAACCTCTCTTAAATTCATAGTTCTATTTATTTTGTGATTGTAAATATAAGACTTAAATACCCTCCTCCCTGTACCGTAGGTTACCGCCCTTCCTCCCTGTATCCTATTTCAAGGTCCAAACCCATACCATGATAATGCATTCAAAATTTTTTCCATAAAATTTTTTCCAAAATATTTTAAGTTGATTTCACGTTCTAATGATAATGTAATTTAACACAATATATTATGGACATACAAAAGTTCATTTACAACCAAACAAAAGTTATGCTCCCAATTACAGGTTCTGGCAACGGATTATCAAAAAAACAACCAGTCATAATGACCTTAGAAGCTAAACATAATTTTATTGGGATTCAAAACGAATACATAAGTATCATTCTTGATTCTGAAAATTGGGATAAGGCTGAACAATCATTGATTTATGAAGATGATAAAAAGTTTGACAAGATAACAATTCATCAATACTTTAATGATGGGGACGTTATTGAAAGAGTTTTTTGGTTTGATATTACGGAGTGTTACGAGTAATCTGATAATAATCTAAATAATACCCTCCAAGATAATTTTTTTCTTTTACACTTGCTCTTAAAATAAATACAACTTGACTTTCGAAAAAGTATATCTTCGTGTAACATCGACGGTAGTAGATGTTCGAATTATTTTGAAAGTTGCATTAGAATATCATGCACTTTCCTTTATTTTGTGCCATAATCATCCTTCTGGAAAATTATTCCCAAGTGAGGCAGATATAGAGATTACAAATAAAATAAAAATAGCGGCAAAGCAATTGGATATTTTGTTGGTAGATCATATGATTGTGACTGAGCTGGGTTATTACAGTTTTGCAGAAGACGGAAAAATATAAAATGACAAATTCAAAAAGGGTTCAGCAAGCTAAAATAATTCGAGTATTCAGAAAAGTTCATCGTACAACCGGAGTTTTTTTGTTTGTGTTCTATTTTTTGATTGCCATAACCGGTTTTTTGTTAGGCATCAAGAAACATAGTGGAGGAATTATTCTCCCAAAAACACAAAGTGGTTCTTCAACAAAATTAATTGATTTTATACCTTTGGATAGTTTGCAAAATAATGCCCAAAAAGAAATCATACTTTTCTTAAAGGAATCGAAACCTTCACAAATTGATAGAATTGATATTCGACCAGAAAAAGGAATAGTTAAATTTACTTTTAAATCTAATTTTTATGAAGTACAGCTTGATGGTGCAACAGGTACTTTACTTCAAATTGATTTGCGACGTTCAGATGTCATAGAAAAAATTCACGACGGTTCAATCATTGATTATTATTTAGGATTTGAATCGGGTATTTTTAAATTGATTTACACTACTATCATGAGTTTAGCTTTAGTGCTATTTACCATTACCGGATTTTGGCTTTGGTACGGACCCAAAAAAATGAGAAATTCTTAATGTTTTTTGTCATTACAGTTCGGACAAGTTCCCAAAACAATTGTTTGCTGCTGAATCATGGTATAATTGGCCGGCAATTTTATCTCAGGATTACATTTTTCCAAACAAGTGGTTTTATGACAGTGTGTACATTTAAAATGGATATGCTCATGGTGGTGTTCTTCACTGTTTTTTTCGCAATTATGGCACAAAGCATATTCAATCACACCGTCTAAGTTAACAATTTTGTGTAATTTACTTTCTGTAACCAATCGGTCTAAAGCCCTATAAATTGTAACTCTATCACAAGTACTTCCAAAATGTTCCTGAAAATCTTTGTGGGCTAAAGCTTCTCCTTTACTCAAAAGAAGCCGTTCAATTTCTGACTTTGTAAAAGAATTTCTTTCTCTTTTTATTTTTTTTTCCATTTGATGTAAAAAACAGTATATTTGCAACATTGTTGCGTTTAATATAAAAGATAAATGAAAAAACAACTATCTCATTCACTCGATTTTTTAGGAATTTCCTCGGCTACTTTGTGTCTAATACATTGTTTGGTCTTTCCGCTTATTTCAATTATTCCAATTGGCATTTCACACAACCATTGGATTGATTTGCTGTTTGCTTCAATTGGTTTGTATGCCGTTGTAAAAATACTAAAAACTAGTACGCCTTTATATGTAAAACTAATTTTATCTTTTTCTATGGCAATGATATTCGGTTCAGTACTCGTTACTATTTTCTTTCATCATCATTCCTGGGTTTTATATGTTGGTGGTGTTGGAATGATTATTGGTCATTTATTTAATTTTAGATTTCACAAGCATCAATAGTTATGAAAAAATTACCTGTAACGGTTTTGTCCGGTTTTTTAGGAGCCGGAAAAACAACAGTTTTAAACCACATTCTTCACAACAAAGAAGGTCTTAAAGTGGCTGTTATTGTAAATGACATGAGCGAAGTAAACATCGATGCTCAATTGGTTAAAAACGAAATGACACTTTCTCGTACAGAGGAAAAATTGGTTGAAATGAGCAATGGATGTATTTGTTGTACTTTGCGGGAGGATTTGATGCTCGAAGTAGAGAAATTAGCTAAAGAAAACCGTTTTGATTATTTGATTATAGAAAGCACTGGAATTTCTGAACCCATTCCCGTTGCTCAAACATTTACTTTTGTGGATGAGGATAATAATATTGATTTGTCAAGATTTAGTTATGTTGATACAATGGTAACGGTGGTAGATGCCTATAATTTTTTTAAAGATTTTGGTTCAAATCAAACACTTCAAGAAAGTCATTTATCAACTATCGAAAATGACAAACGTTCAATTGTAAATTTATTAGTCGATCAAATAGAATTTGCCAACATTATCATTTTAAATAAAACAGATTTAGTTAAAAAAGAAGTGTTAGTTCAACTTCAGGCAACAATTACAAAATTGAATCCGGGGGCAAAAATTATACATGCTATCAATGGCAAAATTGACATCAATGAAATTGTGAATACGCAACTTTTTAATTATGAAGCGGCAGAGGCCTCTGCTGGTTGGATACAAGAATTGGAGGGAAATCATACTCCTGAAACGGAAGAATATGGTATAAGTTCTTTTGTGTATCGTGAGCACAAACCTTTTCATCCGTTTAGGTTTTGGAATTTTATTGCTGATTTTCCGGTATCAATCATTCGAAGTAAAGGGTTATTTTGGATTGCTTCAAGACCGGATCAAGCCCTGAATTGGAGTCAAGCAGGAGGTTCTATTAAAGCGGAAGGAGCAGGAGTTTGGTGGGCAAGCATGCCTTTTTCTGAACGTATGAAATTTGAAAGCTTTGTTTATAATCAACATGAAATTGAAGAAAGATGGTCTACTGATTTTGGCGATCGATTAAATGAATTGGTATTTATTGGAATCAATTTGAATGAGGCTGAAATAAGAAATAAATTGAATGAATGTCTCTGTACAACTTTTGAAATTGCCGATTTTAAAGCCAGAAATTTTCTTCAAAATGATTTGTTTCCAATACCTAGACAAGTAGCAATTAGTCAAAAATAAAATTGCAAATTTTTTCATTGTAGAGTTAGTTTCAAAAACAGTCCCTTTTGGGCTGTTTTTTTGTTAAAATTGAATTAAATCCTTTGGCACAACATTGTTGCATTTTAATTCTTTAAGTATATTTACAAAAAAATAGTAATCTATGATTCATACCAAAGATTTGATATTTTCATTTAATGAAAGAACTACTTTTGCTTTTCCTGACATAACGAATGAAGCGTCACAAACTTTATTAATTACAGGAAATTCAGGAAAAGGAAAAACCACTTTATTACACCTTTTGGGTGGATTATTACGACCTAAATCGGGTTCAATTTCCATACAAGACACCAATATTTCTTCTTTATCCGAAAAGGAATTGGATCACTTTCGCGGAAAAAACATTGGATTAGTTTTGCAACAATCGCATTTTGTGGCTTCTTTAAATGTGCTTGAAAATGTAGTTTTAGCTTCTTGGCTAGCTACCGGAAAAAAAGCAACTGACAAAGCAAAATCACTTTTAAAACAATTGGATTTAGAAGATCAAATGTATAAATTGCCTTCCAATTTAAGTGTTGGACAGCAACAACGTGTTTCCATTGCCAGAGCTCTGATTAATGAGCCAAAACTACTTTTAGCCGACGAACCAACCTCAAGTTTAGATGATGAAAATGCGACAAAAGTAGCTGATTTATTAGCTCATTTATCCAAAGAAAACAAAGCATCGCTGATAATTGTGACGCATGATCATCGATTGAAAGATAAATTTTCTAACCAATTAAACTTAAACTAAATGATAGCAAAATTAGCTTGGAAAAACCTTTGGTTTAAGCCGTTGAATACCGTTTTGAGTTTGGTTTTATTAACCGCTTCTGTCGCTATTATTTCATTATTGATTTTATTACAAGAACAATTCGAAAAACAGTTTTCAAGTAATATAGACGGAGTTGATTTGGTTTTAGGAGCTCAAGGAAGTCCACTTCAGTTAATACTCTCTGCTGTTTATCAAGTAGACGCTCCTACCGGAAATATAGATTATAAAGAAGCGGAAGTTTGGATGAAGCATCCGTTTGTTGAAACCGCTATTCCATTGGCCTTTGGTGATAATTATCGCGGATTTAAAATTGTGGGAACGACACCAGACTATATCAAAAAATATACTGCAACCATTTCCGAGGGCAAAGTTTTTGAAAAGAATTTTGAAGTCGTTATTGGAAGTGAAATTGCCAATAAATTGAATATAAAATTAGGAGATAAATTCTTTGGAACCCATGGTGATGCAGAAGAAGGTCACGTTCATGAAGAATATGCATATGTAGTAGTAGGAATTGCTTCGCCAACAGGAAAAGTAATTGATAATTTAATTTTATGTACAGTTGAAAGTGTTTGGGAAATGCATTCCGGTCACGATCATGTGGGAGAAGCACATTCGGAAGATGAAAACCCGCCACACGGTGAAGAAGGTCATATTCATGTGGAAGGAGATGAACACGACCATGAAGAACACGTGCACGACGAAAATTGTAATCATGACCATGAAGTTTCTGAAAATCCTGCTCACGGTGAAGAAGGTCACATACATGAAGAAGGTGATGAACACGATCATGATGAAGCCAAAGAAATTACAGCAGTTTTAGTGAAATTTAAAAACAAAATGGGCATCATTTCTTGGCCACGTATGATTGCTCAAAACACCAAAATGCAAGCGGCACTTCCCGCAATAGAAATCAACAGATTATTTTCATTGTTTGGTATTGGCTTACAAGCTTTACAGTATTTAGCCTACGGAATTATGTTGATTTCAGGAATTAGCATTTTCATCGCCTTGTATAATCGATTGAAAGAAAGAAAATATGAATTTGCCTTGTTGAGGGTTTCCGGAGCATCGCGAATTCAAATGTTAGGGTTGGTATTGTTTGAAAGTTTATTACTTTGCGTTGTAGGCTTTATTTTTGGTACGCTTTTTGGAAGATTGGCTTTGGTTTTGATTTCTAGCACAACAGATGAACAATTCAAAATGGCATTCAATCCGATGACAATAATTTGGGAAAAAGAGGGAATTTTATTTTTGGTTACTATCTTTGTAGGGATTTTAGCAGCCGTAATTCCAGCGGTGAAAGCCTATAGATTAAATATTTCAAAAACATTAGCCAATGCGTAAAATTTATATTTTTTTCATCCTTCTTTTTGGTGTTTTTATCATGTTAGAAGCCTCATTGGAAGTGAAAAATCCATCTACAAAAATAGCTCCTGAAAGTGAAAATAATGTCCAAGAAGCAGGATTTGTTCCATCAATATTTATTGAAAATAAGTTTGAAAACGAAGAGTTATTTTTTTCTTCACCTGATACTTTGAGTTGGAAACTACTTGGAATAATAAAATACATTAAAAAACCAAATAAAGATTATCCAGATGGAGTGATGTTTCCAATTGTTAATTCAGATTTAAAAGCCAAAAACAAAAAGAAAATTGTGATGAGTGGCTTTATTGTTCCTATCGATAATGTTTCTTATGCATTGAGTAAAAATGTTTTTGCTGCCTGTTTTTTTTGTGGGAAAGCAGGTCCTGAAACCATCATGGGAATCAAGTTTAGAGGCAAAACACCAAGATTGAAAACCGATCAATATGTTACATTAGAAGGAAATTTTAGATACAATGATAGTGATGTAAACGATTGGATTTATCATATTGAAGATGCTGTAATTGTCAAAGGCGGAAAATAAACAGACACTTTTGTCATTTTACAAGATGACGGAGTCGAAATAAAAATCTATCGCCAAGGCTGGCAGTTTTGATTAGCATTTTAACTTTCATCCAAAACCAAAGAATGAAATCATTCCACCACAAATCCGATATTTTTTTTGATTTAGATCATACCTTATGGGATTTTGAGAAAAATTCAGCCTTGGCTTTTGAAACTATTTTTAAAAAGCACGAATTGAGTTTAGAGTTGGACAGATTTCTTCATTTTTATGTTCCTACAAACTTGAAATATTGGAAGCTTTACAGAGAGGAAAAGATTTCTCAGGAAGAGCTTCGTTACAAAAGGTTAAAAGAAGTTTTTGATTTGATGAATCAAGCAGTAAATGATGAATTAATTCATTTGTTATCAAAAGAATATATCATCTATTTGCCGCAATTTAACCATCTCTACGAAGGTGCACAGGAAATTTTAAATTATTTATTTCCAAAGTATAATTTGCATATCATTACGAATGGTTTTCAGAGTGTTCAAGCCGGAAAAATAAAAAACGCCAATCTTGAAAAATACTTTAAAACAATTACAAACTCAGAATCTGCGGGAGTAAAAAAGCCCAATCCCATGATTTTTCATTACGCTATCAATAGTGCAAAAACAACTGTTGAAAAAAGTGTAATGATAGGTGACAGCATAGAAGCTGATATAGAAGGAGCATTAAATGTTGGCTTGGATGCCATCTTTTTTAATGAATTTAAGATGGAGGTTGATCAACAAATTCATCAAGTATTTGATTTATTATCTTTAAAACAGTATCTTTAATTTAAATTTAAATAGATGAAAAAAATAGTTCTTTTATTGGTTTTTGGTTTTTGTATTCAAGGATTTTCACAGGTTTTAAATAAATATCAATATGTGGTCGTACCTACAAAGTTTGATTTCATGAAAGTTGAAAATGAGCATAGATTGAATACTATAGTAAAAAATAAGTTAGAAAAAATGGGATTTATTGCTTATTATGAAAATAATATTCCTTTAGAAGTAGCTCAAAAGTCGTGTGAAATTTTAAAAGTAGATTTAGTGAAAGGTGGCACTTTTGTATGGACAAAAATGAATTTAATTTTCAAAGATTGTCAAGGTAAAGTTGTTTTTCAAAGCGATGAAGGAAAAAGTAAAGATAAAGATTTTAAAATAGCTTATACTGAATGTACTGACCAAATTTTCGAATCGTTGTTTGCCTTAAAATATAAATTTGAGGAAGCTCAAGAAAAGTCTGTTGTAAATAAAGATGAATCGAAATCAAATGTTAATCAAAATGAAGCGACGAATGATAATTTAATTGCTGAAAAAACATCCTCTGGATATGTATTAAAAAATAATCAAAATCAAACCATATACAAAGTTACTTCAACCGGTAAATCAGATTTGTTTTTAGCCCAAAGAGGCCAAAATAATGGCATGTTGTACCTAAAAGACGGAAATTGGATTTTTGAATATACCATCAATGATCAATTATTTTCAGAGATTGTAAAAGTAAAGTTTTAGTATCTATATTTCTCTTTCCAACGGTTTTTTAAGAAAGTACGCAATTCTTTTTCTCTAGCATTATTACCAGGCTCGTAGAAAGAAGTGTTTTGAATTTCATCCGGTAAAAATTCTTGTTCAGCAAAATTATTGTCAAAATCATGTGCGTATTTGTATTCATCGCCATAGCCTAATTCTTTCATCAATTTAGTTGGAGCATTTCGTAAATGCAACGGAACAGGTAAATCCCCTGTTTGTTTTACGATTTGTTGAGCTTTCCCGATGGCCAAATAACTTGCGTTACTTTTGGCTGAAGTGGCCAAGTATATCGCACATTGACTCAAAATAATCCGACTTTCCGGGTAGCCAATTGTAGTCACGGCTTGAAAAGTATTGTTCGCCATAATTAAAGCTGTTGGATTAGCATTTCCAATATCTTCACTGGCTAAAACGAGCATTCTTCGAGCAATAAACTTTACATCTTCGCCACCTTCAATCATTCTGGCAAGCCAATATACAGCTCCATTTGGGTCGCTTCCGCGAATAGATTTTATGAAAGCGGAAACAATATCATAATGTTGTTCGCCCGTTTTGTCATATAAAACCGTATTCTTTTGAACCAAATGCATTACTTTTTCATTTGTAATTTCAATCGTATTTTCTTCGGTAGCATTTATAATCAATTCAAAAATATTCAACAATTTTCTTCCATCACCGCCGGAAAGCCGCAAAAGAGCTTCAGTTTCTTCCAAGTTTATATTTTTGGTTTTTAAAATTTCATCATGCTCAATAGCTCGATGTAATAATTGCTCTAAATCTTCTTTAGAAAAAGCATTTAACACATATACCTGACATCTTGACAATAATGCCGGAATGACTTCAAAACTTGGATTTTCTGTGGTTGCCCCAATGAGCGTAACCCAACCTTTTTCAACTGCAGCCAGCAATGAATCTTGTTGTGATTTGCTGAAGCGATGAATTTCATCGATAAACAAAATAGGGTTTTTTGCTGTGAATAATCCTCCACTTGTTTTGGCTTTGTCTATAACTTCTCGAATGTCTTTTACCCCAGAATTGATGGCACTTAATGTAAAAAATGGCCGTTTGCTTTCTTGTGCCATAATTTGAGCTAAAGTCGTTTTTCCGGTTCCGGGTGGCCCCCAAAGAATTAAACTGGGAATAATTCCTTTCGCAATTTGATGCGTCAAAGAACCTTGTTCGCCAACCAAGTGCAACTGACTGATGTATTCCGATAGATGTTTAGGCCGAATGCGTTCGGCAAGTGGTGCTTCCATGGTGTAAAAATAAGGTTTTCTGACAAAAAAGCACTACTTTCGTTTTGGTTGCATTTTTGATACGATTTTTTTATGAAACAAAAATCCTTCGTTTTTTCTACTTCAGTAATCGCTTGGCCCTTATTTTTTGTATTGGCTCTGTGGATTGTTTTTTGGGTAGAAGTCAGATTCAGAATTGATTTAAGTACTTTTGGAATATTACCCAGGACACTTAGTGGTTTAAAAGGAATTGTTTCGAGTCCTTTTTTGCATGGCGATATCAAGCATTTGTACAACAATTCTATTCCATTATTGTTTCTAATCGCTTCTATACGTTATTTTTACAGAGAAGTTTCATTTCATGTACTGGTTTTTGGCATATTTTTTTCCGGTTTAGGGACCTGGATTATCGGCAGAGAAAGTTATCATATAGGTGCTAGCGGATTGATTTATGTTTTGGTAAGTTTTATCTTCTTCAAAGGAATCCAAACAAAATATTACCGCTTGGTTGCGTTGTCTTTATTGATTGTAATGCTTTACGGTGGGATGGTTTGGTATATTTTTCCGGAAGTTGATAATCAAATTTCTTGGGAAGGACATTTGGCTGGTTTTATCACAGGGTTTCTATTTTCTTTAGTTTATAAAGCAGAAAAATATAAAAAACCAATTCGTTACGAATGGGAAAAGCCCGATTTTAATCCGGAAAACGATCCGTTTATGAAACGTTTTGATGAAAACGGAATCTTTGTAAATCCGCCAAAACCTGAAGAAGTTGAGGAGGAGTTCACATTTTTCAATATAGATAAAAATGTATTGTATGAATATAAATCGGAGAAAGAGAAAAAGTGATTGTTTTGTTTTTAGACCAGACAAGTTTTATAAATTCAACAGGTCAAAAAGATTGATTTATTACCGTCTCTGTCTCACTACTTCATATAAAAAAGCACCGCAAGCAACAGAAACATTCAAAGATGAAATAGTACCAAACATTGGAAGTTTAGCTTTTTCATCTACAATTTTCAACACGGAAGGATTTACTCCTCTGTCTTCACTACCCATAATAATGGCTAATGGTTCGCTTAGCGAAAGATCGTAAATAGAATTGTCTGTTTTTTCAGTTGCAGCAATGGTTTTGATTCCCGAACCTTGTAAATAAAAAATGGCATCCTTTATATGTTCTACTTTACAAATAGGTACATTAAAAACGGCACCGGCACTGGTTTTTACAGTGTCGCCATTTACAGGAGCTGCACCTTGTTTACCAATGATAATTCCGTCAACACCTGTACATTCAGCTGTTCGAATGATGGCTCCAAAGTTACGTGCATCCGATAATTGGTCTAGAATAAGGAACAATGGTGTTTTTCCGCTTTCAAAAATATTGATCACTAAAGTATCTAGGTCAACAAAAGAAATAGGGGCGATTGAAGCCACTGCACCTTGATGATTTTTAGAAGTCAATCGATTCAGTTTTTCAACCGGAACATAGGTAAAATTGATTTTATTGGCTTTCATGGTTTTCATCAAATCCCGCATCAAATCACCTTGAGCATCTTTTTGAATAAATACTTTGTCCACTTCTTTTCCCGCTTGAATGGCTTCGATAATAGCTCTAATTCCAAAAATCTGATTGTCTTTTTCCATGTGGCAAAGGTAAGGTTTTTTACGAATTTAAAAACTCGTCTTAAAACTAATGTGCACAATAGAATTGGAAAGTTTAATCTCTTGATTGCCAATGCTTCCATTCGCATAAACTAAATTAAAAAGACCATTTTTAGTCAACAATCCAAAACCAAAACCTAATCCTAAAAGCGAATCTTTCACATCATTGGTTTGATCTTGAAAGTAACCATAATCAATAATAGTATGAATATACATGCCGGGAGATAAAACATAGCGATATTCAGTTAAAAGTGAAGAAAAAATACTTCCCTGTAAACTGTTCTCGTTGAATCCTCTAATCGAATTAATTCCGCCAAAACGATGTAATTCGTTCACAATATATGAATCACTATTTAGGTAATAATTTTGCGATTTTAGATGAAATATATTCTTGGCATTTAAATAAAAATTGTGTTTGAGTTCAACTTGAACAAAAAACTGATTTTGAGTATCAATTTTTGATGTTCGGCTTCCAATTCCTGACTTTAAATGTAAAGCTGTTTTTTCTGGAAAGAGAAAATCACCAATTTTAAAATCGGTATATTCAAATTGACCGGTTAGAAAAGTATTTTTGAAATCACTTATAAAATTCGAATTTACATTTTGTATATCACTCGATTCAGATGATTGGTAGCCAAGATAAACTCTTTTGTTGTAGTTAAAAAAATAGCCTAAATCAATTGAAGTTTTTGTGTTTTGGAAAGTGCTATCTTGTTTAAAAATCTGTAATTCAGTTTTTAATCCGAAAGAACTTTTAAAAACATAGGGAAGTTGTAGTCCTACATTAAAAGTAGTTTGCTCATTTCCGTCACTTTTCCAAAAGACAGAAAATTGTTCGCCGGAATGCAATAAATTATGTAAAAGTAAATCTACGTAGCCATTAAAATTCACTTTTCCTCCTTCATCGTTGTTGAATCCAATAAATCCATCAAACCGATTGGCTTTAGCTTTTTCTAAATAGAGATAAATTTTTGTAGAATCTTGAGTGAATAAAATCTCCGGATATTTGGTTTGCGAAACAAACCGATAGCTTTCAACAGTTCGGAATAACTTGTCTAAATTAGATTGATTGAAAGTTTGTTTGGCAAACATTTTCTTCAAGTTCTTGCGGTAATTTTCAGGGAACTTTGGAAAACCTTCAATAATGATATCATTTACAATTCTTTTTTTGTTTGCTTGAATGTTTAAATCCGCATGCAACGATTGATTTATCTTTTTAAAGTTAATCAGTTTTAAGTTTG
The DNA here is from genome assembly GCA_943370635.1 of Variovorax paradoxus. Classification (GTDB taxonomy): domain Bacteria; phylum Bacteroidota; class Bacteroidia; order Flavobacteriales; family Flavobacteriaceae; genus Flavobacterium. The sequence continues at coordinate 20,615 of CALRRY020000001.1, forward strand.
CTAATGAATAACCGTTGGCTTCCATCCTTTTTAAAATTCCATCCATAAATTGAGGAACTTGAAAAATGGGTAATTTTAAAGTATCATTTTTCAGTTCATTTTCATTATTTAAATAAAATTGATTTTCTTCACCTATATATATATGTAGATGAGAGGTTTTTTTTCCAAGTTTAAATTGAAATAAATAAGTAGAGTCGTTTTGTTTTTGGTTATTGACAATTTCTGACTCCAAATAACCGGACTGAAAAAGGATTGTCGAAAAATTACGCGTTTCATCAACAACTCCTTTTGCGTTTTGAAATTGTTTAGTGTAACCTATGGAATCAATTGTTTTGGTTTCAGATTTATTTTGACCTTCAATAGTTAAATACACTTGTTGTGCTTTTCCTTTTAAGAAAAACAAGAGTAATAGTAATAGAAGACCAAACTTTTTCAACGCATTTTTAATTTCGATAAAAGTAACGCAAAAAAAGGAGATATGGTATAAGGGCCTTTATCCCACTTATCATTCCGCCGGGCTTTCTCCCGAAGCTTCGCGACTATTAGGGGCTGAGGTGAGGCAATATCAAGAATCAATATCAAAAATCAAGATCAATAATTGATAATAAAAAAACAAATTTTCAAAACTCTCAACTTCCAACTCCCAACCTCCATCCAAAAAATCCAACTCAAACAAAATAAATAAATTATGATTTGTTTTGATAAAAAATATTACTACATTTGCAACCCCTAAAAATAGGGTAAATTTAAAAACATAGAAATTTTTAGTATTAATTATGCCAACAATTCAACAATTAGTAAGAACAGGGAGAGCCCAAGTAACTAAGAAGAGTAAATCGGCTGCTTTAGATTCTTGTCCTCAAAGAAGAGGTGTGTGTACTCGTGTTTACACAACGACGCCTAAAAAACCAAACTCAGCAATGAGAAAGGTTGCAAGGGTTCGTTTGACAAACGGAAACGAGGTGAATGCATACATTCCGGGAGAAGGACACAATCTACAAGAGCACTCGATAGTATTAGTGAGAGGCGGAAGGGTAAAAGATTTACCAGGTGTAAGATACCATATTGTGCGTGGTGCTTTAGATACTGCTGGAGTAGCAGGTCGTACGCAACGTCGTTCAAAATATGGTGCAAAACGTCCAAAACCAGGTCAACCAGCAGCACCCGCAAAGAAAAAGTAATTAGAAACTTTTAAAGAAAAGACATGAGAAAAAGACAGGCCAAAAAAAGACCTCTTTTACCGGATCCAAAATTCAATGATCAATTGGTAACACGTTTTGTAAACAACTTAATGTGGGATGGTAAAAAATCTACCGCTTTCAAAGTATTCTATGATGCTTTAGAAATAGTGGAAACAAAAAAGCAAGATGCTGAAAAATCTGCTTTAGAAGTATGGAAAGATGCATTAACAAATGTTATGCCTCACGTTGAAGTTCGTTCACGCAGAGTGGGTGGAGCTACTTTCCAAATTCCTATGCAAATTCGTCCGGATAGAAAAATATCATATGCTATCAAATGGATGATTCTTTATGCAAGAAGAAGAAACGAAAAATCAATGGCTGGTAAATTGGCTTCAGAAATTTTAGCAGCAGCTAAAGAAGAAGGAGCAGCAGTTAAGAAAAGAATGGATACGCACAAAATGGCTGAGGCTAACAAAGCGTTCTCTCACTTTAGATTTTAATTCATAAAGAAATGGCTAGAGATTTAAAATACACAAGAAATATAGGAATTGCGGCTCACATTGATGCTGGTAAAACAACAACAACTGAGCGTATTCTATTTTATACTGGTAAATCACATAAAATAGGTGAGGTACACGATGGTGCAGCTACTATGGACTGGATGGCACAAGAGCAAGAAAGAGGTATTACCATTACTTCTGCTGCAACTACTTGTGAGTGGAATTTTCCAACCAGCCAAGGAAAAGTTTTACCTGAGTCTAAACCGTATCACTTTAATATTATTGATACTCCCGGACACGTTGACTTTACCGTTGAGGTAAACCGTTCATTGCGTGTATTGGATGGTTTAGTATTTTTGTTTAGTGCTGTTGATGGTGTTGAACCTCAATCAGAAACAAACTGGAGACTTGCAGACCAATATAGAGTTCCTCGTATGGGGTTCGTAAACAAAATGGACCGTCAAGGGTCAAACTTCTTAGGAGTTTGTCAACAAGTTAGAGACATGTTGAAGTCTAATGCAGTTGCCATTACTTTACCAATTGGTGAAGAACAAGATTTCAAAGGAGTAGTTGACTTAGTGAAAAATCAAGCTATTGTATGGCATGATGAAACACAAGGAGCTACTTTTGATATTGTTGACATTCCAGCTGATATGGTTGATGAAGTAAAAGAATATCGTTCTAAACTTATTGAAGAGATTGCAACGTATGATGAGAATCTTCTTGATAAGTATATGGAAGATGAAAATTCAATCACTGAGGAAGAAATTAACAATGCATTACGTGCAGCTACAATTGACATGGCTATTATTCCAATGATTGCCGGTTCTTCTTTCAAAAACAAAGGAGTTCAGTTTATGTTGGATGCAGTTTGTAAATATTTACCATCTCCTTTAGATAAAGAAGGTATTGAAGGAATTCATCCTGATGATGCCGATTTACTAGAAGAAGATCAAAAGAAAATTATGCGTCGTCCTGATCCAAAGGAGCCGTTTGCTGCTTTGGCATTTAAAATTGCTACTGACCCTTATGTTGGTCGTTTAGCTTTCTTCCGTGCTTATTCAGGTCGTTTAGATGCAGGTTCATATATCTTGAATACACGTTCTGGAAACAAAGAAAGAATTTCTCGTATCTATCAAATGCACGCTAACAAACAAAATCCAATCGAATTTATTGAGGCTGGAGATATTGGAGCAGCAGTAGGATTTAAAGATATCAAGACTGGAGATACAATGTGTGATGAAAAACACCCAATTATCCTTGAGTCAATGAAATTCCCTGATCCGGTAATTGGTATTGCAATTGAACCTAAAACAAAAGCTGACGTAGATAAAATGGGTATGGCTTTAGCTAAATTAGCGGAAGAAGATCCAACGTTTACAGTTAGAACGGATGAGGCTTCAGGTCAAACAATCATCTCTGGTATGGGTGAGTTACACTTAGATATCTTAGTTGATCGTATGAAACGTGAATTCAAAGTTGAAGTTAACCAAGGTGAACCACAAGTTGAATACAAAGAAGCTTTCACTAAATCTGCTCAACACAGAGAGACCTATAAAAAGCAATCTGGTGGACGTGGTAAATTTGGAGATATTGTATTCCGTTTAGAGCCTGCTGATGAAGTAGATGGAAAAACACCAGTTGGATTACAGTTTGTCAATGAAGTAAAAGGAGGTAACGTTCCAAAAGAATATATTCCTGCTGTTGAAAAAGGTTTCAAAGAAGCAATGAAGCAAGGTCCTTTAGCCGGATATACTGTTGATAGTTTAAAAGTTACTTTGTTAGACGGGTCTTTCCACCCTGTGGATTCGGATGCTCTTTCTTTCGAATTGGCTGCTAAAATGGGTTACAAAGAAGTAGCTAAAGCTGCTGGAGCTGTAATTCTTGAACCAATCATGAAAATTGAAGTAATTACTCCAGAAGAAAACATGGGTGATATTGTTGGAGATTTGAACAGAAGAAGAGGTCAAGTAAACGACATGGGAGATAGAGCTGGTGCAAAAACAATTAAAGCTTTTGTTCCACTTTCTGAAATGTTTGGTTATGTTACTACTTTAAGAACATTGTCTTCAGGTAGAGCAACTTCAACAATGGAATTCTCACATTATGAACAAACTCCTTCTAACATCTCTGAAGAAGTAATTAAAAAAGCAAAAGGTAACGCTTAATTTTAACGAAAATGAGTCAAAAAATCAGAATAAAATTAAAATCTTACGATCACATGTTGGTTGATAAATCAGCTGAAAAAATCGTAAAAACGGTAAAAAGTACCGGAGCTGTGGTAACTGGACCAATTCCATTACCAACACACAAAAAAATATTCACTGTTTTACGTTCTCCTCACGTTAACAAAAAAGCGAGAGAGCAGTTTGAGGTGAGTTCATACAAAAGATTGTTAGATATCTATTCTTCTTCTTCTAAAACTATTGATGCTCTAATGAAATTAGAGTTACCAAGTGGTGTAGAAGTTGAAATCAAAGTGTGATAAATGTACAAAGATGAAAGTATTAAGTATTAAGACACTCTCTTAATACTTAATACTCTTGTCTTAATACAAAACAAAAAAAGAATTTTTAATCATTTATAAATAGTTTAATATGTCTGGGTTAATTGGAAAAAAAATCGGCATGACGAGTATCTTCGATGAGAACGGGAAAAACATTCCTTGTACTGTAATTGAAGCTGGTCCTTGTGTCGTTACCCAAGTCAGAACCAAAGAGGTTGACGGGTATCAAGCGTTTCAACTTGGTTTCGATGACAAAGCAGAGAAACATGCAACTAAAGCGGCTGTAGGTCACTTTAAAAAAGCAGGTACTGTTGCTAAGAAAAAAGTCGTTGAATTTCAAGAGTTTGAAACAGAGTATAAATTAGGTGATTTAATCACTGTAGATCTATTCAGCGAAGGAGAATTTGTTGATGTACAAGGTGTATCAAAAGGTAAAGGTTTTCAAGGGGTAGTGAAACGTCACGGATTTGGTGGTGTTGGACAAGCTACTCATGGTCAACATAACCGTTTAAGAGCACCGGGTTCTGTTGGAGCTTCTTCTTATCCATCAAGAGTATTCAAAGGAATGCGTATGGCAGGAAGAACAGGAGGAGATAATGTAACAATTCAAAACCTTAGAGTTTTAAAAGTAGTAGCAGACAAAAATCTATTGCTTGTTAAAGGATGTGTTCCTGGACATAAAAACTCTTATGTAATCATTCAGAAGTAATGGAAGTAAAAGTTTTAGATATCAACGGAAAAGATACCGGCAGAAAAGTTCAACTTTCTGACGATGTATTCGCTATCGAGCCTAACAAACATGCTGTTTATCTTGATGTTAAGCAATACTTGGCTAACCAAAGACAAGGAACGCACAAAGCAAAAGAAAGAGCAGAAGTAACTGGTAGTACTCGTAAAATTAAAAAACAAAAAGGTACAGGTACTGCTCGTGCGGGTAGTGTTAAGAACCCATTGTTCAAAGGTGGAGGTACAGTATTTGGACCAAGACCAAGAAGTTATTCTTTTAAATTAAACAAAACATTAAAAAGATTAGCTCGTAAATCTGTTTTCTCACAAAAAGTAAATGAGTCAGATTTAATCGTTTTAGAAGATTTCAATTTTGATACTCCAAGCACTAAGAAATTTATTACAATATTGAATGCCTTAGGATTAGAGAATAAAAAATCTTTATTTGTGTTGGGTGATTCAAATAAAAATGTATATTTGTCGTCACGCAATTTGAAGGCTTCTAATGTTGTAACTAACTCAGAATTAAGTACTTACGCTATTTTAAATGCAAATAAAGTTGTGCTTTTAGAGAGTTCTTTAGAAGGAATTGAACAAAATTTAAGTAAATAATAGGCTATGAGTATCATAATTAAACCTATCATAACAGAAAAAATCACTAAGCAAAGTGAGCTTAACAATCGTTATGGTTTCGTGGTAGATAGAAAAGCAAACAAAATTCAAATTAAGAATGCTATTGAAGCAGCTTATGGTGTAAATATTGTTGCAGTAAATACTATGAATGTAAGACCAGATCGTTCTGTAAAGTACACTAAAAGCGGTATGATTAGTGCTAAATCAAATGCTTACAAAAAAGCAGTTGTAGAAGTACAAGAAGGAGAAACAATTGATTTTTATAACAATATCTAATAAGTAATGTCAGTTAGAAAATTAAAACCTATTACCCCGGGTCAGCGTTTTAGAGTTGTGAATGGTTTTGACGCCATTACAACTGATAAGCCGGAAAAGTCATTATTGGCGCCGAAAAAAAACTCAGGAGGTAGAAATAGTCAAGGAAAAATGACCATGCGTTACACAGGCGGTGGTCACAAGCAAAAGTATCGTATGATTGATTTCAAAAGAACAAAAGCGGGAGTTCCTGCTGTTGTTAAATCAATCGAATATGATCCAAACAGAACAGCATTTATTGCATTATTAAGTTATGCTGACGGAGCAAAAGCATATGTTATTGCTCAAAACGGATTAAGTGTTGGTCAAACTGTTGTTTCAGGTGAAAATGCAGGTCCGGAAATTGGAAATGCATTACCTTTAAGTAAAATTCCTCTAGGAACAGTTATCTCTTGTATTGAGTTACGTCCGGGTCAAGGAGCAACTATTGCTCGTTCGGCTGGTACGTTTGCTCAGTTAATGGCAAGAGATGGAAAATATGCTACTATCAAAATGCCTTCTGGTGAAACAAGACTTATCTTGTTAACATGTATGGCTACTATTGGTGCGGTTTCGAATTCTGATCATCAGTTGATTGTATCTGGAAAAGCAGGTAGATCAAGATGGTTAGGAAGAAGACCAAGAACAAGACCAGTTGCAATGAACCCTGTTGATCACCCAATGGGTGGTGGTGAAGGACGTTCTTCTGGAGGTCACCCACGCTCTAGAAAAGGTTTACCTGCAAAAGGTTACAGAACTCGTTCTAAAGTTAGCCCAAGTAATAAGTATATTGTTGAACGCAGAAAGAAATAATTAGATAGACATGGCACGTTCATTAAAAAAAGGTCCATTTGTACATTACAAATTAGATAAAAAAGTTCTTGAAAACGTTGAGAAATCAAACAAAGCTGTGATCAAAACTTGGTCAAGAGCTTCAATGATTACTCCGGATTTCGTTGGACAAACAATCGCAGTACACAATGGTCGTCAGTTTGTACCGGTTTATGTAACAGAAAACATGGTAGGACATAAGTTAGGAGAATTTTCACCAACAAGATCATTTAGAGGTCATGCAGGTGCTAAAAATAAAGGTAAAAAATAAGAAGCAATGGGAGTTCGTAAAAGAGAAACAGCAGATGCGAGAAAAGAGGCTAATAAGTCGATAGCTTTCGCGAAATTGAATAACTGCCCTACTTCACCTAGAAAAATGCGCTTGGTAGCAGACTTGGTAAGAGGTCAGAAAGTGGAAAAAGCACTAAATGTATTACGATTTAGTCAAAAAGAAGCTTCTAGAAAATTAGAAAAATTATTGTTATCTGCAATTGCCAACTGGCAAGCTAAAAATGCAGATGCAAGTATTGAAGAAGCAGCTTTATTTGTAAAAGAGATCAGAGTAGATGGAGGAATGATGTTGAAAAGACTTCGTCCTGCTCCTCAAGGTCGTGCACACAGAATTAGAAAACGTTCTAACCACGTAACAATCGTGCTTGGAGCTAGTAATAACACACAAAGCAATTAATAAATAAGATGGGACAAAAGACAAATCCAATTGGAAACAGACTTGGTATCATCAGAGGATGGGATTCAAACTGGTATGGTGGAAATGATTACGGTGATAAAATTGCCGAAGATTATAAAATCAGAAAGTATATTCATGCTCGTTTATCAAAAGCTAGTGTATCAAAAGTAATCATTGAGAGAACTTTAAAACTTGTAACCGTTACTATCACTACAGCTAGACCTGGTATTATTATCGGAAAAGGCGGTCAAGAGGTAGACAAGTTGAAAGAAGAGCTTAAAAAGATTACTGACAAAGAGGTTCAAATTAACATCTTTGAAATCAAAAGACCTGAGTTAGATGCTTATTTAGTTGCAACTAGTATCGCTCGTCAAATCGAAAGCCGTATTTCTTACAGAAGAGCTATTAAAATGGCTATCGCAGCAGCAATGCGTATGAATGCAGAAGGTATTAAAGTTTTGATTTCCGGTCGTTTGAATGGAGCTGAAATGGCACGTTCAGAAGGTTTCAAAGAAGGAAGAATTCCTCTATCAACTTTCAGAGCCGATATTGATTATGCTTTGGCTGAAGCACATACTACTTATGGTAGAATGGGTATCAAAGTGTGGATCATGAAAGGTGAAGTTTACGGAAAGAGAGATCTTTCTCCACTTGTAGGTATGGACAAAAAACAAGCTGCAGGTAGTGGAAAAGGTGGTGACGCTCCAAAAGGAGGAAAGCCAAATGGGAAATCAAATTCTCGTAAAAGAAAGTAATTTTTTAAATTAAAAGAAAATGTTACAGCCTAAAAGAACAAAGTATCGTAAGGTACAAAAAGGTAGAATGAAAGGTGATTCTCAAAGAGGTCACATGCTTTCTAACGGTATGTTTGGAATCAAATCAATGGATTCAGCTTTTTTAACTTCTCGCCAAATTGAGGCAGCTCGTATCGCAGCCACTCGTTTTATGAAAAGAGAAGGTCAATTATGGATCAAAATTTTCCCGGACAAACCAATCACTAAGAAACCTCTTGAAGTACGTATGGGTAAAGGTAAAGGTGCAGTTGAATATTGGGCTGCCGTTGTTAAACCCGGAAGAATCATGTTTGAAGTAGGTGGAGTTCCACTAGCAGTTGCAAAAGAAGCATTGCGTTTGGCCGCTCAAAAACTACCCGTAAAAACTAAATTTGTTGTTGCTAGAGATTTCGAAGCATAATCTTATATTCATTATGAAACAATCAGAAATTATAAGTCTATCTGTAGCTGAGTTACAAGAAAAACTTAGTCAGTCTAAAAAAACTTATGCCGATCTAAAAACGACTCATACTATTTCTCCAATTCAAAACCCTCTTCAAATTAGAACAATGAGAAGAGTAATTGCGAGATTAAACACTGAGCTAAGTAAAAGAGAGTTACAATAATTGTAAGCTAGCTGAAAGATGGAAAAAAGAAATTTAAGAAAAGAGAGAATTGGTGTAGTAACTAGTAACAAAATGGAGAAATCCATTGTTGTTTCTGAAACTAAAAAAGTGAAACACCCATTATACGGTAAGTTCGTGTTAAAAACAAAAAAATATGTTGCACACGACGAAACAAATGACTGTAACATTGGAGATACGGTAAGAATTAGCGAAACGCGTCCTTTAAGTAAATCAAAATGTTGGAGATTAGTTGAAATCATTGAAAGAGCGAAGTAATTATGGTACAACAGGAATCTAGATTAAAAGTAGCAGATAACACAGGGGCAAAAGAAGTTTTGACTATCCGTGTTTTAGGAGGAACGAAACGTCGTTATGCCTCTGTTGGAGATAAAATTGTAGTGTCAATTAAAGATGCAACACCAAACGGTAACGTAAAAAAAGGTGCTGTTTCAACTGCAGTTGTTGTACGTACTAAAAAAGAAGTGAGAAGAGCTGATGGATCTTATATCCGTTTTGACGATAACGCTTGTGTATTGTTGAACGCTGCAGGTGAAATGAGAGGAACTCGTGTTTTTGGTCCGGTTGCAAGAGAACTTCGTGAAAAACAATTCATGAAAATTGTATCATTAGCACCAGAGGTGCTTTAAATCGATTAATGATGACAAAGTTAAAAATTAAATCAGGAGACATAGTAAGAGTAATTGCCGGAGACCACAAAGGTACTGAAGGTAAAGTTTTACGTGTTTTTGTTGACGCTAATAAAGCGATCGTTGAAGGTACAAACATGGTTTCAGTTCACACTAAACCAAGTGCAAAAAACCCTCAAGGAGGAATCGTTAAAAAAGAAGCTCCTATTCAAATTTCCAACCTTTCTTTAATTGACCCAAAGTCAAAAAAAGTAACTAAAGTTGGTTTCAAAGTTGAAGGAGATAAGAAAGTAAGATTTTCAAAAAAATCTAATCAAGTATTATAGTAATGGCTTATATCCCTAGACTAAAAGAAGAATATAAAAGCAGAGTTATTCCTGCTTTGAAAGAAGAGTTCGGTTACAAAAACGTGATGCAAGTTCCTAAATTGGAAAAGATCGTTGTAAGCCGTGGTGTTGGAGCTGCTGTTTCAGACAAGAAATTGGTTGATTATGCAGTGGACGAGTTGACTAAAATCACAGGTCAAAAAGCTTTAGCTACTATTTCTAAAAAAGACGTAGCGTCTTTTAAATTAAGAAAAGGAATGCCTATTGGTGCTAAAGTAACTTTACGTGGTGAAAGAATGTATGAATTTTTAGATAGATTGATTACATCTTCTTTGCCTCGTGTAAGAGACTTTAATGGTATTAAAGCAACTGGTTTTGATGGTAGAGGTAATTATAACCTTGGTGTTTTGGAGCAAATCATTTTCCCTGAAATTGATATTGACAAAGTAAACAAAATCGCCGGTATGGATATTACTTTTGTAACTACTGCCAAAACAGATAAAGAAGCAAAATCATTATTAGCAGAATTAGGATTACCTTTTAAAAAGAATTAAGTTATGGCTAAAGAATCAATGAAAGCCCGTGAGGTAAAAAGACAGAAAGCGGTAGATAAGTATGCTGAAAAAAGAAAAGCTTTATTAGAAGCTGGAGATTATGAAAGCCTACAAAAATTACCGAGAAATGCTTCTCCGGTTCGTTTACACAATCGTTGTAAATTAACAGGAAGACCAAGAGGGTACATGAGACAATTCGGTATTTCACGTGTAACTTTCCGTGAAATGGCTAACCAAGGTTTAATACCTGGAGTTAAAAAATCTAGTTGGTAAATTATTTTTAATTGGTTTCAGGTTCAATAGAAATAGTTTTTATTGAAAACCGTTACCGCAAATCGATACATATGTATACAGATCCTATTGCCGATTATCTTACGAGAGTTAGAAATGCTGTAAAAGCGAACCACAAGGTGGTAGAAATTCCAGCTTCTAATCTTAAAAAAGAAATCACAAAGATTTTATTCGATCAAGGATATATCTTAAGTTACAAATTTGATGATAGTTCAGTTCAAGGAACAATCAAAATTGCTTTAAAGTATGATAAAGATACTAAAGAGCCTGTAATCAGAGATATCCAAAGAATTAGTAAACCAGGTTTACGTAAATATGCTGGTTCATCAGAACTTCCAAGAATCCTTAACGGATTAGGTATTGCAATTGTTTCCACTTCTAAAGGTTTAATGACCGGAAAGCAAGCTAAACAATTAAATGTTGGAGGAGAAGTTATTTGTTACGTATACTAATAAAACACTAAACAATGTCAAGAATAGGTAAAAATCCAATTGTAATTCCTGCCGGTGTAACTGTAGAAGTGAATGAAGGTGTAGTTACAGCAAAAGGAAAGTTAGGTCAGTTAACACAAGACTTTTCAGATGTTAGTGTTAAAATTGAAGATGGTCAAGTAATTGTGGAAAGATTTTCTGACCACAAAGATCATAGATCAAAACACGGTTTATATAGAGCATTAATCAGTAACATGATTAATGGTGTTTCAACCGGTTTTACGAAAGAATTAGAGTTAGTTGGGGTTGGATATAGAGCTTCAAACCAAGGTCAAAAATTAGATCTTGCTTTAGGTTTCTCTCACAACATCGTTTTAGAAATTGCTCCTGAAGTTAAATTAGAAACAATTTCTGAAAAAGGTAAAAATCCAATCGTTAAATTAACCTCTCACGATAAACAACTTTTAGGTCAGGTTGCCGCTAAAATTAGAGGTTTCCGTCGTCCTGAGCCTTACAAAGGAAAAGGAGTTAAATTCGTAGGTGAAGTATTAAGAAGAAAAGCAGGTAAATCAGCTTAAAAATTAAGATTATGTCGTTAACAAAATCTGAAAGAAGACAGAGAATTAAGTTCAGAATTAGAAAGATTGTAAGCGGAACTGCTACAAACCCAAGACTTTCTGTATTCAGAAGCAATAAAGAAATCTACGCACAGTTGATAGATGACTTAAATGGAGTTACTATTTTAGCAGCATCCTCTAGAGATAAAGGTGTTGATGCTAAAGGTACAAACGTTGAAGTAGCTAACGCTGTTGGTAAATTGATTGCTGAAAAAGCATTGAAAGCTGGTATTGAAACGGTAACTTTCGATAGAGGAGGTTATTTATACCACGGTCGTATTAAATCATTAGCCGAAGGAGCGAGAGCTGCCGGACTTAAATTCTAAGAAATTATGTATAGTCAATACAAAAATGTAGAGTTAGTAAAACCTAGTGGTCTTGAATTAAAAGATCGTTTGGTAAGTGTTAATCGTGTTACCAAAGTAACAAAAGGAGGTAGAGCTTTTGGCTTTTCTGCAATTGTTGTTGTAGGTGATGAAAACGGAGTAGTAGGACATGGATTAGGAAAATCTAAAGATGTTTCTGAAGCTATTGCTAAAGCAGTAGAAGATGCAAAGAAAAATTTAGTTAGAATTCCTTTGAGTGGTCAGTCAGTTCCTCACGAACAAAAAGGTAAATTTGGTGGTGCACGTGTATTCTTGATGCCTGCTTCTCACGGTACCGGGGTTATTGCCGGTGGTGCTGTACGTGCAGTATTGGAATCAGTAGGTATTCACGATGTATTATCAAAATCTCAAGGTTCTTCAAATCCACATAACGTGGTAAAAGCAACTTTTGATGCATTATTGCAAATGCGTAGTGCTCATACAGTAGCTAAACAAAGAGGAATTTCTTTAGAGAAAGTATTCAAAGGTTAATATACAAGGAAATTATGTCAAAGATTTTAGTAAAACAAGTAAAAAGTCAAATCAATTGTCCTCAAACACAAAAGAGAACTTTGGTTGCTTTAGGTCTTAAAAGATTAGGACAAGTAGTAGAGCATGAAAATTCATCTGCTATCCTTGGTATGGTAAATAAAGTTAAACACTTAGTTTCTGTTGAAGAAGCTAAATAATATTATTCAAAATGAATTTAAGTAACTTACAACCTGCTGAAGGTTCAACACATAATCAAAACAAAAGAGTAGGTAGAGGAGAAGGTTCCGGTAAAGGTGGTACTTCCGCAAGAGGTCACAAAGGAGCAAAATCTCGTTCAGGTTATTCTAAAAAGATTGGTTTTGAAGGAGGTCAAATGCCTCTTCAAAGACGTGTACCTAAGTTTGGATTTAAAAACATTAACAGAGTTGAATACCAAGGGATTAACCTTGATACTTTGCAAAGTTTAGTTGACAATGGTGTAGTAACTGATACTGTAGATTTTTCTGTATTGATTGATGCCCGTTTAGCCACCAAAAATGAATTAGTAAAAGTTTTAGGTCGTGGTGAATTAAAAGCTAAATTAAAAGTAACTGCTCACAAATTTACAGCAACTGCTAAAGCGGCTATTGAAGCAGCAGGTGGAGAAGCTGTAACTTTATAATTTAATGTCTGTATGAAGAAATTTTTTGAAGCTCTCGGAAACGTTTGGAAAATAGAAGAATTAAAAAATAGAATTCTAGTAACGCTAGGTTTACTTCTAGTTTATCGTTTTGGAGCACAGGTAACCTTACCGGGTATAGATGCTACAAAGTTGGGTGGTTTAACTTCTCAAACGGATCAAGGTATTGGTTCAATTTTAAACATGTTTACCGGTGGTGCATTTTCTCAAGCGTCAGTATTTGCTTTAGGAATTATGCCTTACATCTCAGCCTCTATTGTGGTTCAATTGATGGGAATTGCTGTTCCTTATCTACAAAAACTTCAAAAAGATGGTGAGAGCGGAAGAAAAAAGATTAATCAGATTACTCGCTGGTTGACCATTGCTATTACGTTGGTACAAGGACCTGGATATATTTATAATTTATACAGAACATTACCTTCAGAAGCATTTTTATTAGGATTCAATTCTTTTTCATTCCTTTTCTCTGCTGTTGTGATTTTAGTTACTGGTACTATTTTTGCCATGTGGTTAGGAGAAAAAATTACAGACAAAGGTATTGGAAATGGTATTTCACTATTAATTATGGTAGGAATTATTGCTCGTTTACCTGAAGCATTTTTACAAGAATTTGTTTCAACTGTAACGCAAGACAATGGTGGACTAGTATTGTTGGTATTTGAAATCATACTATGGTTATTAGTGATTATTGCTAGTATTCTTTTAGTAATGGCCGTTAGAAAAATTCCTGTACAATATGCAAGAAGAACAGCCGGTGGAGATTTTGAACAAGACATGATGGGTGGTAATAGACAATTTATTCCACTTAAGCTTAATGCATCAGGCGTAATGCCAATTATTTTTGCTCAAGCAATTATGTTTATACCTGCTGCTGTAGCTGGGCTATCTTCAACGGAAACTGCTCAGTCTGTAACAACTGCTTTCAGTGATATGTTTGGATTTTGGTACAATTTAGTTTTTGCTTTATTAATCATTGTTTTTACATATTTTTACACCGCAATTACAGTACCTACTAACAAAATGGCTGATGACTTAAAGAGAAGTGGTGGTTTTATTCCTGGAATTAGACCAGGTATTGAAACTTCTGATTACTTAGATAGAATTATGTCCTTAATTACTTTCCCTGGTTCTTTATTTTTAGCTTTGATTGCAGTGTTCCCTGCTTTCGTAGTAAATCTAATGGGTGTACAACAAAATTGGGGTATGTTTTTTGGAGGTACATCATTATTAATCATGGTTGGAGTTGCAATTGATACTATGCAACAGATAAATTCTTATTTGTTGAATAGACATTATGATGGTTTAATGAAAAGTGGTAAAAATAGAAAAGCGGTAGCTTAATTTTTATGGCAAAACAATCAGCAATAGAACAAGACGGATCAATTATTGAAGCATTATCAAATGCAATGTTCCGTGTAGAATTAGAAAATGGTCATATTGTGATCGCTCACATTTCCGGTAAAATGCGTATGCATTACATCAAATTATTACCTGGTGATAAAGTGAAATTGGAAATGAGCCCTTATGATTTGACAAAAGCAAGAATTACTTATAGATATTAAAGCTATTTCACAATGAAAGTTAGAGCATCAGTAAAGAAAAGAAGTGCCGAATGCGTTATTGTACGCAGAAAAGGTAGATTGTACGTTATTAACAAAAAGAATCCTAGATTTAAACAAAGACAAGGATAATTATGGCAAGAATCGCAGGGGTAGATATACCTAAAAACAAAAGAGGAGTTATCGCTCTTACCTATATCTTCGGAATTGGTAAAAGTAGAGCTATTGAGATTTTAGAGAAAGCTCAAGTTAGTCAAGACAAAAAAGTTCAAGATTGGAACGATGATGAAATCGGTGCAATTCGTGATGCAGTTTCTTATTACAAAATAGAAGGTGAATTACGTTCAGAAGTATCTCTTCACATCAAACGTTTAATGGACATTGGTTGCTACAGAGGTATTCGTCATAGATCTGGTCTTCCATTAAGAGGACAAAGAACAAAAAACAATTCTAGAACTAGAAAAGGTAAAAGAAAAACTGTTGCTAACAAGAAAAAAGCAACTAAATAATAAATAATATGGCTAAGACTATAACAAAAAAGCGTAAAGTTATCGTTGAATCAACGGGAGAAGCTCATATTAATGCAACTTTTAACAATATCATTATTTCCTTAACAAATAAAAAAGGAGAAGTAATTTCTTGGTCATCTGCCGGTAAAATGGGGTTCAGAGGTTCAAAAAAGAATACTCCTTATGCTGCTCAAATGGCAGCTGAAGATTGTACAAAAGTTGCACTTGAAGCTGGTTTGAAAAAAGTAAAAGTGTATGTGAAAGGACCAGGTAATGGACGTGAGTCTGCTATTCGTTCTATTCACAATGGTGGTATCGAAGTAACTGAAATTATTGATGTTACTCCAATTCCACACAATGGATGTAGACCTCCAAAAAGAAGAAGAGTTTAATAATTTGCTCTTTTGAGCATCAAAGTTTAAGTATAACAATAGGTAGAGTACGATTATCGAAGGATTTGACCTGAATTCATAATTACTACCTTAAATAAATTTTAAAATGGCAAGATATACTGGTCCAAAAACTAAAATAGCCCGTAAATTTGGTGAGGCTATATTCGGAGAAGACAAAGCCTTCGAAAAAAGAAATTACCCTCCAGGGCAACATGGTTTAGCTAAAAGAAGAGGTAAAAAATCGGAATATGCAGTTCAGTTAATGGAAAAGCAAAAAGCGAAGTACACTTACGGAATTCTTGAAAAACAATTTAGAAACTTATTCGAAAAAGCAGCCGCTTCTAAAGGTGTAACAGGTGAAATCCTTTTACAATTATGTGAAGCTCGTTTAGATAACGTTGTTTACAGAATGGGAATCGCTCCTTCAAGAAGAGCTGCACGTCAAATCGTTGGTCACAGACACATTACTGTAAATGGTGAAATTGTGAATGTACCATCTTATCATTTAAAACCTGGTGATAAAGTAGCAGTTCGTGAAAAATCAAAATCTGTTGAAGCCATCAATAGTTCTTTAGCTAATTCAAGTAAAGTTTACGAATGGATTACTTGGAATAACGATACCAAAGAAGGTACTTTTGTAACTGTTCCACAACGTTTACAAATCCCAGAAAACATCAAAGAACAATTAATCGTTGAGTTATACAACAAATAATATTTGACAGTAGTCGTAATTATGGCAATATTTAATTTTCAGAAGCCCGATAAAGTTATCATGATCGATTCAACCGATTTTGAAGGTAAGTTTGAATTCAGACCTTTAGAACCTGGTTACGGATTGACTGTTGGTAACGCACT
The DNA here is from genome assembly GCA_943370635.1 of Variovorax paradoxus. Lineage (GTDB taxonomy): Bacteria > Bacteroidota > Bacteroidia > Flavobacteriales > Flavobacteriaceae > Flavobacterium. Next base: position 37,090 of record CALRRY020000001.1, read on the forward strand.
AAGAAGAGTTTTGCTTTCCGCTCTAGAAGGATATGCAATTACATCTGTTCGTATTGAAGGTGTAGATCACGAATTTTCTACCATTCCCGGAGTAGTTGAAGATGTTACCGAAATTATCTTAAACTTGAAACAAGTTCGTTTCAAACGTCAAATTGAAGATGTAGATAATGAAACTGTAACAATTTCTCTTTCTGGAAAAGAACAAATAACAGCCGGTGATTTTCAAAAATTTATTTCCGGATTCCAAGTGTTGAATCCAGAATTAGTCATCTGTAACCTTGATTCAAAAGTTAACATCAATATGGAGTTATCAATTGAAAAAGGTAGAGGTTATGTTCCTGCAGAAGAAAATAAAAAACAAAATGCAGCAATCGGAACCATTTTCACTGATTCTATTTTTACGCCTATCAAAAACGTAAAATATGCAATCGAAAACTTCCGTGTGGAGCAAAAAACAGATTATGAAAAATTAGTTTTTGAAATCAAAACTGATGGTTCAATCAATCCAAAAGATGCTTTAACAGAAGCGGCAAAAGTTTTAATTCACCACTTTATGTTGTTCTCAGATGAGAGAATTACGTTGGAAGCTGATGAAATTGCTCAAACAGAATCGTATGATGAAGAATCTTTACACATGAGACAGTTGTTAAAAACTAAACTTGTGGATATGGATCTTTCTGTTAGAGCTTTAAATTGCTTAAAAGCGGCTGAAGTGGAAACTTTAGGTGACTTAGTTTCATTCAATAAAAATGACTTGATGAAATTCCGTAATTTCGGTAAAAAATCGTTGACTGAGCTTGATGAGCTTGTGGCAATCAAAAATTTACATTTCGGAATGGATTTGTCAAAATATAAACTAGATAAAGAATAAATTTTCTTCATATTTTGCTCTCCAAAGCGGATAGATGCAAGATGAAGTTTTAAAAAACACGTCATGAGACACGGAAAAAAAGTAAACCATTTAAGCAGACAACAAGGTCATAGAAAATCGATGTTGGCTAACATGGCTTGTTCATTAATTGAACATAAAAGAATCAATACAACAGTTGCTAAAGCAAAAGCTTTAAAACAATTCGTTGAACCATTGGTAACAAAATCAAAAGAAGACACTACGCACAACAGACGTATCGTTTTTGCATATTTAAGAAACAAATATGCAGTTACCGAATTGTTTAGAGAAGTGGCTGCTAAAGTTGGTGATCGTCCGGGTGGTTATACTCGTATCATCAAGTTAGGTAACCGTTTAGGAGATAATGCAGATATGGCAATGATTGAGTTGGTTGACTTCAACGAACTATACAACGGAGGTAAAAAAGAAGAGAAAAAAGCAAAAAGCCGTCGTGGTGGAAAAGCGAAGAAAGCAGAAGTTACTGCTCCTGAAGCTAAAGCACCTGAAGCTCCAGCTGCAGAATCAACTGAAAATACAGAAGCTGCTGAATAATGAAACCATTTATTCAATAATACAAAAGGATGAACTTTCGAGTTTATCCTTTTTTTTTACATAAAATTAAAAAAGCTGTATTAAATTCAGTTTTTACATTAAATTTGCAAAACAACACACAACAATGAACTACACAACTAGAAATCAAGCCATTCTTTTACTAGCTGATGGTACAATTTTTCACGGCAAATCGATTGGAATTAGCGGAACTACTTTCGGTGAAGTATGTTTTAATACCGGAATGACCGGCTATCAAGAAATTTTTACAGACCCCTCTTATTTCGGTCAAATCATGGTCGCTACCAATGCTCATATTGGAAATTATGGTGTAAATGAAAATGAAGTTGAATCTGATTCCATAAAAATAGCCGGATTAGTTTGTAAAAATTTTAGCTTCAATTATTCCAGATATGATGCTGATGGAAGTTTGTTTGATTACTTTGCTAAACAAAATCTTATTGCCATATCAGATGTTGATACCAGAGCTTTAGTAAGTTATATCCGTGAAAATGGTGCTCAAAACGCCGTGATTTGTACAGATGGAACTTCTGTTGCAGAACTTAAAATACAACTTGAAAATGTCCCAAATATGAAAGGACTCGAGTTGGCTTCTAAAGTCTCTACAAAAGAGCCATTTTTTTATGGAAATGAGAATGCAACCTATAAAATTTCTGCACTAGATTTAGGAATTAAAACGAATATTCTTCGCAATTTGGCAAAAAGAGATTGTTATATTAAAGTATTTCCTTACAACGCAACTTTTGCTGATTTACAAAGTTTCAATCCTGATGGTTATTTTTTATCAAATGGACCCGGTGACCCGGAACCGCTTTTTGGTGCTATCGAAGTGGCTAAACAAATTATAGCAGAGAATTTACCTCTTTTTGGCATTTGTCTCGGTCATCAAGTCATTGGTTTGGCCAACGGAATTTCAACTTACAAAATGTTTAACGGACATCGAGGAATCAATCATCCGGTAAAGAACTTAATTTCCGGTAAAGGAGAAATTACCTCACAAAATCATGGTTTTGCAGTGGTACGAGAAGAATTGGAAAAACATCCGGATTTGGAAATAACCCATGTTCACTTAAATGATAATACCGTAGCCGGTATGCGTATGAAATCAAAAAATTGTTTTTCCGTTCAATATCACCCGGAGGCGAGTCCGGGACCACATGATTCTTCTTATTTGTTTGATGAATTTATAGCGAATATCAAAAAAGTAAAATTGCAAGAAGTATAAAGGAATAGACCTAATTATTTATAAATGATTAGGTCTTTTTTACTAAAACGTTTGCGTTTATAACTTTCTCAAATTATGTAAAAATCCAAATTTAGAATCCTTAAATTTGTGTATCATTCAAAAAAAGTAACAAAAAATAATAAATAAACAGTATCATGAGTATTATTATCAAAGTACACGCAAGACAAATTCTTGATTCAAGAGGAAATCCAACCATTGAAGTAGATGTTATTACTGAAAACGGAATTTTAGGAAGAGCAGCCGTTCCATCCGGTGCTTCAACCGGAGAACATGAAGCCGTTGAACTTCGCGATGGTGGAAAAGCTTACATGGGTAAAGGAGTTTTAAAAGCGGTTGAAAATGTAAATACAATCATTGCAAACGAAATCGTAGGAACTTCTGTTTTTGAACAAAATCAGATTGACAAAACCATGATTGAGTTAGACGGAACACCTAATAAATCGAATTTAGGGGCGAATGCTATTCTTGGTGTTTCTCTTGCAGTAGCAAAAGCAGCAGCTAATGAATTAGGAATGCCTTTATACCGTTATGTTGGTGGAGTTTCAGCAAATACCTTACCGGTACCCATGATGAATATCATCAATGGTGGTTCACATTCCGATGCTCCGATTGCGTTTCAGGAGTTTATGGTAATGCCGGTTAAAGCCACTAGTTTTACCCATGCTATGCAAATGGGAACAGAGATTTTTCATAACTTGAAAAAAGTATTGCACGATCGTCATTTGTCAACTGCGGTGGGTGATGAGGGTGGTTTTGCTCCAAATTTAGCCGGTGGTACTGAAGATGCTTTAGATTCGATAAAATTGGCTGTTGAAAATGCTGGTTATTCTTTTGGGCAAGATGTAAAAATTGCTTTAGATTGTGCTGCTTCTGAGTTTTACGTTAACGGAAACTACGATTACAAAAAATTTGAAGGTGAATCCGGAAAAATCAGGACATCCTCTGAACAAGCTGAATATTTAGCTGAATTAGCAGCTAAATATCCAATTGTTTCCATTGAAGATGGAATGTATGAAGATGATTGGGAGGGTTGGAAATATTTAACTGATTTAATTGGGGATAAAGTACAATTGGTTGGAGACGATTTATTTGTAACCAATGTGCAACGTTTAAAAACCGGAATTGATAAAGGAATTGCCAATTCAATTTTGGTAAAAGTAAACCAAATTGGTACATTGACCGAAACGATTGCAGCTGTAAACATGGCTCACAATGCCGGTTATACCTCAGTTATGTCGCATCGTTCCGGAGAAACAGAAGACAATACCATTGCTGATTTAGCGGTGGCCTTAAACTGTGGTCAAATTAAAACCGGCTCTGCTTCGCGTTCTGACCGTATGGCAAAATACAATCAATTATTGCGTATCGAAGAAGAATTAGGAAATGTGGCTTACTTTCCCGGCGAAAAAGCGTTTAAGCAAAAATAATAGAAATTTCATTTCAACTGGTAACCCTTTCTGTGCAAACGGAAAGGGTTTTTTGCATATCCTCATTTAAAACCTTCATTTACTCATTTAGATATTCGTTTCAAAAAAGGTTAGTCTATATTTGTCTATCAATAATTTAGATATGAAATATCATTTTTATATTCTTTTAATATGTTTGGTTAGCCATCTTTTTCTTTTTGGACAAGAAAAGAAAGCAGACAGTTTACTTTTACTTCTTAAAAAAACGAAGACCGATATAGAAAAAGTGCAGCTGCTCAATCAAATTTCTGATAGTTATAAAGGTTCAGATCCTGTAAAGATGGAAAATTACGGTCAACAAGCTTTGAAACTTTCCCAAAAAATAAAGTTTAAATCAGAAGAAGGATTTGCACTCTTAAACATTGGAATTGCTCACATCATCAAAGGTGAATACATAAAAGCTCTCGATCAATTTTATGTAGCCCAAAGTTTATTTGAAAATGAAATAGCTTCAAATACCGATGAAAAAGTCAAAAATAAAAACGGATTAGCCAGAACCTACGGAAGCATGGGAATTGTTTTTTCCGAACAAAGTAATTATGCAAAAGCATTGCAATTTTATCTTAAAGCTGTAGCTATTTATGAAGAAATCAAGGATGAAGAAAAATTAGCCAGAGTGTATAATAATATTGGCGTGGTATATAGAGCTCAATCAGAAGATTTTAAAGCGTTAGATTATTTTACAAAAGCTCAAAAAATTCAGGAAAAAAATGGTGACAAAACGGTTGGTATTACCACAACAAATATTGGGAATCTACATGTAAAACAAAAGAATTACAATCAAGCTCTACAGTTTTATACGAAAGCTCTGCGATTGTTTGAAAAGTATCCGGATGCAAGAGGATTGGGAGAATTGTATAATAATTTAGGGTTATATTACAAAGCAATTAATGACCCAAATAAGGCAATGGAATCCTGGAATTTGGCCATCGCTTCCTTTGATTCAATTGGAGATAAGTTTGGAAAATCAGATACCTATTTGCATATCGGAGAATTTTTATTTGAACAAAATAGATTTCAAGAAGCCTTGCCAAATGCTCAAAAAGCAGTAGAACTTTCCAGAGATTTAAATGTTTTAGAAGGAATTGCTTTAGCAGAAAAATTGTTGAGTTCCATTTATGAAAAAAGCAATCAACCGCTAGAGTCTTTACAACATTTTAAATTATATAAGGCAGCACAAGATAGCTTGATAAACCATCAAAATATCAGAAAAAGTGTCCAGGCCGAAATGAATTTTGCTTTCGAAAAGAAAGAAGCACTACATAAAAAAGAATTAGAGAAAAAAGAAGTTTTAATTGCCGAAAAAGCCAAACGACAAACGTTACAACTCTTTTTTGTTGGCTTATTCGTTTTATTACTATCCGGAATAGCGTTTTTAATTTACAATCGAATTCAATTAAAAAAGACGTTAACTTTACAAAAAGAGTTAGCAGAATATGAACAAAAAGCATTGCATTTGCAAATGAATCCGCATTTTGTATTTAATTGCTTGGGTTCTATTTCCAGTTTTATTGTGCAAAACGGAACAGATTCAGCTATAAAATATCTTTCCAAATTTTCCAAACTAATGCGTTTAACACTGGAATATTCGAAAGAATCACTCATTCCAATTGACAAGGAAATAGAAAGTCTGCAAAATTATTTGGAACTAGAACAATTGCGGTTCAACAATGTATTTTCGTTTGACATTTCAAAAAGCAAAGATATTGAAGATGATATGGCTATTCCACCGCTGCTTTTGCAACCTTTTGTAGAAAACGCCATCATTCACGGGTTGATTCCCAAAAAAGAAAACGGTCAAATACAAATTTCATTTTCGATTCACAATGAAAATTTAATTTGTACCATTCAAGATAACGGAATTGGTATTGAAAAATCAAAAGAGTTAAAAGAACATTTAGTCTCCATTCATAAATCAATGGCGTTGGATATTACAAAAAAACGATTGGAAATGATGGAAGCCTCCACCGCTCAAAAAGCGAAAGTGGAAATAAAAGAAATTAAAAATGAGTTAGGTGAAATTCAAGGAACGAAAGTTGTGTTGAATTTACCTATTCAATTTATAAAATGAAAAAAAACGGCCTGCGATTCAACCTGACAAGAGCCCAAAGGGCGACTGGCGAAGCAAACTTGAAATCTTAAACTTGAAACCTGAAACCTGAAACCTGAAACCTGAAACTTGACACGAGCCAAAAGGGCGACTGGCGAAGCAAACCTGAAACCTGAAACCTGAAACAAAAATATGACAACAGCCATACTAATCGACGACGATGCCAACTTAAGAGCCGGAATGCGACAAATGCTTTCGCGGTATGCACCTGATATATTTATTATAGGTGAAGCCGATAGTGTTGAAACCGGTGTAGAAGCGGTTCATCGTTTACAACCACAAGTATTGTTTTTAGATATTCAATTAACTGATGGAACCGGTTTTGATGTATTAGAAAAATTAGCTGAGTTAAGAGGGAAAATAACCTCACAAGTGGTTTTTATCACCGCTCATGAGCAATATGCCATTAAAGCTTTTCGGTTTAGTGCATTGGATTTTTTATTGAAACCGGTAGACCCTGATGAATTGCAGAAGGTGATTGAAAAAATCAAAACGGTTTTGGATAAAAGTGATAATTATGCCCATATTGATTTATTATTGGAAAACATTCGTAAAAAAGTTGATAACTTCAAACGAATAGCTCTTTCTACATCGGAAGGAATTCATTTGTTTGAAATCAGTGATATCATCCGGTGCGAAAGCGAAGACAATTATACCAAGTTTTACATCAAAAACAACAAACCGATTTTGATTTCCAAAACGTTGAAAGAATATGAAGATTTGTTGACGGAACATGGTTTTGAACGCATTCATCAATCGCATTTAATCAATTTAGCGTATTTGAAATCATATATTAAAAAAGATGGTGGTTATGTGGTAATGGCAGATAATTGTCATTTACCCATCTCACAACGAAAGAAAGAACGATTGCAAGAGTTGTTAAAATCATTTTAAATTCTAATTCAGAATCTGACTTTACTCATTTAATAATACAACAAAAAAATAGTGTCATTACCTTTATAAAAATATTTGTTATGAAAAAGATTACCTTTCTATTCTTGATTTTTGTAGGTGTTTTACAAGCACAAATCGTGAGCATTCCTGATGCGAATTTTAAAGCAAAATTGCTATCAGCAAACACAACTAATCAAATTGCGATGAATTCGCAATTCCAATATTTTAAAATTGATGCTAATAATGACGGAGAAATTCAGGTAAGTGAGGCCAGTGAAGTATTTTTATTAAATATTAACAATTCCTTTTTACCCAACCCAAATGCAATTTTAACAATAAGTGGTATTGAAAGTTTCGTGAATTTAAAAGAGTTAAATGCCAGTTTAAATAGTATTTCAACATTCAATTATAATTTACCTCTTTTAGAAAAACTTTATTTTACAGCTAATAATTTAACAACAATTGATTTAACAGGTACTCCTCAATTAATTGAACTTAATTTAGATCAAAATGATGTATCAAGTTTAGATGTTTCGGTATGTCAAAATTTAGTTTCACTTGGTTGTGATTATAATTTTTTGAGTAGTTTGGATATTTCAATGTTGTCAAGTTTAAATTATTTAAGTGTACGATATAATCAATTAACATCTTTGGATTTAAGTCAATCTGAACCTTTGATATCCTTACAGTTGGCAGGTAATTATTTTCTTCCGGTTATAAATAATTTAGTAAATTTAGAAAGTCTGAATTGTCAGGACATGGGATTGAGTGTTTTAGACTTTTCATCCAATGTAAATCTTAGCACATTAGTGTTAAACCAGAATAATTTTACAGAAATAATTCTTCCACCACTGGCAAACTTAACTACCTTTTTATGTTCGGAAATGCCAAGCTTAACAAGTGTGAATGTAAATATGGCTCCATCGTTGACTTTTTTTCAATGTATTAACAATCCCTCGCTACAGTCCATTTTTATGAAGAACGGAGTTCAATCGTTTCAATCGTTGAACTGGGCAGAAAATTTTAATTTACAATATTTATGTGTGGATGATTTTAATGTTAGCAACATGATAACCTATTTAAATTCTATTCAGTTAACCAACGTTAATGTAAATTCCTTTTGTAGTTTTACCCCCGGAGGTGATTATAACACTATCACTGGTAATGTTCGTTTAGATATTAACAACAACGGCTGCGATGAAACCGATTTTTCCATTCCTTTTTTCAGATTAGCAGTTGATTTAAATGCGGTTTCAACTAATTCATCCGCGTTTTCGAATAATAATGGAGTGTATAATCTTTACACGGCAACAGAGGGCGTTTATACTTTAACGCCGGTTTTAGAAAATCCTACTTATTTTTCTGTCTCGCCACAGCCGGGTACTGCAATTATCAATGAAATTGACAATACAAGTACTACGTTAGACTTTTGTGTCACTGCCAATGGCGTACATCCCGATTTAGAAGTGGTGATTGCACCGGTAACACCGGCTCGTCCCGGGTTTGTTGCCGAATATGTGATCGTTTACAAAAACAAAGGAAATCAAGTGCTGTCACAACAAAACGGAGTGAATTTTGTTTATAACCAAAATTTAATGCAATTTCTTTCTGCCTCAACTCCTTCGTCTGCTCAAAGTGCAGGTGGTTTGCAATGGGATTATGCTGATTTGATGCCGTTTGAATCAAGAAGTATTGTGGTTTCTATGCAGATTAATCCGCCCACACATCCCACTCATCCGGTTAATATTGATGATGTGTTGGTGTTTACTTCAGTCATTCTTCCACAATCCGGTGATGAAATGGTACAAGACAATACGTTTGTCCTCAACCAAACCGTTGTAGGTTCCTACGATCCAAATGACATTACTTGTCTGCAAGGTGATGTGGTTTCTCCTTCAGAAATTGGTAATTATTTGCATTATGTCATTCGTTTTGAAAATACAGGAAATGCTCCGGCAGAAAATGTTGTGGTAAAAGTAGAAATTGACCCCAATCAATTTGATAGTAATTCGCTGCAAATGTTATCTACATCGCATGATGCAAACATTCGAATGACCGGAAATAGAATTGAATTCATATTTGAAAATATTCAATTGGATTCGGGTGGTCATGGCAATATCTTATTGAAAATGAAAACCAATGAAACGTTGCAAGTGGGTGATTATGTAGAGAAAAAAGCTAACATCTACTTCGATTATAATTTTCCAATCGAAACCAACGAAGCAGAAACGTTATTTGAAGCGTTGAGTGTTGTCAATCCGGTTCTTGATAGTTTGATTTCCATTTATCCGAATCCGGTAAAAGATATGCTAACTATTGCCATCAAAGATAATTCGACTATTAAAACGATTGAATTGTATGATATTCAAGGTAGATTATTGCAAACCCAATTGGTCAATGATGTTCATTCAGAATTGAATGTTTCATCAAGAGCAAACGGTATGTATTTTATAAAAATTAATACAGACAAAGGAACTAAAGTGGAAAAATTGGTAAAAGAGTAAGTGGTTTAAAATAATTTTAGTTAGCAACTCACGTGTGAAAATGCGTGAGTTTTTTTGTGTGTTTTGATGGATATATAGAAAATTAGCAATTTTTATGCTAAATTTAACGAAAACGTTTCGGATAAAATTTTAACAATCCTAGTTTATTTCGTAATTTCGCAAAAAACATTATTTATACCTATTAATTTTATATATAATCATGTCAAAAACAGCCATATTAACGTACGAAGGTAAAGAGTATGAGTTTCCGGTAATTGTTGGAAGTGAAAATGAACCTGCCATCGACATCGAACAACTACGTGCCTTAACCGGTGCGATTACGCTTGACCCGGGTTATAAAAACTCCGGTTCGTGTAAAAGTGAAATTACTTTTTTAGATGGAGAAGAAGGAATCCTTCGCTACCGCGGATATTCTATTGAAGATTTAGCCGAAAAAGCCGATTTCTTAGAAGTTTCTTATTTGTTGATTTTTGGAGAATTGCCTTCTAAATCGCAATTAGAAAAATTTGAAAACGATATTCGCAAATATACCTTGGTGAATGAGGAGATGAAAAACATCATCGACGGTTTTCCAAAAACAGCTCACCCAATGGGTGTATTAGCATCGTTGACTAGTGCGTTGACTGCTTTTAATCCAAAGTCGGTTAATCCTCACAACGAAAAAGAAATGTATGAAGCGGTGTGCAAAACCATGGGTAAATTCTTGGTGATTGCTACTTGGACGTACCGTAAGTCAATGGGTTATCCGTTGAATTATTATGATAATACGAAAGGTTATGTAGAAAACTTCATGCATTTGATGTATGAGTTGCCAACCGGACCCTATAAAATAGACCCGGTTGTAGTGCAAGCGTTAGATAAGTTATTTATCCTTCACGCTGACCATGAGCAAAATTGTTCTACGTCAACCGTAAGAATTGTAGGTTCTTCACATGCCGGATTGTTTGCTTCTATTTCTGCGGGTGTTTCTGCTTTATGGGGACCACTTCACGGTGGAGCCAATCAAGCGGTGTTGGAAATGTTAGAAGAAATTCACAAAAACGGTGGCGATGTAGCCAAGTATGTCTTAAAAGCAAAAGATAAAGATGATCCGTTCCGTTTGATGGGATTTGGTCACCGTGTGTATAAAAACTTTGACCCTAGAGCAAAAATCATTAAAAAGGCAGCAGATGATGTGTTAGGAGCCTTAGGAATTGATGATCCATTATTAGATATCGCTAAACAATTGGAAAAAGTAGCCTTAGAAGACGATTACTTCAAAGCAAGAAACTTATATCCAAACGTTGACTTCTATTCAGGAATCATCTACCGTGCTTTAGGTATTCCAACCGAAATGTTTACGGTAATGTTTGCTATCGGTCGTTTACCGGGCTGGATTGCTCAATGGAAAGAAATGCGTATTAACAAAGAACCAATCGGAAGACCACGTCAAGTGTATGTGGGACATCCGTTAAGAGATTTTGTTCCGGTGGAGAAACGATAATCGTCATAATATAAATTACTTTTGAAAGCCTTCCCTCAAAGAAGGCTTTCTTTTTTTAAAGAAAACGTAAATTCACACCTCCAAAATTATTAATACTTTAAAAACATTGCTTTTGGAAAGCCTTTTTTTATCTTTGTAAAAAGTCAAAAGCAAGTATATGCTACCACTCCATATCCAAAATGAAACGTCCCGATTGAGGGCTGTGGTGTTAGGAACCGCTGTCAATAACGGTCCAACACCCACCGCCGAAGAAGCCTATGACCCAAAATCACTTGAACACATTCTAGCCGGAACCTATCCCGTTGAAGCTGATATGGTCAACGAAATGGAAGCGTTTAATCAAGTGTTCAAAAAGTATGATGTGGAAGTATTTCGTCCGGATATCATTCCTAATTATAACCAAATTTTTAGTCGTGATATTGGTTTTGTGATTGATGATGTGTTTATAAAAGCCAACATCTTACCGGACAGAGAAAAAGAATTGGATGCCATTCAATACGTAATTGACCACATCGATCCGAAAAAAGTGGTTCGTCCGCCGGAGGAAGTGCACATTGAAGGAGGCGATGTCATGCTATGGAATGACTATATTTTTATTGGTACTTACAAAGGTTCTGATTACAAAGATTACATCACTGCACGAACTAATTGGCAAGGTGTGGAGTACATCAAACAATTGTTTCCCCACAAAAAAGTAAAAGATTTCGATTTAGTGAAGTCAAAAATTGAAGCCCGCGACAATGCGTTGCACCTTGATTGTTGCTTTCAACCCGTTGGCACTAACAAAGGAATCATTTACAAGAGCGGTTTCCGTGAAGAAGCCGATTATGTGTTTTTAGTGAACCTTTTCGGGAAAGAAAATCTGTTTCACATCACCCGAGACGAAATGTACCACATGAATTCCAATGTGTTTTCCATCGCACCCGATGTGGTGGTTTCTGAAAAGAATTTTACCCGCCTAAATAACTGGCTTCGTGAAAACGGCTTTACAGTAGAAGAAATCCCATATGCAGAAATTGCCAAACAAGAAGGATTATTGCGATGTTCGACTTTGCCTTTGATTCGTGAATAGTATAAATTTATTGAAATAATTGTTATATTTGGTATTCGAAAATATTGTTTTATGGGAACTGCAACCTCAAAAAAAGAACTTATCGATTGGATTTCTAATTTAAATGACGAAAAAATGTTGCATGAATTGGCTATGATAAAGCAAAAAGCAACGTTTAATTTTGACGAAGAATTTAAAAAAGGAATTCCTTTAGAAGAAGCGAAAAAACGGTCAATAGAAAAAATTCGAAAATATTGGTCTAAATGAATGTTGTAATTTCTGATGAAGCTATAAATTATTTGGACGATTTAATCGAAATTTTATACAAAAAAGAATATTTTGGCTTTATTGAAAGTGCTGAAATTTATGTAACAGATATTTACGATTTTATTTTTCAAAATATCAAAGATTTTCCATCCAAAAAAACACCTATACCGTTAAATAACTTCGGGAGCAATTACATCTTTTACAATTCTAATTCTCGTACAACTTGGTATATTTTTTTTGAACAAAAAGGTTCAAATTATTTAATTACAAATATTCTCAACAACCACTGTGAAGAAGCAAAATGGTTGTAGTTTAAAAAGACAAAAATTATAAATTTTGATGAATAATTCAACATTCAATATTCGTTAATCGATATTCAAAATTAAAAGGATATATTTTATAACAACGAACCGATGAATGTAGAATAACGAATAATGAAGTATTAACCCATCACCATTAACCCATTACCGATTACCACAAAAAAATGAACCAAACCACCAACTCCATCCTCATGATTCGTCCCGTTGCGTTCCGCATGAACGAGCAAACGGCAGTGAATAACTATTACCAAAAAGTGTTAGAAAACACCACTCCTTCAACGGTAAATGCCAAGGCTCAAAACGAGTTTGATGCATTCGTAGAGAAACTTCGCAAAGTAGGCGTAAACGTGATAGTGGTAGAAGATACGCTTGACCCCGACACGCCCGACAGTATTTTTCCTAACAACTGGATTTCCTTTCATGAGAATGGTGATGTGACGTTGTATCCTATGTTTGCTGAAAACAGAAGAGCAGAACGTCGGGAAGATATTTTGGATATTTTAGAAGACAAAGGGTTTGCCATCAATGAAATCATGGATTATACTTCTGCCGAAGAAGACGGCTTCTTTTTGGAAGGCACAGGCAGTATTGTCTTAGACCGCGATAACGGAAAAGCCTATTGTGCTCTTTCGCCTCGTGCAGATGAAGAATTGTTCATTGAGTTTTGTGAAGATTTTGATTTGGCTCCCGTGATATTTGAAGCGTATCAAACTGTGAATGGGGAACGCAAACACATGTATCATACCAACGTAATGATGTGTATTGCCGAAACGTTTGCCGTAGTTTGTGCGGATTGTATCGACGACAAACAAGAACGCAAAATGGTGTTAGATAATCTAAAAGCTGATGGAAAAGACATCATTTTAGTGACCGAAGACCAAGTAAATAACTTTGCCGGAAACATGCTGCAAGTAAAAGGCAAAGATGACAAACGCTATTTGGTGATGAGCAATTCGGCTTATCAAAGTCTTACGAAAGCTCAGATTCATAAAATAGAAGAACATTGTGAAATCTTACATGCCAATCTGGATACCATCGAAGCCTGTGGAGGTGGAAGTGCCCGATGTATGATGGCGGAGGTTTTTTTACCAAAAAACTAAAAAGAAAAATATATTTAAAAAACTTTGTCAGAATTTAAAATCCTGACAAAGTTTTTTTCCTACAACGAGATATAAAATATAGCATCGACTTATTCCATGATTTTTCATATGATACATCAGAATCACAAAATGTAAAATCATTTACGGTAAATCAACGACCCGATATTGTTCTGAGAATAACAAAGAATGATTTGAAGGAAAACTATGTGCTTACATATTTGTATGATGCAAAATACCGACTTGCATCAGACGACAAAGAAGGCTCACCAGATTTACCTACTGAAGACTCCATCAATCAAATGCACCGATATCGAGATGCTATTTATTATGTAAACAAGAACAAATCAAAACCTGAAAAAGAAGTAATTGGTGCTTACATACTTTTCCCTGGCTCAGGTGAGATTGAATCTATAAAAGAGCTGGACTACTATAAATCAATTGAAACAGTAAATATTGGAGCATTTCCTTTAAGACCAAATGACTATTCAAATAGGGCTTTATTAGAAGAACACTTAAGAACAATAATTGGACTTGATACTGAAACTATTTTGAATGATGTATCACCACACAAAGAAAGTACATATGAGTCACCAAACCCATTTGTTTTAATTGGTTTTGTCCCGACAGAAGATCACATGCTTTGTTTTACAAATAGCGAAACACCTTTTTATTTTTCAGGTGAGAAAAAACCATCAAAATTTGGTTTTAAGAACTTGAAATACTTTGCTCCATATATTAAAGAAAAAGGAGTTAGAGAATATTATGAAATTGTCGATTATCAAATAATCCCTCGTAAACAGATTTTCAAAACAAACCATCCATTATATAAAGACCAAGAAGATGAACGACTACTAATCCGACTAGGTCAAAGAGTTTTTATAGACAACGGAAAATATCTGAAAATTTCCGACGGCAGTATAGGACAAATTCCATATAGATATACAAATTTGAAAAATATCAGATTACCTAAAGATAATAAGATTGAAGTTTTGAAAGTTAGTTAATTTTAGAAATTTACAGAACCACTTAGAATATTTTTTAATTTTTTATATTTATATATCTATTAATGCTCCAAAAACTCCCCATCACCCTCGCATTCCTCCTCAGCTTTGCCTTTTTTTGGTATCTCGCTCCCCTTTTTATGGCTTATTTTAAAAAGCGGTTAACCAAAGTCAATCCGGGTTTGGTGGAGAAAATACCTTGGTATTTTGCGATAATGCATTATCTTACTCGTTTGATGGCGGTGATGTGTTTGGTGTATGTGGTGTTGGTGTGGTTGGGGGTAATTAATGTGACCGCTGAGTATTAGTTTTTTCTTTTAAAGTAGTTGTTATCTCCCTAAAAAAATTATTTTTGGCCGTTGTAATCTTTAAAATGGTTTTGTGATGAAAAAAGGAATCGTTGTTTTGTTTGTTTTGTTTTCCCTGGTTACGTTTGCTCAAACTAAGAAACTTCGGTTTGGTGTTCATGCAGGGCTTAATTATTCGGGTTTGAGAGGCTATACTATTCCGGCAGACATTGCATCCCAATATGATGAAAGTGCTGCTTTTGGCTATTTAGGAGGAATAAGTTTAACCTATCCATTGAAAGAAAAAGTAAGCTTGCGAGTAGAACTGAACTATGAACGGAAAACCCAAAAAGCCGATAATATAGTTGAAATCAGAAATAGCTTTGAAGAACCGGCACAGCTTTATGACTTCACCTCCAAAAGGCATTTTGATTATTTAGTTATGCCGATTTTATTACACTATCAATTTACAGACAAAAACAGTTTCTTTGTCAATGGTGGTCCGTTTGTGGGTTACTTGCTTAATGCGACTCTCACTTCAGATTTAAATGTCCCGGAGTTGAATGCTGATGTTGACCTTTCCAATGATTACAAAAAACTTGATTATGGTTTAACCGTTGGACTGGGTAAACACTTTGACATTGGCAGTCAAAACAGTATTCACCTCGAAATCCGAAACAATTTAGGATTAGCCAAAATCAATAAAAACGACGTTTGGAATGGTGGTCATGTGCGAACAAATTCCCTTAGTTTTATGGTAGGTTACTCGTTTTAGGAGGTTGAGGATGTTCGTTTTTTATCCTCACTAGCACATTCTAAGAAAAAAACAGAATAAGTAAGCACAATATAGCAAAGCATCCGGAAGCGTTTTATGTATTGAAAAGCCATGTGAGAGGAATAGAGTGGTAGCTTGTGGTTTTAAAATTCATCGACACCGTTTTTTATGTTACGGAACAATTTTATAAAAGTTAACAAAACAACACTTTTACCGATATACCATTGAAACACTTCAAAAATATTTTCCTCTTTGCAATAATTGTATTCAACCTTTACTTGGCATTCTTCATACCCAAAAGTATCAGTATTGACGGAATATGGTCTCCCACTAAAATTGTTTTGGACGGCAAATCGATGCTAAAAACAAAAAAAGATACTGCTAATTTTCGCTCGTTGGGAATTTTAGAATCTCACTACCAAGTAAAAATTAGTCGGGATTCTGTAGTAATTGAAAAGGGTAAGCAAAGAATAGGAGCGAAGTACAAGATTCAACGAGGTCAAAACGGAAATCATTTGATTTACTTTGCTTCCGATGAAAAAGAATTAAATGGTGCCTTTCAACTCACGATTGACACAGTGGTTACCAGTTCTACTTTTTATGAAGTCTATCTCGATATTGTTGCTAATTCTACACAAATAGTATTAAAAAAAGGAGTTCACGTTCCACCTTGGAAACCTAGAGCTCCACAAAAAGGAAGGCCATAATCTATTCAATTTTATGACTTTACGCTCATAATCGCACCAATCCTTTCGTGTGGTTGTAGCTAATCATAGCGTTTTTACTATTTTGGAATGAAAGGAACAAAATAAGTAATCACTATATAGAAAAGCATCCGGAAGCGTTTAATGAATTGAAAAGCACATGAAAGGAATCGAGTGGTAGTGTGGGGAAAATTTTTTGGTTTAATTTTTTTACATTTGTTGTTTATACTACTTAACTATGAACTATTCACTACTCTTACCGGCTTTATTTTTAATGATTTTGTCAAACACTTCAAAAGCTCAAACCGTTGAAAAACCGAGAGAGAGTACCGTAACTGTTGGAGAAACTGTTCAAATGGTCGAAGAACCGGATTTCGAAGTGCCAATAGCAGTAGTTGAAGTACCACCTATTTATCCGGGCTGTGCCGGTTCACGAGAAGAAAGCATAAATTGTTTAATGGAAAAAATAAAAGAAAAGTTCATCAAAGAATTTGTGTTTCCTAGTACTTTGGAAAAAAAGGAACAACGTTTATTTGTGAGTTTTAATGTTTCTAAGGAAGGTATTGTCAAAATTGCAGTGCTCAGAAGTCAACATAAGGATATAGATGAACAAGTCAAAAAAGTGTTCAGTGATTTACCGCGACTATTTCCCGGAACGCAAAGAAATAAGCCTGTGGTGGTAACTTTTTTAGTTCCTTTTACGCTTAATAAAGGGATGTAAGCGGTTTTAGATTGCCTTTACAATAAAAGCTTTTCAAAAAAACCACTTACAATGTTACTATTATAGTAGGAAATGGATGATAAGTGCCATTACTTTTTTATCACCTTTCCTGTTTTTACCATTTTATCTCCATTCATCAACTGATATACATACAGGCCACCGGGTAATTGGTCAATTGCGACAGTAGTTGACGTGGTGTTTAAAGTTACTTGTTGCACTTGCTGACCCAATGAATTGAAGAGGTTCAATTGTGCGTTATCTAAGGAGAGATTTTCGGAAACATTTACTGTAAATTGCGAACTAGTCGGATTAGGGTAGAGGGTGATGGCATTTACCGTATTTTCCGGTTGGGAGATGCTCAAGGCGTCTTCGTTGGTTTTGATGATTCTGCCATTGCTGCCGGGGATAAAACCAATGCCGTTGTAGGCTTCTACTCGTTTTAAGTTACTGATGCTTCCGCCTGTTATATTGCTTTGTGTCCAGGTTTCGCCATCGGCAGAGTAATACACTTTATTGATGGCACTCACCACCCAATGGTCAAGTATATACCGAATACTAAAAAAGGTGTTGGAAGCTCCCATCGGTGTGCTGAATGTCCAATCGGTTCCGTTGGTGGATTTACCGATGATGCCGTTGTTTCCGGCTAAGATAAAGGAGCCGTCATGAAAATCAACCGTGTAGAACATATCGTAGTTGTCGGCTACTTCAATGATATTATTCCATGTAACACCGTCGGTGGAAGTATATAAAATGCCTTTGGCGGCTTGTCTGCCCACCAATACGTAACTATTGTTCCCGTAGGCTAAATCGAGGTAATCGCCGCTGTTCATAGGGGTTATCCAGGTAGTGCCATTGGTAGAAGTGGCAAATCTACCTTCGCCTCCTTGAAAGTAGAGGTTATTTACTTTTTTCAGGTTGCGGGCTGTAAAAACGGAATGTACCGATTCGAACTCCCATGATTGCAAGTTGGTTGAGGTGTACACGGTACCGTTGGTCACTAATTTGAATTTGTTATCCATAAACACTATGTCATCCGGAAAGGCATTTGGAAGCGGAAGAGCAAAAGTGCTTTCGGTCCAGTTTTCACCATTGGTAGAAGTAAATAGTTTTTTTTGTCCTCCGGCATAGCTAATGGCGGCATAGGTACCATTACCATAAGTAAGTGCAATCATGTTGGGTACGTTTATCGATAGTCCGGGTGTGAGGTCAATGCGTTCCCAATTCGCCACTAGTGTTTGACTATTGGTCGGAGTGAAACAAAGTAAAGTCAGCAAGCAAAAAGAAAAGGAGAACGTTTTTGCTGTACGACGGTTAAGGGTAGTGATTTTTTTCATACGCTTTTCATTTTGGGTGATTAACAATTTTTCAAGAAGTTGCTATTTATTGAATAAGTAGCACAACTGATGGTACAAAAATGGGAAAGGGATGAAAAGGAATCCATAAGGCATTTGCCTTATTTTTAGGGGGAGTTAATAAGAGATGATTTGATTAACGATTGATGATTAACGATTGATGATTAACGATTTTTGAATTTAGATTAATGAATAGTGAATTAGTGATTGTTGCTGCGAAGTCGCAGAATACCAGGAGCTAGGGTTAATAAGAGATGATTTGATTAACGATTGATGATTAACGATTTTTGAATTAAGATTAATGAATGGTGAATCAGTGATTGTTGCTGCGAAGTCGCAGAATACTGGGAGCTAGGGTTAATAAGAGATGATTTGATTAACGATTGATGATTAACGATTTTTGAATGTTGAATAACGAATGGTAAACCAATTAGTTTTGCTGCGAAGTCAGAAACATTCACTTTTACTATGTAAGGTAAATCAAACGATTACGAATAGGCTGTTAATTTTATTGCAAAAACTTTATTTGTTGTACAATTTCTTTAGGAGAATAATTTCTTGTATCGATAACACGGTTTTGGTTGCCGTAGGGTTTATATATTTCAATGGAATTTGATTTAAAGAGGGCAATGGTTTTGATGGGGGCCGCTACGGCAAGGTGCATGATGCCACAATCACCGGTAATCATGATATCGCCACACGCCAAGACTTTAGCCATTTCTATCAAGTCTTTAGAATAAAATTGGTCGATTGTTCCGTTGAGTTTTGAGGTACCGCAAATGGGTAAAAATTCAACCAAATGGTGTTCCGGAAAGTTTTTTGATACTAATGTAGCCATCTCTTCCCAAAAAGTGGCATCGTAATCTTTATTTCTCGTAGCATTGGTAAATAGAAAGAGTATTGGTTTTTTTAGTCGTTCTTCTTTCTCTCTATACCATTTTAAACTGGAAATATGCGGTTTGGAAAAGCCTAAGCTCAGCCCTGGATAAGGTTCGTTGTCCGGTAACCCAAAACACTTTCTGAAATTCGCAATAGGGCGAAGTGCCATGTGTACCTCTGTAATGTTGAGTTGTTGGTTGGTATGTTTGTTGTTGAGCACTTTGTATTTTGCTCGGGCTAATCGAGCTAATAAATTGCCGGAGGAAGAACCTTCCGCTAAATTGATTACCAAATCATGTTTGTAGAAGAGTACTTTTATAAATACTCCAATATAGTTATGTAGCTCCTTGAAATGTTTTTTGGGCATCAGTATAAAACGGTTAACCGCTTTAAAGTGTTGGAACAACGTTTTAGAAAGGTCACCTTTTCCGAGGTAGGTGATTTGCACTTCCGGAATGCGGTTGATGAGTTCAACAAATGTAGGGGTTACCAACAGTTGATTGCCTAACCGATGATTGGGGCGAATGACTAATACGGTTTTTATCTTTTCAAGATCGGTTGGTTGGTAAAGGGTTTGTTTTTGTTTTGTTCCCAAACCAAAAAAGGAACGGGTCAGTTTTCTTCTGATTTCTTGTATTTTCATTCTATTAGTTGTATTAGCTAAATTTTAATCCCGACTATTTTTACTCAAACAGTTTAAAGTTTAAAAACCCTACTTTTTTAAATAGTTTTTAAAGATACTTTAACTTTTTGGTCATTTGCAAGAGAAAAACTTAAGTATTACTTAATTTAATTATAAAGAGTTGAAAGGCCTGTTAATCGGTATACTTTTCGTTTTCAATGTTCTACTGTAGGGTTTAAGTTTTTTAAGTATCTTTGATAAGAATACAAAAAGATGACAATAGCATTTAATTATTTCACAGGTGTTAGGTTAGATTAAAAATGGATTATGAAAAACAATTTTTGGATACTATTCCTTCTTTTATTGGGAAATTGTTGTATGGTTTTTGCTCAATCACCTGATTCTTTACATCAGTTATTGAGAAAAAGTAAATTATCACAACAATCATCACTTCAAATTGAGCTATCCAAGGTATATTTGACCAGCAAAGTGGATTCTTCTTTGTATTATGCCCGTCAGGCATTGCTTTCTGCTCAAAAGATAAAAAACGATACGGCCATTGCCAAAGCACATCGCTGGTTGGGGGAATGGTATCAGAATAAAACCCGTTATACTGAATCGGTCCGTGAATATTGGAAAGCCATTAAACTGGCTCAAAAAATTAAAGATAAAAGTTTGGAATCTTCTGTATTGAATGGACTTGGTATAACTTATTACCTTCAACAAGATCTAAAAAAAGCGGAAGAGTATATACAAAAAGCAGCTCAATTACGGTATGAAATAAAAGATTATACCTATTATTCCGTAATATTAACCAATTTATCAGCCATTTATTTTCACAACAAGGAGTATGATAAAGCCATAGGTTTATTGCGAAAGACAGAAAAAACACTTCTAAAACAACCCGAAGGAGCGTATATGGCTTCCCTGTATAATACGTTAGGGGGTTGTTATCAAATGGCCTATCCAAAAAAAGATTCTGCGGTATATTATTACACAAAAAGTATTGATGTAGCCAAACGATTCGGTATTTCACAGAATGTAATGACCGGTTACCACAATTTGGGAGAGGATGCTTTGCGAAAAGGAAAGTATGACGTTGCATTGTCTTATTTACAACAAGCACTTGCTATCAGTACAAAATTGGGTAATGATACGTATGTGATGAATGTTCAAGCTACTTTAGCGGAAACGTATCGAGCTAAAGGGGATTTCAAAAAAGCTTACCAACACTTGCAGGAAGAATTGGCTTTGAGCAAAAAAATATTTGAATCAGACAAGCAAAAGACGATTAAAGAGATGGAATTCAAGTATGAAACAGCTATCAAAGACCAACAATTGTTGGAACAAGAGGAGTTGATTCAAGCCTCATTGTTACGAGCAGAAAAAGAGAAAAACACTCGGAACAGTATACTTTTTATTTCACTTTTCTTAATAGTCGTTGTGCTATTTATATTCCTGTTTCAAGCTCAAAAGCGAAAAGCAAAAGCTCGTTTAGAAGCAGAGAAAAGCAAAATATTTGAAAACATAGTTCATGACTTGCGAACGCCACTCACTTTGATTAAAGGGCCATTAGAAGTACTAAAAAAAGAGCATTTGGATGGCCCCACTGCTCAAGCATTCCGCACCATTGAAGTGCAATCGGAACAACTTATTGTGTTGGTTAATGAGTTGTTGGATGCCTCTTCATTGGAAAAAGGAAAATATACTCCGACCATGAAAGTAGGCAATCCGTTTTTGGTCTTAGAAAAACGAGTAGAAGGCATTCAGGAAATGGTTAAGGCTAAACAGCTATCCCTTACAGTAGATTTTCAAAAGGGAGAACAAACGCTCTATTATCCGGCAGATGTTTTGGATAAAGTATTTACCAATGTGTTGAGTAATGCAGTTAAGTTTACTCCCGAACGAGGAGTTATATCCATAAATGCCCATTCGAATCCTTCCGGTTTAGAAGTGCGTGTGTTTAATAGCGGTAGTTCTTTTTCATCTGCTCAAAAAGAGCGTTTGTTTGAACGTTTTTACCGTTTGCCGGAACATCAAGGAATACCGGGGAGTGGAATTGGTTTGTCGGTTAGTAAAGACCTCTTGGATTTGGTAAAAGGTTCCATTTCGGTAGCATCTTCAGAGGAGGGAGTTACGTTTGTGTTCTCCATTCCTGTCGCAGAGGTAACTCAGTCGGTACCAGCAGAACAAGCATCTGAAAAGCCTCTTCTTTTATTGGTAGAGGACCAACCAGAGCTACAGTTGTTTATTCGGGATTATCTTTCTTCTGATTTTACCATAATTATGGCGGATAATGGGGAGGTTGGTTTTGCTATGGCCAAGGAACAATTACCCGATATTGTATTAACGGATGTATTGATGCCCGGTATGAATGGAATGGAACTATTGACACATCTCAAGCAGGAGGCATTAACATCACATCTACCGGTCGTGATTTGTTCTTCAAAACATTCAGAGAGCAGTCGATTAGAGGGATTAGCTAAAGGAGCCAGTGCTTATGTGACCAAACCCTTTCATCCGGAAGAGTTGCGATTGACATTACGCAATTTAATGGAGCAAGAACAATTGATTCGGAAAAAATACGAGGAACAAAAGGAAAATCATTTGTCTTGTCATGAACGATTGGCTTCCACAAATGCCTTTATTCAAAAAGCAACAGAATGTGTTTTTGAGCAGATGGAAAATCCGGAATTTGACGTACATGAATTGGCCGAATATTTAGCTCTTAGCAGAAGTCAGTTGCACCGTAAGTTAACTCAGCTTACGGGTTATTCTGCTACACAATTTATCAAGATGGTTCGGTTTGAACAAGCTAAGGATTATTTACGAGACGGGTCACTAAACATTACAGAAGTAGCTTATCGATGTGGGTTTAACAGTCAGAGTTATTTTTCAAAAAGTTTTCAGGAATATACCGGAGAGTCGCCTTCTCAATATGCTCAACGTTCTAAAAACAGTCCAAATGCAACATAATTATATGGATTTGCAACGCTAGTTAACAGTTTTTTAAGTTTTTGCTTTTTATCTTCGTAGCAAACAAAATGTGTATGAAAATAAAAACTCTACTTCAAAAAAATGGTTTCCTTTTGTGGTTACTATTGGTTGTTATTCCTCTTCAATCCCAAGTTAATTTAACAGAAGGGTTGGTGGCTTACTATCCTTTAAATGGGAACTCCAATGATTTTAGTGGGAATGGTAACAATGGTACTCCATTTGACAATGTTACCTACATTACCGATTCTTTTGGCAATGCCACTTCGGCGGTTTCTTTTGGCGGAACAGCCAGTCAGGGCAGAATTAGTATTCCCCATTCAGCGACTTTGAATTTTACAACCGGTGCAACATTTTCGTTTTGGGCGAGGGTGAGTAGCAATACGGGTACTTTTGGCAATGGTTCAGTAGGAGCCGGGGGAAGTCAATGTTTTTTTGCCAAAGCCGGTGATGCCGGTGGAGGTTTTTGGCAGCTTTCCAATACACAAAGCGGAAACCTAAGGCATCAAATTGGTAATAATAGTGTAGCTACCTTAACCGGTATTTTTGAGAATTACACTTTAAATCAATGGATTCATTATGTTGTAACGATGGATGCTTCGGGTCATCGCACCTATATTAATGGGGTATTACAAACCACAAATACTATTGCGGCGAATTTTACGGCAATGGCCAATCGCCCTTTGGTAATCGGGCGATTTAATTCGAATTGGTATCCCTTGAATGGTGGAATAGACGAATTCAGAGTATATAATCGAGTGTTGACTTCAGATGAAATCACGGCTTTGGCCACGAATATAATTGGTGATGTTGCGATAACCTATGCTAATCCCGGAGAAGTTTGTGCGGGTAGCTCATTAGAAGTGAGTTATCAAGCGACGGGTTCTTTCTTGTCTACCAATCAATTTCAGGTGTAATTATCGGACAGAAACGGAAGTTTTGCAAACCCAATCGTACTTCGACGTGTAACAGGAGCAAGTGTGAATGAGACGGCAACGGTAGTGTTACCGGCGGGATTGCCCTCGGGTACGCAATATCGCATTCGATTGGCTACTACAGCACCGCAGGAGTTTAGTGCCTCCGGCTTAAGTTTTACGGTAAAAGGAACCACAGGTGATATTCCTGATCCTGCATTATTTTCATATATAGGTAACGTGAATGGTAGAGATTATTTTAGAAGTATTACTGCTCAAAACAGGAGTAATGCCAGAACAATCTGTTTGAATAACGGCGGTTATCTGGCTACTATTCCTAATGCAGAAGTCAATCAATTTATGTTTGATAATGCAGGGAATAGTAGAATTTATATCGGTTTACAAGATAGCCAAACAGAAGGTGTTTTTGTTTGGGAAAATGGAGAAAGGCTTACGTACACCAACTGGTCTACCGGAGAACCGAATAATTCTTCTAACGAAGATTTTGTAGAGTTAAGTAATGTTAACGGAAGATGGAATGATGTCAACGGGACATTAAACTTTCAGTACTTTTTAGAATTAAACCCGGCAGGAGCTTTAAAAACAGTTTGTGAAGGCAGTAATTTGACTTTACAAGCTCCCACCCTCAGCGGAGCCAGTTATGTTTGGACAGGTCCGAATGGGTTTAGTTCTACCTTATCCTCACCGGTTTTAAGTGGGATTACTTTTTTGCAAGCCGGTCTTTATACATTACAATACACCGTGAATGGGTGTGTTTCTCCGGTTTACACTACACGTGTAGAAGTAATTCCGTTGCCTAAAAACATTGGGCAAACTCAGGCAATTCCTGCCTCATTGACATCTGGACTTCAATTGCATTTACCCATGGATGGAAATGGGAATGATGTGAGTGGGAATGGTATTAATGCGACCTTAGTTGGAGGCGTAACCCCTATGAATAATCGATTTGGGGTTGAAAATACCGCTTTGCAATTGAACGGTACGAATGGACACCTCACTTTACCAAATGGTGTATACTTTAACGGTACAGATTTTTCTGTAAGTGCTTGGGTTAGAAAAGTAGCCAATAACAATTGGAGTCGTTTGTTTGATTTTGGAAATGGACAAGCCAATCAAAATGTATTGGTGGGATTAACCAACGGTACTACCGGAAGACCGAGGTCACAGATTTATAATGGTACAGTAGGAAGTGGTCTACTTACCAGCGTGACTATTTTACCTAATAATCAATGGCAATTGCTTACTTATACATGGTCAAATGGAGGCGGACAGTTGTTTATTAATGGTGAATTGGTGACTCAAGGTCCACAAACGGCTCCTAACAATGTGATACGTACTTTAAATTATATCGGTAGAAGCAATTGGGCTAGTGATGGATTTGCGAATGCCGGATTGGATGACTTTAGGATGTATAACCGAATATTGACTCCGGAGGAAATTCGATTGATGACCGTTGAGCAACCTTCAGCTCTGCAAGTAAGTTTAGAAAATGCTCAAATTTGTAGTGGACAGACGAATTCGATACTTCTTCAAAATACGCAACCCGGTTTGGTTTATCAATTGCGGTTGAATAGTAATTCCACCAATGTTGGAGCGGCACAAACCGGAACCGGTGGAACGTTGACGTTTTCGTTGGGCACCTTAACCGCTTCAACCGATTATCATTTTTTAATTCGCAATAGTGCTTTGGCTTGTGCAGAAGTTATTACAACTGTTATTTCCGTTCCGGTGAATGCCTTACCGGCTGCACCTACAACAACCGGAGCATCTGTTTGTAGTGAAGGAAGTGTTACTTTAACCGCAATCGGAGCCTCAGAGGGCGGAACCTATAATTGGTATTTAACAGCAACCGGTGGAACGCCAATAACGGGAGAGACAGGTAGTACTTTTTCCACTCCTGTATTATCGGTTAGCCGTACTTATTTTGTTTCCATCACCAATGCGAATGGTTGTGAAAGCACTAGAACACCTGTGATAGCTGAGGTAATTAATCCGCTTGCTCCATTAATTGACCTTAATAGCGGATTGTTACTTCATTCCCGATTGGATGGTAATTTATTGGACAGCAGTAATAATGGTATCAACGGGGGTTTAAACGGCAGTATTTTT
Organism: Variovorax paradoxus; assembly: GCA_943370635.1. GTDB lineage: Bacteria > Bacteroidota > Bacteroidia > Flavobacteriales > Flavobacteriaceae > Flavobacterium. The sequence continues at coordinate 63,369 of CALRRY020000001.1, forward strand.
TCGTATGAAGAGGACAGGAACGGGAATGAAAGTTCAGCTTTGAGTATTACGAATGGTACTTTTGTGGACTATGGAAATCCGTCTGTAGTGCAACAATTGACCAACCAGGTTACGATTTCATTATGGATTAAGCAAGATGCTTCTAATTTTGGTTTGTTTACGCCATTGTTAAACAAATGGCAAGGAAATGGATTGTATTTGGCTTTGGACAGTTATCAAACGGTTCCGGCAGGTCCAATGAATCAAAATCGTGTACGTTGGAGAGTGAACAATAGTGTTTTTATCAATTCCAATACCAATGTGTTACACAACCAATGGCATCATATTGTGGTGACGTATAATGGAGCACAGTTGCGAATTTATCAAGACGGACAGTTGACCGGTCAGCTTAATCACAACGGAACAATTACAAATAATGGTGCTAATTTACAGTTTGGGCGTCAGTCGAATGGGTTAGGAAATGCTACTTATCGCGGTGATGTAGATGAAATAAAATTATATAATCGAGCTTTGTCTTTGAATGAAGTGCGTACTTTGTTTAACAATGAAAGTGTTGCTTTTGCCACTACTCCTTTGTGTGACGGTCAAGGTGATTTAAGTTTAACCACGTTAGCATTTCCAGGAGCAACTTATCAGTGGACGGGGCCAAATGGGTTCAGTTCTACGGAACAAAATCCGACTATTATTACACAAGCTGATGCGGCGACCAATGCCGGTGAGTATACTTTAGTGGTGACTAATGCGGAGGGTTGTGCTTCTTTACCTCAAACGGTTCAAGTGGTGATTCATCCGATTCCTGCGGCACCTGAGGTTGAGAACGCCACGGTTTGTGGAAGTGGAAATGCCACATTAACGGTAGTTAATCCGCCTGCCGGAGCTACCTTTCGATGGTATACTGAAGCAGAGGGCGGAAGTCCGATAGCAGGTGTAACGGGAGCTACTTTACCACTTACTAATGTTACCCAAGAAACGGTTCGGTATGTTGCAATAGTTCAAAACAATTGCGAAGGACCAAGAGTACCTGTAACTGCTTTCTATTTTTCAAATGTCAACACCGGTTTATCGGTTGAGGGTAGTAATGTTTGTCAATCAGATGAAACAGCTTTGGTAACACTACCTCAATCTGAATCCGGAGTAACCTATCAAGTATTTTTAGGTACAACAGCTGTGAGTGAATCATTTACCGGAACCGGAGCGTCGATTGCATTGGAGGTAGATGCCACCCTTTTGAATTTGGGTGAAAACACCTTAACCGTAAGAGCAAATTTCCCCGGTTGCGGACCTATCAATTTAACCAATCAACCCATTGTTACCCGTTTTGCTGTCACTCAGGCTACAATTGATTGGGAGGGTTCTTTGACATTATGTGAAGGGTCTACTTTAACCTTAACAGCTTCTTCCGGTTCAGCTTATCTTTGGAGTAATGGGGCAATAACGAATGCGATTACTGTCTCAACCAGTGGAATTTATAGTGTTATTGTTACAGATGGAAATGGATGTACATCTGAATCTTCAACGGTTGAAGTTACGTTTGTCCCCCTTCCTACGCCTCAAATCACGGTAGAAGGTTCTTTGAATTTGTGTAGTGGAGAGACGACAGTTTTAACCGCCAGTGGAGGAACGAGTTATGTATGGAGTACTGGTGCTACCACAAATAGTATTACGGTTTCAACTGCCGGTAATTATACGGTTACGGCATTTAACGGGACTTGTGAGGCGACTTCTACTTCGGTAACGGTTACCGTAACAGAAACACCTACACCACAAATCACGGTAGAAGGTTCATTAAATTTATGTAGTGGAGAAACGACGATTTTAACAGCCGGTGGTGGTACGAGTTATGTGTGGAGTAATGGAGCAACTACAAATAGTATAACGGTTTCAACTGCCGGTAATTATTCGGTAACAGCATTTAACGGAAACTGTGAAGCGACTTCTAGTACGGTAACGGTAACAGTAACTTCGCCTCCAGCTGTTCCATCAGCTATTGAAGGGCAAGTAAATGTTTGTGCAGGGAGTAGTATAGAATATACTATTTCTCCTGTAACCGGAGCTACTTCATATGTTTGGACATTACCAAGCGGATGGGAAGGGAATTCGAGTGGTGCTTCTATTACAGTTACTTCTGGTTTAACAGGAGGATTAATAAGCGTTAAAGCCATAAATGCTTGTGGTGAAAGTGAGCAACAATTTTTAAACATAAATGTAATTACAGTAGATGTTGGAGTAGTACAAGATGGAGCTACCCTTACAGCAAATGCAACAAATGCAAGTTATCAATGGATAAATTGTGCTACAAATCTGCCTATTGATGGTGCTACTACGTCTGTTTTTTCTGCGGTTGTTGATGGTAGTTATGCTGTGTTGGTTACACAAGAGGGTTGTAGTGCAATATCAACTTGTTTTGATGTGAATGTTTTGAGTCTTCCCACTCTCGAAAACAGTTTCAGACTTCAGGCTTATCCTGTACCGGCAAAAGAGTTGGTTAATGTGAAAATTGAACCGGCTCCGGTTGGAACAGTTCAACTTACCTTATATAATGCTTTAGGTCAAGCATTGCGAAATGAAGTTTCTACGATTCAACCTTTAGGTATATATACGTTAGATATCGCATCATTACCGCAAGGAAATTATTTTATTCAGGTGAAAACGGAACAAGGACAATCTGTTCTGCCTATTTTGAAAAATTAATTTTCAGTTTATCTTATTTTATCAACAGCACCTTTTTTGGTGCTGTTTTTTTATTTAATAGAGTTAAAATCATTGGTTTTCTTTTTTACAAAAGAAATCGCACGTATTAGAAATGCTCCGATACAACAAACTTTTTTTACTATTATTTAATTCTGGACCATATTTCTGTTCTACCAAAGAGTGACAGTCCGATAAACCCTCTAATATTGATTTTATCTTTGTTTTTCATCGTAATTTTACAGGAGTAGGTTTTGCCTTCTCTCGGGTCGTATATTGTTCCATTTTCCCAAGTTGAATTGCCATCAAACACAAAATGATTTAAAATCACTAATCCAATCAAATCACGGTTTCTGAGTTTTGCATCCGGATTTTTGGTGTCTTTTTTTTGGTCACCTGTTCCCCAGATAACTCTGCCATAGTATTTGTTTTCCTGTTTAAAGATTTGAAATTTCGCGTCTTTTTTTTCATTCATCCATTCACCAATAATTACATCAGAATTCGTTTGTGCCAAAGCTGTTGATGCTATCCCGGCAAACAGAAACAATAGTAAGAAAAGTTTTTTGCTCCTCATTTTTAATTTTTGTATTTATATTTCAATGGTCTAAAGTACTACTTTTTTTCTATTTTTATAGTGTACAGTTTTTGGACAACTTATGCTATTGAAGCAATAAATTTCTATTACCAATCGTTATCATTTTACTAACTTTCCAGTAACAATAAAAATTAACATGAGTTCAACTACATCCGATTTTTTTCAAAAGTTTTTACTTTTTTTTGTGTTGGTATTTCATTTGAGTGCAAGTGCTTGTAGTGGTTATAAAATTACCAAAAACGGAAAAACATTTTTTGGCAGTAATGAAGATGCTTGGCGTTTAACGCCCCATCTTTGGTTTGAAACGGCTAAAACAGCTGATACCTATGGAGCGGCTTTTACCGGTTCGCGTTTTGATGGAAAGTATGGCTATGCACCTCAAACCGGCATGAATGAAATGGGATTGGCATTTGAGCGATTGGCTTCTTATCATCCGTATCAAAAAACTACAGGAAATAAAAAACCGATTACGGAGCCCACCAATTTTTTAAAAGAGGTCTTAAAACGCTGTAAAACCGTTGAAGAAGTTAAGGCCTTTTACAGTCAATACGATCATAGTTATTTTATTGAGGATGTCTTTATTTACGTTGATTCCACCGGTAACTATTTGATAGTTGAACCTTATAAATTGACCATCGGAAACGAACCCACGTATGTGATTTCCAATTTTTGTCCGTCTATTACTGAAAAAGAGTCCGCTTTTCGTTTGGATAGGTATCGAAATGGGGTTGAGTTTTTAGAAAAAGAATATGAAGCTTCTTTTGCATATTGCCGAGAATTGTCAAAAGCGATGCACGTTTGTAGGGAAAAAATTGGTGATGGTACGTTGTTGACTTCCAATTGGAATTTGAATGAGCTAACGTTTCAATTGTATTTCTATCACGATTATGAGCATTCTATATCATATGATTTAAAAACCGAATTGGCAAAAGGTGATCATATCATTGCCTTGCATGAATTATTTCCACCTAACAAAGAGTTTAAGCAGTTGGCAGCCTATCAAATTCCACAAAACAATATGAAAATCGGGATGATGTTGGTTGGTTTTGGCGGCTTGTTTTTTGTGACGGCTTTGTTTTTCTTGGTGCAATTGGTGGTAAAGAAGTCTGTCAGTCGATATCGTTTTTTGCCTTTAGTGTTGATTTTATTAGGATTGCTGTTTACGTATTACATGTTTGTGTTGGTCACCAACATGTCGATATTTTATTTTCCGGCTCCTTATCAGGATGCATCACGTTGGACGATTACATTGACCTCTTATTTGCCTTATTTATTATTGTTGTTGATTCTACCATTTTGGTTCATCACTTTCAAATTATTTCGTCAATCCAATTGGGGAAAATGGTCCATTGGGTTAGTATCTATCAATCTTATGGCCTATACTGTTTTGATTGGATTTTTTGTGTATTGGCAGTTTTACTTTTAAACTTTCAGACTGTTCAGCAATTGTTACAATACGCTGATTTTATGTAAAGAAATATATTTTCATTAAAAAACTTGTTTATCGTATTGTTATATCGTAATATTGCAATATAATAATGAAAATAGCATGGGAGCATCAAAATCAGATTTTTTTTCTGTGGAACAGAATGAAATGGCTACTTTATTTAAAGCACTATCACATCCGGCACGGATTGCGATTGTTGATTATTTATTGACGGTTGACACTTGTATTTGTGGCGATATTGTTGAGGTTTTACCTTTAGCACAGCCAACGGTTTCACAGCATTTAAAGGAACTCAAAAATGCGAATATTATCCAAGGAACGATTGAAGGAACAGCCATTTGCTATTGCCTTAATCCGGATACGATTGATAAAATAGAACAACATTTTGGTGTAATTCGTCAAAAGTTGAAGAACAAATGTTGCTAACCAATTACCAAAATCTTACTACTTAATACTTCAATCTTAATACTATAATTATGAAACTATCAGAAATTAAAATAGCCTTACAAAAATTGTCCACCATTGCTTTTCAATTGCCCGGTGGCGAAATGGTTCCCGGTCATTTTCATGTGACGGAAGTGGGAAAAGTTACGAAACATTTCATCGATTGTGGTGGAACAGTTCGCTCAGAGGAAGTTGTTAATTTTCAACTTTGGGAAGCGAATGATTACGATCATCGTTTGCATCCTGAGAAACTGTTACATATTATTGAATTATCCGAAAAAACATTAAACCTTCCCGATGCAGCCATTGAAGTGGAATACCAAATGGCAGCCACCATCGGTAAATTTGATTTGGAATTTGACGGAACCAATTTCTTATTGACTTCCAAACTAACCGATTGTTTAGCGAAAGACAAATGTGGTATTCCACCTGAAAAACTAAAAGTGAAAATAGGCGAGTGGAAACCAAAAGCTAACGCTTGTTGTACACCTGATTCGGGGTGTTGTTAGAATAATTCAAAAGAATCGAAAGAATCGAAAGAATCGAAAGAATCAAAAGAATCAAAAGAATCTAAAGAATCGAAAGAATAGAAAGAATCGAAAGAATCGAAAGAATCAAAAGAATCGAAAGAATCGAAAGAATTGAAAGAATCGAAAGAATTGAAAGAATCGAAAAATCTAAAAAATCAAAATAAAACCTTTGTGAACTTAGTGCCTTCTTTGTGTGCTTCGTGGTTATAATAATAAAAAATATGCTTGAAAATTTATCGAATACAATCGAATCTATTGCTAAAATGGCTGTTCCAAACGAACGAAAAGCAGTTTTGCAACCTTTAGTAGATTACCTTCAAAACAAAGTGAATCGTAACGACGAAATTCGATTGAATTTTATTTGTACACACAATTCCAGGAGAAGTCATTTGTCGCAAATTTGGGCACAAACGATGGCGTTTCATTTTGGAATTAAAAATGTTTTTTGCTATTCCGGTGGTACGGAAGCTACGGCGATGTTTCCCAAAGTAGCCGAAACATTAGTGCATCAAGGATTTGATATTCAAAAATTGAGTGAAACCGAAAATCCGGTTTATGCCGTAAAATTTGATGAAAATCAACATCCGATTATTTGCTTTTCCAAAGCCTATTTTGATGATTTTAATCCGAAAAGTGCGTTTGGAGCGATTATGACTTGCAACAACGCCGACGAAGGTTGCCCGATGGTTTTGGGAGCAGAAGCCCGATTCCCCATCAAATATGATGACCCAAAAGCTTTTGACGGAACGGAACTTATGAATGAAAAATATGCCGAACGCAGTTTGCAAATTGCTTCTGAATTTTTTTATGTCTTTTCTCAATTAAAAAAGTAGTAGTTCAAAGCACATTGTTTTGATTTTAGATTTGTTGAAGTATGGAGATTGAAATTATAACGTAATCATCAATTGTTTGTTTTAAAATAGTATCAATGGCCTAATTCGATCGTATTCGAGGGAGTAATTAAAATTTATAAATATGGGTAAATTCGAAAAATACCTTACAATTTGGGTGCTCTTGTGCATTGTGGTGGGCGTTATCATTGGGCAATTGATGGGTGATTCCATTCAAGTTGTAAGTAATTGGGAAATTGCAAAAGTGAACATCCCAGTGGCTATTTTAGTTTGGCTAATGATTTATCCGATGATGGTACAGATTGATTTTTCATCCATCAAGGGTGTTTCTAAAAATATGAAAGGTCTGAGCCTCACGGTTTTCATCAACTGGTTAGTAAAACCCTTCACGATGGCATTTTTTGCTTGGTTGTTTTTTGATAATTTATTTCAAGCTTGGCTCACTCCGGAGGATGCGGAACAGTACATTGCGGGAGCTATTTTGCTGGGTGCCGCACCTTGTACAGCCATGGTTTTTGTGTGGTCGTATTTGGTAAAAGGCGATGCAAACTATACTTTGGTGCAGGTTTCGGTTAACGATTTAATCTTGTTGATTGCCTTTATTCCCATCGTTGGACTTTTGTTTTATTGGTTAGGTGTAGATTCTATTTTTATAAACAAAGATAAACTCGGAATTCCGTATGATACGCTGATTTCATCGGTGGTTATATTTGTAGTAATACCTTTGCTTGCTGGATATTCCAGTAATAAATATTTGATAAAAACAAAAGGTGAACAATGGTTTAAGGAAGTTTTCATGACTAAACTAAAGCCTATTTCTATCGCTGCACTTTTGCTCACGTTGGTATTGCTGTTTGCTTTTCAAGGCGAAAAAATCATCGCTAATCCTTTTGCTATTTTGTTGATTGCCATTCCTTTGACGATACAAACCTATTTTATTTTCTTTTCATCGTGGTTTATTGGTCGCAAACTACATCTTCCCCATACTATCTGTGCTCCGGCAGCCATGATAGGAGCGAGCAACTTTTTTGAACTGGCTGTAGCCGTGGCCATCGCTTTGTTTGGATTAAATTCGGGGGCTGCACTTGCCACTGTAGTGGGAGTTCTCATTGAAGTGCCGGTAATGTTAACCTTGGTAGCATTGGCAAACAGATGGAAGTATTGAGGAAATGTGAGCTTAGATTGCGATTGAAAGAACGTAAGCACTGTTCTAGATTTTTACAGCACAATTAACCTGTCGAAGTTTCAGCTTTGATTGCGTTGGTGAATTTGGCGTTTTGGTTTCGGAAGCGATTTAATGTGAAATAAACAATCCTTTTTTAATTATAATATTAATTTTCATTGCGATTTTTATTTAGGTATTTTTGTGATTAATTCAATTTTTCAATCTGAATTCATCTATTTTATTTAATACATAACTATGTTGTTTGTCGCCAAAAGTTGTGTGGTTTTATTTGGAATTGCATTCCTTTTTGCGGGTGGAGTCATGTTGATTCGACCCCTGATTTTCCGAAGTTGGATAGCCAAAGCCGGGAGTACTCCAATTAACTATGGTGAAATTACCATTCGGTTGATTCCCGCTATTGCAATGGTGTATGTGGCTCCCGAAACTAAATTGCCACTGTTTTTTCAGTTTTTTGGATGGATTATGATTGTGACTTCGTTGGTTTTGTATGTCACTCCCCGAAAAGCACACCATCAACTTTCATTAGGTTTTGCGGAAAAATTAAAGCCGGTTTATCTGCAATGTATTGCTCCTTTGGCTTTTGTGATTGGGATGGGATTGATTTATCTTTTATTTTAGCTTCCCGCCCAAGGAGTACCCAAAATACCTACGGCTAATTCTGCCCAAATTAAAAATAATACGAACAAAATACATCCGCAAAGAAGGATTCTTTTTTGGTTTGAGCAAATGGTTCTCAAGACTAATTCAACTGCTAAACCGGTTCCCATTAATAGTATTCCCGCTACCATAAAGTCAAATGTATTCCAGTTTACTTCGTCTGTAAATTGTATAGCAATCAACGGAACACTCAGAAGCAGGAGGACAATGCTAATTATTATCAGTAGTCGTTGAGGAGTATTGCGTTTTGCTTTTACGGTGTTCATCAGTTTTTAATTTTATCAAAGATATAGCCACCTTTTACAGCACCCCACACTTGTTTGCCGTCTTTGTCAAACCCTTGATCCCATGAAAGAATTTGGGTAGGAGTTACCGTTACTTTTGAGGAAGCATATGAAGCTCCTCTTAATTCACTCGGACAAGTTTTTTCTCCGGTTTGGCCGATGAACGTGCCGTCAGATTGTTTTTTTAAGATTACTTCACAACCCGGTTTTAGTTCTATATCGGACTCTGCTAAGTTATCAAACGCTTCCGGTGTTTTCCATTTGCCAATCCACTCTTTTTCGTTTTTAAGGGTGTAAATTTCACTGATGAATTCATTGTTGCGTTTAGATACTTTATAAATACGGACCCGATACGGACTTTCTTGTTTTTCAAACATGGCTTGTTCCACATACAGGTAATGGCCTTTCTTTTTCCAAATCGGAGTCATGCGAAGGGAAATATTGAAATATTCTTTGTCGTCCATCGATTGGTTTTCAGAAGAATAGGTTCCTTGCATGTAGGCCACTAACTGTTCTAAATCGCTATTTTTTTGTTGTCCGGGTTTACATCCGAAAAGAAGAAAAAGAAAAAATAGTGGGAGAATTTTATAGTTCATTTTTGGTTTCAAGTTTCAGGTTTCAAGTTTCAAGTTTCAGGTTTCAGGTTTCAGGTTTGCTTCGCTAGTCGCCCTTTGGGCTCTTGTCAAGTTTCAGGTTTCAGGTTTCAGGTTTCAGGTTTCAGGTTTCAGGTTTCAAGTTTCAGGTTTCAAGTTTCAGGTTGATGGCGTTTTTTATTTTATTTCAAAGAAAAAGAAAATTTCTCAAATTTTTCAAATCTGTGTTCCAAAAACGATTGATTTATATCATTTCGCAATATTCCGAATCATCCCACCAAAAATAAAAAAGTGGAACGGTACTAAGCTATACCAATACAATCTCCCGAAAAGACCTCTGGGACGAAAGGTAGCAATTTGGTGTAGAACATTTTTTTCATCAATTCTAAATTCCAGCCATGCTTCGCCGGGTAGTCGCATTTCGGCAAATAAGAGTAAGCGTTTTTCTTCTTTGTTGGCTAAAATTACCCGCCAAAAGTCGAGTGAATCGCCATTGTCCAAATGTGTTGGGTGGGTTCTTCCTCTTCGCAACCCAACGCCACCCACTAATTTATCGATAAATCCTCGTAATTGCCACATCCAGTTGCCATAATACCAACCTTTGGTGCCGCCAATGGTCCAAATATTTTCGAGTACTTTTTCCGGTTGTTCAATTTTTATTTTCTGCTCATCTTTTAAACAACCAAAAGTGGGCACTTGAATAAATTCAGATAAGTTGTGTTGAAATTCGCTACTCACTAAGCTGTCTTTCCAGCTTGAGATGACTAAGTTCTGTTCGATTTTGATGAAGGCTAATTTGATGGCATCGGTATAGGAGATGGATTTGATGCCCAGTATTTTTTGCAAACGGTTGTCTTTACAAACGACTTCCATTTTCATGCTATCTACTAAATTCATGGCTAACTTGTAGGAAGTTGAGGTAACAAAATAGAGCCAATAGGAAGATAATTTTGGAGTCATGACCGGTACGGTGTAAATCCAATTTTTGAATCCTCTGGTTTTGGCATACAATTGCATCATTTGTTTGTAAGTGAGCACATTTGGTCCGCCAATATCAAAGGAGTCATTGTAACATTCTTCTTTTAGTAACACGCCCATCAGGTACTGAATTACATCGCGAATGGCGATGGGCTGCGTTTTGGTTAACACCCATTTTGGTGTAATCATAAAGGGCAATTTTTCACATAGGTCTCGAATGATTTCAAAAGAAGAACTACCGGAGCCTACTATAATTCCGGCACGAAGTACAGTGACATTATCGTTTCCTTGGTATAAAATATCTTCTACATTTTTCCGGGATTGTAAATGCTTTGAAAGCGTATTATTGTTTACAATACCACTTAAATAGACCACTTGTTTTACGCCGATATGCTTCATGTAGTGATTAAAGTTTTCGGCTGCTTTTGCTTCCATCGCATCAAAAACTTGCGTAGAAGACGACATGGAGTGAATTAAGTAATACGCTACATCAATGTCTTTGGGTGTATTTTCGAGCGACACTTCTTCTAAAAAATCTACCTCCCAAATGGTAATGGAGTCTAAGGTTGTTTTGTCTAATCCCAAACGATTCTTATCGCGAACACAACAAATGATTTCGTGATTTTTGGACAAAAGTTCGGGTAGCAATCGTCTGCCCACATAACCGTTGGCACCTGTAAGCAGTATTTTCATCTTGCTTTTTTTTCTAAAGGTAATCAGAAAAGCAATTGAACACTCGTTAAATTTGTTTAAAGATGTTGACGATGGAACTGCTAATGTATTGCACACCAATGGCAATTACAATAAAGCCAATGATTCTGGAAATCGCAACAATACCCGAAGCACCAAGGATTCGTGATAGATAGTGAGCACTTTTGAGGATAAAATAGATGACAACCGCTACTGCCAAAATGGAGATGACTGCAATGATTTTTTCACTGATTTTGGTATAATCTTGGTAAAAAGCGATTAGTAGAGAGATAGAACCCGGTCCGGCCAGCATAGGAATTGCGAGAGGGGTTAATGCTATTTGATTTCTCGTTTGAGCATCGCTTTCCACTTTTTTGTTTACTCCACGGGTTTTATTGAAGTTTCCGGTGAGCAATGAAAATCCGGAACTTACAATGATTAAACCACCGGCAATACGAAGGGCGTCGATGCTTATGCCAAAGAATTTCAATACATACTCCCCGATAAAAAAAGAAATAATTAATATGATGAAGACATTTAAAGCGGTAAAGAGTGAAACTCTAGAACGTTCAGCTTTGGTATAGTCTTGAGTCAACCCCACAAAAATAGGAACTGCTCCTAACGGATTTAATACCGAAAATAGAGCCGCAAAAATGTAAATAAATAATTCCATTGTTTTTTCGCAAAAATAAAGACAACCTTATAAGTTAGGGTTATCGAATGAATAAAACAAAGTTACTATAAATCGTCGATATAAGTGGGAGAATTATCGGTTTTAAAATTATTTAATTTTTCGATAAAGCTATTTACGCTTTTATTCTTGGGTGGAGCATCAATCGAAATATAATGATGATCCATATGGAAAGTATAGGAATTAGCCGGTTTGAAAATGACTAACTTATAATAGGGTATCACCAAGGAGAAAGTTTCCAATAGCGATCGAAACCGAATGATTATCCCTTTCGGACGCAATTCAATGTTACAAAAATTACGGTTATTGTCGTAGGAAAGTAAAGTTGCAATTTCCTCACTGGTTTTCATAATATCCAGTCGTGGAGAACCTATTCCGTTTAATTTAATGTTATCCATCAAGCCGAATGGTTTTCCAACCAAATCGTTTATTGCTTCATTTGTTTTTTTTTCGTTGTAAGAGGTGTTTACGAGCATTTTTAATGAGTCAATTATTCGTCAATTCGTCAATTCGTCAATTCGTCAATTCGTCAATTCGTCAATTCGTCAATTCGTCAATTCGTCAATTCGTCAATTCGTCAATTCGTCAATTCGTCAATTCGTCAATTCGTCAATTCGTCAATTCGTCAATTAAATAATTGAAGTAGTAAAGATAAGACAATGCTTCATTTTTTTTCGTGTTTTAATAAAGGTTTAAGAGTTGTTTTAACTCCTTTTTAAATCATTATCTTTGCCACTTAGAACAGCAATATGAAAAAAACCTTAGTTATTGGAGCTTCCACCAATCCGGAACGATATTCTTTTATGGCGATTAACAGTTTGCTTAAAAAGGAGCATGCGGTGGTTGCTATTGGACAGAAAATAGGTGAAGTAAGTGGAGTAAAAATCCAAACCAAACAAATTCCGTTCAAAAATATTCATACGGTAACGTTATATTTGAATCCGAAAGGGCAACGAGATTACTACAATTACATTGTTGGGTTGCAACCCAAACGTGTGATTTTTAATCCCGGGACAGAAAACCCTGAGTTTTATGCGTTGCTGGGAATTAATAACATACAAGTGGAGGTGGCTTGTACGTTGGTTTTACTTTCTACGAATCAGTATTAGCGGTTGTCGGTTGTCTGTTGACTGCCAACTCCGACTTACCTTCTTCGAATGAGCATTAATCCAATAAAGGTGAGTAATCCATTCACGATTAAGATTTCAAATCCGAATTCAAATCCAAACCAAGCCTTGCTTTTCAGGTTAAGGATAACTGATGAAATGACAGCAAAAATGGCTACTATAGGTACCCATTTGTCTTTTACCTTCCATTTGGTGAATAGTCCAAAACTGTACAGTCCGAGTAGTGGACCGTAGGTGAAACCTGCGAATTTCAAGACTTTATCAATAATACTGGCATCTTCTACAAAGTATTTGAAGCCTAAAATCACTAAGACAGAAACTACGACAAACATTTTGTGAATTTGTTTTCGGATGACCACTTGTTTGATGTTGTCATATTTCTTTTCAATTTCCAAAATATCAATGCTAAAGGAGGTAGTTAGTGAAGTTAACGCACTATCAGCACTTGAATAAGCTGCGGCAATAAGACCTAAAATAAAGAAAAATGCCACCCCAACCCCTAAGTATTCATTGGCCAGAATAGGGAAAAGTTGGTCTTTATGAGCGTCGATGTTATATTTTACAGCATATTCTGTGAATAATAATCCCATTACTAAGAAGAGAAAATTCACAAAGGTGAGTACGATCGTAAACCAAAACATGTTCTTTTGAGCGTCTTTTAGGCTGCGGCAGGTGAGGTTTTTTTGCATCATATCTTGATCGAGACCGGTCATTACAATAGCAATAAAGGCTCCGGATAAAAACTGTTTCCAAAAATAATTAGGAGAGCTGATGTCTTCAAAAAAGAAGGTTTTAGAAAAATCGCTTTCTGCAATGAAACCTGAAATAGTTGAAATGTTTAATCCTAAATCCTGTGAAACGATAACAATGCAAAATACTACAGACGCCAGCATAAAAAATGTTTGCAAAGTATCCGTCCAAATAATGGTTTTGATACCTGACTTGTTTGTGTATACCCAAATCAACAGAATGGTGACGCTTACGGTTATCCAGTAGGGCACATTGAGTTTGTCAAAAACGAGTGTTTGCAGGACATCAGCCACCAGCATCAATCGTAAATTAGAGCCTACTGTTCTGGAAATGATGAAGAACCACGCACCGGTTTTGTAAGCATTATTTCCAAATCGGTCGCCCAAATAGGTGTAGATGGAAGTAAGATTTAATCGGTAATAGAGTGGTAGTAAAACGGTTCCAATGACAAAGTAACCTACAATGTAACCGAGCACCAATTGAAAATAAACAAATTGCGAGGCTTCTACTTTTCCGGGAACGGAAATAAAGGTAACTCCGGAGAGCGATGCTCCAATCATCCCGAAGGCCACCAGGTACCAAGGAGAGTTTTTATTGGCTTTAAAAAACGCGTCGTTTCCTTCGTCTTTTTTACTGATTAAATAGGAAATTAAAATGAGTAAGCCAAAATATCCGAGAATAAGCAGAAGAATAGATAAAGGTTCCATGAAAGTGGTTTTTTAAGGCTGCAAAGTACAAAATCCTTTTAATTGTAAGTTGAAAAAAAAATAAACAAACTTTATTTATTGAAGTCGTTGAGTTGAAGTAAAACATGTATTTTTGCCGCTATGGAATTTTCGTCAAAATTGTTAGAAAAAGCGGTTAATGAGATGGCTCAATTGCCCGGAATAGGGAAGCGAACAGCCTTGCGACTGGTTTTACATTTATTAAAGCAACCAGTTGAACAAACAGCATATTTATCGGAGGCATTAGTTATGATGCGAAATGAAATCAAAACGTGTGTTAGTTGCCACAATATTTCGGATGTTGAGGTATGTGAAATTTGTGCCAATGCAAAGCGAAATCATCGTTTGGTCTGTGTAGTTGAAGATGTTAGAGATGTGATGGCAATAGAGAATACCGGACAGTTCAATGGTATTTATCATGTTTTGGGGGGAAAAATTTCACCAATAGACGGAGTTGGTCCCGGTCAATTGACCATTTCATCATTGGTTGAAAAGGTACGTTTAGGTAATGTATCTGAGATTATCTTTGCGTTAAGTTCTACTATGGAGGGTGACACAACCAATTTTTACATTTACAAGCAGATTAAAGAATTTGAAGTAAAGACATCTGCTATTGCGAGAGGAATTTCGGTGGGTGATGAATTGGAATATGCCGATGAGGTAACATTGGGTAGGAGCATTGTTAATCGGATACCATTTGAGCATACAATGAAAAGTAACTAAATATAACGAACACTATTTTGATATTGGAATAGAAAAACTATCTTTGTTTGCTAAAATTTTAAGAATGATATTGTTCAGATGGATAACAGCCATAGTGTTGTTGACTTTAATAAGTTCTTGTGTACCCACGAAGGATTTGATTTATTTACAAGATAAAGGTAATACTAAAGATACTACATCAATAAATGAGATTTTAAAGAAACCTTATCGTGTTCAGGTGAATGATTTATTGTTTATTAATATAAAAACAATAGACCCACAATTGACTGCTTTATTTCAGCAAACTGAAGTTAATGTTCAACAAAATCAGAACGAACAGAATATTTTTTTTCAAGGATTTAATGTTGATAATCATGGATTTATTCGAATTCCGGTTTTGGGAGAATTAAACGTGATGGGATTAACGGTAGATGAAATAAGATCAAAAATAGAGAACAAACTTTTAGAAGAATACTTTAATAAGGAAGTTAATTTATTTGTAAGTGTTAAAATTGCCGGAATTCGATACACAATCAACGGAGAAGTCCTAGTTCCCGGTACAAAAATACTCTATACTGAGCGAGCTACAATATTGGATGCAGTCGCTAATGCCGGAGACATAACCATCACAGGTGATCGTAAAAATGTGATGGTAATAAGACAGTTTCCAAGTGGTGTTGAAATGCATACCATTGACTTAACAGATAAAAATGTTATTAACTCCCCTTATTTTTATTTGTTGCCAAATGATTACATTTTGGTAAATCCTTTGAAACAAAAATCTTGGGGAACAGGAACAACCGGTCTACAGTCGTTAACAACCGTTCTTTCTGTGCTTACTCTTGTAGCCACATTGTTGGTTTTAACTCAACGATAAAAAAATAGTTATGCTAGATAGTAAAGACTTTTTATATATAGACAGTCAAAATAAATTTGATTTTAAGGGTTTTTTGATTAAGACCTTAGGATATTGGAGATGGTTTGTTGTTTGTTGGATAGTAGCTTTTTTAATTGCCTATAATGTTAATATTAGAAAAGAAAAGATTTATGAAATAAAAACAACGATTGCAATTAAAGAGGAGAGTAATCCTTTTTTCACTTCCACAACTAGTTTGGTTTTTAATTGGGGAGGTACTTCTGATCAGGTTCAAAATGTTGCTTCTACAATAAAGTCGAGATCCCATAATGAAAAAGTTGTTAATAAATTAAACTTTTACATTGATTATTTATATAAAGATAAATACTATTTGAGAGATGTTTATGATTTAGTTCCTTTTAAAGTGATAATTGACCGTTCTAAGAATCAATTGTTAAATACATTAATTAGAATTGAATTAATTAACAATGAAGAATTCAAGATATCATTTGAATCAGACGAAGAGCGGTCATCATTTATGCATTATGATTCCAATCTTATTACCACAACCTATTTGAAAGAAGAATTTTTTGAAAAAAAATATAAGTTTGGAGAACAGATTAATTTACCTTATTTTAATTTTAAAATTGAAAAGGTTGATAATCCTTTGAGTATAAAATCAAAAGAGTTTTATATAAAATTTAATTCTTTTGATGATGTTGTTTCTCGCTATCGCGATATAGCTACAACTATTGACCAGAAAGCTCCGTCAATCATTGAATTAGGATTAGAGGGTACTAATAAAAATAGGCTAGTTTCCTATTTAAATGAAACGGTAAAAACGTTAATCAAAACCCAATTAGAAAGGAAAAATCAGTTTGCTACAAATACGATTAACTTTATTGATAGTACTTTAAAATCCATGGAAAAGGAATTAAAGGATAATGAAGATGAAGTTAAGAATTTTAGTAGAAATAAAAATGTTTATCAACTAGAAAACGGAGGTCAACAAATTTCATCAAAATTACTAGAATATGATGTAGTAAAAGACGGGATAGTAAGAAAAATTGCATACTACAATTCTTTAAAAAACTATTTAAATAGTAGTGTAGATTATTCTAAACTGCCTGCACCATCTGTTGCAGGAATTGATGACCCTAACATTGTATTGAATGTTTCAAAATTGATAACACTTTCTACCGAGCGTGCAGGCAAACCCTATACGGTTAAGAATTCAAAGATTTTTAATGATGTAGATAATCAAATTTCTGCTTTAAAAAGTGTAATTTTAGAAAACATAATATCTGCAAAAATGTCATTAGATGTTGACTTAAATCAGATAAATAATAAAATTGCTCAAGCAGAAGCATTAATCAGTAAGCTGCCCTCCGATCAACAGGAACATATTAAAGTGATGCGTAAGTATGATTTGAACAATGAAATATTTACTACTTTTTTGGCTAAGCGAAATGAAGCGAATATTGTAAAAGCTGCCAATTTAGCTGATATTCATTTTATAGACCCTGCCAAGGATATTGGGAGAGGTCAAATAGGTCCAAATACAAAAGTGAATTATGTTATTGCATTTTTACTTGGACTTGTTTTACCATTATTAGCTGTTTTTACTATTTTTTTTCTTGAGAATACCATTTTAAATGTTGATGATATAAGTAAATTAACTACTCTACCTGTTATTGGTATTGTTGGGGTAAAGCAGAATCGTTCCAATTTAACGGTATTTGAAAAACCTAAATCTACTTTAGCAGAATCATTTAGGGCAATTCGTTCCTCTTTGCAATTTATGTACAAAAAAAATAATATAGAAGGTGCAAAAACTTTGATGTTAACCTCCTCTATTTCAGGTGAAGGAAAAACGTTTTGTTCAATTAACATCGCAACGGTTTTTGCGATGAGTGATAAGAAAACAGTTGTTGTTGGATTGGATTTGAGAAAGCCAAAGATTTTTGATGATTTTAAAATCAAGAATGATATTGGAGTTGTTAATTATTTAGTTGGTCAGATAACTTTAGATGAGGTAATTCAAAAAACCCACATTCCTTATTTGGATGTAATAACGTCGGGACCAATTCCACCGAATCCCTCTGAATTAATTATTGGTGATTCAATGAGTGAATTCATGCGTTTACTAAAAGAAAGGTATGATTATATCGTATTAGATACACCTCCTATTGGCTTAGTAGCTGATGCCATAGAATTGGCACCACATGTTGATGCTACTTTATATATCATGCGTCAAAATTATACCAAAAAGGACATGGTAAGTTTATTGAATAATCGCCATCAGAGAGAAGAAATTGGGAATGTAAGTATTGTTTTTAACGGTTTTGAAAACAGAGCCAAATACGGTACCGGTTACGGTTACGGTTACGGTTATGGTTACGGTTATGGTTACATTTACGGAAATTACGGAAATTATGGAGGATATGGTGATGATGATCGACCAAGAACCATCCTTCATAAAATAAAAAGAAAATTATTCAAACGATAATATGTCAAACCACTCAACCATTTTAATTACAGGAGGAGCCGGTTTTATCGGTTCAAATTTGTGTGACTATTTTTTGCAAAAAGGGCACAGAGTTATCTGTTTGGATAATTTTGCTACCGGACACAGGCACAATGTTGCCCCTTTTTTATCCAACGTTAATTTTAAGTTGATAGAAGGAGACATTAGAGATTATTCTGTTTGTAAGCATGCGGTTGACGGTGTAGATTTTGTTTTGCATCAAGCTGCATTGGGTTCAGTACCTCGTTCAATAAAAGATCCTATTACTTCAAATGAGGTGAATGTTTCCGGATTTTTAAATATGTTGGTTGCTGCACGTGATGCAGGGGTAAAACGATTTATTTATGCTGCGAGTTCTTCTACTTATGGTGATTCTGAATCTTTGCCTAAAGTTGAAGATGTGATTGGAAAACCTTTATCTCCTTATGCAATCACAAAATACGTTAATGAATTGTATGCTGAAATTTTTAGCAGGACCTATGGAATGGAGACTGTCGGTTTACGTTATTTTAATGTCTTCGGAAGACGACAAGACCCTAATGGAGCCTATGCAGCAGTGATTCCCAAGTTTGTGATGCAATTGATGAAACATGAAAGTCCGGTTATTAATGGAGATGGTTTATATTCAAGGGATTTTACATATATTTGCAACGTAGTTCAAATGAATGAATTGGCAATGTTAACCAATAATCCTGAAGCGGTGAATACTGTTTATAATACGGCATATGGGGATAGAACAACATTGAACCAAATGGTTCATTTATTGAAAGATTATTTATCGGTTTATGATTCTTCAATTGGGACAATTCCGATAATTTACGGTCCTAATCGAGTGGGTGATATTCCTCATTCTTTAGCCAGTATAGATAAAGCAAAACGATTATTGGGGTATACACCAAAATATGCTTTTGCAGATGGATTAAAAGAAGCAGTCAATTGGTATTGGCAAAATTTAAAATAAATTCAATTTAACAGATAATGAAGATTACAAAAATTTGTTGTATTGGTGCGGGTTATGTTGGAGGTCCAACAATGGCCGTCATTGCACAAAAATGTCCCCATATTAAAGTAACGGTTGTAGATTTAAATGAAGACCGAATAGCAAAATGGAATGATCCAAACGTTGAAAATATACCTATTTATGAGCCTGGGTTAAGTGATGTGGTGGCCGAAGCCAGAGGTAGAAATTTATTTTTTTCAACAGAAGTAGATCAAGCCATAGATGAAGCTGAGATGATTTTTATATCTGTAAATACTCCAACAAAGACCTATGGTTCAGGTAAGGGTTTAGCAGCAGATTTGAAATATATTGAATTATGTGCCCGCCAAATTGCACGTGTTTCTAAAACAGACAAAATAGTAGTAGAAAAATCTACTCTGCCTGTAAGAACGGCAGAAGCCATAAAAAGTATAATACAAAATACCGGAAATGGTGTGAAATATCAAATTCTTTCTAATCCTGAGTTTCTGGCGGAAGGAACAGCTGTTGAAGATTTATTTCAACCGGATAGGGTATTGATTGGAGGCGAAACCACTTCTGATGGAGAAAAAGCCATACAGTCGTTGGTGGATGTATATGCTAATTGGGTACCAAAAGAACGTATTTTGACAACCAACGTATGGTCTTCAGAGTTGTCAAAATTAGTGGCGAATGCTTATTTGGCTCAACGAGTATCCTCTATTAATTCTATTTCAGAGTTGTGTGAAAAAACGGGAGCAGATGTAAATGAAGTAGCACGAGCTATTGGAATGGATAGTCGAATTGGTCCTAAATTTTTGAAAGCCTCTGTTGGATTTGGAGGTTCTTGTTTTCAAAAGGATATTTTAAATTTGGTTTACATTGCTAAATCGTATGGTTTACATGAAGTAGCTGATTATTGGGAACAGGTGATTATTATGAATGATCATCAAAAAAGACGATTTGCTAAAAACATTGTGACCACTTTATATAATACAGTAGCGGATAAAAAAATTACTTTTTTGGGTTGGGCATTTAAGAAAGATACGAATGATACCCGTGAATCAGCCGCTATTTATGTGGCAGATGATTTGATTTTTGAGCAAGCTAATATCACGGTATATGATCCTAAAGTGTCTGAAAAGCAAATTTTAGGTGATTTGGATTATTTACAAAGTCGTCCGGAAGCTGAAAACCGTAAACGAATTCAAGCCGCTTCGACAGCTTATGAGGCATGTAAAGGAGCACATGCGATTGCCATTTTAACAGAGTGGGATGAGTTTAAATCCTATGATTGGGAGCAAATTTATGCCAACATGAATAAACCGGCCTTTATTTTTGATGGTCGAAATCTATTGGATAAAGAAAAATTAACGAAGATTGGGTTTAAATACCAAGCAATCGGTTCTTAAAAAAAGAAAAGATGAGCATTAAAATTGCGGTAGTAGGATTAGGTTATGTTGGGTTACCACTCGCACGATTGTTTGCGACAAAATATCCTGTGGTTGGATTTGATATTAATCAAAGCCGTGTAGATGAATTGAATAAAGGTGAAGATAGTACACTTGAAGTAGAAGGGGATTTATTAAAACAAGTTTTAAAATCAGAGCCTTTAAAGGAGAACGGATTATTTTGTACAACCCATCTGGACGTAATAAAGGAATGTAACTATTATATTGTTACCGTTCCAACGCCTGTTGATAAAAATAATCGTCCGGATTTGACTCCTTTGTATAAATCCAGTGAAACGGTCGGGAAAGTGTTGAAGAAAGGCGATATTGTGGTTTATGAATCCACGGTTTATCCCGGTGTGACAGAGGAAGAGTGTGTACCGGTATTAGAAAGAGTTAGTGGATTACGTTTCAATGTAGACTTTTTTGCCGGTTATTCACCGGAGCGTATTAACCCGGGTGACAAGGAACATACGGTAGAAAAGATATTGAAAGTAACAGCCGGTTCAACACCTGAAATAGGTAAGAAAGTGGATGAAATATATAAATCAGTTATCACAGCCGGAACGCATTTAGCTCCTACAATAAAAGTAGCTGAGGCGGCAAAAGTGATTGAAAACTCGCAACGCGACATCAACATTGCATTTGTGAATGAATTGGCTAAGATTTTTAATTTATTGAATATTGATACTCAAGCCGTATTGGCCGCTGCCGGGACAAAGTGGAATTTTTTACCATTTAAACCGGGGTTAGTGGGCGGACATTGTATTGGGGTTGACCCATATTATTTAGCTCAAAAAGCACAAGAGGCCGGATATCATCCAGAGATTATTTTAGCAGGACGTCGTTTAAATGACAGTATGGGCGAATATGTTGCGTCACAAGTAGTGAAATTGATGATTAAGAAAGGCATTACGGTAAACAAAGCTAAAGTCTTGATGTTGGGTATTACCTTTAAAGAAAATTGTCCGGATGTTCGTAACACAAAAATTGTAGATGTGATTCATGCCTTATCTGATTATGGTATAGAGGTTTCCATTTATGATCCATGGGCGAATCCGGCAGAAGTAAAACATGAGTATAATTTGACCATGTCAAATCAATTGAATGATGAACGATTTGATGCCATCATTTTAGGTGTAGCACACAAAGAGTTTTTATCCATAGATTTTGGATCGTTGAAAAAAGAACAGGCGATTGTTTATGATGTAAAAGGCATTTTATCTTCTCAAGCAGACGGAAAATTATAGTATGAAAAAGATTCTAATCACCGGAGGTGCAGGGTTTATTGGTTCGCATGTGATAAGACGTTTTGTGACCCAGTATCCCAACTACCAAATTTTTAATTTGGATGCGTTAACGTATGCCGGAAATTTAGAGAATATAGCAGATATAGAGCATTTAACCAATTATACTTTTGTAAAAGGTGATATAACTGATGCTTCATTTATCCATCAGCTTTTTGAAAAAGAGCAATTTGATGGGGTTATTCATTTGGCTGCTGAGTCGCACGTGGATCGTTCCATCACAGACCCTTTGGCTTTTGTGAAAACGAATGTTATCGGTACGATGAACTTGTTGAATGCTGCTAGAGATTGTTGGAAAAATGATTATCAAGACAAACGTTTTTATCATATTTCTACCGATGAAGTATATGGTGCTTTAGGTGAAACCGGTTTGTTTACAGAAACAACACCTTATTCTCCTAATTCCCCTTATTCTGCTTCAAAAGCCTCTTCTGACCATTTTGTGCGTGCGTATGGTGAAACGTATGGTTTGCCTTTTGTCATTACCAATTGTTCCAATAATTATGGTCCGAATCATTTTCCTGAGAAACTTATCCCATTGTTCATCAATAATATCATCAATAACAAACCTTTACCGGTTTATGGTGATGGGAATTACACCCGTGATTGGCTGTATGTCATCGATCACGCTGTCGCGATTGATTTGGTTTTTCATGAAGGAAAAAATCATGAAACCTATAATATTGGTGGATTTAATGAGTGGAAAAATATTGATTTAGTTCGTTTATTATGTCAAAAAATGGATGAAAAATTGAATCGTCCCAAAGGCACTTCTGAACAATTAATTACCTATGTAAAAGATCGCCCCGGTCACGATTTACGCTATGCTATCGATGCTACTAAAATTAATAAAGAATTAGGTTGGAAGCCATCCGTTACATTTGAAGAAGGATTATCCTTGACCATTGATTGGTATTTGACGCATCAAGATTGGTTAGCACATGTTACTTCAGGAGCTTATCAACAGTATTATCAAAAACAGTACGCAGTAAAGTAAACAAGATGAAAATATTAGTAACCGGAGCGGCAGGATTTATCGGTTTTCATTTGGCTAATCAATTGGCTAAAGCAGGACATCAGGTAATTGGATTGGATAATCTAAACGATTATTATGATGTGAACCTGAAATTAGGGCGTCTCAAAGAATTGGGAATTGATACCAATGCCATTATTTATGATGAATTGGTTCCTTCACAACATGCTAATTTCCCTTTTTCTTTTCTTCAATTGAATCTGGAAGACAAAGAAAATATGGAAGTGTTGTTCAAAGTAGAACAATTTGATTTGGTGATTAATTTAGCGGCTCAAGCCGGAGTTCGGTATAGTTTGGAACAACCCTTTCAGTATTTGAACAGTAACCTTACCGGATTTTTAACGGTATTGGAATGTTGTCGTCATTATGGTGTGAAGAAATTAATGTATGCTAGTTCTTCAAGTGTATATGGTTTAAATGAAAAGATACCTTTTTCCGTTAACGATGCTGTTGATCACCCGATTAGTTTGTATGCCGCTACTAAAAAGTCAAATGAATTAATGGCTCACACCTATAGTCATTTGTTTGGTATTCAAACGGTTGGACTTCGATTTTTTACGGTATATGGCCCGTGGGGCAGACCCGATATGGCGATGTTTTTGTTTACGGATGCGATTTTAAATGACCGCCCTATTCAAGTGTTCAATGAAGGAAATCTTTCCCGAGATTTTACCTATGTAGATGATATTGTGGGCGGAATGCTCAATATTACCAAGGCATTTGAAAACAATGCTATTCAAAAAAAATATAGTTTATACAACATCGGAAATAGTAAACCGGTTAAATTGCTTGATTTTATCGAAGCCATTGAACATAAAACCGGAAAAACTGCCATTAAAGAAATGAAACCCATGCAACCCGGTGACGTAGAACAAACCTGGGCGGATGTAGATGATTTAATTCGTGACTTTAATTACAAACCCGAAACTTCTATTGAAAAGGGTGTAGGCGAGTTTGTAGATTGGTATATAGGTTATTATTCAAAACAGAAATAAATTATATTGACAACTTCAAAAAAAATAGTTACCGGCGTTACTTGGACAGCTGTTCAAACCCTAATTAATAGAACATCAGGTTTTATTGTAAAATTAATACTGGCGAGGTTATTATTTCCGGAAGATTATGGTTTGATTGGAATGGCTGTTGTTTTTACCAGTTTCTTTAAATCGTTTACAGATTCAGGATTTACGACAGCAATTATACAAAGAAATGAGGACTTAATCACTCAATCCTATTTGTCTACCGCTTTTTGGGCAAATTTACTATGGAGTATTTTTAGTTTTTTGATATTATTTTTTTTAATTGCACCATTTGCATCAAATTTTTATAATGAAGATTCATTGATATATGTAATACCTGCATTGGGTATTACAATTTTGACCACACCCCTTTATTTTATTAATAGGTCAATTCTAGTCAGAAATTTAGAGTTTAAAAAAATTTCGCATATTAATAATTCAGCAAATATTATCACAGGCGTTATTTCTATATTTATGGCTTTTTCAGGTTATGGTATTTGGGCTTTAGTTGCTCAAAATATTATTCAAACTATAATCGAACTACCACTTTTTTTCTATTTTTCAAAATGGAGGCCCTCTTTGGTTTGGGATAAAAAGGCATTTAAAGATTTATTCGGATTTACTGCATTCACCACCTTGTCAGAATTAATTAACAGATTATCCTCTAATGGTGATTATTTTATTGTTGGAAAATTGCTTGGAAAAATTGAATTGGGATTATACTCTTTTGCTTTTATTTTAACAGACTCTATTCGCGTTCAAATAAAAATGATCATCGATACCGTAATGTATCCCGTGTTTTCAAAACTTCAAGGAGATAAGAAACAGCAAGAAAATCTACTTTCAAAAACAATTTTCTACAATTGTAGTATTGCTTGCCCAATTATGGGATTATTGTTTTTTAATTCACAATTGATAACTATTGTTTTTGGGGATAAATGGATTGAAAGCTTACTAGTTATAAAAATTATTTCTTTGTCCGTTATAGTACAAGTTGTAAGTAGTTCCTTTCCAACATTAATGAGAGCAAATGGATTAGCTAAAATTGAATTTAATTATCAATTAGTTAAAGTTTTTATTTTATTTTTACCATTAATATTCATAGGGACTTTTTATTTTGGCATTATCGGATGCTCAATTTCAATATTAATTTCAAGAGTATTACAAACTTTGGTCAATTTTCATGGCTTTAAAAAATATTTAGGCATAAATGCAACTGTATTATTGAAGAGTTATTGGAATGGACTTAAACCCACTTTAATAGCTTCACTGTTTTTATTATTATTTTTAATAACATTTAAAGTAAGAAATGAAGTCATAGTAATTATTAGTAGTTTTTTTTATATTGTTATTGTTTTGATATCAAGTTATTTATTAAATAAAGAGGAATTTTCTAGATTTTTAAAAATCAAATCAAATTAATTAAGATTTTTTTTATGCCAAATTTATTTTCACAAGATTTAAAGAGATATGGAAAAAGTAGTTTTTTAAAGCTTTTTTTTACTAATCCTTCCTTTCGTTTTACAGTCGTTATAAGATCAATTAAATATTTGAATAAATATAATTTTATCAGATTGATATTAGTTTTGTACTACAGGAAATTAAAAGTGAAGTATGGTTTTCAGATTCCAGCTATGACATCAATAGGTCACGGTTTTGTAATTAATCATTTTGGAAATATAATAATCAATCAAGGTGTTGTTATTGGAAGTAATTGTACTGTTGCTCAAGGCGTTACTATTGGTAAAGTAGATAGAGGAAAGTTAAAAGGGAATCCAACCATTGGTGATCGAGTTTGGATTGGAGCAAATTCGGTTGTAGTTGGAAAAATCACCATTGGAAATGATGTTCTCATTGCACCATTAAGTTATGTCAATTTTGATATTCCTGACAATGCGGTTGTAATGGGTAATCCTGCTAAAATAATTAATTATAATACTTCCGCTGTGTATATTAAAAATATAAATTGAAAAAAATCCTCTACATCCTAGATACCTTTGAAACCGGTGGAGCAGAAAAAAGCCTACTTGATATTGCTATACAAAATAAAGCAGTGGAATCTGTTTTTGTAACCTTGTACAAAGGCAATCAATTGGCAGAAGCTGCCCAACAGGCAGGCATTAAAGTAATTTCGCTTAACCGAACTGAAAAATATGCTTTCGGTAAAATCGTGCAACTTCTCAAACCAATTATTCAAGAAGAAAAGCCCGATTTAATTCATGCTACGTTGTTTCGTGCCGATATTGTTTCCCGAAAAGTAAAACGTTATTTCAAAATACCTTTAGTTTCCAGTTTGGTAAACAACTCGTATATTGACGAACGCTATCAAAAATTATCGTTACTAGGAAAGCTTAAACTCTATTATATTCAGCGTTATGATGCCCTAACGGCTAAAAAAGTAGACTATTTTATTTCCAACTCTCAAACCATCAAAGAATCAAATGCTAAAGCATTGGGTTTGAATCTTGAAAAGATAAAAGTTATTTTTCGTGGGCGTGATTTGTCAAAATTTCTATCCTTATCAGAAGAGCAATTGTTTAAAACCAAGCAAGAGCTAAACGTTCAGGAAAATCAAGTTACGCTGTTAAATGTGAGCAGGCTTTTAGACAGAAAAGGACAGTTGGATTTGTTGCAAGCAATTAAAAAACTAGTCATAACACATCCGAATGTTAAACTATATATAGCCGGCGAAGGATTTTATCGTTCGGTATTAGAGAACTATATTCAAGAAAATAATTTGCAACCGCATGTGGAATTGTTGGGCAACCGAAATGATATTCCTTACTTGTTGAAATTGGCAGATGTTTTTGTATTTCCAACGCATTACGAAGGTTTACCCGGAGCATTAATTGAAGCAATGATGTCTGAAAAAACAATTGTTTGCACTTCAATTCCTGAAAATAAAGAGTGTGTTTCTGCACAAGAAGCCGTTTTTTTTAAAAAAGGAGATGTATCAAATTTGGTATCCACTTTGCAAGAAGTAATCAATCAACCACATCAATTTAGTGCGTTAGGAAAAAATGCCAGAATTGCCGCTATTGAAAAATTCAGTATTGCCAAAGTAGTTGATCAATACAATATAGTATATACGTCGATTATTCAAAATCACAACCAATGACCATTCTCCAACTGATTCAAAAACCGCAATTAAGAGGAGCAGAAATGTTTGCCAGTCAACTTTCCAATGAATTGGTTCAAATGGGGCATACCGTTTTGGTTGTAGCCTTGTTTCCCGGCCATTCTATTTTACCCATAAACACTACCTTTATACCGTTAAACAGACCGCAACACAAACGGTGGAATGATTTTGAAGGATGGAAAGCCTTGGCAAAACTAATCAAAGAACACAACGTAGATGTAGTGCAGTGCAATGCCGGAGATACCTTGAAATTTGCCGTTTTTTCGCAACTTTTTATGGGTTGGAAAACGCCTATTGTCGCCCGAAATGCCAGTATGGTGAGTGCCTACATTAAAAACCCAGTCATCAAGTTGCTTAATCGTTGGATGTATAGCCGAACCCAAGCCATTGTTTCGGTTTCGCACTTGGCTGCGAAAGATTTGAACGAGTTGTTTCCGGAAACAAAGTCTAAAACAACTGTTATTCCTATCGGAATTAATTTGCAATCGTTTGCACCAGTGGAATGGAAAAATGCTTCTCCAACCGCGTTTCAAATTGTGCATGTGGGTGGATTTTCGTTTGAGAAAAACCATCATGGCTTACTTTCCATCTTTGAACAATGGTTGCATCGGTTTCCCGATTCGCATTTGCATTTAATTGGCGATGGTCCGATGAGATCCGAAATAGAACAAACTGTAGCTGCCAAAGAACTAACCAATAAAATTTCGTTTTATGGTTTTAGCAAAGAAGCTATCAATTATATGCATCAAGCCGATGTAGTGGTTTTGCCGAGCATTATCGAAGGTTTACCGGGTGTAATTTTAGAAGCCATGTATGCCAAAACTCCTGTGATAGCTTATAATGTGGGCGGTGTTTCGGAAGTAGTTCAGAATAATCAAACCGGCTTTTTAATTGAAAAAGGGGATGAAATGGGTTTTGTTCACGCCTTAGAACAAGTGAAAATTAACGGCAAAGAAGCCTCATATGTTAAAAATGCCAACGAACTGGTTGTGCAAAAATTTAATAATAGCTACCTAGCTCATATGTTTCTATTAATTTATCAACAATTAAAGCAAGACAAAAATTAAAGTACTTCAACTTATCAAATCCTTAAGTTTTGTCAATACATATATATACATTTTAATATAGTGTTCCACAAAAAAGAATAAAATCAAAGTAATTAAAAAGAAAAATGTCATTAAAAACAAAAAACCGAATTTACCAAGTTGACTTGTTTAGATTTATAGCTGCTCTTGCGGTTGTGCTTTTTCATTATTTATTCAGAGGCTATTCAGAAGGTAATATGTCTAAATTGAACTTTAGTGAAATTGGAGATTTTTTTAAATATGGTTACTTAGGTGTAGATCTTTTTTTTATTATAAGTGGATTTGTTATCTCACTTTCAATTAAAAATAGATCTTTTACAAATTTTTGGATTTCAAGGATTTCAAGATTATATCCTATGTATTGGTTAGCCGTTTTATTAACCTTTATTGTAATTATATTATTTGGAGCACCTCAATTTTATGCAGATTTTAAACAATTTTTTTTAAACTTATCAATGTTTCAAAATTACATAGGAGTTGAAAATATTGATGGTTCATATTGGAGTCTATTTATAGAAATGAAATTCTACATTTTTATAATTAGTTTTTATCTAATCTTGAACAAATTGAAAGAAATAAAATTAGATTATTTAATTTATGCATGGTTACTTCTGACTATAGTGTATATATTTTTTAGCAACTTATATTTTTTACAAATTGTTAATTACTTCTTTATTTTGAGTTGGAGTTCTTATTTTATTGCAGGTATTATTTTTTATCAAATATATGAAAGCAAGTTAAATCTTAAATATTTAATATTATTATTAATTTCACTGTCAATTTCACTATTTCATGCCGTTTCAAAAATTGAAAATTTTGAGTTATTCTATAATACTAACTTCTCACCACTTGTAATTTGTTCATTAATAATAGTATTTTACTTGCTAATGTTCTTGGTTTCTTGTGGTAAATTAAAAAGTATTAATTCTTCCAAATTAACAAAATTAGGATTATTAACTTACCCTCTTTATTTAATTCATCAAAATATTGGTTTTATTATTTTTAATAATTTATTTAATTATTTTAACAAATATGCATTAGTACTACTGACAATTATTTTTATGATTTTTTTATCTTATATTTTGAATAACTTTTATGAACAAAAAGTATCAAATTACTTGCGAACTAAGTTAAAACTTATGTCAACTCAGGTTTTGCAAAAAGTTAATCGGTAACAAAAGTGTCAGATTTAGAAAAAATAAGAGCATGTTTTTAAATTCATTAATTTAAATTATTTAGAAAAATTCAGAAAAGAAAATATAAGAAAGAAAACTAAATTAAAGAAATATATTCAAGATTTTATAGATAGTAAGTTGTTCACTACAGGTTTGAAACAGAGTTTTTACCAAACACAATCCTAAAAACGACAATAAAATCGTTGTTCAAAAATTTAATAATAGTTATCTTGCACAGCGGTTTCAAACAATTTATCAACGATAAACATGACAAAAATTAAAGTTCTTCATATCATCAAATCGTTAGGTCGAGGCGGAGCAGAAATGCTTTTGCCGGAAACCTTGAAAAAGCACAACCAAGAGGCGTTTGAATTTCATTATATCTACTTTTTGCCTTGGAAAGACCAAATGGTTCAGGCTATAGAAGAAGCGGGAGGAAAAGTAACTTGTTTTGCGGCCAAAAATAATTTGCTTTTGTTGTGGCAATTCAAAAAAATCATTCGCTATTGTAGGGAAAATCAAATTCAATTGATTCATGCTCATTTACCTTGGGCAGGATTTGTAAGCCGTTTGGTGCATTCTTTGAACAAAATTCCGGTGCTTTATACGGAACACAATATGCAGGAACGCTACCATTTTTTGACCAAAACCATCAATAAATTGACCTTTAATCGTCAATCACTTGGAATTGGTGTTTCATATGATGTGTCTCATTCCATTCAAAAAAATATACATCCTACTATTCCGGTACAAACGGTTTTAAATGGGGTGAATACGGATAGTTTTCAACGAAAAGGTTCGTTTGCTGATTCATCCATACGGAAACAATTTGGCATTCCGGCTGATGCTTTTGTAGTGGGAACCGTAGCGGTTTTTCGTTTTCAAAAACGACTTGATCTGTGGTTGGAAATCATGAAAAAAGCGATTGAACAAGACGCAAACATCTATGGAATCATAGTAGGAGCAGGACCCTTACAATCGGAAATCGAACAAAAATATGCGGCTTTGGGTTTAGAAGGAAAAGTATTTTTTGCCGGATTGCAAACCGAAGTCAAACCCTATTATGAGGCAATGGACACGTTTATGATGTGCTCTTCTTTTGAAGGATTACCCATTGCGTTGCTGGAAGCCATGAGTATGGAATGTGCTATAGTCACTACTGATGCCGGAGGAATTAAAGAAGTGATTCGAAACGAACAAGACGGAATAGTAGTAGGAGTGGAAGAATGGGCTCAATTATCGACTCATTTGATTGCTTTAAAAAATCAACCGAGTCGATTGGCTACCTTGCAAAAAGCTGCAAGATTGAGAGCCAACGCCTCTTTCAGCATGGATGCCATGATTAAAACCTTAGAGCAGTTGTATCAACACTACCATCTGTCATGAACATCAGAAAAGCACATACCACCGATATTCCCGCCATAGTTGATTTACTGAAAAGTAGTTTAGGCGAATCGCTGTTAAAGAAAACGTCAGCCATTTGGCATTTTAAACATGAAGACAATCCTTTTGGGGCTTCTTATGTTTTGGTAGCCGAGGAAAATGGTCAGTTTATAGGTGTTCGAGCTTTTATGTCATGGAAATGGCAACTCGGAGACAAGGTTTGGCAAGCTTATCGAGCGGTAGATACCGCCACTCACCCCGAACATCAAGGAAGAGGGATTTTTAAGCAATTAACGTTACAAGCCTTGGAGGAAGTGGGAGAGCATAAGGATTGTTTTATTTTTAATACTCCCAATGAAAAGAGTCGACCCGGTTATTTAAAAATGGGTTGGGAGGCCATTGGAAAGATTAAGTTGGCCTTAGTGCCGGCTTTGTTGTATCGGATGGGATATGTTTTTTCTTCTTCTTCCCACTATCAAGTAGAGCTTTCACATACGGATTTAGATGCACTTTGTGCGGCTCATAATGAGCGATTGAGCGAAAAAGGCGGATTGTTTACCCCTAAATCAGCGGCTTATTTAAAGTGGCGATATGCCATAAATCCGATGCAATCTTATACGGTAGTAACCGGGAAAAATTGGTATGTTGCGTTATATGTCAAAAAACATCGTTATTTTAGCGAATTGCGATTGGCAGAGGTTATTGGAGCAAATGATGCCAAAGCCCAAAAAGAAATCAGACGAGTAGTTTCTCGATTTGCCGCCCAAAACGGTTGTTTATTGATGAGTACAACAGAAAAAGAATTGTTTCGATTTTCATTTTACGGAGCTTTTGGTCCGATTTTAACCTGCAGGGATTTAACGGAGCAGCATATAATAGTGCAACAAGCACAAAAAGATAATGGTTGGCAATATGCCATGGGTGATTTGGAATTATTTTAAGCATGGATAGTTTAGTGATTTTTTTGGTCATTGTTTTGGCAACACAAGTGTTGTTGAACAGTCTTGCCCGAAAACATGCTTTTTTGGATAAAAAGCTATTGAATTATCTTTTCTTTTATCATTTGATATTCTTTTTGGTGTATTATACCTATACGCTCTTTAATCCTTCCGATTCTCGACACTATTATTTTGTAGCCAGTCAAATTGGGAATGATTGGCCGGAATTATTTGAATCGGGTACCAATTTTATCAATTTTTTAGCTTCTCCTTTTGTACAAGCCGGGTTGTCATATGAATCATTGATGTTAATTTTTGCATGGTTTGGCTTCATAGGGTTTGTGTATGCCTATTTATTCATGCGTGAAAACATCCCAATAGATGTAAAAGTTTTTGGGCGATTTGATTTGTTGACATTGATATTATTTTTCCCTAACATGCATTTTTGGACCGTTTCTTTGGGAAAAGGTTCCGTTATTTTTATGGGGTTAATGATTTTTACGTATGCAGTAAAAAATCCAACGGGTAGATGGTTTTTACTCTTGTTGGGAGGGTTTTTTGTATACATGGTTCGTCCGCATGTGATGTTGTTTATGCTGGTTGCTGTTATGGTAGGACTTTGGTTTGGAAGAGACCGCATTAGTACAACATTGAAAGTAGTGATTGCCATTGCCTCAATAGGTTTTTTGGCAGCCGCTAGTAATTCCATTTTGGCTGTGGCGAAATTGGAAAATTCTGAAAATGTGATTACTGATTTTGAAGCATTTGCCGATGCTCGTTCACAAGGATTGTTAGAAAGTGCCGGTTCAGGTGTGGCGATGAGCAATTATCCGTTGCCGTTAAAATTGTTTACGTTTTGGTTTCGACCCTTATTTGTGGATTCTCCGGGAGTTTTGGGATTGTTTAGCTCAGCAGAAAATTTTCTCTATTTGTTAATATTCTTCAAAATTCTAAACAAACGGTTTTTACGGTTTTTCAGAAAATCCGTATATATGGTCAAGATGTCGGCTATTGCTTTTTTGTTGACCTCCTTTGCGATGACTTTTGTGATGTCGAATTTAGGTATTATTATGCGGCAAAAATCGATGGTAATGTATTTTGCTTTTTTTGTGATTTATTACTTTTTAGCACAAGAGGAATATAACCGACAACAACTTGTACAATCAACACTAGAAGAAGCATCCTCATGAGTGGAAAATTAGTCATATCACTTGATTTTGAATTGGTTTGGGGTATTTTTGATCATATCGATTTACCGCAAAAACAGGCCTATTTTGAAAACACCTTGTCAGTTATTCCCGAAATGTTGAAATGTTTTGAACAGCATCAAATGGAGGTAACATGGGCTACGGTTGGGATGTTATTCAATCGGAATTGGGAGGAATGGTTGGCAAATCGTCCGGAAAACCTTCCTTCTTACCAAAACAAAAAGTTGGATGCTTATGCGTATGGATTGGCTCATCAAGATTCCGGATTTGACCGTTATTTTTTTGCTCCAGATTTGATACAACGCATCTTGCAAACCCCGGGTCAGGAATTGGCTACGCATACCTACTCTCATTATTATTGCTTAGAAAATGGGCAAACGGCTACACAGTTTGCCGATGATTTGGATTTGGCAGTAAAAATGGCTAAGCAAGTTGGCGTTGCTTTACAATCATTGGTTTTTCCCCGTAACCAATGGAATGAGGAATATTTAACCTTATGTGCTGAGCGAGGAATAACACAGTTGCGTTCTAATCCGGCAGTTTGGTATTGGCAAGATACAGCTAGTGCTTCCTTGGCCACAAAGTTATTTCGTACGGGAGATGCATATTTGCCGCTGGGTTCAAAATCCTATACTTCTTCAGCTGTAATATCTTCTATGGTAACTGCTCAACCGGCGAGTCGTTTTTTACGCCCTCATCATTCCGTTTCTTTATTGAATCAATTACGATTATTACGCATCAAAAATGAAATGTTGCTCGCTGCTAAAAAAGGTGAAATGTATCATTTATGGTGGCATCCGCATAATTTTGGGGACTATCCCAAGCAATCGATGGAAGCATTGATAGAAATTGCCAAATGGTATGTTCATTTGCACCAAAAGTATGGTTTCGAATCGGTGACGATGGCTACACTCCCTCATAAAATATAAACCTTGACCTTTGTTTCCCACATATTTCCTAAGCGATTCGCCGTTTGGAATTTTCCACCGGAATCTTTTGGATTTCGTTTCACGTTGTTTGTTTGGCATTTTATTTTTGTGCTATTCGCATGGCAGGAACGCGTTGCAAGAGGACATTCTGATGCTCATCATTATTGGGGTTTAGATTTTGATATTACCGGTAAAGATTGGTTTGACTTTTTTTCTTACGGAACTGATTTTGTAGTGTGGTTAAATTATCCTTTTATTCAGCTAGGCCTCTCTTTTTTGGGTGGTTTTTTACTTTATGGATTGTTGGGATATATAGCGATTTGGCAATTTTTAAAGTGGTCTTTTCAATTGTTAAATGAGATAAATTTTAAAGGGAAGTCCATCTTGTTTTTGCTACTTTTTTTATGGCCTAATTTGCATTATTGGACAGCTATTTTAGGCAAGGAACCCTTGATTTTTTGGAGTTTGGTGCAAGTGTTTGGTGTGCTTCGTTTTCAAAAAAAATACACCTCCATTACATTTGTTATTGCTTGTTTATTGTTGATAGTCATACGACCACATGTGGCTATTTTGGTAATGGGAGCTTTTGGAGTCAGTTTTCTTTTGTTTGGAAAAGCCACTTTATTTACTAAATTGAAATGGTCCACTTTTGGACTTTCCATAGCAGTAGTACTGGGCTATATGGTTTTGCAATTATCCCATATACGGCGTTTGGATTGGGATAGAATTATGCGTTTTAATCGCGGTTCTGTTTTATCGTTTGAACGTTCGAATAGTTATGTGCCGATGGAGGACTATACTTTTTTTTACAAATTATTTTCTTTTTATTTCCGACCATTACCACTGGAAGTCAATACCTTAAAAGGTTGGATAGTAGGGCTGGAGAACATGTTTTTTCTTTTTTTAGTGATTTTTTTCGGGTATTTAATTATTCGTTTTTTTCGGGAAATTAAAAAGAAAGCTGTTCCTTTGTGGTGGAGTTCTGCCCTTTTATTTGGGTTGTTCTCCGGCTGTATATATGTGTTCCGTTATGCCAATTTCGGGATATTTATGCGAACCAAGATGATGTATGCTCCTTTTATGGTTGTAGCCATCCTTTGGTTTGGAATCAAATTATTAAGTAGAACAAGACGTGAAAACCAAGAAACCTAAATTAGTTCGAATCACAACCGTGCCATTGTCTTTAGACAAATTATTAGAAGGGCAATTGAAGTTTATGCAACAGCATTATGAGGTGATTGCGGTATCTTCAGAAAAAGAATATTTGGAAAGAGTTGGAGCAAGGGAAGGCGTTTCGACTTTTCATTTGGAAATGACTCGGAAGATAACTCCTTTCAAAGATATAGTAGCGGTTTTACAATTGGTATGGTTTCTATTGAAGGTAAGGCCAACAATTGTACATTCGCATACTCCCAAAGCAGGAATAGTTGGCATGTTAGCGGCTTTTATTGCAAGGGTTCCAAATCGTTTTCATACGGTGGCCGGTTTACCTTTATTGGAAGAAACCGGTTCAAAACGAAAAGTGCTCGACTTTGTTGAGAAATTGACTTACACTTTCGCAACCAAAGTATATCCAAATTCAAAAGGGTTGTATGAAATAATACTTAAAAATAACTATGCCAAATCCAAGAAATTGAAGGTTTTAGCCAATGGTAGCAGCAATGGTATAAATACCTCTTTTTTTAGTAAAGAACATTTTTCATTTGCTGAAAAAGAAGCTCTTAAAACACGATACGGTATTGAAGACCAAGATTTTGTGTTTGTGTTTGTTGGAAGATTAGTTACGGATAAAGGTATCAATGAAATGGTAGCTGCTTTTCGAAAATTAAAAATCAATCATCCGAATGCCAAGTTGATTTTGGTTGGACCATTAGAGTCTGATTTAGATCCACTGCTGCCTCAGACCTTAGAGGCAATCGAAAATGTAAAACAAATCATTTCGGTTGGTTATCAACAAGATGTTCGATTGTTTTTTTCCATCTCCCATTGTTTGGTCTTTCCGAGTTATAGAGAAGGATTTCCAAATGTAGTCATGCAGGCCGGGGCGATGGAATTACCTTCTATTGTGTCCAATATCAATGGTTGTAATGAAATTATCATTCCAAAAGAAAATGGAATTATCATTCCGGTCAAGGATGAAAAATTACTTTTAGACGCTATGTCTGATATTATGGAGAAGCAAGAATTATATTGTCATTTACAATCCAATTCCAGAAAAATGATTGTTAATCGATTTGAACAGCAGGTGGTATGGCAAGCCTTATTAAAAGAATATCAAACAATAAATTAATCTTAACAATTCCAATTATTCATCAATTTTGATTTGAATTTACTTTTGCTTACCTTTGCCTCTCGATTAAAGTTTATCCTAATCAATGTATAAAAATTTTATAAAAGGATTTTTTGATTTTACGGTGGCCTTTATAGGATTAATTCTTCTTTCTCCCCTTTTTATTTTAATCACGCTTTTTCTTTATTTTGCCAATCAAGGACACCCTTTTTTTATTCAAGCTAGGCCTGGTAAGAATGGGGCAATATTTCACATCGTGAAGTTTAAAACCATGAATGATAAAAAGGATAAGGTTGGAAAATTATTACCGGATGCTGATCGGTTAACCACAATTGGTGCTTTGGTTAGAAAAACTTCCTTAGATGAAATTCCACAGTTATTGAATGTGTTAAAAGGCGACATGAGTTTAATTGGTCCTCGGCCTTTATTGACGCATTATTTGCATTTGTATAATGACTTTCAAAACCGACGACATGAGGTAAAACCCGGCATTACAGGGTGGGCTCAAGTGAATGGGAGAAATGCCATCTCATGGGATAAAAAGTTTGAATTGGATGTTTGGTATGTTGATAATATTAGCTTTATACTGGATGTAAAAATTCTTTTTAAAACTTTATTAAAAGTGATAAAGAAAGAAGGAATTAATGCTGCCGATGCAGCCACAATCGAACCGTTTAATGGCAACTAAAATCATCATATTTGGAGCGAGTGGTCATGGTAAAGTGATTGCTGATTTATTGCAAATGGGGCAACAAGAAGTGGTAACCTTTTTAGATGATAATCCAAAAGTTGCCTCACTGTTAGGAATACCGGTATATCATTCTTCTGAATTTAAACAAATGAATGATTTTCATATGCTTATTGGAGTGGGTAATAATTTAATCAGAAAAAAGATTTCGATGTTATTCAAGGTTAAATTTGCTATTGGTATTCATCCAACTGTTGTCATTTCATCTCATCATTCTATAGGAGAGGGAAGTGTTGTAATGGCAGGGGTTTTGATAAATCCTGATGCAATAATCGGAAGGCATTGCATATTAAATACCGGTTGTATTGTTGAGCATGATTGTAAGATTGAGGATTATGTTCATATTTCTCCGGGGGTATCATTGGCCGGTAACGTTTCGGTAGGAGAGGGGACGCATATGGGAATAGGTTCTTCTGTTATTCAAGGTATAAAAATAGGAAAATGGGTTACTATTGGTGCGGGTTCCGTTGTTATTCGAGATGTACCGGATTATGCAGTTGTAGTAGGAAATCCAGGTAAAATAATTAAATATCATTCGAGCGATGAATAAATCAAAAATATGGTTGTCCTCCCCACATATGGGAGGCAATGAGCAAAAATATGTACAAGAGGCTTTTGATACGAATTGGGTGGCTCCATTAGGACCAAATGTTTCCGGTTTTGAACAGGATTTAGAACGCTATTTAGGAGGTCAGCATCATATAGCAGCGTTAAGCTCCGGAACGGCTGCTTTGCATTTGGGTTTGATTTTGTTGGGCGTTCAGCCCGGAGATGAGGTAATTTGTCAAAGCATGACATTCTCTGCTTCGGCAAATCCGATTGCTTATTTGGGTGCTACGCCTGTTTTTGTGGATAGTGAACCTGAGACGTGGAATATTTGTCCAGTTGCTTTGGAAGAGGCCATTATTGACCGAATTTCTAAAGGGAAAAAGCCAAAGGCGATTATTGCAGTACATTTATACGGTATGCCATTTAAAGTGAATGAAGTAATGGCTGTTGCCGAAAAATATGACATTCCGGTATTGGAAGATAGTGCTGAAGCATTAGGCAGTACTTTTGAAGGAAAAAATTGTGGCACATTCGGACAATTGGCAGCCCTTTCATTTAATGGAAATAAAATCATCACCACATCCGGTGGGGGTGCCTTGGTTTCTTCGCAAAAAGAACATAAAGACAAGGCTGTATTTTTAGCCACACAAGCAAGAGATGCAGCACCACATTATCAACACAGTGAAATTGGATACAATTATCGCTTAAGTAATATTTGTGCCGGAATTGGTAGAGGACAAATGGAAGTGTTGGACAAGCACATTGCCTTACGACGAAAGATGCATGAATTTTATGTAGATTTATTTAAAGATGTTGAGGGTGTGACTGTTTTTAGTGAACCTAGTTCTGAGTATTTTTCTAATCATTGGTTATCGTGTATTGTTATTGAACCGAAAGCAACAAAGGGAATTACTAGAGAAACTCTACGATTAGCAATGGAGAAAGAAAACATAGAGTGTCGACCATTATGGAAACCAATGCATCTTCAACCAGTTTTTGAACAATTTCCGTATTATGGTGAAAAAGTGGCAGAAAACCTTTTTGAGAATGGACTTTGTTTGCCTTCAGGTTCAAATTTACATGTTACTGATTGTGAGCGAATAACAGCAGTAGTTCAAACACTTTTTGTTTTTTAAGATTTTCTTAAGATTTTCAAAAAAATGTTTTATTTTTGCGTATTGTTAAATTAACAAGAAAAAATATTTTGAAAGATAAAAGTAATTTTGTCAGTGAGTTATTAAGTTATTTTAATAATTTACGGCTTAGACTCAACCTTAAAAATCTTGGTTACTTACCAAGATGGGTTGTTCTTTTGCTTGATCTTTCTTTTGTTGTGTTTTCTGGGATTGTGACTTTTATTCTTCTTAGTGGAATTAAATTTCATTATATCCGTATGGAGAATATGCTAATTGCTATTACCATTTATGTACTAGTAAATGTTTTTTTCTTTTGGCTATTTAGAACATACTCCGGAATTATAAGGCATTCTTCTTATATTGATGCTTTAAAATTATTTTTTTCACAGTTTTCTGTGATGGGGTTTTTTGTAGTATTCAATTTTATATTTGTAATAACCGGAAAAGAAAAAATGTTTTTAAACACCGGTATCTTTATTCAAGCTGTACTCTCTTTTAGTTTTTTATTTTTCTATAGGGTTGTAGTAAAACAGGTCTTTGAAAAATATTTTACAGTTGCACATGAGGGTCCAAAGATTAAGGCTTTAATATATGGTACTGATGCTAATGCTATTGCAGTAGCAAATGCCTTAAAATCTGAAGTACCACAACGATTTAGGCTGATTGGATTCATTGATAAACGAAATCAAAATAACACTAAAAGGATTTTAGATTTACCTATTTTAGAATTTAAACGAAAAATTCCAGTATTGATGCGATTGAATAAAGCAGAGGCTTTAATCATTGCGGATAAAAGTTTAAGTAAAGAAGAGCGATCTCAAATTGTTGATGAATGTATAGAATACAATTACAAAGTATTGACGATTCCGTTGGTCACCGATTGGGAAAACGAAAAAGAAATTTCAAAAAACATTAAGAATTTTGAAATTCAGGATTTGCTGGAGCGAAAACCCATTGTTTTGGACACACAAGCTATTTCAGAACAGTTAAAAGGAAAAACGGTAATGATAACCGGTGCGGCCGGGTCAATTGGCAGTGAGATAGTGCGACAAGTGTTGAGTTTTGAACCTCATTCTATTGTTCTTTTAGATCAGGCGGAGACGCCATTGCATCATTTGTCTTTGGAAATTGCTTCAATGAATTGTCAATGTCCTGTTACATGTTTGGTTGGAGATATTCGTAATTTAGATTATCTAGAAAAGAAATTCATGTTGTATAAACCGGATGTTATCTATCATGCAGCTGCTTACAAGCACGTTCCTTTGATGGAGGAGAATCCTGCACAAGCCATCTATACCAATGTTATGGGAACTAAAAATGTAACAGATTTGGCTCACAAATACAAAGCTGAACGTTTTGTGATGGTTTCAACAGATAAAGCTGTAAATCCTAGTAATGTTATGGGAGCCAGTAAACGTATAGCTGAGATGTATGTTCAATCGATGCATTTTAAGTACCAACATGCAAAAGAAAAAAATCATACCAGATACATTACTACGCGTTTTGGGAATGTATTGGGTTCTAACGGATCAGTAGTTCCTTTGTTTACTAAGCAAATTCAAGAAGGTGGTCCGATTACCATTACTCACCCTGAAATCATTCGGTATTTTATGACGATTCCAGAGGCTTGTCAATTGGTTTTGGAGGCCGGTGCAATGGGCAAAGGTGGAGAAATCTTTATTTTTGACATGGGTGAACCCGTAAAGATTATAGATTTAGCCAAAAAAATGATACGATTGGCCGGATTTACACCAGACAAAGACATTAAAATTAAGATTGTAGGTTTGCGACCCGGTGAAAAGTTATATGAAGAATTGTTAAATGATTCGGCCAAAAATTTGTCCACCCATCATGAAAAAATCATGATTGCCCAGGAGGTTTGTGAAGAGTTTGATATTATATCAGACGGGGTAGAAGATTTGATTATAACAGCTCATTTAAAACCCAATAACATGATTGTGTCTAAAATGAAAAAATTAGTTCCTGAATTCAAAAGTATGAACTCTATTTTTCAGGAATTAGATAGTTAAATTCTGAGATTATTATTTACTATATTTGCACCTAATCTATAAACGCTCATGCTAAAAATTCGATTTTTTATATATTTACTTTTTGTGTCTTTTGTATTTTCTTGTGTACCAAAAAAAGAAGTGGTCTATCTTCAAGAAATTAAAAATAATACCGGTGCTAAAACTAATTATGAGCCCCTGATTAAGGCTGATGATGTTTTGTTTATTCATGTTTCAACCTTAGATCCAAAAGCTGCTGAACCTTTTAATATTGGTCAAAATGAAGGAGGTGTTGCTGCAAATGCAATGCAATTACAACGTTCAACATATTTGGTTAATAATGATGGATATATTCAATTTCCAATTCTTGGTGATTTAAAAGTTAGTGGATTAAATAAAAATCAGGTTATTTCATTATTAAAATCAAAAGTTGGTGAGTTTGCTAAGGATCCTGTAATCAATTTAAGAATAATGAATTATAAGATTTCGGTTGCGGGCGAGGTTAACAATCCGGGTACTTATACAATAACAAGTGAGCGAATTACCATATTTGAGGCATTAGCTATGGCAGGTGATATGACATTGTTTGGAAAAAGAGAGAATGTTTTAATAGTTCGAGAAAATGATGGAGTGAAAACGACTATTAGATTAGATATTACTAAACCGGAAATTATAAATTCTCCATATTATTATCTCACTCAAAATGATTTAATTTATGTGGAACCTAATAAACGTAAAATAAATTCAACAGCAATTGGACCTAATATTTTAGCTGGAATTTCTATTATTGGATTTGCCTTAACTACAATTATATTACTAACAAAATAAAGCATGCAACAATTTAATACAAATTTCGATACGGTTGATTCAAAAGTTAATTTTACTGAACAACTTTATCGCTACATCAAAAACTGGAAGTGGTTTTTATTAAGTTTATTGTTATCGTTAACGTGTGCTTATATTTATCTGCGATATCAATTACCACAGTATGGTTTAACAACTTCAGTATTGATTAAGGATGACAAAAAAGGAGCTGCTTCAGAAATTGATGCGTTTAGTGATTTAGGTATTCTTGGGGTTAAAAAAAGTAATCTGGAAAATGAAATAGAAATGTTTAATTCCAGAAGACTAACACAAAACACAGTTAAAGAGTTAAAATTTAATGTATCTTACTTTGCAGAAGGTAGAATTTTGACACCGGAACTTTATGATGATTCCCCAATTGAGCTTGTTTTTGAAAAGGATTCTGATGCTTTTAATAGTAAAGGTGAATTCCGATTTAAGTATATAAAAGACAATGTGTTTGAAATTACATTTAATGAAAACGGAATATATTCTGAGCAAAATTTTGACAATTTTTTTGATTCGCCAATAGGAAGAGTGGCTATTAAAAAAAATGGTAAACTACCAAAATTCAACAATGCAATTATTATAAAAATCAGTCCGATTTTAAGTTCTGCCATCCGTTATAAAAATAAGCTAAACGTTAAACCATTGGGTGAAAAAACAACGATAATAGAGTTATCAGTTGTTGATCCGGTTGAAAACAAAGGGATAGATTATTTGAATAATTTAGTTTATCAATTCAATGAAGATGCTTTAGATGATAAAAATCTTGTTGCAAAAAACACGCAAGATTTCATTAACGAACGGTTAAACATTATTACCGGAGAATTGGATACAGTTGAACGCAGTGCAGAGCGATTTAAAAAGGAAAATAGGTTAACCGATTTAGTTACAGATGCCGGTTTAAATTTAACTACTAATTCAGAATATGAAAAAGCCATAGTTAAAAATGGTAAAGATTTGAAAGTAGTAGAATTTATGCTTTCGTCTTTAAAAAATATTGGTTATGATCAGACTATTCCTGAAAATATTATCCCGTCAGAAAATGCTTCTTCTGCCATGATAAATCAATATAATACATTGGTTTTATCCAGAAACAATCTTCTAAAAAGCACTTCGCCTAATCACCCCAATGTTTTAAGTTTTAACCAACAAATTGTTGAATTAAAAAGTACCATTCAACAAAGTTTAAAAAACTTACAGAGTTCGCTCAACATAGAAAAGAAACAGTTGCTGTATCAAGAGTCAAAGTTTAGTGGGAAGGTTTCAAAAGTGCCAACTTTAGACAGAAAATACAGAAATATTGAACGACAACAAAATATTAAAGAAGCTTTATACCTCTATTTACGTCAAAAACAAGAGGAAACGGCAATTTCTTTGGCCGTGACATCACCCAAAGCAAAAATTATTGATTCTGCTTATTCTTTAGGAGTTGTATCTCCCAATAAAAAGAACATATATTTGATTGCATTAGTAGTAGGATTATTGATTCCTTTTTTAATTATATATGTAAGTCAATTGTTGGATACAAAAATTCATTCCAGAACAGATTTAGAGAAGCAATTGAATTTACCTTTTTTAGGAGATATACCCCTATCTGAGACCAGCGATGAAATTATGACTTCTGAAAGTCGTTCCAGTACGGCAGAATCCTTTAGGATTTTATTGACCAACTTAGATTTTATGTTGGCTTCAACCGCTCAAGACAAAGCCAAAACAATATTTATAACTTCTACAATACCGAAAGAAGGTAAAACCTTTGTAGCGGTTAATATAGCCAGTACGTTATCTTTATATGGTAAAAAAGTGTTGCTAATTGGAATGGATTTAAGACATCCAAAAATCATGGAATATATCAAAATCAAATCTAATGTTGGTTTGAGTAATTATTTGTCTAATGATAAGTTGTCTATCAAAGATATTGTATATAAACAAGATGGGCATAAAGATTTTTGGGTAATGCCATCCGGAGTTATTCCTCCTAATCCTGCGGAATTGCTAAACAATCCAAAAGTAGCAGTACTTTTTGAGCAATTAAAGGCTGAATATGATTATATTGTGGTAGATACAGCTCCGGTAAGTTTGGTAACTGACACTTTATTAATAAGTAAATTTGCCGATGTGTTTGTCTATGTTGTTCGTGCCAATTATTTGAAAAAACATTCTTTAGTTATTCCAAAATCATTGCATAAAGAAAAGAAATTACCAAACATGGCAATGATTCTTAACGGTACTGATCCAAATAAAACGTATGGTTATGGCTATGGTTACGGCTATGGCTATGGCTATGGTTATGGTTATGGCTATGGTTATGGGGCTGATAAAGTTGAAGAAACTTTACCTTGGTATAAAAAAATATTAAACAGAAAATCTAAATAATTGATTTTGTTGAATGGCTTCTTTTAAAGGAGCCATTTCTTTTAGCATAACTTTTTGTTGAAATGCTCCTAAGTGTTTTTGATGATGTAAATCAGAACCTACAAAATCTATCATTTTTTGTTTGAGTAACTTTTCAGCTGTTTTTAAAACAGGTAACCCATAATAACCAACAACAGATAATAAGTTCAATTGAAACAAGCACCCTGATTTTTTTAGTGTTGTATAAAAGTCAAATCGGTTATGAAGAAATAAATAGCGTTCAGGATGGGCAAGCATTGGAGTGTATCCGGCAATTTGAATTTCATAAATAATTTCCAAGATATT
The DNA here is from genome assembly GCA_943370635.1 of Variovorax paradoxus. GTDB lineage: Bacteria > Bacteroidota > Bacteroidia > Flavobacteriales > Flavobacteriaceae > Flavobacterium. The sequence goes on from CALRRY020000001.1 coordinate 107,596, forward strand.
AATTGGAGGATTCAAATATGACATTTCTACTAACAGATAGTTGTCTTTTAGCGTAAGCAGTTGTTCATTTTTCAAAATTTCTAAAAATTGCCTGTCAAGCATATATTCTGCGGCAGCTTTAAACGGAATATTGCTTTTATCTATTGCAACTTGTACTTCCTTTTCTCCTTTTTGAATAATAATGTTATTATTTTTCCAAACAGGAGGCATCACGTGTGGTGTTGTAATGAATTGACTGAAACCAATTTTGTTTAATTCTTTTATTAGATTTATACTATCTTCTATCGTTTTTGCACCATCATCAATCCCCGGAATCAGATGAGAATGAATATCAACAAAATTAGAAGGAATCAAATCGGATAAATAAGATTTTTTGCTATAGAAAGTAAACAAAATTTTAGAATTTAAAGTATTGACATAAAAAAACCCCTTTCAAAGGGGTTATTATTTTATGCTTTTTGTTGTTTTGATTTAAAATAGTATACTGAAAAAAGAATTCCAGCAATAGCCAGCCAAATTAATTTTCCATCAATAGGAGCTGCCGGTGTATCATCACCTTCAAAATCATTACTACCGTCATTATCACCCGGTTGAGCAAACAAGACAAAATCAGATAAAAGAACAAATGCAATTAAATAAAATTGATAAAATCTTTTCATAGAATTCAATAATTAAGTAGCAAATATAAAAATGATTTTCAAAATTTAAAGTAAATTCTATAAAAATTTATAAATTTAAATTAGAAATAAACTGTAAGTCATTTATTTACTCCATTTCTGAAGTAAAGAACAATTTAACCGTTGGAAACTTACTTTGTGTCATTTGAATGGTAAATTCAGAATCGGCTAAAAAAACCAATTGACCATATTTATCATAAGCCAAAAATTTTTGTTTAATTCTTCTGAATTCAGCAAATTCTTCATTTTTTGGATTTTCGGGTTTAACCCAACATGCTTTGTGAGCCGGAAAATTTTCATAGGTACATTTTGCACCATATTCGTGTTCCAAACGGTATTGAATTACTTCATATTGAAGAGCTCCAACGGTTCCAATTACTTTTCGGTTATTCATTTCTAATGTAAACAACTGAGCCACACCTTCGTCCATCAATTGGTCAATTCCTTTTTCCAATTGTTTTGATTTCATGGGGTCTGCATTGTTGATGTATCTGAAATGTTCCGGTGAAAAACTTGGAATTCCTCTAAAATTCATTATTTCTCCTTCTGTTAGGGTGTCGCCAATTTTAAAATTTCCGGTATCATGTAAACCCACAATATCTCCGGGATAGGATATGTCAACAATTTCTTTTTTCTCCGCAAAAAAAGCATTCGGACTCGAAAATTTTAAACTTTTGTTCAACCGAACATGCGAATAAGGTTTGTTGCGTTCAAATGTGCCTGAAACAATTTTGATAAATGCCAGTCTATCACGGTGTTTTGGGTCCATATTGGCATGGATTTTAAATACAAATCCACTCATTTTTGTTTCGGTAGGTTCTACCATTCGTGTGTCGGAATGTTTTCCTCTTGGTGAAGGGGCAATTTCTATAAAACAATCTAACAGTTCTCTTACCCCAAAATTATTTAATGCAGAACCAAAAAATACCGGCTGTAAATGTCCTGCTAAATATTCTTCTTGTGAAAAAGGCGGATACACTTCACTAATCAGTTCCAGCTCTTCACGCAATTTATTCGCGGCTTTTTGACCAATTATTTTTTCCAGTTCCGGATTATTGATATCGGAAAAGGCAATAGTATCTTCAATGTTTTTTCTGCTATCACCGCTAAAGAGGTTGATATTTTTCTCCCATAAATTATAAATTCCTTGAAAGTCATATCCCATTCCAATGGGAAAACTCATCGGTGTAACTTTGAGTTGAAGTTTTTTTTCTACTTCATCCATCAAATCGAATGCGTCTTTTCCTTCACGGTCTAATTTATTGATGAAAACAATCATAGGAATGTTACGCATTCTACAAACTTGTACTAATTTTTCTGTTTGTTCTTCCACTCCTTTTGCCACGTCAATTACTACAATTACACTGTCAACGGCGGTCAAGGTTCTAAAAGTATCTTCCGCAAAATCTTTGTGACCAGGAGTATCTAAAATGTTAATTTTTTTATCTTTATAATTGAATGCTAAAACAGAAGTAGCAACAGAAATTCCCCTTTGACGTTCAATTTCCATAAAATCGGAAGTGGCTCCTTTTTTGATTTTATTGTTTTTAACCGCACCGGCTTCTTGGATTGCTCCACCAAAAAGCAAAAGTTTTTCTGTTAAGGTAGTTTTACCCGCATCGGGGTGAGAAATAATACCAAAAGTTCTTCTTCGTTTAATTTCGTCTGTAAAATTCATATCCGTCTAAAAAAGGTTTGCAAAAATAGTGTTTATTGCTTGAAAAAGAATAAACATTTTTCGTTAATAAATTTTTGTTAATAGTTGAGCGTATTCTTGTATAGTCTGTCTTAATTGTTAATTTTGTGAGTTACATAAATAACAACAAAAACTAACTTTAAACCGTAGTCTTTTAAATTTTACAAAATGAAAATAAAATCTTTTTATGTTGCTTTTGCCTTATTGATTTTCGGATTAAATTTTGCTCAAACAAACAAACAAGTTCTCTTTACCATTGACGATCAGCCTTACTATACAGATGAGTTTATTAGGGTTTATAATAAAAATTTGGATTTGGTGAAAGATGAATCACAAAAGGATTTGGATCACTATTTTGAATTATTTATTGGATATAAATTAAAGATCAATAAGGCCAATAAATTAGGATTGCAACACAATACGCAATACCAAAATGAATTAAAATCATACAGAGGTCAATTGGCTAAAAATTATTTGACTGATTCAAAAGTGACCAAAGAATTGTTAGAAGAGGGATATGCACGGTCATTAAAAGAGGTAAATGCTTCTCATATCCTTTTATCATTAGAAGAATCTGCAAAGCCTGAAGATACGCTAAGAGTGTATAAACAAATTTTAGAATTGCGGAAACGAGCTTTGAATGGTGAAGATTTTGGCAATTTAGCTATGCAATTTTCTCAAGATCCAAGTGCAAAAGAAAACAAAGGGGATTTGGGTTATTTTTCAGCTTTTAGAATGGTTTATCCATTTGAAACCGCTGCATTTACTACTCCAAAAGGAGAGATTTCCCTTCCTGTGCGAACGCGTTTCGGATATCATTTGGTTAAAGTGAATGATATTCGTGACAATAGAGGAGAAGTTACGGTAGCTCACATTATGTTGATGAATCCGGCAGACGATAATCCGGATGAAATGGAAAAAAACAAAACAACCATCAACGAGATTTATGCTAAAATTCAACAAGACGAAGAGTTTGAAGCGTTGGCGAAACAATTTTCACAAGATAAATCTTCGGCTTCTAAAGGAGGCTTGTTAAATCGTTTTGGGTCAGGTCAATTGAGTTCAGAAGAGTTTGAGAACACTGCTTTCGGGTTACAAAAGCCTAATGAAATTTCAAAACCATTTCAAACACAATTTGGTTGGCATATCATGAAATTAATTGAAAAGCATCCGGTTAAAACATTTGACGAAGCTAAAGGAGAGATGGAAAATAAAATCAGTCGTGATGAACGTTCCAGAAAGATAACGGAATCATTAAATGAGAAATTAAGAGCCAAATATAAAGTAAAACGAAATGACGCTTTGTATGCTAAAATCAAGAAATTGGTTGATGATCGTTTTTATGAATCCAACTGGGATTTGCCAACCAATATGAAAGATTTTAATGGGGAGTTACTTTCTTTTGAAGACAAGAAGGTTTACGGAAGTTTGTTTTTAAACTATTTGAATGCTCAACAAAAAAATCCGGTTCAACCAAGACCAATTGGGAAATTAGTAGATTTCCATTACCAAAATTTTGTAGATTCTGAATTAAATTTATACTACAATGCTAACCTGGAAAATGAATTTCCGGAGTTTGCAGCCGTTATGGAAGAATACCGAGATGGTTTATTGTTGTTTGATTTGATGGAAAAAGAAATTTGGGAAAAATCAAAAACGGATACGATAGGAATTAAAGCATTTCATGAAGCAAATAAATTCAAATATTTATGGAAAAACCGTTATGATGTGGTAATTTTTTCCACTACTAAAGCTGATGTAGCCAAAAAGGCACACAAGTTATTAGCCAAAAATAAATCAATGGAGGAAATCAAGACCGCTTTAAATACGAAAGACATTATTAATGTAATGGCTACAGCAGGAACATTTGAAGAAGGAAATGATGCTTTGCCCAAAACGATTCCATTGAAAAAAGGACTTTCCGAAATTAAACAAGAAGGCAATTATTTTTACATAGTAAAGGTGAATGACATAAAAGAAGCCGGACCAAAAACATTAGAAGAATGTAAAGGTAGAGTGGTAAATGATTATCAACAATATTTAGAAGAAAACTGGGTTTCTAACTTGAAATCTGAATTTACGGTGAAAACAAATCCGGATGTTTTTGCGGCTGTAAAAAAACAAATAAAGCAGTAATGATTCGATTGGGTGTAATGAGTTTTCTTTTGTTTTGTTTGGCCTCGTGTACCTATTTTACACCGGAAGCCAAACCGGAAGCCATTGCCCGAGTTGGTGAAGAGTATCTTTTTAAATCGGATATAACAGAATTAATTGCTCCAGGAACAAGTAAGGAAGACAGCATCACAATTGTTCATAGTTTTATTGATCGATGGGCAACACAAAAGTTGTTGATTAAAGCTGCAGAAGTAAATATTAGTAAGGAACAACAAGTTTCATTTAATCAGTTAATCCAACAATACAAGGCTGATTTATATACAAAAGCCTATTTAGAAGAAATGGTTAAAAGGGAGGTGGATACCGTTGTGTCTAATGAAACTTTAAAAAAGTATTATGCTGAAAACAAAGAGAATTTTAGAACAAGTGGTTCATTATTGAAGTTGCGTTACATTCAATTGCCCAAAGACCATCCTAAGTTTGATTTGATAAAAAATAAGTTTTTTGATGGTAAAAAGCAAGACAAAAAGTTTTGGGAGACCTATCAGTTGCAATTAAAAAGTTCTGCCTTAAATGATACTGTTTGGGTTGAAATGAACCAAGTGTATCAAAAGCTTCCATTTATCACTCCAGAAAATAGAGAGAATTTTGTTGCTTCAGGAAAATCAATTCAACAAACGGATTCGTTAACTGTTTATTTTGTTAAAATTGGTCAAGTGATTGATAAAAATCAGATTTGTCCGTTTGACTATATCAAAGAAACGTTGAAAGAACTTATCATAAACCAAAGAAAATTAGAATTAATTAAAAAAATTGAGAAAGAAATTACAGATGATGCCATTAAAAATAAAAAATATGAAAGGTATAAATAAGAAGGTTGTTACTTTATTATTGTTGATTTTTACTGTCTTTTTTAGCCATGCACAAGAAATTATCATGGAAAATACACCAGTAAAAAAAGACACTGTAAAAAATAATAAAAGAAAAAAAGTCGATGGCGTTATAGCAACCGTTGGAGATTATATTATTCTAGATTCCGATATTGACATGGAATACATTGAATTGTCCAGTCAAGGTATTTCAATTACTGATATTACACGTTGTCAATTGTTAGGAAAATTGATGGAAGACCGCTTATACGCTCATCAAGCACTTCAAGACAGTACAATTGTTGTAAAAGATGCTGAAATTAATGGGATGATGGAGGAAAGAATGAACTATATGTTGGAACAAATCGGTAGCTGGGAAAAAGTACTTAAATACTACAATAAAAAGAGTCAAGAAGAATTTCGTTCTTTCTTTTTTGATGTGTTAAAACAAAACAAACTTTCTACTGAAATGCGAAATAAAGTAGTAGAGAAAGTTGAAATTACACCTGAAGAAGTAAGAAATTTTTTTAAAAAAATTCCTGAAGACGAATTGCCAATTTTTGGGGCTGAGCTAGAAGTTTCTCAAATTGTTATAGAACCTAAAGTTTCTGAAGTTGAAAATCAGAAAGTAATTGATAAGTTAAATGAAATAAGGAACGATGTATTAGTCAACGGTGCAAGTTTTAGAACTAGAGCAGTATTGTATTCTCAAGATCCCGGTTCAAGAGCAAGTGGTGGTTTTTATAAAATGAATCGAAAAACACCTTTTGTAAAAGAATTTAAAGAAGTAGCTTTCAGCTTGAATGAAGGGGAGATTTCCAAACCTTTTCAAACGGAATTTGGTTATCATATCATTTTAGTGGAGAAAATTAAAGGTCAAGAGATTGAATTACGTCATATTTTATTGACACCAAAAGTGACCGATGAGGCTTTAAAAGAAGCCAAAGAAAGAGCCAATTTAATCAGAAAACGAATCGTGGATAAAGAAATTACGTTTGCCGAAGCTGCAAGAAGTATGTCTGATGAAAAAGAAACCCGCACAAATGGTGGAATTTTATTAAATCCTAAAACACTTGATCCCAAATTTGAGTTGACAAAAATGGATCCAACATTATACAGTCAAGTATCCAATTTAAAAGAAAATGAAGTTTCATTGGCTATTTTGGATGAAGATCAAAAAGGAACCAAGAAATATAAATTGTTCATGGTTTCAAATAGGGTAGATTCTCACACTGCTGACTATGCTAGAGATTACATTAAAATCAAAGATTTAGCCTTGAAAGAAAAACAATTTGAGGAAATAGGTAAATGGTCCAACGAAAAAATCATGGAAACCTATATTCGTATCAATGGTGAGTATAGAGATTGTGAATTCACAAATAATTGGTTAAAAAAATAATTTTCGTTTTAATAAAATAAATATTCTTCTCATGTCTGATGTAGCTGCTATTCAATCTCTCGTTCATAAGCGAAATGAACTCAAAGCGGAAATTGCCAAAATTATTGTGGGTCAAGATGCTGTGGTAGATCAAATTCTGCTGAGTATTTTTTCGGGAGGGCATGCCTTATTGGTTGGTGTTCCCGGTTTGGCTAAAACCTTAATGGTAAATACCATTGCTCAAGCTTTAGGATTGGATTTTAAACGTATTCAATTCACACCTGATTTGATGCCATCCGATATTTTAGGAAGTGAAATTTTAGATGAAAATAGAACTTTTAAGTTTATCAAAGGACCCATTTTTTCCAATATTATTTTGGCAGATGAAATCAACAGAACACCACCCAAAACGCAAGCAGCACTTTTAGAAGCCATGCAGGAAAGAGCAGTAACAATAGCCGGTCAAAACCATAAATTGAGTTTGCCATATTTTGTATTAGCTACTCAAAACCCAATTGAGCAAGAAGGAACATATCCTTTGCCGGAAGCTCAATTAGACCGTTTTATGTTTTCAATAAAGTTAGATTATCCTTCTTTTGCAGAAGAAGTACAAGTGGTAAAAAGCACTACTTCAGATGATAAACCCTCAATCAATCCATTGTTTACAGCTCAAGAGATTATTGATTTTCAACATTTAATCAGACGAATTCCGGTAGCCGATAATGTAATTGAATATGCAGTTACTTTGGTGTCAAAAACAAGACCAGACAATCCAATGTCTCCGGAATTAGTTAAGAATTATATTGATTGGGGTGCCGGTCCACGTGCTTCTCAAAACTTAATTTTAGCCGCTAAAGCCAATGCAGCTTTCAATGGAAAATTTTCACCGGATAGTGAAGATGTGAAAGCTGTTGCTGAAGGAATTTTGCGACACAGAGTTGTAAAAAATTATAAAGCCGATGCAGAAGGACTAAGCATTGAAAAAATAATCAGTCAATTAGTGTAGCCACCTTTTTTGTAGGATGCTGTCCATTTCTTTATCATAAAAGAATAAAAACATACTTCCCATCATATCTTGTTCTGTGTTAGATGTGTTGTTGACCTCTAGCACTATTTCATATTCTTGATTGGCAAATAGCCAAATGCCTTCTTCTGAAGAAAAATTTTCTATATTTTTGAGTCCAATGCTATTTTGATGATTGGTAATATTGCTCACAAAAATCGGTTGTTGAGTAGTCTTGTTAAAAAGCATAATTTTTGTGGCAAACGGATGCACATGAATGGCCGCTGCATGAAGCCGCAGACTATCTTTTATTTCCAATTGATGGTTGATGTTACTTCTATATTTGTTTTTTCCTATCGGAATGACCCAATGTCCGGATAGTTTATTTCCTTTCCCGTCATCATAACTATGGTTTTTGGTTTCTACCGGAATGCAAAAATCAGTTCCGGGGTCAATCGGACTTTTATACGGGTCATATTGATCATACGGTAACATGATAAAAGCAGTTTTGCTCATTAATGGTTTAAGGTTTTGATTTTCATCGTAGGCAATCGTAACCTTATGTTTTACCTTATAGTATGCGTTTTTGATATTGTGATTTAAGGTTTGTGTGGTAACATACAACAAATCATTTCCTTTCATCGGCACACCAAAACCTTCCGGAAAAGTAAACGTTTCCATTCCATGCGAGAGAGAAGTTAATCTGGGATATTGTTTACCAATACGATTTTCTAAACCAAAATTTGAATAATATTTAGTGTCATTAATATCTACATTCATATGACAAATAAAATCATTTGACATTTTCTCACCTGTTTTTGCGTTTTGTGCTTCTACTTTAAAACCGGTCATCCAAAGCAAGGTTGAGTCTTGAGAAAGCATCACATAGTTAGACGCTTTCGGTCCTTCCATCGATTTATAAATAGCATCAACAATAAAGGTAGGTGATAGCATTTTATATTCTTTTGTTTTATTTTCTATCAGCCATTCATTATCTACTAAACCGGTTTTGTGCAATAAAGTTGTTTTTACAATGGCTTTATGACGGTTTGAGAGCGAAAAATACCAAATTGTTCCCACAACAATAGAAAGGATAAGCAGAACAATTGAAAATTTGAATATCTTTGAATTTGCCATGATAAAATAATTTAAAATCAAAAATACATAATATCATAAGGAATACCACGATGGAAAAGGGAAAACGTATTTTCGGATTAGATATCATGCGAGCATTAGCCATATTAATGGTGTTGAGTGCTCATGTTTTATTGATTTATCCTGCTTCAAATGGTTTTTTGTCTCAGATTTTTAGAGTTTTTGGTTATTTAGGAGTCGAATTGTTTTTTGTTTTAAGCGGATTTTTGATTGGAAAAATAGTATATAAAGTTTATGTGGAAGACGAATTTACTTTTCAAAAAGTAGTATGGTTTCTAAAGAGAAGATGGTTTCGCACTTTACCTAACTATTATCTGGTTTTGATATTCAATTTAATTATTAGCTTTTGGATTGGTTATACTGTTCCAAATGTGTGGGAATACTTTTTCTTTGTTCATAACTTTGCCTTTTGCATGCCTCCCTTTTTTACAGAATCTTGGAGTTTATCTATTGAAGAGTTTGCTTATTTGTTACTACCAATTGTTCTTTATTTTAAGACAATAGTAGTAAAACCTAAAAACAAGTCGATATTTTTTTTAGGGGTAGTCTTTGGATTGACTTTGTTCTTTATTTGTACTAAAATAAATTATGCTCTTTCAACGACAAATACAACTCTAGACAATTGGAATGTAGGATTAAAAGCAGTTGTAATTTATCGACTTGACGCTATTTTTTTTGGTGTTTTAGCTGCTTGGTTTGCGTTGAATTTTTCTCAAAAATGGTATCATTATCGATTTTTGTTTGCTTTTTTTGGTCTGATTTTGTTTGTGTTTTTATTTGTTGGCGTTGGATTTTTTAAGCTTACAATTGAAAGTTATCCTTATTTTTGGAATATTTTTTATCTCCCGCTTACTTCATTATTATGTGTTTCATTTCTTTCGTTTTTTTCTTTCTGGAAAACAACGAAGATGAGTTTGTTTAAAAAAGTTGTAACATTTATTAGTAAAACATCTTATTCTATTTATTTACTTCATTATGGCGTGATTTTGCAACTCTTAACCTTTTATTTTCCAACACATGATATGGTTGGCTTTTCTTTGCATTTCTATACACTTGGTTATCTCAGTTTAACTTTTGTATGTGCTTTCCTTTTATATCGCTTTTTTGAAAAGCCAATTATGGATTGGAGAGACAAATAGTTATCATTTTTTTTCTTTATTTTAATTATTTTGAATCGGATAGATTATAAATTTATCATTTATCATATGTAATTTTATCAATTTTATATTATTTTAAGCTAAAATTGATTTTTATTGAAAATAATTTTTAAAAATTAGCATTTCTATAAAAAATGACTTCCAAAAAAGATAGTAGGCTATTAATTTTTCAATGTTCTAACGTTTTCGTAAATTCGCACCACAAACAAATAACACTTATATTATGGCTTTTGATATTGAAATGATTCAAAAAGTGTATGCAACTATGGCTGAACGTGTTGATAAAGCTCGTGAATTAGTTGGTCGTCCACTTACTTTATCTGAAAAGATTTTATATTCTCATTTATGGGAAGGAACGCCTTCAAAGGCTTTTACCAGAGGAAAAGATTATGTTGATTTTGCTCCGGATAGAGTAGCCTGTCAAGATGCAACTGCTCAAATGGCTTTGTTACAGTTTATGCATGCCGGAAAGAATAAAGCGGCAGTACCAACAACAGTGCATTGTGACCACTTAATTCAAGCAAAAGTTGGAGCAAAAACAGATTTACAAGTTGCGAATTCGCAATCAAAAGAGGTTTTTGACTTTTTATCTTCTGTATCTAACAAGTATGGAATCGGATTTTGGAAACCGGGGTCAGGAATTATTCATCAAATTGTGTTAGAAAATTATGCTTTCCCGGGTGGAATGATGATTGGAACCGATTCACATACAGTAAATGCAGGCGGATTAGGAATGTTGGCTATTGGTGTGGGAGGTGCTGATGCCGTAGATGTAATGGCCGGAATGGCATGGGAATTAAAATTTCCTAAATTAATTGGGGTAAAACTAACCGGAAAATTAAATGGTTGGACAGCACCAAAAGATGTGATTTTAAAAGTTGCTGATATCTTGACTGTTAAAGGAGGTACAGGAGCTATTGTTGAATATTTTGGAGAAGGTGCAGAATCCATGTCGTGTACCGGGAAAGGTACCATTTGTAACATGGGTGCTGAAATTGGTGCAACTACTTCTACTTTTGGTTACGATGATTCGATGCGTCGTTATTTGAACGCTACCGGAAGAGCAGATGTTGTTTTAGCTGCTGATAAAGTAGCTTCATACTTAACCGCAGATGCGGAAGTATATGCAAATCCGGCTGATTATTTTGATCAATTAATTGAAATTAACTTATCAGAATTAGAACCACATATCAATGGTCCTTTTACTCCGGATAGAGGTACACCTGTTTCTCAAATGAAAGCAGAAGCCGAAGCAAATGGTTGGCCACTAAAAGTAGAGTGGGGATTGATTGGTTCGTGTACCAACTCTTCTTATGAAGACATGTCGCGTGCGGCTTCCATTGTTGAACAAGCTGTTGCACATGGCATTACTCCTAAAGCAGAATTTGGAATCAATCCGGGTTCGGAGCAAATTCGTTACACCATTGAACGTGACGGCATCATTGCAACGTTCGAGAAAATGGGAACAAAAGTGTTCACGAATGCGTGTGGACCATGTATCGGCCAATGGGATAGAGAAGGTGCAGACAAGCAAGAGAAAAATACAATTGTTCACTCATTTAACCGTAATTTTTCCAAAAGAGCAGACGGAAACCCAAACACACATGCTTTTGTAACTTCACCAGAAATGGTGGCAGCGTTGGCCATTTCAGGACGTTTGGATTTTAACCCGATTACCGATACGTTATTGGCAGATAACGGAGAAGAAGTGAAATTACTTCCTCCGGTAGGAGACGAATTACCAACCAAAGGATTTGAAGTGGAAGATGCCGGTTTCCAAGCTCCGGCAGAAGACGGTTCCGGTGTTCAAGTATTGGTTTCGCCAACTTCTGAGCGTTTACAATTATTAGATCCTTTCCAACCTTGGGATGGTAAAAATATTACCGGTGCAAAATTATTAATCAAAGCATTTGGAAAATGTACCACTGACCATATTTCGATGGCCGGACCTTGGTTGCGTTTCCGTGGGCATTTGGATAATATTTCAAACAATATGTTGATTGGAGCGGAAAATGCTTTCAACGGGAAAGCTAATTCTGTAAAGAATCAATTAACCGGTTCGTATGAAGAAGTACCGAAAGTGCAACGTGCTTATAAAGCTGCCGGTATTCCTTCCATTGTTGTGGGTGACCATAACTACGGTGAAGGTTCATCACGCGAGCATGCTGCAATGGAGCCACGTCATTTGGGTGTAAAAGCGGTATTGGTGAAATCATTTGCCCGTATTCATGAGACCAACTTGAAAAAACAAGGAATGTTGGCTTTAACCTTTGCCAATGAAGCAGATTATGACAAAGTGCAAGAAAATGATACCATCAATTTCTTAGACTTAGTAGATTTTGCACCGGGAAAACCTTTAACCTTAGAATTTGTGCATGCAGATGGTAGTAAAGACATCATTATAGCGAATCATACTTACAATGCCAGTCAAATTGAGTGGTTTGTAGCCGGTTCTGCTTTGAATTTGATTGCTGCTGCCGGAAGAGCATAAGCATTAATAAATATCATTCATAAAAAAACTCCTGAATTCAGGAGTTTTTTTATTTTTAAACTTTTAATAGTCATACTAGTAGATAGATTTAAATCTACCTACTATATTTTTCCACCATTCCATTGTGCCAAAATACTTTTTCGTAGTAAAACTCTAAAGAAGTCAGATTACCACTTTTTTTGATAAGGCATTTTCCAATGACGTTAGCTTCTTTTCCAATGACAGTTAAAAGAGCATTATGCGATACTTTTTTCTCTTTAAACAATTGATACAGTTTGCGGGCAATGTCTTGACGAATATCCATTTTTGCATTGAATGTGCTAATGATAACCGTTTCTGATTTTGACTTGGCAATTAACTCCATACCGTTTTGGCCATGCCGATAGGTTCGAATTGATTCTTGCGAAAAAGCAAGCTGAGTGCTGATAAGCACTAAGAATAGTAGGTATTTCATGAGATTTTGGGTTAAATCGTATGCGATATAACGTAAATATCTGAAATAATTGTATTTAGCATAATTTTTTTTGTTGAAAAAATAAAAAAAACCGCTCAACTACACGTTAAAGCGGTTTAAAAAAAGTATAGAGTTTGTTTAGTAATATGCGAAGCGTTGTACTTTAGAAATGTATTTAGCCAAACGAATTACTTGATGGCTGTAGCCAAATTCGTTGTCGTACCAAATATATAAGACAATATTTTTTCCATCTGCTGATATAATGGTGGCATTGCTATCGTAAATAGAAGGTGCGTTTGTTCCCACAATATCAGAGGAAACCAATTCATTATTCAAAGAATATTTAATCTGTTCTACTAAATCACCTTCCAAGGCATATTTTTTCATAATGTCATTGATTTCAGCAACGGAAGTTTCTTTGTTCACTTCTAAATTTAACACCACCAATGAACCATTTGGCACCGGTACGCGAATGGCGTTTGATGTTAATTTTCCGGCTAAACTTGGTAAGGCTTTTGCCACAGCACTTCCGGCTCCTGTTTCAGTAATTACCATATTTAAAGCTGCTGCACGACCTCTACGGTATTTTTTGTGCATATTGTCCACCAAATTTTGGTCATTCGTATAAGCATGAATGGTTTCCAAATGACCTTTTACAACGCCTAAAGTATCTTCAACTGCTTTTAAAATTGGCGTAATGGCATTGGTAGTACAAGAAGCGGCAGAAAAAATATTCACTTTATCCGGATTGTGCTCTTTATGATTCACACCATATACAATATTCGGCACACCTTTTCCGGGAGCGGTTAACAACACTTTTGAAGCACCTTTAGAAGTCAAATGTCTTTTTAATGCTTCTTCTGTGGTAAAGGCTCCGGTATTATCAATAATCAATGCATCTTCAATTCCATACGTTGTATAATCGATTTCTTCCGGAGAATTGGCCGAAATCATGTGTACCGTTGTACCATTGATCAGTAAGGCATTGTTTTCTACATCTGCACTCACTGATCCTTGAAAATCACCATGAACCGAGTCGTATCGTAATAATGAAGCTCTCTTTTCTAAATTGGTAGCATCGTTTTTATCACGGGTAACAACTGCACGTAAGCGAAGTTGAGAACCTTTTCCGGTTTTTGACATTAATTCTCGGGCTAACAAACGACCAATTCGACCAAATCCATATAAAACCACATCTTTAGGCTTTATAGAGTTTGATTCTTTGGCTTTTTTTAATTTATCAATGACAAATGATTTGGTATTGAGGTATTTCTCATCTTCTAAATGGTATTCATATGTTAATTTTCCAATGTCGAGTTTCGATGGTGGTAAATCTAGCGATAACATTTCACGAGCAATTTCAACTGAATCAAAAATAGAAATCGGTTTGCCTACGAATTCACCTGCATATTCATGCAAGTTTAAAATTTCGGAAACATTTTTGTCAATTAATTGGTTTCTGAACAAAACCATTTCAATGGATTTGTCATACCATAAATCACTAATGATTTTAATAAATTCTACACCGGCTCTTCTTCTGTCCGCTTGAAAGGAAAGTTCTTTTTCGTAATTAGAAGGAATCTTACTCATGCTTTACAAATTAGTTGTTGTTGTTAAATTTGGTGCAAAAGTATAGATTTCAAACGTTTTCGTAAACTTTTTTTATCATTTTTTTCAAAATAAAAATCCTGCAAAGTCAATTAGATTTACTTTGCAGGATTTCCCCAAATCAATAACCTATTTACAAAATTATTCTCATTACTTGTCCGTTTCGTAACATTAGTTCTACACGAACGCCTTCTTTTTCGGTTTTGCTTCCTAAACCTCTTGAAATGGTTTCAACGTCGGTAGCTTTTATTCCATCAATACTCAAAATGATACTTCCTTTTAATTCATCTGCGTAAGGAGCTAGTTTTTCATTGGTGATTTCTTTAATTTTTACGCCTTGTTTCAGTTTGAATCGTTGCTTATCTGTTGCATCTAAGTCTTCTAATTCTAAACCGTAAAACTCATAATTCAATATTTCTTTTTTGGTTAATTTTACCGGAATCACTAGTTTTCTTCCATCACGATTTACCGTCACATTGATTTCATCATTCGGACGTTTTGTATTCACATAACCCGAAAGCTCCGCAAAAGAAGTAATGTTTTGATTGTCTAATTTTACAATCACATCACCAGATTTGATACCGGCTTTTTCAGCACCTGAATTTTTTGTTACCTTGTTGACATAGAAACCTTGCGTTTCTCTGATGTTTAATTCTTTTGAAGCTTCTCCGTTTAATTCTCTACCTTCAATTCCTAAAATTCCTCTTTGCACATTACCGAATTCCATGATGTCTTCAATGATTTTTCGCGTAATATTGGAAGGAACAGCAAAAGAATAACCAACATAACTTCCCGTATTGGATGAAATCATCGTATTGATTCCGACCAATTCACCACGTGTATTGACCAAAGCACCACCGCTGTTGCCGGGATTTACAACCGCATCGGTTTGAATAAACGATTGAATTCCACTGGTGTCTAAGTTTCTGGCTTTCGCCGAAATAATTCCGGCCGTTACAGTAGAATTTAAATTATATGGATTACCAACTGCTAGCACCCATTCACCAACTTTTACTTGATCAGAATCAGCAAAAACCGCATAGGGTAATTTTTCATCGGCATCTACTTTTAAAAGTGCGATATCCATTTTGGAGTCGGTACCGATTAATTTAGCTTTGTATGATTTTTTGTTGTTTAACGTAATTTCTAATTCGGCCGCACCTTGAATAACATGATTATTCGTCACGACATAACCATCTTCAGAAATAATCACTCCTGAACCGGTTCCCACTTGCGGTTGTGTTTGTCCGCCTCTGTTTCCATAAAAGAAGTCGATAGGGTTGTAAACAGTTCGATACGTCACATTTTTAACATGAACAACTTGTTCCAGAGCTTTTTCTGCTGCAGCTGTAAAATCAATTGCTTCGGCTGTTAATCCTACATTACTGGTCGTATATAAAGGAGCAGTAGTAACTATTCCGGTTTTGTTTTGGTCTTTTTCAAAAAATAAATGGTAGGCTCCAAAAGTGATGGCACCACTAAATAATGATACTAAAAATAAATTGGTTACATTTTTCATGGGTTATCTAATTTAGTTTAATAATGTAAATTTATGCGATTT
Organism: Variovorax paradoxus; assembly: GCA_943370635.1. Lineage (GTDB taxonomy): Bacteria > Bacteroidota > Bacteroidia > Flavobacteriales > Flavobacteriaceae > Flavobacterium. The sequence goes on from CALRRY020000001.1 coordinate 123,760, forward strand.
ATTATTTTCTTAAATAAGCTTTAACGCTCTTTAACAGCCCTTAACTTTTCTTTAAAATAATTGTACTTTTGTATAGTATAACTTTATAAAATGAACATTCAATTTTTTAAATACCAAGGAACGGGCAACGATTTTATCATGATTGATAATCGTACTGAATTTTTCTCCAAAAATAATACCAAACTCATCAAACAGCTATGTGACAGACGTTTTGGTATTGGTGCTGACGGTTTGATATTATTAGAAAATGACAAATTTTCAGATTTTAAAATGGTCTATTACAATTCCGATGGCAATGAAAGTTCCATGTGCGGAAATGGTGGTAGATGCATTGTTGCTTTTGCCAAACAATTGAATGTCATTCATGAGGAAACTACTTTTATGGCGGTAGATGGAGAACATTATGCCAAAATTTCTGCAGACGGAACCGTTTCACTTCAAATGAAAAATGTGGAGGACATAAAAATGGCTGCTGATTATGTGTTTTTAAATACCGGTTCACCACATCATATCACGTTAGTTGAGGATGTAAAATCGGTTCCGGTAAAAGAAATTGGTAGCCAAATTCGCTACAGTGATTTGTATGGAAAAGCGGGGAGCAATGTTAATTTTGTAGAAATTATTTCGGATTCACTTTTCGCTGTTCGTACGTATGAAAGAGGAGTGGAAGACGAAACCCTTTCCTGTGGAACAGGCGTTACTGCTGCTGCAATTGCAATGAATGCCATTGGAAAAACCACTTCCAATGAAATAGATTTATTAGTGGAAGGCGGTCAATTGAAGGTATCTTTTCAAAAAGATGGAAATCACTATCATCACGTTTTTTTAATTGGTCCGGCTTCTTTTGTGTTTGAAGGAACCATAAATATTGATACCTATAATTCATGATAACACTCAAAGGGCAAAATATTTATCTTCGGGCACTAGAACCGGAAGATTTAGAATTTGTTTATCAATTAGAAAATGACGAATCGGTTTGGGAAATCAGTCAAACGCAAACGCCTTACAGTCGGTTTTTGATTCGTCAGTATTTAGACAATGCTCAACAAGATATTTATGAAGCCAAACAATTTCGACTGGCAATCTGTAAAAATGACAGTTTTCAAGCAATAGGATTAATCGATTTATTTGATTTTGACCCAAAAAATAAACGAGCCGGAATTGGCATTTTGATTCAAAAAGAGGAAAATAAACAAAAAGGATTTGGTCGACAAGCCTTAGAATTGTTGATACATTTTGCATTAGAACGGTTGGAGGTACATCAATTGTATGCCAATATTGCGACAACAAATGAAGCCAGTATTGCACTTTTTACTACTTTTGGCTTTAAATGTGTAGGCATCAAAAAAGAATGGAATTTTCAAAACGGAAACTATTCAGATGAAGCACTTTATCAATTAATTCGTAAATCATAATTTCAAATGAATTTTAAAAAAATAATTCTATACGTTTCTTTAGCTGTTTTAGTTGGCGTTGCTTATTTCGGTTTTAAAGTATATCAAATTGTTTTTACACCCAATACCAATTTTTCGGAAGATAAGGTTTCAGTTTACATTCCAACTAACGCCACTTTTGAAGAAGTAAAAGCAATTGTATCTCCTTTTATAAAAGACATGGATAAATTTGAAACCCTTGCCAATCGCAGAGGGTATTCCACCGAAATAAAAGCCGGAAAATTTGAATTGACTAAAAATATGAATACCAATTCCATCGTTTCTGCTTTGCGAAGAAGTGTTCCCGTTCGTGTTACGTTTAATAACCAAGAACGATTAGAAAATTTTGTGGGGCGAATTGCTTCTCAAATTGAACCTGATAGTATTCAGTTGTTACAAGCATTTAAAGAGCCAACATTTTTAAAAGAAAATGGTTTTACGGAAGAAACGGTATTTACGATGCTTTTACCCAATACATTTGAATTTTATTGGAATACATCTGCTGTAAAATTTAGAGATCAAATGGCGAAAGAATATTTTCGTTTTTGGAATGATGAACGAAAAGCTAAAGCTGAAAAATTAGGATTAACGCCCGTAGAGGTCTCCATTCTCGCTTCCATCGTTCAAAAAGAAACAGCGAAAGTAGAAGAACGTCCACGAGTAGCAAAAGTGTATTTAAATCGAATGAATGTTGGAATGCCCCTACAAGCGGACCCAACCGTAATTTATGCGTATAAATTATCCTCAAATGATTTTAACCAAGTGATTAAACGCGTTTATTACAAACATTTAGAAGTGGATTCACCTTATAATACGTACAGAAATGTTGGTTTGCCGCCCAGTCCTATCTTTATGCCGGATGTTAATGCAATTGACGCTGTTTTGAATCCGGAACAGCATGATTTTATTTATTTCTGTGCAAGTGTGGAACGTTTTGGCTATCACGAATTCGCCACGACTTTAGAGCAACATAATGTGAATGCCAAAAAATATGCAGCTTGGTTAAATACACAAACCACAAATTAATTGAAAAAATTATTTTTCATAGTTGCTTCTTTTTTTCTGTTTTTAAATGGAGTAGTGGCTCAATCTAAGTTGAATGATTTTTTCAAGCCATCCGATACATTGGATACTAAAAGAAGAAATGCCGTTGTAATTTCAGAGGCGTTTTTAACTTCGGCAGCATTAGTTGGATTGCATCAGATTTGGTATGCTGATTACGAAAAATCTTCTTTTCAATTTAAAAATGATAATATCGATTGGCTTCAAATGGATAAAGCCGGACATGTGTTTTCTGCATATCATTTAGGTCGAATGAGTGCAGAAATGTTAAATTGGAGTGGCGTTTCAAAGGATGACCAATTGATTTATGGAGCCGGTTATGGTTTTGTTTTTCTAACAGCCGTTGAATTGTTTGATGCTCATTCTGCTGAATGGGGATTTTCATGGGGTGATGTTGCCGCCAATGCTAGCGGAACTGCTTTATATGTTTCTCAAGAATTGATATGGAATGAACAACGTATTATTCCGAAATTTTCTTTTCACACCACTAAATATGCTGATTTGCGTCCGGAATTGTTAGGAAAAAGTGTTAGTGAACAAATTTTAAAAGATTATAATGGTCAAACCTATTGGTTATCAGCAAATGTTTATTCGTTTGTGAAAAATACAACTATTCCGAAATGGTTGAATGTTGCTTTTGGATATGGAGCAGATGGCATGATTTCCAGTAATTTAAATGCATCAAATGTTCTATTTAATTATGAAAGAAACCGACAATTTTACCTGAGTTTAGATGTTGATTTATCCAAAATAGAAACAAAATCACATTTTTTAAAAACTGTTTTTTCACTTTTTAACACCATCAAAATTCCTGCTCCAACGTTTGAAATCAACGGTTCAGGAAAGGTAAAAGGCTACTTTTTTTACTTTTAGAAAATATTAACTTGTTGATAGTCAAATTTATAAAATAAGTTGTATATTTGCACCGGTGAAATTCAAGAGGGTGACAGCACTTGAGAAATAACTTTCTATGTCAAAAAAATGGTATTTTTATTCTAGTATTGTCGTTATTGTAGCAATAATCAGTACAGGTTTCAAACCTTATCAATTTGAAAATTTAAATTGGTTTTATGTTGATGAATCAGATGAAGTTCTGGATTATACGGTTCCTACAGCTGAAGAATTAGAATATAAAAATGTCATTTTTCCACAAACCGGAAAAACCTATGCCGGATTCAAACAAGATTTAGCATTTAAAGAATCACAAGGGAAATACCATTTGGTCAATTCTTTTGGTTATATGGGAAAATACCAATTTGGAATTGGTACACTTCGCACTTTAGGGGTGAATGATAGTCTTCATTTTATGCGTACGCCTCAACTACAAGAAAAAGCTTTTAATGCTTTGATGTCGGTTAATAAATGGATCTTGCGTGACGAAATTGAAAAGTACGAAGGAAAAACCATTAAAGGGGTTGTCATTACCGAATCCGGATTATTGGCTGCTGCTCATTTAGGTGGAGCCGGTTCGGTAAAAAAGTTCCTGAAAAGTAATGGAAATAGGAGTATAAAAGATGGATTTGGCACTTCAATAAAAAGCTACATAAAAAAGTTTGGTGGTTACGATACTTCGCACATTGTTGCCAATAAAAATGCGAAAGTGAAATAAATCAACTTTTTTGGATAATAAAAATTGTAGGTCGATTGTGTAAATCGACCTTTGTTTTTTTCCAATCGTTTATTGAAAGGGTTTTGATGTATTCAGTTGGTAAAGTAATATCCGTTGCAATGCAAAGTCGAGTAGAATTTTGTAATGATTGCAAAATATCTTCTAGCAACTTATTGTTTCGATATGGAGTTTCAATGAAAATTTGAGCTTGATTTTTTTCAAATGACAAGCGTTCCAAATTTTTCAACATTGCTTTTTTTTCTCCTTTATCAATTGGTAGATAACCATTAAAAGCAAAACTTTGACCATTCATTCCAGAGCCCATCAAAGCGAGTAGGATAGAGGATGGTCCAACCAACGGCACCACTTGAATGCCTTTTTCATGTGCTAATTTGACTATTACTGCACCCGGATCGGCAACACCCGGGCACCCGGCTTCACTCATTAAACCCACATTTCTACCTTCAAGGCAAGGTTGAATCATGGCAGTATGTTCAGCAATTTCTGTATGTTTGTTTAAAACACTGATTCTTAAATTTGCTTGAACTTTCTCGGGATTGATCGACTTAATGAAACGACGAGCCGTTTTTTCATTTTCCACTACATAATCATGAATGAAATCTATCGCTCTTTTAACGGTTTGTGGCAACACTTCATCGGGAGCCACTTCACCTAAAGTGGTGGGAATTAAATAGAGCTTTCCTAAAAAAGTGATGGGTTTCATGTTGATTTTATTTGAAACCTTACAGGTTTTTAAACCTGTCAGGTATTGTGAGAAAAAGTTTTTGTAACTTTTACATTATTTTTTTAAAAGCTTTTTGGCAATACTTTCACAAGCTTCCTCTAACATTTCAAAAACTTGATCAAAATTACTTTGAAAGCCATGATATGGGTCAGGTACATCTACATTTTCACCTGGAAATAATTCATCTAAAATGAGTTGCACCTTTTTTTTATCCTCCTCATTTCGAGCCATTTTAATTACCTCTTCATAATTATTGGTATCCATTACGTAGATATAATCGAATTCATCATAAAAAGAAGGTTTAAATAATTTTCCTCTTTGATGCGTGATGTCAATACCGTTTTTTTGGGCCGTAAAAATAGAACGTTTATCCGGTGGATTACCAATATGCCAATGTCCGGTTCCGGCAGAGTCAACAATAAACTGATTCATAGGAAGTTTAGAAGCTAGGATTCCTTCTGCTAAAGGTGAACGGCAAATGTTACCTAAACAGACCATTAAAATTTTTACAGGCATACAGTAGAATTTACATTACGATTTCAGGATTCAAAAATAGAAAGAATCCTGAAATCATCATGTTATAAGGAAAGTTTTTTATGGATGTCATCCACAAATTTTCTGAATTGCTTATCAGTAGTTACTAAATTGTCAACGGTTTTACAAGCATGTAAAACGGTTGCATGGTCGCGGTCACCAATTTGCGACCCAATATTAGCCAATGAAGCTTTCGTAAATTTCTTTGCAAAAAACATGGCTAATTGTCTGGCTTGCACCACATGACGTTTTCTGGTTTTACTTTGTAAGGTATCAACGTCTAATTGGAAATAGTCTGAAACTACTTTTTGAATATAGTCAATAGATATTTCACGTTTTACATTTTTGACAAATTTCTCTACAATACTCTTTGCTAAATCTAATGTTACTTCTTTTTTGTTAAAAGAAGATTGTGCAATCAATGAAATGATAGCTCCTTCTAACTCTCTAACATTTGTTTTGATATTTCGGGCAACATATTCAACAATTTCATCCGGCATTTCTACACCGTCACGGTATAAAATATTTTTAAGGATAGAAATACGTGTTTCATAATCGGGTTGGTGCAATTCTGCGGATAATCCCCATTTGAAACGCGATAATAAACGTTGTTCAATATCTTGCATGTCAACCGGAGCTTTATCAGAAGTCAAAATAACTTGTTTGCCATTTTGGTGCAGGTAATTGAAAATGTGGAAGAATACATCTTGTGTTCCTGATTTTCCTGATAAAAACTGTACATCATCAATAATAAGTACATCTATTAATTGATAGAAATGAATGAAATCATTTCGCGTATTTTTCTTTACCGAATCAATATATTGTTGTGTGAAAACTTCTGCAGAAATATATAAAACCGTTTTGTCCGGATATTTATCTTTTATTTCAACACCAATAGCATGAGCTAAGTGCGTTTTTCCCAAACCAACTCCTCCAAAAATCAACAATGGATTGAAAGAAGTTCCACCCGGTTTGTTTGCTACCGCCATTCCGGCAGAACGAGCCAAACGATTAGAATCACCTTCTAAAAAATTGTCAAAACTGTAATTGGCATTTAATTGGGATTCAATTTTAACATTGCGAATTCCGGGAATTACAAATGGATTTTTAAGCTCAGGACTGATGTTTTTAAGCGGAGCATCAACATCTTGCGGTTTAACCGGACTTCTGTGGGCACTTGGCAATTGTTCTGTAAACGGTTGTTTGTTGCCATAAGTGTTTTCCATTTTAATTTTATACAGTAACTTTGCGTTTTTTCCAAGTTCTTTGGTCAAGGCCACTTTTAGTAATTTAACATAGTGTTCCTCTAACCATTCATAAAAAAATTTGCTCGGTACTTGAATGTATAAAGCATTGTCCGTGAGTTCAACAGACTTAATCGGTTCGAACCAAGTTTTGTAGGCTTGTTCCTGAATATTGTCTTTTATAAAAGATAGACAGTTTTCCCATACCGATTCCGCAGTTTTGCTCATATTTTTTATAAATTTTGTTGTTTATTAAAGGTTAACTTACAAAGAAAACAGACTGTTTCTTTATCAACTTTTGGGATAACAAATATGTGAACAAAAAAGTGTAAAAAAAAATTATTTACTATTGATTTTATAAAAATATTATTGTATAGACCAATTAAGGACTTTACTGTTAATGAAGAAAAATATTACAGAAAAGTATGAAAGAACATCAATTACAAGTTAGAGTACGTTATTCAGAAACCGATCAAATGGGAGTGGTTTATCACGGGAACTATTTGCCTTATTTTGAGATAGGTAGAGTGGAATGGCTCAGAAATCATGGTATCTCTTACAAAAGTATGGAGGAAAACGGTATCGCTTTGCCTATCGTAAATATCAATATAAACTACAAAAAACCAGCACGTTATGATGATTTGTTGACGGTAAGAACCAAATTCAAAAATCAAAGCTCTGTAAAGATAGAATTTGAATGTAAAATTGAGAACGAAAAAGGTGAGTTATTAACAACGGCAGATTTTGTTTTGGTTTTTGTGGACATTAAAACAGGAAAACCGACTTTACCACCTGAGAATATTAAGGCTATTCTTCACAAAATCGAACAAATCGAAAATTAAGCAATTGTTTTAATTTTCACTTCGAATAAAGTACTAAAAATGTCGACTATTTTTTCGGCATTTTTTTTTCGGGTAGCGATTGTCAAAATACAATTTTCGGTCATTTCTTGATGGATGATTTCTAAGTTTTTTTCTTTTACAATTCGCATCACTTTATTCATGTTTTTATACTCGAAGAAAAGTTGAAAATGTACATCAATAGTTTTTTCAATAATGATTGCATTTTCTAACGCCATTTGTGCTGCTGATTTGTAGGCAGCAATCAAACCGCCAACGCCTAATTTTACGCCCCCAAAATAACGAACAACTACAACCAAAACATTGGTCAGCTCAAAAGATTGAATTTGTCCGTAAATCGGCATACCGGCACTATTGTTGGGTTCTCCATCATCATTGGCTCGATAACTAATTTTATCTGTTCCCAATTGATAGGCATAGCACCAATGACGAGCAGAAAAATGTTGCTTTTTGAGTTGTTCTAAATGAAGTTTGACTTCCTCCTCATTTTGAATTGGAAAGGCATAACCAAAAAATTTGCTGTTTTTTTCTTTGAATAAAACTTCATTTGAAGGTTCAGCTATTGTGCAATATGTATCTTTAACCTCTTCCATGCTATCCGGTCACTAACAGTATTGCTAATAAAGCCAGGCCAATTCCGATGCCGTTTCTTTTTGAAATTTTTTCTTTGAAGAATAAAATTCCTGCCAAAGTAGAAACCATTACGATGGCAACATTGTGAATTGTAAAAATGGTTGAACTTTCAAAAACTTCACTGTCGAGCATTTTTACCAAATAATATAAAGAAAAATAATTAGGAATACCCAATATGATTCCGGCTAGGATATTTTTACCGGTAATTTTCATGTTGAATTTGAAAATGTTTACACCTATTAATATACTACCAATCGAAAAAGCCATCAAAAAGGTGTGTGAAGAAAACAAAGCAATCTCATTTTCAGGCAAATAATCATTTTGTAATATTTTTAAACTGGTATCAATAGCTCCGGCACCAAAAAACACCAAAAGAGGGTACAATAAACTTTTTGATTCGGTGACGGTTCCTTCTTCTTTTTTGGAAGTAAAATATACCGCAAGTAACGCCATCACAATTCCAATAACTTTCAAAATGGTTAAGGAATCACCAAATAATGCTACACCAAAACTTATTGGGATGATTACCGACATTTTTGACGCTACTGAGGCAACTGAGAGTCCGTTTCGTTGTGAAGTAATGGCAGTGGCGTAAAATACACTGATGAATAAAAATCCCAAGAAAAAACTTCCGGGATACCATGATTTTTCAACGATAGAAGGATAATGAAATGCTTGATTTGAAAAAAATAATCCCATTACAAAAGCGGTAAAGTAATTGACCACCAATGCTTGTAGTGTATTTATGGAATAACGGCCAAAAAGTTTTAAAATTATAAATAAAACAGCGTTGAAAACAACACTCAATAGAATATAAATCACAGATTAATAATTTTTTTGGCAAATAAATCAGTAACGTCTTCTTTTCCTACTTGTAAGTTCCAAACTTCCAATCCTATTGAAGCGGCGGCATCGGTATTTTCTTTTTTGTCATCCACAAATAATGTTCGTTTAGGCGATAAATCATGGCGATTGATTACTTGTCTGAAGCTTTCTACATCCGGTTTTCGAACTTTCATTTCATACGAAAAATAGACTTTTTCAAAACAATTGTAAAAATCTCTCGAGAAGGACATTCCTACTTTGTGTTCAAAATGGTCAATATGAATTTTATCGGTATTGGATAATAAAAACAAACGGTATTTTCCTTTTAAACTTTGCAAAAAGTCCAATCGATACTCCGGAAAATCGCCTAAAACTTTGTTCCATGCTTTTCGAATATCTTCAATGGATGCATTGGGTAGATGTTTCTGAAAACCCTCGATAAATTCTAGTTCAGAAATTTTTCCGATTTCGAAAAGTTGATTTAATTCGTTTAAATCGTTGTGCCATTCCGTTAGGCCGAGTTCTCGAAAAGCTTTATCAATTCCCGGTTTATCCAAGTTGATAAAAATATCCCCAAAATCAAAAATAATCGTATTAATCATGTCTTCTGCCAATTAAAAGTTCATCGGTTAAAAAGTTCATTTTTTTCACGGTTTTATATGCAATTTTGGGAGCTATGACACCTTGTTGAAATAAAGTATCGCCTTTAAAAATTCTCACTTCATCCCATAATTTAGCGTCAATAAAGGTTTGAAGCGTTTGACTTCCTCCTTCAATAATTACAGATTGAATTTCTTTTTCAAAAAGTAAATGTACTATTTTTTCAGCAAGTTGATGATCAAAGATAAGGGTTTCGTAGTTACAATTTTCACTGTTTTTGTGATTTTCTTCTTCCGTAATAATCAGAGTGGGTTGTTGTTGGTTTTTTACTTTATACTCATCTGAAATTTTTCCTTTTCGATCCATTACGATTCTTAACGGCTGATTTCCATACCAATCTCTACTATTTAAATTGGGATTATCGTCCAAAACAGTAGTAGTTCCCACTAAAATGGATTGTTCTTCTGTTCGCCATTTGTGTACCAATTGTCGGGAATACACATTCGTAATCCAAACCGGTTTTTTTTCAGTTTTAGTAAGCGGAGCCAAATATCCATCGGCACTTTCTGCCCATTTTAGAATAATATAAGGACGTTTTAGATGATGAAAAGTAAAAAAGCGTTTATTGAGTTCTAAACATTCTTTTTCTAACACACCCACTTTTACTTCTGCACCTGATTTTCTGAGTTTTTCAATACCTTTTCCGGCTACTTTTTCATGTGGGTCAACCGTTCCAACTACTACTCTTGGAATTTTGTGATGCACAATTAAATCACTACAAGGTGGTGTTTTTCCAAAATGACTGCAAGGCTCTAAACTCACATAAATGATGGATTTTGACAATAATGATTTGTTTTTCACGGCATTAATCGCGTTTACTTCTGCATGCGGTTCACCGGCTTTTTGATGCCAACCTTCTCCGATGATTTTACCTTCATAAACAATTACGCTACCTACCATCGGGTTGGGGTAGGTTGTTCCCAAACCGTTTTTTGCCAATTGAAGGCAACGATGCATGAATTTTTCATCTTCCATAGAGGGACAAATTTACTCATTTTGCCCAAAAACACAGAAATAGTTTTACTTTTACCTTCTTAAAATGAAAATTTTTATGGCACTGATTCGCTCCATTCAACCTGCTGATAATCCATTTATTGCACAAGTCATTCGCGATGTACTCATTGAACACAATGTGCCAAAAGTGGGAACGGCCTATGCCGATGCCTCGTTGGATTGCATGTTTGAAACCTATTTAACACCAAAAAGTCAGTATTTTGTTGTAGAAAAAGAGGGGAAAATCATTGGTGGAGCCGGAATTCATCAATTAGAAAATGAAGCGAATACCATTTGTGAATTGCAAAAAATGTACTTTTTACCGGAAGCTCGTGGTTTAGGTTTAGGAGCCGAAATGATGGAAAAATGCCTCGCTTTTGCCAAACAAGTCGGTTATGAAAAATGTTATTTAGAAACTATGCCCTATATGAAAGATGCTCAAAAATTGTATTTGAAATTTGGTTTTGATTATCTAGATCAACCAATGGGTTGCACCGGTCACACTTCTTGTCCGGTTTGGATGATTAAAATCTTGTAGGGCATGACTACTTTCAAACAAATAAAAGCTCATTTTCATGCACAACTTTCCGGATTGTATGATTCGCAAGAAATAGACAGTTTCTTTTATTTGACGTTGGAAAAATTGCATGACTTAAAAAGAATTGATTTGGCTTTGCATCCGGAAAAAGAAGTACCATCAGAAGAGGTTAGCCACTGGGAAAAAGTGTTGAAAGCTTTACAAAAAGAACAACCGATTCAATATATCTTGGGTGAAACTTTTTTTTATGATTTACGATTTTATGTAAACGAATTTACGCTTATTCCCAGACCTGAAACGGAGGAATTAGTAGCTTGGATTTTGGAGGAAATCAAACAGAAAAATATCCAAAACCCAACGATTATTGATATTGGAACCGGCACGGGTTGTATTCCGATTGCATTAAAAAAGAATTTATCTTTTTCCACAATTTATGCGATAGACGTTTCTGAAGAAGCTTTACTTGTGGCAAAAAAAAATGCACAATTAAATGAAACGGAAGTACATTTTTGGCATAAAAATATTTTAGAAACAGATGAATTGCAACAGCAATTTGATATAATTGTTTCCAATCCACCGTATGTGCGTCATGTAGAAAAGCAAGAAATGAAAACGAATGTTTTAGGATATGAACCGCATTTGGCTCTCTTTGTTTCGGATGAAAATCCACTTGTTTTTTATCAAAAAATTGCAGAATTAGCTTTGCTTCATCTTACACCTAACGGATTGCTATTTTTTGAAATCAATCAATATTTAGGGAATGAAACCGTTGAATTGTTATCTAAATTAGGCTTTACACACATAGAATTGCGGAAAGATTTGTATGGAAATGATCGAATGATAAAAGCTTCGGTTGATTAATAATTCAAAATTGATTTCTAAGATTTTAGTTATTTTTAAAATCTGTGTTCAATCAAAATTTACAATATTTTTTTTTGAACCATATAAGTCATATAAGTTCATATAAGTTCAAATAAGTTCAAATAAGTTTAGCTCAATTAAAATCCATTTTAAGTGAAGCGAATCCAAATACATGAATCTGTGAATATCTATTTTTATATGTGGAATCCGTGTGCCATTTAAGTGTTTATAAGAACTACTCATATCTCAACGCCTCAACAGGGTCTAATTTAGAAGCTTTTATAGCCGGATATAAACCTGAAACCAAAGCCACTACAAAGCTGGTAATTACCGCCGCAATAATGGCCATCCAAGGAATGATAAAATTAAATTCCAACACCGAAGCAAAGATGGAACCGATTGTAATTCCTAAAATAATTCCGATAATTCCGCCTAATTGTCCAATCACAATGGTTTCGGTAAAAAATTGAAAAGCAATCGTTTTTCGTTTGGCACCTAAGGCTTTTCGTACACCAATTTCACGGGTTCTTTCTGTTACGGAAACCAACATAATGTTCATCAAAGCAATGGAAGAACCAAAAATAGTAATGATACCAATAATCCAAGCAGAAGCACTCAAAACTTTGGTCAACGATAAGATTTGATTGATTAATTCATCACTTCGCACGATTCCAAAATTATTATCTTCCACCGGATTTTGCTTTCTAATTTGTCGCATCGTGATGGTTGCATGGTCAATTGCAGCGTCTAATAATTCTTTTTTATCCACCATTACACTTACGTTATAATTGATGTTAGGTTGCGTAAAAACAGAACGAGCAATTTGAATGGGAATCAACACTCTTAAATCCTGACTATTGCCAAAAGTGGAGCCTTTTTCTTTTAACACCCCAATTACTTTGAATTTTGCTCCCCGAATAGAAATCACTTTGTCGATCGGGTTCACATCTTTCAATAAACCTTTTTCAAAATCGGAACCCACCACACAAACATAATTGTTATTTTCAATATCAAAACCGGTAAAATTTCTTCCGGTGGCGACTTCTAATCCCGAGTTTGCCGCATAACTTTCATCAACACCCAAGACGGTAATTTCAGGATCCGTTTTTTTATTTTCAAATTTCACTTGAGCTGTTGGAGTAGCTGTAAAGGATAATGATGTGGTTGTAAAAGGATAATTGAATTTCTCTTTAAATGCTTTGGCATCCGGATATGAAATAATCGGATTAACGATTTCGCGTTCACCGCGTCTTCCGCCATTGCCAATTCGTACTTCTAATTCATATTGCCGAATCGTAAATGTATTGGCACCCATCATCGAAAAGTTAGAAGAAATAGTGTTTTCCAATGCAGAAACCACGGTCAAAATACTCACCAATGCCGTTATACCAATGGCTATAATGATAATCGTCAAAATGGTACGCAACAATTGTGTTTTGATGGAACCCAGTGCAATTTTGATGTTTTCTTTTACTAATCCGGTCATGATTATATTTGTCACGTTAATGCATATTTTGTTACATGCGACAAGGAAAATTATTTTAAAAGTAAGATATTTGCAGAGCTTTTCATTTTTGTCATTCCGCAAGATGACGAAGTCGAAATAGCAATCTCCCGCATAGCGGGCAAAAATGAAGCTTATAATCCAAAGAAATAATTTTAAAATGGCACAAAAACCAAGTATTCCCAAAGGAACGAGAGATTTTTCACCGGCAGAGGTGGCGAAACGCAATTACATCAGCTTGATTATGAAACATCATTTTGAGGTGTTTGGATTTCAGCCGATTGAAACGCCTTCGTTTGAAAATTCGGAAACGTTGATGGGAAAATACGGGGAAGAAGGCGATCGATTGATTTTTAAGATATTGAATTCTGGGGATTATTTGGATAAAGTAAGTCAAGACGAATTATCAAACATTGATTATAAAAAACTAACTTCCAAAATCTCCGAAAAAGCCCTTCGTTACGACTTAACCGTTCCATTTGCACGATACGTGGTTCAACACCAAAACGAAATTGAATTTCCGTTCAAACGATACCAAATTCAACCGGTTTGGAGAGCCGATCGTCCGCAAAAAGGAAGGTTCAGAGAGTTTTATCAATGTGATGCCGATGTAGTAGGTTCTACTTCGTTGTGGCAAGAAGTGGAGTTGGTGCAATTGTATGATGCGGTATTTACTCAGTTGGGTTTAAGTGGAACCACCATCAAAATCAATAACCGTAAAATTTTATCCGGTATTGCCGAAGTGATTGGTGCAAAAGATAAATTAATTGATTTTACAGTCGCGTTAGATAAATTAGATAAAATAGGCGAGGACGGCGTGAAAAAAGAAATGCTTGAAAAAGGAATTTCGGCATCCGCCATCGAAAAAGTGCAACCGTTGTTTCAATTTACGGGATCGGTTGCTGAAAAAATTGAAAAATTAAATCAGTTGTTGGCTTCATCTGACGAAGGAAAAAAAGGAGTAGCCGAGTTGCAATTTATTTGTGAAACCATTCAAAAATTAGGTTTACAAACTGCCATCATTGATTTGGATGTCACCTTAGCCAGAGGTTTAAATTATTACACAGGAGCTATTTTTGAAGTCGTTGCTCCTCAAGTGGCCATGGGTTCGATTGGTGGTGGGGGTCGTTATGACGATTTAACCGGTATTTTTGGTTTAAAGAATATGAGTGGTGTCGGCATTTCGTTTGGATTAGACCGTATTTATTTGGTATTGGAAGAATTAGGATTATTCCCGGAAACGGTGACGGCAACTACTAAAGCACTTTTTATCAATTATGGCAATCAAGAAAGTTTGTATGCGATGGAAGCGATTTCCAACTTACGCCGTAGCGGAATCAAAGTGGAATTGTATCCTGATGCTGCTAAAATCGCTAAACAATTTCAACATGCCGACAAACGCGGAATTCCTTTTGCGGTGATTGCCGGACAATCGGAGATGGAACAAAATTGTTTTGGTTTGAAGAATTTACAAACCGGTGAACAAGTGAAGTTGGATTTTGAGGGGTTAAAGAGGGAGTTGTTCTAGGATACAATTTTTTATAGACTTTTTACATATTCTTCTGCCGACATGATTGGTAGTAAAGAATGTTTAAAATCTTTTTGATTTCTAGTGATGATGATGTCGCATTTTGAAACTAAGGCACAAAAATATTGTATTGCATCTTCAAAATCTTCAAAATCAGAATTTAATGCTTTTTCAACGATACTTTCATTCATTGTAGCTATTTCACACAGAATTTTAAACTTTCTCAATTTTTCTTTTGCATTTGAAATTCCTTCCGACTTAGTAAGAAAATAATTTACCGTAGCAAATGAAATAGGAGAAACAATCAGTTTTACTTTTTTGTGATCTGCTAAAGTAGCCAATTGAGCACTTGGAGTATAAAAAGGTTCTCGTTCTCCAAGAAAATCAAGCATAATATTAGTGTCTAAGAATAACTTTTTACTCATTTGTGTTTGTTCAAAAGGTGTTCAGCATATTCTTTTTTGTAATCTAAATCAGCAGGAATCGAATTACCGGTTTTTATACTTTTTACAAAAGGAGAGATTTCAATGGAATCCTCATTTTTTGTATCATTGGTAAGCGAATTCAAGTAATTCTCGATAATTCGAGACAAACTCACTTTCTTTTGAGCAGCATAAATCTTCGCTTTCTCAATGATTTCTTGATTTAATTTTAAGGTCAATTTTGTATCCATAATGATATATTGTACGTACAAATATATGAATTATATCCGTATAATTTTTGGTTTTAACATTTTTGGATGAAAAAATTTACAAACCGGTGAACAAGTGAAGTTGGATTTTGAGGGGTTGAAAGTAAAACTATCTTAGTAAATTATTTGAATAAAAATGAAAAGCCCCTCACGTCGAGGGGCCTTTCGGTGTCAAAAATCAATTATCAAAACCCTATTTAATAATGATTTTTTTGCTAATTGTTCCGGCAGTTGTTTGCACACGAACAATGTAGGTGCCAGTACTTGCGTTGCTCACCGGTAACGAAATGTTGGTTTGGGTTTCGTTTTCAACATTCCAAGTGGCAAGGGTCTGGCCCAGGATCGTAATGATATTCACTGTTTGCACAGTAACATCGGTTAAGTTTTGTATAGTAAGTAAATTTTGGGCATTTGAAAAAGCAACTCCAATTTCTTGGGCTAAGCTAAAATCAGGATTCGATAGTGCTTGGTTGCTAAACGTTAATTCAAAACGGTTGTGTATTTCGCCTTGAGGCAAATAAACCGTAAAAGGACCATTTTGAATCGGGTGATGTATTCCGGTGGTTTTGTCTAGAATGAAAATATCAATGTTTTCATCCCAATTCATAACCTCGTCTAAAGTAAATTGAACGTTTCCGGCTTCATAGGTTTTTACCCCTAACGGGTATTTTTTGTTTACATCAAAATATCCCACTCCCTGAATGACCAATTTATTGGAATCATTCATAAAGTACATGTCATTTTGTTGATTATCAATGTGAATGGCGTCATATCCCGGGTCGATGTTATCGGTAGCCCATTCGTTCATGAAGCCTAATAAAATTTCTCTATGGTAGTTGTTATAAGAATTAAATCCGATTTTGATTTTTGTAAAAGCTTCCTCTTCAATAGGGTCTTCGGCATTATCAGAAAGAAGTTGATCATTCGCTAACGCATTGGCAGATGCCGGACGAAATAAATTGAATGATTGCTGATTCAGTTCTTTAATAAACAATCGTTGACTGTTTTGAAAGGTAATTAAACCACCTTGGTTATTACCTGTTACAAAAAACCCTTGTCCTACCGGAATAAAACGTCCCGGTGTTTTGGTAGTTGAACTCAAATTGTTTTCACCGGTCAAAGCTACCGGTTTAATACCGCCGACAAGCGTTATGGCTCCGTAACCACCTTGATAACCCGATAAATTATGGGTGTTATTGGTAGTAAAATGTTCCCAAAAGTATAAAGTACCATTGATTACATTTATATTGTCTTTAATAAATGTATGAGCATCTAAGGCAGAAGGATAGGGGTTTCCGGCCAAATTTAAATTGTTGGGCGAAACCGGAATGGTAATGGTTCCGTTATTTGGTTTTCCAACAAACGTATAGTTTTGATATGTAACATCTGCACCACTACCTTTTAAAGTATACCCTTGTCCCGCTTGCAATAATCCATTTTGTCCAACTGTGGACCAATTGGCATAAAGAGGCGTCAAATTCTGAAATTTATAAATCCAATAACTACTTAGTGTAATCGGATTACTGGTAGTTGGATTGTTAATGCTACTTACCCAAGCAATATTTTGTGGTTGACTGTTACTGCCGTCTTTCATTACACCTGCCACTGTATAGCCGTGATTGGTGGTAGTAGCATTAAGGGAACTAACCGGCGACGACCAATAATTGTAATTGTATCGATTGGATTGACCTTGTTGGTCTCTTTCCAAAATACCTGTACTGGTTGGGTCTAAAATACTTTCACTGGTTTGGATAAGTTGTGCTTCACCTTCCAAATCGATTTTACCATTCAGTTTTAGGTATCCTCTATTTTCGATTTTAGTATCGTTTAAAAGGGTAATTTTTTTACCTGAATCCAAAATTAAACCTAAGTTAACGACATTCGCAAATTGTGTAATGTCATGACTCACTTGAATAATAGCCCAAGGATAGGTTTCGGCATCTTTTCCGAAAATATCGGTTGAATCATCTTGAATGGCTGTTGTAAAATTGCCATTTCTTTTTGTTACAAAAGGCATTGGAGCTTCTTGATTTCCAATAGAGTTGATGTTAAAAAGTTGAATTCCCTCAGCACTATTTGGTATATTTTGTATTTGATTTTGAACAATACTGTTTTGAATCAAATCCATTTTATAGTAGCGAATCAAAGCACTATAATTTAGATTTGTGAAGTTTTTTGGGATAGTTACGCCTCTTACCATACCATTATGATTGGTAATTTCTTGGTACACCATTTGCTGGATGTGAGCATCAGATAAACTTTCATTAAAAACCCTTACTTCATCTAATTTTCCATTAAAATAGTGGTTGTTTTGAACTGGATTTTTTCCGATTGAAAAAATAGCACTTCCTGATTGTTGGATGTTTCCGGTTGAATTTTGTTGTTGCATTAATTTCCCGTTGAGGTACAATTTTAAGCTAGAACCATTATAAGATGCTGAAATGTGATACCAGCGTGAAGTATCCAACGAGATGGAGCTTGTTAATGTAATTGCATTACAGGTTACAACAATTTTTCTGTTGGCAGTACAACTGATATTGAAATTGTTTTCCCCCATAATAAACGCATCATTTTGAAATTGAGGTGATAAACTTATCCAACCCATTAAGGTTGTTTTTTCTAGTCCTTCGAGGCATCCATTGGCGGTTCCGTATGCATTTATTCCATTAAAATGCAAAAACGCTTTTTGGTTACTATTCAAAACGGGTTCCTGGCCGTTCGTGTGAGTATGAATGTTTTTACATTCTTTAACTTCACTTTTTGCGTTACTTTCTATTTGGTACATGACTAAGAAAAGCAATGTGAAAATAGATTTTTTTACAATAACCTTTTTCATCGTTAATGAGGTTAAATTGATTTTAGATTTTTGACGATTCAAAGGTATAAACGATTTTTAATTAATCGATAAAATGTATAAAATAATCGATGAAATGAATAAAAATATAAAAAGTTTATGTAAATAACTTACAAAATAAAATCATTTTAGTTATGGAAATTTTATAAATAAAGATGGAAATAATTGTAATTTATAGTTTGAATGAGGTGAAAAAGTTTAAAAACAGAAAATTTGTAGTGCTTTTTTAAACGAAAAGGAATAGCATTGAAATAAAAAAGTCCCCAATCGGGGACATTTAGTAGCGAAGACGGGAGTTGAACCCGTGACCTTTGGGTTATGAATCCAACGCTCTAACCAACTGAGCTACCTCGCCAATTAAGGATTCATCAATTTGTGAATGCGGGTGCAAATATATAAATAATAGTAAAGCTTCCAAACATAAAATGATAAAATATTTTTATTTTAAAAATCGCTTTTTTTTTGAGTTTATATTCAATATATTGCTCAAAATTTTTCTTATTATGGATTCAAAAATACGATATGAAATAGAGTTTCCGATTAATTCTTCGCCACAACTTCTTTATCAATATATTTCTACGCCTTCCGGATTATCAGAATGGTTTGCTGATAATGTGAATTCGAGAGGTGAGCTATATACTTTTATTTGGGATGATACAAAAGAACGTGCTCGTTTAGCTTCCAAAAAAACTGGTGAACGTATTAAATTCAAATGGATTGATGACAATGACAAAGACACTGAATATTTTTTTGAATTAAAAATCATGGAAGATGAAATCACAAAAGATGTTTCTTTAGTTGTGATTGATTTTGCTTATGAAGATGAAATTGAAGAATCAAAATTATTGTGGGAAAATCAAATTTCTGATTTGAAGCATGTTATAGGTTCAGTATAATTATAGGATTTGAATTATATTTGCCCTGAATTTTCAGGGCTTTTTTTATGGTTAATTTTAATGGGAGTATTCAAGACGAAATAATGTTGTCCACCAATAGAGCTTTTCTTTATGGTGATGCAGTTTTTGAAACGTTAAAAATTGTTGAAGGAAGAATTTTATTTTTTGAAGACCATTATTTCCGATTAATGGCTTCTATGCGTATTCTTCGAATGAAAATTCCAATGACTTTTACGTTAGAATTTTTGGAAAGCGAAATCTTAAGGTTGGTTAAAGAAGCCAATTTAACG
This sequence comes from Variovorax paradoxus, assembly GCA_943370635.1. Classification (GTDB taxonomy): domain Bacteria; phylum Bacteroidota; class Bacteroidia; order Flavobacteriales; family Flavobacteriaceae; genus Flavobacterium. Next base: position 143,520 of record CALRRY020000001.1, read on the forward strand.
GAATCCTCAAGAGTTCGATTAACGGTTTATAGAAATGATGGTGGTTTTTATTTACCAAACGATAATTCCATTTCGTATTTAATTTTTGTTCAACCACTTTTGGACAAAAAGTACCGTTTTTCCTCTGAAGCGTATGAAGTAGAATTATATAAAGACTTTTATCTAACAAAGCAATTGCTTTCGACCCTTAAAACAACCAATAAAGCTATTCAAGTTATAGGTAGTATTTATGCGGAAGAGAACGGCTATCAAAATTGCTTGTTACTCAATGAAGAAAAATCAGTTGTGGAAGCATTAAATGGGAATTTGTTTATGGTGATGGACGATGCTTTAATCACACCACCCTTAATTGAAGGCTGTTTGAATGGCATATTTCGTAAGCAACTTCTTTCAGTAGCAAAAAAGATAGAAGGATTAACGGTTACAGAAGCACTAATTTCGCCATTTGATTTACAAAAAGCATCAGAATTATTCATTACAAATGTAATCACGGGTATTCAACCTATTACAAAATATCGCAAGAAGGAATATGAAACAAAATGGTCAAAAGTATTATTGGAAAAAGTAAATGAACTAATTTAACATCGGATTTTTGGGAGCATTTGACCAAATTAAATATTCGCCACCAAGTTCTATTAATTGTTCTTTCCAAAAGTCAACCGACGATTTCATCAAAATGTTTTGTTTGAAATTGTTTTCAATTAAAATCCAGGAGTTGGCATTCAATTCATCTTCCAATTGATTGGCACTCCAACCGGTATACCCTAAAAAGAATCGAATATTTTCTTTTTGAATAACTCCATCATTAATTAAATCTCTGGTTTTTTCAAAGTTGCCACCCCAATAAATTCCGTTAGAAATTTCTACACTATCCGGAATTAATTCAGGAACTGTATGAATAAAGTATAAATTATCTTGTTCAACCGGACCGCCATTGTAAACGGTAAAGGATGATTCGATTTCTGGAACTAAATCAGTAAGGGTATATTCTAAAGGTTTGTTTAAAATGAAACCAACTGTGCCTTCAAGATTATGGTCGGCTAATAAAATTACCGACCTATTAAAAGACAAATCTCCATAAATGGAAGGTTCTGCTATGAGCAAATGACCTTTTTTAAGTTTTTCTTTAATCATTTGGCAACAAATTTTTTTAAAATTACAGAATTTTATCATAAAAAACCAAACATTTTCTTAAAAATGTCAAAAAAAAAATCTTCCGTGAAGGAAGATTTTCTTTATATCTACTAAATTAAGATTAGTTTACAGAACCTTCTAATTCAGCACCTGCTTTAAATTTAACTACATTTTTAGCAGCAATTTTGATTGTTTTTCCAGTTTGTGGATTTCTTCCTTCTCTTGCAGCTCTTTTAGATACTGACCAAGATCCGAATCCTACTAAAGAAACTCTTCCACCTTTTTTCAAAGTAGCACCTACATTTCCTAAAAATGATTCTAAAGCTAATTTTGCAGCTGCTTTAGTAATACCTGCATCAGCAGCAATAGCATCGATTAATTCTGATTTGTTCATAATAATAGTTATTAATTGTTGGTTAAACATAAAGTTAATTGTAACAAATTTAATAGGATTTCCTTACTAGGCAAGACTTTTCGTGATTTTTCGTGCGTTTTGTTGATAACTTCAATAGTTTTGTTGATAAAGCTACGATAAACGGTACTTTTTAAGGGTTTTTCTAGTAAAAATCAGTCCTTACAAGGCTTGAGCATTTTCAGAAAATGTCATTCCGTTGAGTAATTCGGCAGTAAGCATTTTTCTTTTTCCCGGAAACTGAATAGCATGTATAAGGATAAATCCATCCTGAACCGTTATTTTCATTTCTTTTTTTGTCGATTGTATTTTTCCTATTGGTAAAGTATGGTTATTGACTTCAAATGTAGCTTCATAAATTTTTACAGCCCATTCTTCTTCTCCATCTTTAATTAAACACCAAGCCGTTGGATAGGGTGAAAGTCCTCTAATCAAATTAAAAATTTCAATTCCGGTTTTTTGCCAATTTATTTTACAATTTTCACGGTTTAGCTTGTGTGCCGTTTTAATTTCCGGTGTATCCACTTGAATAGTTGTGGTTACCGTATTATTTTCAATTAATTGTAACGTTTTGATAACCGTTTTACAACCCATTTGCATCAATCGATCATGAAGTTGTCCTGCGTTTTCGTTGGGTTCGATGTTTGTTTCTTCTTTTAGAATGATGGCACCCGTATCAATTTTATCGTCAATAAAAAAGGTGGTTACCCCCGTCTTTTTTTCACCATTAATAATTGCCCAATTAATTGGTGCTGCTCCACGATAGTTTGGCAATAATGATGCATGAAGATTAAAGGTGCCGAATTTTGGCATTTTCCAAACGACTTCAGGCAACATTCTAAACGCAACAACCACTTGACAATTGGCTTGTAAACTTTTTAATTCTTCAATAAATCTTTCGTCTTTTAAATTGGTTGGCTGCAAAAGTGTAAGCTGTTTTGATAAAGCATATTCTTTAACAGCAGAAAAATTTATTTTTTGACCCCGACCGGCAGGTTTATCAGCAGCTGTAATCACACCAACTACATTATAATGGTTTTGGAGCAACGCATCTAAAATGCCAACCGCAAAGTCGGGTGTTCCCATAAAAACGATTCGAAGTTTTTCCATTATTGTTTTGCTTTAAATTTATTGTTGGGTAATAGTATAATTTTTTGTTCATCTAAAAGTTCTCTTATGGCTTGAATTAAGGGTTCGTCTTCAACAAGAACAATTTGTTGTAATTCTCTTGAACTAAGTCCTTTTTCCGATAAAAGATGTAGAATTTTATCCCTCAAGTTATCATTTTCAGATATAATGGCTTTGGATGATTTGCAAGAAGAACAATGTCCACAATTTTTTACATTTTTTTCACCAAAGTAGTGCAAAAGTAAGACACTTTTACATGTTTTGGTATCAGAAACATATTGAATTACACTTGATAACTGAGCTGACTTTAATTCGTTTTGAGAAGTAAGATATTTAAATGTTCTGCTCAATGTTCTATCATCTTCTCTTACTTCTAAAAAAGTAATTTTAGAGTCATTACTTTTTGCGGTGTACGAAACAATCCCTTTTTGATGTAATTGCGATAATACTTCTTCTACACTTGATTCCGAAACACCTGATTTTTTTGCAATTAAAGAAACGTTGATAGCAGTTGTGGTATCATAAATTCCGGAATACGTTCTCAAAATCGTTAAAATAATTTCCTCTTGATGGCGATGCAAACTGATGTAACGAATTACTTCTTTACTTTCAATGATAAATTGAAGCAAGACTTTTTCTGAAAACTCTTGACTAAAATGAATGATTCCTTGGTTGTTTAAAAAATTTAATGCGTTGTAAGTTTTTATAACGGGCAATTGATATTGAATGCAAAAATGATTTAAATTAAATGAAAACTCATCATCAATTCCTTCGCCATAAGCAATTTGAAAGTAATTACACAATTTAGTATATACTGATTTTAAATATTCTTTGTCCGGTAAGCTATTGTTCAATTGTGATTGAACTTGGTTACAATCATTTGGGCCTAACAATAAAATTGCCTGAGCCATTTCACCATTTCTTCCGGCTCTTCCGGCTTCTTGATAATAGTTTTCTAAATTATCGGGAAGTTGAAAATGAATAACCGTTCGAACATTTGCTTTGTCAATTCCCATTCCAAAAGCATTGGTGGCCACCATAATTGGCGTTTTTTCAGTCATCCAATCTTCCATGTTTTTGGTTTTTTCCCGCAAGGTTAATCCACCGTGATAAAAATTAGCTTTGAAATCAAGTTTGTTAAGCTGTTCGGCAATTTCAAAACAGTTTTTTCGATTGCGAACATAAATAATTGAAGGTTCCGGTTGTCGATTTAAAATCTGGGTAATTTGATATAATTTGTCTTCCGTTGGAATTACTTGATAACTTAGATTATCTCGTGCAAACGATTTTTGGTAAAGTTGAGGTGTATCTAAATTCAATTGTTCAATAATATCTTTCTTCACTCGCTCGGTTGCAGTAGCCGTTAACGCTAAAAATGGAACACCCGGAAAATGTTGTTTCAACACATTAACCTTTAAGTAGGAAGGTCTAAAGTCGTGGCCCCATTGCGAGATACAATGTGCTTCATCAATTGCGATGAGATTGACTGGAAGATTCTTAATTTTCTCAATAATCCAATCTTGTTCAAGACGTTCTGGAGAAAGATATAAGAATTTATAATTGCCATATAAACAGTTGTCAAACAAAGTGATGATGTCATCAACAGAAATTCCACCGGTCAATGCAACCGCTTTAATGTCTCTTTTTTTTAATTGGTCAACCTGATCTTTCATTAAAGCAACCAAAGGAGAAATTACTAAACAGATTCCATCGTTCATCATCGCCGGAACTTGAAAACAAACTGATTTACCGCCACCGGTAGGTAATAAACCAATGGTATCTTTTCCATCCAAAACCGATTGAATGATGTTCAATTGCGGTTCTCGAAAAGAGGAATATCCCCAATATTTTTTTAGTATTTCTTCCGGTTTTTGCATTCTTGAGTTTACAATGCGTCTAAAATAAATTGAATTCTATTTTCAACAGTATCCATTGGCACTTCAATTAATTCATACCTATAATTTTCATAGGTTTCTTTAAGATGTGAATAGATTAATTTGGCTTGTTCAAAGTTTTCATATCGATGTTCATCAGACATGTAAATAGCTTTCCATGGTGGCAGTATAAAAACTTTTGAATACGTATTTTCTTTGCAGGCTTCATCAAAAAACGCAGGATAACTATCGCCAATATAATGCATATATGCTAAAATGTCAGGAATTCCACGATCTAAAAAAACAACATTATTTTCATGTTGAGAGGCGTTTTGAAACTGTTTTTTTCTTCCTTCAAGAAGTAATTCACTAAACAACAAAGGTTTTTCTAAAAAAAGTTGTTCAATACCTCTATTTCTTGCTTCATTAATAATTTCTCTTGAAATTTCAGGCATACAATGATATCCGGTTTTTATCAATCCTTCTATTAAAGTAGTTTTTCCGGTTCCGGGTCCACCCGTAATAACAATAATTTGCTTGTTCACTTTTGTAAAATAAAGGGGTAAAATTGAGAATATATTGTTTCAAAAACAAGTGTGGCATACATTTTAAAACTTTTTGGGAACAATTTTTGCATAAATACATAAAAAGTTGATAAAAATACAGCAAGCGACCGGAAGTAAATCAAAATTCAAAATCAATGCTGTATATTTGCGAGTAATTATTTAGGCATGGATAAAAAAACAGAAGAATTTTACGAAAGGTTAAAAGAGGAATTAAGAACAACTTCTTCTTGGCCTACCTTATATTTGTATAAATTTATAGTACCAACCGATCAATCCAAAATATTAGCCGTTGAAAATGCATTTGATAACATGGGAGCTGTTATTAATACTACCCAGTCCAAGACCGGTAAATTTACGAGTATTTCTGTAAATGTACCGATGCAAAGTCCGGAACACGTAGTTGAGAAGTACCTTGAAGTATCTACAATTGAAGGAATAATTTCTTTATAAAACAACAAATGAATCAAAGTGAAACAGCACATCAAGTAGTGCATTTATTAGAATATAACGCAGAACGACCTCATTTAATGATACCGGAATATGGTCGTCATTTGCAAAAATTAATTGACCAAGCCACCTTAATTGAAGATAGGGAGGAGCGAAACAAAGCGGCTAAATACATCATCAAAGTAATGGGAAGTTTAAATCCACACTTGAGAGATGTGTTGGATTTTCAACATAAATTGTGGGATCAATTGTTTATCATGTCTGATTTTAAATTGGATGTTGATAGTCCTTATCCGATTCCAACTCGAGAGGTTATCAATCTAAAGCCGGAGCGATTAGAATATCCACAGAAAAACCCAAAATACCGTTTTTATGGTAATAACATCAAATACATGATTGATGTAGCCAATAAATGGGAAGATGGTGAGTTGAAAAGTGCTTTAATTAAGGTGATTGCCAATCATATGAAAAAATCATATTTGAGTTGGAACAAAGACACCGTTGATGACAAAGCTATTTTTGACCATTTATTGGAATTATCAAACGGAAAAATTGATTTACATCAAAGCAGTGAAGAGTTGTCAAATACAACTGATTTGATGCGAACCAACAAAAAAGTTTCCAATAAAAATCTTCCTCAAAACAATAAAAAGATTTTAATTAAGAAAAATAAAAATAATCCGAAAGCATTTAAAAACAACAATCAAAAGCAATAGTTAGATTTTCATGGGAACATTTAAAATAGAAGGTGGTCATCGTTTAAAAGGTGAAATCCATCCACAAGGAGCCAAAAATGAAGCTCTTCAAATCCTTTGTACCGTTTTATTAACCGCCGAAAAAGTAACCATCAATAATATTCCTGATATTATAGATGTGAACAAGTTAATTACGCTGTTGGGCAATTTAGGTGTGAAAATGCAAAAAAATGGACCGGGCTCAATCACTTTTCAAGCTGATGAGGTGAATGTTGGTTATTTAGAAACAGAAGCATTCAAAAAAGAAGGTGGTTCTTTGAGAGGATCAATTATGATTGTTGGACCATTATTAGCCAGATTCGGAAGAGGTTATATTCCAAAACCGGGTGGCGATAAAATCGGTAGAAGACGTTTAGATACGCACTTTGAAGGGTTTATCAATCTTGGTGCAAAATTCAGATACAACCGTGAAGACCATTTTTATGGTGTTGAAAATGAGGGTCGATTAAAAGGAACTTACATGCTACTAGATGAAGCATCTGTTACCGGAACAGCCAATATTGTTATGGCTGCTGTATTAGCAGAAGGAGTAACCACCATTTATAATGCTGCTTGCGAACCCTACTTACAACAATTGTGTAAAATGCTTAATTCTATGGGTGCAAAAATTACGGGAGTTGGTTCCAATTTGCTCACAATTGAAGGTGTTGAAAGTTTAGGTGGTTGCACGCACAGAATTCTACCTGATATGATTGAAATTGGAAGCTGGATTGGATTGGCAGCCATGACCAGAAGTGAAATTACGATTAAGAATGTGAGTTGGGATAACTTAGGGGTCATTCCAAATGTTTTCAGAAAATTAGGAATTACCATCGAAAGAAAAGGAGATGACATTTATATTCCAGAACACAAAGAAGGGTATGAAATTAAAAAAGATATTGACGGTTCAATTTTAACCATTGCAGATGCTCCTTGGCCGGGATTTACGCCTGATTTATTGAGTATTGTATTAGTAGTTGCTACTCAAGCAAAAGGAGAGGTGTTGATTCATCAAAAAATGTTTGAAAGCCGCTTGTTCTTTGTCGATAAATTGATTGACATGGGAGCCAAAATTATTTTGTGTGATCCACACCGTGCAATAGTAATTGGTCATAATTTCCAATCTCAGTTGAAAGCAACAACGATGTCTTCGCCGGATATTCGTGCAGGTATTTCCTTATTGATTGCGGCATTATCTGCAAAAGGAACCAGTACTATTCAAAACATTGAACAAATCGATAGAGGATATGAAAAAATTGACCAACGTTTAAGAGCAATCGGTGCTCAAATTGTTCGTGTGTAAATCACAAAGTAATAAAAAAGTGCCCCAAATAGTATTCAACTGTTTGGGGCACTTCTTTTTTAAAATCGTATTCCTAAGCTAACATTTGCCTTGAAGTTGAGATCTGAATAATTATCTCTAAACTCTTTGTCATCAGAAATATTTCTTCCTAATTGCGCACCTAGTCCTAAGCTTATTTTATTGTTAAAAAGCCATTTATGTCCCAAACCGAAGCCTACATCTAAACCAGTTAAATCAAATTCTCTAGATTGCTCAGAGTACGTATCTGTGATAGGGTCATAGTTATAATAATAATCTTCAACAATTTGTTTTCCGGTTCTGAATTTAAGAAATGGATAAAATGAGAATCCATGATATTCCTTATTTTTAGAAAAGTAAATATTGTAAGATGCTTGTAATCCTACCAAATTGTTCTTGTCAATATATCCCGCATCAATATATGAGTAAGTATCAAACATAGTGACATCAAATTGAATTGCTTGATTTCCATTTAAAAAATGCTCATAACCTATGTTTAAAGATTTTCCGACTACTAAATCAAATAGATTAGATTTAATTTCACCGTTAATCTTTTTTTCATCTATTTCTTGGGAAAAACAAAAAAAGGGAAGTAATAATAATAGTAGTTTTTTCATATTTGTGAATTAAGGTTGATTTTATTTTTATCAATTTATATGTTAAAATAATTACTCAAAAACTCCTAAAAATTCCATTCCAAACATAAAACCATCGCCTATATAACTACTTCCGCTATACGAACGAACATAATCTAAACGAAGAAATTTGAATTTTCCAAAACCTAATTTATCTAAACCTACCGTAAATTCTTGATAGGGTTTGACATCCGGAATGGCTAATTGATGATAACCCAAAATCAACGTTGATTTTAATTTATTCAACAACGGAATCTTATTCATGATGTAGCCTTCAAAATTATGTTCGAAATGGGTTTCAATATAGCTTTTGTTCGTACTGTAGCTATAGTAGGGAAGTTGAAGAAATTGATTCAAATATCGATTGTCTGTACTCACATTAATTTGATTTCCGTTAAAGTGTCTGTAATCCACAAAAGAAATTTCATCAGCATTGAAAAATTTTCCTCCTTTTAAATTAATCCCAAATGTGCCCTTATTTGAGAGCGATCGTTCATAAAAAATTCTACCTGACACAAAATCATAATTATAATTGGATTCATTTCCGGCGAATCCTTTTTCATATCCTAAAAATAATGTTGGATAATCATCATTGGATACCGGAATTTTTCCATCCGGTCTCGAAAGGTATTTTTGGCCAAAATTAAAACGAGTATTAAGGTTGAATTTTACCAAATTGTGTTTTTCAATTGCCGCATTTTCAAAATCAGTAGGATCAAGTGGATTATTTGATAAATAGGCTTTTTTGTTTTTTATTAAAGTATAATTTGTTTGGTCAAATAATGGACTTCGTTCAGCATATTCTAGAGCAAAAGAGGTATAAAAACCGTTTGTTATTTCTTGACTGTATGAGGCATTAAAAAAGTTTTTTTCAAAGAGTTTCATGTAGTTTTCTTTGAAAAATAGCGTAGCTACACTATTTAAAAGAGGACTAATAGGTTGATTTTGATTAAACTGAACTGCTTGACTTCCTGCCCTAAATGATAATGTGCTAAAGTTTTTAGCATTTAATCGTGTAGTAAAAAATGCAGTAGCTCTAAATTTATCCTCAGCAAATCCATAATTTAATCTTGTACCAAAAGAGGTAAAAGTACGTTCATCTTCATTTCTCTTTGTATAAGTTATGTTTGAAGTTACATTCCAACCTTGAACAGTATTAAAGTAAATTGATTTTAATAGACCATCGTAATTAATTTTCCAATTCTTTTCCGAATTTTGATAACTATAACCGTTTAAAACTTTCAAAATCTTGAATTTGTTGTTTTTCCTGTCAATAGAATCTAAATAGGGTTTAGATTTTCGTACCGTTTGAATGCTATCTTTTTTTAGATAATCAATTGATTCTTCATCCGTCAAGGGAACCGGACGCATCGTATTCCAATAGTCATTATCTTTTTTGTTGGCTTGGTCTTCAAAACTTAAAATTTCACGGGTAAATGTTTTCTTTTCAAAACGGTCTTTAAACTCATAATTACTGAAAACATGTGTAAATTTTCCGGTAAATAAAATTCCGAATGCACCGGCTTCAAAATGTAAACTTTGTATGTTTTTTGCCCAAATTTTTGTATTAGGATTGTAACTAAAATTTTGTGTTAATGTCATTGTGTTCACAAATTCTTGCTTCATCCTGTAGCCTTTTGTCTGTAAATCAATACCGTAAATCGCCCATGAGTCTTCTACAATAAATATATATCCCTCAAAAACCGGTTCAACATCTCTTCGCGGTATAACTTTTATTTTATTAATCAATTGATTGTGTTCGTCATAAAAAGTACCTTCCAAAGTATATTTATAATAACTAAATGCGTTATCTGCAATAGGAGAAATCATATTTGTGCCCAATTCAACAAGGTTGTCATAAAAGTCAAATCGTGTGCCTTGAGCAGTATTGTAACTAAAACCATTGTTGTTACCACTAATTTTTGAGGCGATTATTTTTTCTTTTAAGTTGTCCGGTTTTTCATAAGTAATCTTTGAAACCGTTTCAGAAAGGTAAATAATTCCGGAACCGGTTGAATCTAACGCTCCATCCATGTCGCCAATTTCTTGACCGAAAATTTTCTTGGGAGCATTTTTTAATTTAAAAATCCCTTTGGAATAAAAATCAGCTGTAAATTTTCCTGTTTTATCAGAGTTTACAGTTTTGGCTGCAATTGCTTTTCGAATAATCGGTATGGCCGGATTTTCTTTTGAACTGATGACAACTTCCTGCAAAGAATAGTTTTCTTCTTTGAGTTTAACATCCAAAAAGTAGGGTAATTGATTGATATTTAAAATTTGTTTTTGTGTTTTATATCCCAAATATTGAAAAATCACGGTCACTTGCTCCTTGTTTTGCACTTGTAATTCATATTGACCTTTTTCATTTGAAGTAGTGCCGATGTAGGTGTTTTCAATATAAATATTCACAAAAGGCAAAGGATTACCATTTTCATCAGAAACGATTCCTTTCACTTGAGCAAAAGAAGTATAGGAAATTAAAATTAGAATAAAGGTAAAAATAGATTTCATTGGTTTTTATTTTAAGAGAGAAAGTAAGGCTAATTCATAACTTTTTAAGCCAAAACCAACAATGATTCCGGCTGCATTTGGAGCAATATAGGATTGATGTCGAAAAGATTCTCTACTAAATGTATTCGAAATATGCACTTCCACAACCGGAGAGGTAATCGCTTTTATAGCATCACCAATGCCAACCGAAGTATGCGTATAGGCCGCTGCATTCAAAATAATGCCATCATAATGGAAACCAACTTCTTGAATTTTGTTTATGATTTCACCTTCAATATTACTTTGAAAATAGTGAAGATTTACTTGTGGATATTTATTTTTCAATGAATCAAGAAAAGTTTCAAAATCTTCCTTCCCATAAATATTGGGTTCGCGTTTGCCTAATAAGTTTAAGTTTGGGCCATTCAAAAGTAGAATTTGCATACTATGTTGTTTTGAGTAAAATTAGTAATTAATAACTTTCAAAAACAACATTTTAAAACATTAGATTAAAATTAACAAAATTGAATTTTTTATCCATTATTTTCACCTTTTCAATTAAAATACCAATTATGAAATTAAAATTATTACTCTTTTCATTGTTCTGTGTAGGAATAATACAAGCACAAAGTGATTATTATTCGTATGAAAGCCTTTCAAAAAAAGTGAAAGAATTAGAAAGTAAACATAAAAACTGTAAAGTCAAATCCATTGGCAAAAGTAGTGGAGGTAAAGATATTTGGTTGATTACTTTATCGTCAAGCGAAAAAACAAAACCGGCTTTATTAATTACAGCCGGAATTGACGGTAAGCATCAGTCGGGAACATTGATGTCGATTAAATTGATAGAGCAATTGTTGACTGATAATACTTTTTCTAAAGTTTTGGAGGAAAAAACACTTTATTTTATTCCTTCAGTAAATCCCGATGCAATGGCTGCATATTTCGGTAAATTGAAATTTGGAAAAAGCGGAAATGCAACGGTAACGGATGATGACAAAGATGGTGAATTTGGAGAAGATGGATTTGAAGATTTAAATGGAGATGGTTATATTTCACAAATGAGAATAGAAAGTGTAGCCGGAAATTATATCGAAAGTTCCGATGACAACAGAATTTTGGTAAAAGCATATCAAAATAAAAATCAAATTGGAAGGTATTTATTGTTTACGGAAGGAAAAGACAATGATAAAGATGGGGAATTTAATGAAGATTTCTCTGAAGGCGTTAACATTGATAAAAATTTCACATTTGATTATCCTGCTTTTGAAAAAGGAGCAGGAAACTATGCTACATCTGAACCGGAAACAAAAGCCTTATTAGATTTTTTATACCTCAATCCGCAAATTTATGGTGTGATTACGGTTGGAATGCATAATAACTTATCAGAAGCACCTAAGTTTGACAGTAAATCTTCTTCCGGAAGAATTATCAAAGGTTGGATGGAAAAAGATGTGAAAACTGCTGAACAAGTTTCAAAAATGTATTCGCAAAAAGCAGGGTTTAAAGATGCACCAAAAATGCCAATGACAAAAGGCAACTTTGCTCAAACTGCTTATTTTCATGCCGGAAGATTCAGTTTTTCTACACCGGGATGGTGGATACCAAAAGAAGAAATGAAAAAAGATTCAACAGCTCCAAAAGTGGAAAAACCAAAAAAAGGAGAAATGAACGAAGTGCTTCCTGAATTGGAGTATTTAAAATGGGCCGAAAAAAATGGAGTTAAAAATGTGTTTTTAAATTGGACAGAAATTAAACATCCTGATTTTCCGAATCAAAAAGTAGAAGTTGGTGGTTTTTTACCTTTTGTGATGCATAATCCGCCGGTACAATTTTTAGATGAATCGGTAAATAAGCACAAACTATTTCTAATCGATTTGGTAAGTGCCATGCCTAAAATTGAGACAACTCAGCCGTTAATCGAAAAATTAGAAGGTGATGTTTATCGAATCACACTAAAAGTGGCCAATAAAGGTTTATTACCAACCTACACAGAAATTGGCGATAAAATCAGATTTATATCAAGAATGAAAACAGAAATTAAACTGAATACCAATCAATCGATGTTATCCGGTAGAAAATATTTTCTTCGAAATGCACTTCAACCCGATGAATCAGAGGAATATTCATGGTTGATAGCCGGAAAAGGCAAAGTAGTTATCACATCGGGATGTGCCACTACCAGTGTAAAAGAAATTAGTATTGATTTAAAATAAGGATGCCATGAAAAAATTAATTTATATCGCCTTAATCAGTTTGTTTTCAACAGCTATTTATGCTCAAAATATTGCTCCACAGGATTTAAATGGGATGCGTGCCATTGGTTCTCCTGCTAACCCAAAGGTGAGAATGTCTTGGGATCGCTATCATGATTATGCACAAATAACACAATTTGGAAAAGATTTAGTAAAAGCGTATCCCAATTTGGTTAAGATGGAATCCATAGGAAAATCATTTGAAGGACGTGACATTTGGGTGTTGACTATTACCGATTTTAAAACAGGAGAGGAAAAAAATAAACCCGGATTTTACATTGATGGTGGTATTCATGCTAATGAATTACAAGGAGTGGAAGTTTCCATGTATACGGCTTGGTATCTTGCAGAAAACTTTAATACAGTTAAATTCATCGCAACTTTATTGAAAGAAAAGGTTTTTTATATAGCATTAACCATAAGTCCAGATTCAAGAGAAAATTTTATTTACAAAGAAAACAATTCTAACACTTCCCGTTCCGGAATGCGATCATTTGATAACGATGGCGATGGTTTGGTAAATGAAGATAAATTAGACGATTTAGATGGTGATGGAAATATTGTAATGATGCGACGCAAATCGAAAACCGGTCGTTTTAAAATTGATTCTAAACATCCTACCAGAATGTATCAAGTGCGAGGTGATGAAAAAGGTGAATATGAAATGTTAGGATACGAAGGAATGGACAATGACGGTGATGGATTGGTAAACGAAGACCAAGTGGGAACGTATGATCCTAATCGTGATTGGGGTTGGAATTGGCAACCTAATTATGTGCAAAACGGTGCCTTGTTTTATCCTGGAACCTTACCGGAAACAAGAGCAGTAAAAGACTTTATCACAAAGCATCCTAATATTGCCGGTGCTCAAAGTTATCATAATTATGGTGGAATGTTTTTACGCGGACCGGGTGCGGCAGAAGATGATCCGTTATATAGCAGACAAGATATTGAAGTGTATGATAACATCGGAAAATTAGGTGAAAAAATGATTCCGGGCTATAATTATTTTATTTTGCATAAAGATTTATATACTGTATACGGTGGCGAAATTGATTATTTATCGCTTACGAGAGGCATTTTTACGTTTAGTAATGAATTGATGACTTCCTATAAATTGTTTAATCAAAAAAGTTCATGGAGCAGATGGGACAATGAAGAATTTAATGAATTTGACAAGTATTTGTTGTTTGGTGATGGATATGTAGAATGGAAACCGTTTAATCATCCACAGTTTGGCGAAATTGAAATTGGTGGAGCAAAGAAAAACTATGTCAGAAATCACCCCGGTTTTATGTTGCAGGAAGACGCTCATCGCAACATGGCTTTTACGTTGTATCATGCTTATCAAACACCAAAATTGGAGATTGTTGACATCAAAACCGAACAATTGAAAGGTGGACTAACAGCTGTTACAGCGACGGTAATGAACACTAGAATCATTCCGACGCATTCAACACATGACATAAAAAACAAAATTGAGCGTCCTGATTATATCAGTTTGAAAGGAGCAAAAGTAATTTCAGGAATGACAGTTGAAAATGAAGATTTAAATTTATTTACCGAACAAAAAAACTCACCACAAACTATCAAAGTAGCCAATATTTCCGGAATGGGGAATGTAAAAGTGAGATGGATTGTAAGTGGCAATCCGAATGGAGCAACTGTTGAAGTATCCAGTGCAAAAGGCGGTTTTATTTCGGATAAAGTAGGAAAGTAATAGTAGAATTTAAACCATATAAGGCATATAAGTTTAGCTAACTAAACTTATATGCCTTATATGGTTAAAAAAAGATTTTATACCTTAAAAACGGTAACCCACAGAAATTTGAATGACACGGTTTTTGATTTCCGCATCTTTTGTAGTATCCGTTAAACCGGCGACATAACGGGCTTGAGCAAAAATATTTTCGGTAAAGTTAAACCCTAAACCACCAACGGCGGAAAAATCAAATGATTTGGATTCAAATTGATCAGGTACATTTTCATTTACCAAAAACGAAAATTGAGGTCCGGCTTCTAAACTTAATTTATCTGTGATCAGATAGAATTTTGCTAGCACTGGAACAGTAACATAGCTAAAATTAATGTCTTTAACATTCTCTTCGCTCACTTTTGCTCCCTGTGATGAGTACAACAACTCCGGTTGAATGGCAAAGTTTTCAAAAACATTTACTTCCAACAAAGCTCCAAAGTGAAAACTGGTGTATTTATCAAGACCTTGTGCATCGTCACCATCTAAGCTATTAAAATTGGCTCCGGCTTTTACACCGAATTTTAGCATTTGAGCATTAGACTGAAAAATGCCAATTAAAAGAAATGCACTAATAAAAATGATTTTTTTCATTGTGATAGATTTTAGTTGATTTTAATTTGAACTCTTTTGATTATAACTTATTTTGATTAAGTTTATTATTTGTAAAAATAACTGAATTTGTTTAAAAGTCCATTTTAGTTTTATGAATACTTATAAAAAATGGGAATATTTTGATGTTTTATATAAGCTTACTTTGTTGTAAAAAAGTAAGTTTTTTAACATTTTTTCTGTTAAACATTAGGTTTTTGATATTAAAATATTGAAAATCAGCATTTTAAATATTTAATAATCACTTTTAAGTTATCAACAAACTTGTTAATAACTCAATTTTTTCGATTTTGAGATATTAATATTTTTTTTAATTTTGTTAGTATTAATTTAAAACAATTAAAAACATGAAAAAAATTATTTTATCAATTTTAGCGGTTGCAGCGTTTGGAACTGCTAATGCACAAGATGGTGGATTTAAAGCGGGTATCAATCTTGGTTTACCAATGGGTGACATTCAAGACACGTACTCTTTTGCAGTTGGTCTTGATGTGGCTTATACTTGGAAAGTTGCTGACAAATTCAGTGCTGGTGTTACAACTGGATATGCTCATTACATGGGTGAAACCGTTGATTTAGGTATTTTAGGAGAAGTTGATATTGAAGATGCTGGATTCATTCCATTAGCAGGTACTGCTCAATATTCATTTACTGATAACTTTTTTGGTGGCTTAGATTTAGGTTATGCTTTAGGAATCAGTCCAAGTGGAAACAATGGTGGTTTATTATACCAACCAAAAGTAGGTTACCAAACTGAAAAATTTGAGGTTTACGGTGGTTACAAAGGAATCTCTGTTGATGGAGGTACTTTTTCTTCTGTTAATTTAGGATTCAACTACAAATTCTAATTGAATTTTTAAATAGTTAAAACCACGCTAATTGCGTGGTTTTTTTATTCCCTCAAATTGTCGAACTTTGACACATGAATTGGTCAACGTATATCAAAAGTTTTCAATCCTATCTTAAAATTGAGAGAGGAATGTCTTCCAATACCATTGAAAACTATTCATTTGATTTAATGCGGTTAGTTCATTTTTTAGAAGAAAATAGTTGTGTTGACAATCCCATTTCTATTAAAGAAGAAATGATTCAACAGTTTATATATGCGGTTGCTAAAGAAGTAAAGCCACGTTCACAAGCTAGAATCATTTCCGGACTCAAAAGTTTTTTTTCCTATTTGATTTTAGAAGATTATCGACAGGATAATCCAATGGAATTGATAGAAACGCCAAAAATTGGTAGAAAATTACCCGATACATTATCCGTTCAAGAAATTGATACTTTAATTGCAGCCATTGATTTATCAAAAGACGAAGGCGAACGCAATCGTGCCATGCTTGAGACGTTATACGGTTGTGGTTTGCGGGTTTCAGAATTAATTTCTTTAAAAATATCCGATTTGTTTTTTGAAGAAGGATTTATAAAAATTACCGGAAAAGGAAATAAACAGCGATTTGTTCCCATTGGAAAAGCTACAATGAAATATATTCAATTGTATAGAACGCAAGTCAGAACGCATCTTTCCATTCAAAAAGGACATGAAGACACTTTGTTTTTAAACCGAAGAGGGAGGCAATTGACTAGAGCAATGGTTTTTACAATTATCAAAGAGTTGGCTGTAAAAATTAACTTGAACAAGACCATTAGTCCACATACCTTTCGTCATTCATTTGCCACACATTTGTTAGAAAACGGAGCCGATTTGCGTTCCATTCAATTGATGTTGGGACACGAATCAATTACCACCACTGAAGTCTATGTACATTTAGACCGTAAACATTTAACACAAGTGGTTAATCAGTTTCATCCGAGGAAGTGATTGCTGTTGTCTGTTGTCTGCTAACTTTTGTCAAATTTTGTAAAAAAAAATGACTTGCATTTCTACAAGTCATTTCAATAATTTTTTTTATTTTCTTAAACGGAAAACAGACAACTAATAACAGTAATTACTTCGCAATATTCACCGCTCTCGTTTCACGAATCACTGTGATTTTTACTTGACCCGGATAAGTCATTTCCGTTTGAATTTTTTGAGATACCTCAAAAGAAAGTTTAGAAGCTTGCTCATCTGAAACTTTTTCACTTTCAACAATTACACGTAATTCGCGACCGGCTTGAATAGCATACGCACTTTTTACACCATTAAATCCAAATGCGATGGCTTCTAAATCTTTCAAGCGTTGGATGTAAGAATCTAAAACTTGACGTCTTGCACCCGGTCTTGCACCTGAGATTGCATCACATACTTGAATAATTGGCGAAATCAAATATTTCATTTCGATTTCATCGTGGTGTGCACCAATGGCGTTGCATACTTCTTCTTTTTCACCATATTTCTCCGCCCATTGCATCCCTAAAATAGCGTGTGGTAATTCACTTTCTGTATCCGGTACTTTTCCAATATCATGTAAAAGACCGGCACGTTTAGCTAATTTTACATTTAAGCCTAATTCAGCTGCCATGATACCACATAATTTAGCTACTTCACGCGAGTGTTGCAACAAATTTTGTCCGTAAGAAGAGCGGTATTTCATTCTTCCCACGATTTTAATTAATTCAGGATGTAAACCGTGGATTCCTAAATCAATAACGGTTCGTTTACCCACTTCAATAATCTCATCATCAATTTGTTTTGTAGTCTTGGCAACTACTTCTTCAATTCTGGCCGGGTGAATACGACCGTCTGTTACTAGTTTATGTAAAGCTAAACGAGCGATTTCTCTTCTAACCGGGTCAAAACAAGAAAGAATAATGGCTTCCGGAGTATCATCTACAATGATTTCAACCCCTGTTGCTGCTTCTAACGCACGGATATTTCTACCTTCACGACCAATAATTCTACCTTTTACATCATCCGATTCAATGTTGAAAACAGAAACACAATTTTCAACAGCTTCCTCTGTTCCAACACGTTGAATGGTGTTGATAATAACTTTCTTAGCTTCTTGTTGAGCTGTTAATTTAGCTTCTTCAAGCGTATCTTGAATGTGAGCCATTGCTTTGGTTTTGGCTTCGGCTTTTAAGCTTTCCACTAATTGTTCTTTAGCTTCTTCCGCCGATAATCCTGAAATAACTTCCAATTGCTCTACTTGGCTTTTGTGCAGTTTTTCAAGCTCAATTTGCTTTTTATCTAACACTTCTAAACGATTGTTGTAATCTGCAATTTTTAGATCAAAATCATCTGCTGATTTTTTTGCTCTGGCTAATTCATTGGAAACTTGAGATTCTTTATCGCGAGTTCTTTTTTCAACTTCAGCAATTTTTTTATCCTTGGCTAAAATCTCTTTTTCGTGTTCTGATTTTAATTCCAGAAATTTTTCTTTTGCCTGTAAAAGTTTATCTTTCTTAATATTTTCAGCTTCCACTTTAGCATCTTTCAAAATAGATGCCGCTTCTTTTTTTGCGTTTTTAATCAAGTTGGAGACATTGCTTTTTTCAATGACTTTTGCGATAGCAAAACCCACTGCAACTCCAACAATTCCGGCGATAATTAATAATAATGTACTGTCCATTGTTTGTTAAGGTTTATATATAAAAAAAGCCTACATTAGGTGATTGCATAAACTCGTTATGACAAGTTTTGAGCTAACTCACTGTTCAAGTATCCCACTACAAGATGGGCATGCTTTAGTAATGACGATTTGCTCATTCTAAAATGTTAGTGTTGAGTTTATCAAATAGAAACTAATGTAGGCAGTATCTTAATTTATTAGTAAGAACGTATTTATTTTTCCAAATAGTTGGCTAATTTTTCATTTAAATTTTTCAACTTTTCTAATGATTCATTATAATCTTCAGATTTGTCAATTAATTTTTGTTCTAATTGTGAGGCAAATTGTAAAGCACACATGGCTAATACATCTTGTTTGTCTCTTACAGCATAATTTTGTTCAAATTGCTTAATCATGGCATCAATTTTTTTGGAAGCACTTCTGAGTCCTTCTTCTTGAGTCGGGTCAACCGTCAACGGATAAACTCGGTCTGCAATTGATAGTTTAATTTTAAGCTTTTCGTTCATGCTGTATTAGTCAGATAACTGTGCAATACAGTAATCAATCTCACGAATTAATGAATTTATTTTTAGCTTCGTATCTCTTTTGTTTTCGTCACTGCCTAATAATGAATTAGCAATTTTGAGTGTTTCATACTTTTTTTTCAAGTGTTCAATTTCTGAAGCTTGATTTTGTCTGATTTGGATAGATTGTTGTAGCTCATTCTTTAAATTTTGAATTAATAACTCCAAACCCCTTGATTTTTCAATTAATTTGGAGAGTTTACTTTCAAGAGAATCAACCATTTCTATCATTTCACTCATGATAATCTAATTTCATTACACGAATTACAAAGTTAGTATTACTATTTCATTAACGCAAATAAAAAAAATAAATTTTATCAATTTTCAGAAATGAATTGACTATTGGTTGAATTCTGCTAAAATTATATTTTTTGGTTTGCTTTTTGTTAATCATTTTTTAAATTAGCAAAAATTATATGCCATGAAGTACTATTTATTGATTACAATATTTGCCAGTCAATTGACATTTTCTCAACATCAATTTCCAAAAACAGATTTTATCTCTCCGCTCGACATACCATTATCTTTGTCTGGCACATTTGGGGAATTGCGTTCCAATCATTTTCATTCCGGTTTAGACTTTCGTACCCAACAAAAAGAAGGACTGAATGTTTTCGCCATAGCAGATGGTTATGTTTCCAGAATTAAGATTTCTACTTTTGGTTATGGTAAAGCAATTTACATCACACATGCAAATGGTTACACCAGTGTTTACGGTCATTTGCAAAGAGCTTCGGGAATTATTCAATCGTATATTAAGCAACAACATTATCAATTACAACAATTTGAAATGGATATTTTTCCTCAACCAGATGAATTACCAGTTAAAAAAGGTGAAATTATAGGTTTATCAGGAAATAGTGGAGGTTCGGGTGGACCCCATCTTCATTTTGAGATTCGGGATACAGCAACAGAAAAAATTATCAATCCTTTCTATTTTGGATTTGATACTTTTATAAAAGATACCAAAGCACCGGTAATCAATGAGATAATTGTTTATCCAATTAGCGATGATGCGGTGGTGAATCAATCGCAACTCCCGATTTCATTGCCACTTTCACTTCAAAAAGACGGAACGTATTTAGCCTCAAAAGTAAAGGCTAAAGGTACAATTGGTTTTGGAATCAACACTTATGATCAATCGGACAATAATTACGGTAAAAAAGGTGTGTTTAAAATAACAACTGTTTTGGATGGAAAGAATTCATTTGAAGTTGATTTTTCTTCTTTTGCTTTTGATGAAACACGTTATGTGAATGCCTATATCGATTACACTCGTTACAAAAAATTAAATCAACGTGTGCAACAACTTTTTTATCATAAAAAATATCCACTTAGTATAATTTCTGCACCAAACGGGAATGGAATTATCTTAGTTGAAAATAATTTATCACATGTTTATCAAATTGAAGTAATTGATTTTCATGGGAATAAATCAAAAGTAAATGTGCCAATTCAATTTGCCAATTCAGCTGCAAAAATTGTAAAACCAATTGCTAAAACAGAATTTAAAATTAAATCTGAGCGGGAGCATTATTTTAAAAAGGAAAATGTGTCCATTTATTTTCCGGAGAATGTTTTTTATCATGATACTTTTTTAAATATTGATGTAACTAAAGGAATTTTAAAATTGCACGATGAAACTATTCCTGTTCATACCAATTTTTCAATTGCCTTTCAAAATGATACCATTCCCGAAATAAAACGGGAAAAATATTTTATTGCTTCAGTCAGCGGAGCAAAAAAAAGTTATCATTCTACTAAAATAAAAGGAAACACATTTACGACTTGGGTAAAAAATTTAGGGCAATATCAGCTTTTGGAAGATACGAAAGCCCCTTCTATCAAACCTATTAATTTTGAAGAGGGTAAATGGATAAGTAAGCAAAACACTATTCAATTCAGTATTTCTGATGACCTTTCCGGTATAAAAACGTATAATGGATTTTTGAACGGAAAATGGATTTTATTAGATTATGATTTTAAAACCAATACCATAACACACGATTTTTCAGATAATGTCGTTATAGAGGGTAAAAATGATTTAAAAATAGAAGTAGTCGATAATGTTGGAAATTCTACTATATTTGAAACACATTTTTACAGAAGTCAAAAACCTTAACTATTTCTTTTGAAAACAAAGTCACATTTTTTTACCTGGGTGTTTTTTTGCCTCTTTTTTTTAGCTAATGCCCAAACTGCAAGAATTAAAGGTATTATTTTAGATAAAAATAATAATCCGGTTGAAGGAGTCAACATCAATTATCAAGATAAAGGAACAACAACCAATAATAATGGTTTCTATGTATTGACCTTGCCGGCTAACCAAAAAGTCACACTTGTTTTTTCACACGTTACGTTAAAAACAGCAACTTTAAAAATTGAATTAAAGCCAAATGAAGATTATGAACACAATTTTCAAATGAGCGATTCTGAAGAATTATTGGGAGAAGTTATAGTGACCGCAGGAAATAGAAAAAGGGTAGAGGGCATCACAACTATAGAGCCCGCTGTAATTCGGAAAATTCCCGGAGCGAATGCCGGGGTTGAAAATATTTTGAAATCACTACCTGGGGTAAATTCCAATAATGAATTAAGTACCCAATACTCTGTTCGTGGAGGTAATTTTGATGAAAATTTGGTTTATGTGAATGAAATTGAAATTTATCGTCCGTTTTTAATTCGCTCGGGTCAGCAAGAAGGGTTAAGCTTCACTAATACAGATATGGTGCAGAATGTTGATTTTTCTGCCGGTGGTTTTCAAGCAAAATATGGTGATAAAATGTCTTCCGTTTTAGATATCACTTATCGCATTCCAACGCGATATGCTGCCGCTTTTGAGGCGAGTTTCTTGGGTGGAAGTTTAACACTAGAAGGGGTAAGCAAAGACCAAAAATGGGCAAATGTAACCGGTATTCGTTACCGCGACAATAGTTTGTTGGTGAATAGTCAGGAAACGAGTAGTAATTTCCGTCCAACTTTTATGGATGTGCAAACCTATCTTACCTTTACGCCAAACAAAAAATGGCAATTTGGATTTTTAGGAAATACGTCTCAAAATAAATATTATTTTGAACCGTTGACTCGACAAACTAATTTTGGAACCATCGACGAACCAATTGCGTTACAAATTTTTTATGACGGACAGGAAAAAGATCGTTATCAAACGTTATTTGGTGCATTTAAGACTTCTTATGACCATAATGAAAACAATACCTTCAAGTTTATCAGTTCTATTTATCATACGCAAGAGCAAGAATACTTTGATATTTTTGCCGCTTATTTTTTAGGTGAAGTTGATAGTAACATTGGTTCGGATACTTTTGGTGATGTAAAATTTAATCGTGGAATTGGAACACAATTAAACCATGGTCGAAATGATTTAGATGCTTTAATTGTAAATACTGAAATTAAAGGTTTTCATAAAATAAAAGAGAATACTGTTGAATGGGGATTAAAATATACCAAAGAAGATATTCGCGACAGACTAGTGGAGTGGGAAGTGATTGATTCTGCCGGTTTTTCTTTAAATCCGCCTCGTGATTTTCCCGTGAATGATCAGCCTTACAATCCTTATACCGGACCCTTGGTTCCTTTTCAAAGTGTTCGAGCCACTAATTTTAATACCATTGATCGTATTTCCGGATATGCTCAATGGAGTAGAAAATCATATTTAGGTACAAGTGAAGTATGGTATAATGCAGGAGTACGAATGCACCAATGGCAAGTTTCGGGTAATGATATAGATGGAAAAAGTCAAATGGTTTTTAGTCCGAGAGCACAATTTTCCATTAAACCTTTGTGGCAAAAAGATATGGTGTTCAGAATTTCCGGTGGATTGTATCACCAACCTCCTTTTTATCGTGAACTCAGAGGTTTTGACGGTCAAGTTCGACCGAATGTAAAAGCACAACAATCTGCACATATTGTCTTAGGAAATGATTATAGTTTTAAAATCTGGAATCGACCCTTTAAATTAATCAGTGAATTGTATTATAAAAGTTTAACGGATGTAAACACGTATACGTTAGATAATGTAAGAATACGATATATCGCTGATAATGAAGCAGAGGCTTACGTATATGGTTTAGACATGCGATTGAATGGTGAGTTTGTTCCGGGAACCGAATCTTGGTTTAGTTTTGGTTACATGAAAACGGAAGAAAATTATCAAAACAAAGGTTTTATTCCACGACCAACTGATCAACGCCTTAAATTTGGAGTACTTTTTCAAGATTATGTGCCTACTATTCCGAGTATGAAAATGTATTTGAATTTAACGTATAATACCGGTTTACCGGGTGGTTCACCTTCTTATGCTGACCCTTATTTATATCAATCCAGATTGAGAGATTACAGAAGAGCAGATATTGGCTTTTTATATGTTTTAACCGAGAAAAATGCTACTCGACCCGACGGACATTGGCTTAAACGATTCAAAGATTTATCTTTTGGGGTTGAGATTTTTAATATGTTTAACAATCAAAATGCTATTACCAATACTTGGGTGAGAGATGTTTATACAAAAACACAATACGGTGTTCCGAATTATATGACTACAAGGGTTTTCAATTTAAAATTAACAGCAAAATTATAATTGCAATAAATTTTATACCTTTGAATAATAAGTAAAAGAATATGCAATTTAAAGTCAACTTTATAATATCGCTAACTTTTTTTCTAATCTTGAGTTGTAAAGAGAAAGAGGAAAAGCCAAAAGTTATTTATGAAGAAGCACCTAAAGAAGCGGTTACAAAAAAAGATACCACACAAATTAGAGTAGCTGATTTACCTGTTTTTATGAATGGAACATCTTATTTTATTCATCCGGTTGGGGAATTAAGGGTTTACGACATTAAATCAAAATCAAGTTATGGTACCACTAGTACAAGTAATGTTAGTCATGCGGTTTCCAATTACAATCGATTTGAAATTACCGGATATTTGGATAATTTATTTTTTCAACATATCGATTCTTCAACTTCAAAACCTTTGACTGACAAACAAATCATTATTCAATCGGCTACATATCTTCATACTATTGCTGAAAAAAGTAAAAAGCAAATTATGGTTTATACAGTTGCGGACATGGATACCAATCGCGATAGTAAATTAGACCAAAATGATATAAAATCATTGTTTTTAAGTTTATCATCCGGTGAAAATTTTACCAAATTAACTCCGGATTATCAGGAATTAATCGATTGGAATATTTTAGAAGTTAAGAATCGTCTTTATTTGAGAACTATTCAGGATTCTAATAAAAACGGTGATTTTGACAAAGACGATGCAGTGTTTTATTACTACATAGATTTATTAGACAAAGAATGGAAATTAAACGAATACAAACCGTTTAATTAAATCAAAATATCACTTTCTAAATCTGATTTTTCAATTGTAAAATTAAATCCGAGTTGTTCCATTAATTGAATGACTAAGTTTTTGTACCAGTTTTCAGATTTAGGATGAATGTAAATTCGTTCGATTAATTGATGAATGTCGACGTCAATTTTTAAACCATCATTAATAGATATGTTGTTGGAAGTAACATCCGAAATGATGCGAATTTCTCTTTCATATTGAAAACTTTTTCGTTTAAACAGAAAAGGGAAAAATGTATCATCAAATGGGATGTGTTCTTTTTTGTAATCGATATAATTAACTTCCCCAATATATTGTTCTGTATTTCTTTCAGGTTTTAAGGCTTCTTGTAATCGTTTAACAGTTGATTGTATGGCCAATCCTTCGTTGTTTTTGGTAAAAATTTGCCACATCGCAAACGATTCATATTCGTTAATGTGCCAACTGCTTATCACGATTTTTTCGCGATGCGATTTGTAGTAATCTAAAAATTTCGGATTGTTTTCGGCTATTTTTCGAATTTCTTCATAAGTGGGTTCGCTAAACGTTCCTTCGTATTGGTCTTCAAATTTGTCCGACCGTGACATGAATAACTTTTTTGACAATAACAAATCCAAAAATTTAGACAAATCCAAATACTTCCAAACGATGGTGTTCGGGTTTTCCGGAAGAATTATGTTTGGATTGTGGATGTACATTTATGATTTTTAGATTATTTGATTTTTTGACAATACGATTAATGGAATTTTAAATTTAGCAATCCGGAACTCTCAACTTGCAAACAACAACTTATTCAAATGACTGCATCATTACTAATTTTGCATACATCCCATTTTTGGTCAGTAATTCGTCGTGAGTACCTTGTTCTACAATTTCTCCTTTTTGCATTACTACAATTACATCGGCTTTTTGAATGGTAGAAAGGCGGTGAGCAATCACAATCGAAGTTCTGTTTTGCATCATGTTTTCCAAGGCTACTTGTACTAATTTTTCACTTTCGGTATCCAAAGCAGAAGTGGCTTCATCCAAAATCATAATGGGTGGATTCTTTAAAACCGCACGAGCAATCGAAAGGCGTTGTTTTTGACCACCTGAAAGTTTTCCACCGGCATCACCAATATTCGTGTTAATACCGTTTGGTAAATCCTTTACAAACTCATAAGCATTTGCAATTTTCAGAGCTTCAATGATTTCGTCATCTGTTGCGTTTTGTTTACCTATCAGAATATTATTTTTAATCGTATCATTAAACAAAATAGAATCCTGTGTAACTAATCCCATCAAATTACGCAATGAGTTCATGGAAATATCTTTGATGTCCAAATTATCTATTTTGATACTTCCTTCTTTTACATCATAAAAACGCGTTAATAAATTGGCAATTGTACTCTTTCCACTACCGGATTGCCCAACTAATGCTATTGTTTTTCCTTTTGGAATTTCCAAAGTAAAATTTTTGAGCACGTTTTCTTCTTCATAGCCAAAATTGATATTTTGAATTGAAATGGAGGACACAAATTCATTTATTTCAATTGCATTTTCTTTATTGACAATATCATTTTTCACTTCCAAAACATCAAAAACTCGTTCGGCAGCTGCCAATCCTGTTTTTACTTGAAAAGATGCTTTAGAAATTGCTTTGGCAGGAGTTAAAATATTGTATGCTAATCCCATGTAAGCCAGAAACTTCGATCCTTCTAATAAAGGTCTACCATCGGCGAATTTTTCAACTAGGACCATGTTACCGCCATACCAAAGTAATATAGCAATTACCACAATTCCTAAAAATTCACTCAAAGGTGATGAGAGATTGTTTTTTCGACCGATGCTATTGGTTAAACGATACAATCTAAAAATGGAATCGTTGAATTTTTTGGTAAAAGTATTTTCCGCATTGTAACTTTTTACCACTTTTAATCCGCCTAAGGTTTCTTCTACAATTGAAATCAAATAGCCGTTTTCATTTTGAGCTTTTTTGGATTTGGCTTTCAAGCTTTTTCCGATTTTTGAAATGATAAAACCCGAAATTGGAATAAATATGAAAACAAACAGCGTTAATTTAAAACTAATGGCTACCATAGCTCCAATAGTAAAAAGAATAGTCATAGGCTCTTTTACCACCAATTCTAAAATGGAGAAAAAGGAGTTTCTAACTTCATTAACATCATTTAGCATGCGAGCCATAACGTCACCTTTACGCTTTTCGGAATAGTATGAAACCGGTAAAGCAATAATTTTATCAAACATTTTATTTCGAATGTCTTTCAAAACGCCATTTTTTAACAACAATAAATGATTTAGAGCTAGGTAATTGAATAGGTTTTTTAATAAAAAGGTAATAATAATGATAGTCACCACCAATAATAAAGCATATTGTGGTCCGTTTTCTTCAGATAGTTTGGTGATATAAAAATACAAATAGTCTTTTCCATAATCACCAATTTTCCAAATAGTAGTGTAAATGGGTTTCGTTTCAATTTTTTCGGCATCTTTAAATAGCACATCTAACATTGGAATTAATGCTATAAATGATAGTGTGCTAAATAATGCATATAGTATATTGAACACAATATTCCATACCACATTGGTTTTGTAAGGTTTTAAAAACGGAATTATTTTCTTTAAATTTTCATCCATTAGTTAAGATGCATTTCTGTGACGATGTTTTTAATTTTTTGGTCTAAATCAGCTTCTACTTTTTTGAAATTATCCAAAGAATCCAGTGGTTCATTGACACTAAAATAGAATTTGATTTTAGGTTCAGTTCCGCTTGGACGAGCACAAATTTTGGTACCGTCTTCTAAATAGTAAATCAACACATTCGATTTCGGAATGTGAATAGGTTCCACTTCTTCTGTGATGAGGTTTTTGGCAGTCGAATTTTGATAATCTTCCACACAAACTACTCGTTGCCCGTTAATTTCTTTCAACGGGTTTTCACGAAGGTCAACCATCATTTGTTTGATTTCGTTGGCACCCTCAATTCCTTTTTTGGTCAATGAAATCAAATATTCTTTATAAAATCCGTGATCAACATATAGGTTTAACAGTTCTTTGTATAATGAACTTTCGGATGCTTTGGCTTGTGCAGCAATTTCACAAACGAGTAGGGTAGCAGCTACCGCATCTTTATCGCGAACGGCATCACCTACCATAAAACCAAAACTTTCTTCGCCACCTCCCACAAATTTTTGATTAGGAAAATCTTTGATGAATTTCGCAATCCATTTAAATCCGGTCAAGCCAACTTTACATTCAACTCCATACGAAGCTGCCAATTCCAACATCATTGGAGTAGAAACAATAGTTGAACCAATGAACTCATTGCCTTTGAATCGGCCTTCACGTTTCCACTGTTCTAACAAGAAAGCGGTCATAATAACCATAGTTTGGTTTCCGTTGAGTAATATCATTTTACCTTCGGTATCGCGAACAGCTACTCCTAATCGGTCAGAATCAGGGTCGGTGCCAATGACAATATCCGCATTGGTTTTTTCCGCTAATGCTAAAGCCATAGTAAGAGCTTCCGGTTCTTCCGGGTTGGGTGATTTTACGGTTGGAAAGTTTCCATCCGGAACTTCTTGTTCATTTACAATATTTACATCTTTATAACCTGCTTTGGCCAATACGGACGGAATAGCTTTAATAGATGTTCCGTGCAATGAAGTGTAAACAATTTTTAAATTTTCTTTAGCAGTAGCCGGCGTATTGAAACTAGCATTTTCAATAGTAGAGTTGAAAAAAGCTTCATCAACTTCTGCTCCAATATATTCAATTAGGTTTTCGTTGGCTTCAAATTTAATTTCGTCATACGCCAAATCTTCAATTACTTGAATGATTTCTTCATCTTGTGGTGGTACAAGTTGTCCACCATCTTGCCAATATACTTTGTATCCATTGTATTCCGGTGGATTGTGAGAGGCAGTCAAAACAATACCGGCATGGCAGTTTAAATATTTTAAAGCAAATGATAATTCAGGCGTTGGACGTAATTCTTCAAAAAGATAAACTTTGATTCCGTTAGCGGAAAAAACATTGGCAACTACTTTAGCTAATGTATCGCTATTGTGACGACAATCGTATGCAATTACCACTTTTAGTTGTTCGTTGGGGAAGGCTTTTTTCAAGTAATCGGAAAGACCTTGGGTGTTTTTTCCTAACGTATATTTATTGATGCGATTAGAACCAACGCCCATGATTCCTCGCATTCCACCCGTTCCGAATTCTAAGTTTTTATAGAAGCTTTCCTCTAATTCTTTGGGTGAAGAAGTCATCATTTTTTTGATTTCTTCTTGAGTAGCAGTGTCAAATGTTGGTGTAAGCCACTCGTTTATTTTGCTTAAGATGTTTTCAGGAATATACATATACTTATTTTTTGTATCCTATTTTGTTTCGTTCTGAGTTCCCGGGGTTATATTCTTTATCGATTAAAAAATTCAAAATTTTATAAATGTCAGGAAACTGTTTTTCTATTTCTGTTATTTTGTCATTCAATTCTTTGTATTTCAAGCTAAAATGCCTAATCGACACAAATGTTCGCATGATGGCGATATTGATTACAATTGCTTTATCAGAGTTTAATATACTTGAAAGCATAGCCACTCCTTGTTCGGTTAAAGTAAAAGGTTTTGCTCCACCAAGTTTACTTTTTGAAGGTATCACAAATTGTGACACCAAATGCTCTATTTCATCTTTCCTTATTTAGGCGTTTATTTATTTATTTTGTATTGGCATATATTTTTTATTTCAAATTTAATTCGGTTGCTATTTTATAATTTTCACTCGCATTTTTACTTCGTAGAATTATTTCTCCTAAAAATCCGGCTAAGAATAATTGTGTTCCAATAATCATTGTGGTTAAGGAAATATAAAAATACGGACTATTGGTTACCAAATCATACGGTAAGTCATTATACAATCGGTATAATTTTGAGATACCGATAAAACCGGCAGTAGAAAATCCTATCATAAACATAACTACTCCCCAAGCTCCAAAAAGATGCATGGGGCGTTTTCCAAAGCGAGACAAAAACCAAATGGTAATTAAATCTAAAAAACCATTGATAAAGCGTTCCATACCAAATTTGGTTTCACCGTATTTTCGAGCCTGGTGTTTCACCACTTTTTCGCCAATTTTAGAAAAACCGGCATTTTTAGCCAAAACCGGTATGTAGCGATGCATTTCGCCTGAAACTTCAATATTTTTAATTACCAAATTTTTATAAGCTTTTAAACCGCAATTAAAGTCATTTAATTGCACTCCTGAAGTCTTTCTGGCTGCCCAATTGAATAGTTTTGAAGGTAGATTTTTAGAAACAACAGCATCATAACGTTTCTTTTTCCAACCCGAAACCAAATCGTATTGCTGTTGCATAATCATATTATACAATTCCGGAATTTCTTCAGGATTGTCTTGCAAATCGGCATCCATGGTAATGACAACATCACCTTGTGCTTTGGCAAAACCGGCATGTAAAGCCTGCGATTTTCCGAAGTTTTTCAAAAAACGAATCGCTTTTACATTTTGATTTTGATTTGATAACGTTTCAATTACATTCCATGAATTATCACTACTACCGTCATCAATAAAAATGATTTCATAACTATATTCATGTTTATTCATTACCTGAATTATCCAGGTATGAAGTTCTGATAAAGATTCTTCTTCGTTGAGTAGTGGAATTACTACTGATATATTCATAAAGTTGAAATAAGAATGGTCAAAAATACGAAGAAGAATTCAAAGATTATTCTTTTTTCATCACCAATCCGGCAATTAAAGCAATGATGAATCCAAAAAACAAGT
This sequence comes from Variovorax paradoxus, assembly GCA_943370635.1. GTDB lineage: Bacteria > Bacteroidota > Bacteroidia > Flavobacteriales > Flavobacteriaceae > Flavobacterium. The sequence goes on from CALRRY020000001.1 coordinate 174,123, forward strand.
TCATAATTAAAATACCACCATATAGCATTGGCATCACAAAACCTTTACCCATTTCTCGACCTTTTTCTAATTCATCTCTTGACATAGATGGGTTTTGTTTGATTGCTTCTGATATTTGGGCATCCATAACTTGATTTACAAAATCAGGTTCAATGTAATTAGCGAAAATAAAAAAGTAAACAATTGAAAGAATACCTGCTACTGCTGCAACACCTAATCCTATTTTAAACGATTGACTTAAGTTTAAAAAACCGTTGTTTTCATTTTTGAAAACTTTAATCGGATATACAATCAATCCAATTAACAATGCAAAACCTAAGACACTTTCCCAAACATTTCGCTCTAAATAATTGCCAAATGTATATTTAAATACAGAAATTAAAATAGTTAAAACCGCTAAAACTGTACCGTACAGTAAAATTAAATTTTTGATTGATTGCTTTTGATTGTCCATGATTTAAGTTTTTTAGTTTGATTAGTAAGTAATAAAAATAGCTAAAAAGTTACACATTTCAATCAAAATAAATCTGTTTAAATTAATTGGCAAAAGGTATTGTCAGATAATAAAATTTAATTAAATTTGCACCTCAAAATTAGTATAAACAAAAAGTTGTGTCAAGTTTATACCTTTTCAAAGTGAAAAGCCGCAAAATGAAGCACAACCATTAATAGAAAAAGATTTACACAAAATGAAAAAAGGAATTCACCCAGAAAATTACAGATTAGTAGCTTTCAAAGACATGTCTAACGAAGATGTTTTTATTACTAAATCAACTGTTGAAACTAAAGAAACAATTGTACACGAAGGAGTTGAATATCCGGTGTTTAAAATGGAGATTTCCAGAACATCACACCCTTTTTACACTGGTAAATCGAAACTTATTGATACTGCTGGTCGTATCGATAAATTCAAAAACAAATATGCTAACAGAGCTAAATAAGTTCTCGTTACAAATCATAAAAAAATCCCGAGCGATCGGGATTTTTTATTTTTATAAACTTTTTTATTTTAAAATTCCTTCCAAAGGTTTGAGTTGATCCATGTCGATATCCGATTTTTTTAAGGCTTCTAATAAAGTCATAAAGTTTTCGGGATTCATTTTATCACCTAAAATTCGAACTACAGCAAAACCATTTTCTGCTTGGCTGCCAAATAATACAAATTCTTCAATAGCGTCATCTTTTCCAACAAAATAAACAGCAGCTCCATCTTTCCCTGAACCAAATTTCATCAGTTGTTGATATTTTTCATCTTTTAGAATTTCTTTTACTTTGGTTCGTTCGTCATCAAACTTTGTTTTGTTTTCCTCATTGATTTTGAAAGCTAAAACATTCATTTTTTTAAAGGTTTTCAGAGCATTTTGTTGTTCAATGGTTAATGCATCCGGTTGAATGTTTAAGATACTAGGCGAAACATCTACTGTGACGAAATCAGTTGATTCTGTTTTTTCAACAAAATACTTTTGTAAGGAAGGTTCCTTTTGACAAGACCAAACACTCATAAAAACAAGTAAAACAATTTTTTTTTTCATCTTAATTTTCTTTTAAAAATTGTAATATTCTTTCTTCTTTTTCAGAAAGTGGAAACGAATTATTTGTTTCCCAAAACTTTTCTGTAAAGTTCATTCCGTTTTCATACAAACTTCTGGATTTGAAAAGTGTATTTTTTTCGGGAAAATTGGTTACGTTATCATGATAATCCGTCACGACTAAATCACTAATACTCATCATTCTATCATTCATTTGTTTGCCAAATTTAATGTAAATATCAAGAATGGATTTCCGATAACTCGGAAAATATTTTCCGTTTATGTACTTATACGTTTGCTTAATTTGTATATCATGAATAGCAAACTTCATAATCAAAGCATTAATGGTTTCTACATATTGTTTATGTTTATCTGACATTTTTATATCAATATCTAAAACCACTTTATTAATTGGGTCATATGTGATTTTACCAACCATCAGTGTTTTTTCAACATTTGCTCTAGGTTTGATATAAATTACTTCTAATGCATTTCCAAATTGATCTTTTTTGGAGCGTAATTCAAATTCGTAGTTTTCGTTTGCTTTATCAGATGAAATTTTGTCAATATATTCATAGGTAAAAAAACCATTAGCGGCTTTTTGTATATCAAAGAAAGAATCTAATTCACTTAAATCGGCTTTGCCTTTTTTCTCAATTTCGTCAACGCTGGCCAGTTGAAAAGCTCTACTTTGTTTAACAATTAGTTTTGCTTCAACTTTTTCTTTACGTTTTGGTTGAACATAAAAATCAATCATTCCATCTGAAAATTTTGAATATTTGTTGTTGATTTTTACAAATTCACGATAATACGTTTCTAATTTGATGCTTTTATCCAATTGGTTTTTAGAATTCGATAAAATTCCGGCTAAGATTTGATTTATCGGTTTATTGGTCACGATTACTTCTTCTAATGCCATTTCGTCTGTTTCAAGAAAAATAGTTGTACTTTCTTTTTGAATTAAATTCACATCAAAAATTTGGCTTTTGTAACCGATGTGACTAACTTCAATTTTTTCTACTCCGTTTGGAATGTAAAACTTAAATATTCCGTCTTCATTCGAGATCACTCCTTGGGTCGAATTTTGGACAAAAATGTTGGCGAAAGGAATACTTTCTTTTGAATTTTTGTCGATAATTTTTCCTTCAAAAATTGTTTGACCAAATGCGGAGATAAATAAAATTTGGAAGAAAAGGAATGTAAGTTGTTTCATGGATGTTGATGTAAAATATTTTTCTAAAAATAAGAAAACTTTGCCAAAAATGGCTTTTGACAAAGTTTATTTTTAAGCATTTAGTATTATTTTTTTCCTTTAGAGGCTTTTTTCAAATCGTCACCACCGGGTAAATTCATTTGTTCCGTTAAGGCTGAAATTTCATCCAAATTAAAATTACCGGTTAATGAAAACAAGACGGTTTCATTGTCTTTTGCATTTCCTTCAATGAACATAAATAATTCTCTAACTGAATTTTCTGTTGCACCTGAACGCATGTAAATTTTTACATTTTTTCCTCCATCTGAAACCCTCATTAATTCATCCATTCCTGATGTTTTTAAATATTTATCGGCTGTTAATCGCATTTCTGCTATTTGTTTGGGACTAGTAGTGATAAATACTTTTAAATTATCTAGTTTTTTTAGTAAGTTCACATATTGTTGTGTTTCCTTGTCGTTCGCTTTTACTTTACTCATCATTTCAAACATTTTTTTGTTGACAATGATGGATTTTACATCGTCGGGTCCATCAAATTTGTCAAAAATGGACTGACCTGACATGATTTGTGAAATTAATAATGTTACGAAAACTAACAGATAGGTTATAATTTTAGACATGATTTTATTTTTTAAAGATTAAATTTTTTGAGTTTTGGTATTCACTTATATAGTTAACACTTTTCATGCCAACATTTACATTAGACGATAAAAGTGCTAAAGCTTTTTGTGTTTCTTCAAATGCTTCTTCCGGTGATTCAAACTGACCTAAATCAGCAGTTGAAAAGGATTCTTTTTTAGGATTACTGTTAAAAGGTAAAAACGTAAGTAAACCGGCAAAAAACACCAAACTAGCTGCAAGTCCTAAACCAATCATTTGTTTTTTATTTTTCGTTTTTTGAGAAAGTGAAGGTGAAAATTGAGCTTCTTTTTCTCTAACAAAAAATTGAAATAGCGTCTGATATTGTTCCAAATGTGGAGCTACTGTAGAAGAAGAAAAATACGTTCTTAATTCGTTTTCTTCTGCCAAAGTGGTTTCGCCATCAAAATACTTTTCAATTAATTGTTCAATATTAGCTAATTCCATATGCATGTGTTTTATTCATTTTTTTTCTAATAATTTTTCGGGCTCTTGATAAATTAACGCGAACAGCCGTTTCGTTCATATCCAACATTTTTGCAATTTCTTCAAATTCATATTGTTCAACGTCACGCATTTGAATTATTAATTTTTGTTGTTCAGGTAATTCATTAATCATTTTTTCTACCCAAGTCCAGCTATCATTGTCTTCAGTTGCTTGATCTAACGTAGCCTCTTTTGCAACATAATTGGAATGTACAATTTTTAGATTAGAAGATCTTTTTGATTTTAGCTGATCCAAGCAATAATTTTTGGTCATTGTCATCGCAAAAGCTTCAATACTGGAATACTTTTCTAAACCATTTTTTTTGTCCCAAAGTTTCACCAAAACTTCTTGAGTAGCATCTTGAGCCTCTTCATGACTAACCAATATACGTTTGGCTAATCTGAAAAGTTTATCCTTAAAAGGATTAATCATCAAAATGAACTCTTTTTGGTTCATATTTGTTTTTTATTGGTTGGTTATAAAGTCAAGACGATTCAAACTAATTTTTGTTACAAAGAAATTGAAAATAAAACTAAAGTTATTAAATTTACGTTCTTAAAGAAAAAAACTGCTATGAAGATTATATTAAAAATTGTTTTGTCTTTTTTTGTCCTTACACTAAGTTTTCATTCTTGTGATGATATTGATGATAAACCCGTAAAATCATCACTTGAAATAAAGGATTTTATTTGGAAAGGTCTAAACCTTTATTATTTTTGGCAAGGTGAGGAACCAAATTTAGCAGACGATCGATTTGCAACTCAACGAGATTTGAATGCTTTTGTAGATCCATATCCTTCACCGGAAGAATTGTTCGAAGATTTGCTTGTAGAGCGTTCTACTGATCGTTATAGTGTTATTTTTAGTGATTATCGCGTGCTAGAGGGAATTTTAACTGGAACTGCCAAAAGTAATGGAGTAGATTTTGGTTTAAAAAGAGTTACCCCTGGTTCAAACGAGATTTATGGTTGGGTTCGATATATTTTGCCTAACACCGATGCTTCTTCCAAACCAATTCAAAGAGGTGATATTTTTTATGCGGTTAACGGAACTCCTTTGACCATTGATAATTATAATTCATTATTGTCTAATGATACTTATACTTTAAATTTAGCAGATTTTAACGGTGGAAATATTTCTCCAAATGGTCAATCGGTTACTTTAACAAAAACAGATTATGCCGAAAATCCGGTATATTTGACGAATGTATTCGATTATGGAGATAAAAAAATTGGTTACTTGATTTATAATGGTTTTTTTACTTCATATGAAAATCAACTTAATCAGGCTATCGGGCAATTAAAGAATCAAGGAATTACCCATTTAATTTTAGATTTGAGATACAATTCCGGTGGTTCAGTTGATACCGCAACTCGTTTGGCCAGTATGATCACCGGTCAGTTTAATAATGATATTTTTGCTCGCCAACAATGGAACGATAAAGTAGAGGAATTTTTAACCCAAAATGACCCAAGCTCTTTGGTTAATCGATTTACAAATGTTATTGCCAATGGAAATTTAATTAATAATTTAAACTTGAATAAAGTATATATCATCACTTCACCAAGCACTGCTTCTGCCAGCGAGTTGATTATTAATGGTTTAAAGCCACATATTTCGGTAATTCAAATCGGAACCAAAACGGAGGGTAAAAATGTAGGTTCTATAACACTTTATGATTCCCCAACTTTTGGAAAATCTAACAGAAATAATAATCACCGTTATGCCATGCAACCAATTGTGTTAAGAATTGCAAATAAATTAGGTGAAGGTGATTATGTTAACGGATTCAGTCCAACTGTTCCGCAAGATGAGAATATGGCAAATTTGGGAATACTTGGCGATGTTAATGAACCGCTTTTAAATACGACCATTAATTACATTTTAGAATTTGGGCGTCCAAGAGCAACTTATACAGAAGATGGAAAATTGTATTTCAAAGATAGAAAATCAATGCTTCTTTTTGGTAATGAAATGTATCTAAATGATGTTCCAAAAGGATTGTTTCAAATTTTAAAGTAAAACAAAGCCCCAAAATTTGTTTTGGGGCATCATTCTTTAAAACTGTAAATTCATTCCTATTTTAACATTTCTACCTCTCGTGTTATATCCAACAGTTTCCACAAATTCTTCATTCAAAATATTGTTCACCGCTCCAAAAACAGACATGCGGTTTTTCAATACTTCATATTTAAGTAATCCGTTTAAAAGTTGATAAGAACCTAAGAAAACATTGGTTACAGCAAATGTTCCACCGTCAAAAAATGCGTCTCTTCTGCCATCAACATATTGGTAATTGATGCTGGCAAAAGTTCTTGAATTCATTTGAAAATCCAATGCTATATTTCCTTTGTGTTTGGGAATTAAACGATTCAATTCTTCAGGAATATCCGTAAATGAGTAATTTCCGGTTACTCTTACTTTAGATGAAAAGTTGTAAGTTAATGTAGTTTCTACACCACGCACTCGATTCTCGCCTTCCACATTAACATAATACGATTCAAAGGTTTCCGGGTCTAAGAAAAAACCAATCGAATTGGACTCTTCTCTGTAAAAACCAACCGCATTAAGTGTTATTTTTTTATTCCAAAAAGTGGCTTCAAAACCTACTTCTGCGGTTGCATTTTCTTCAGGAGTCAACTCTAAATTTCCGAATGGAGAATACAACTGATACAAACTTGGCGTAATATAAGCTGTACTGTAAGAAGTAATTATCTTCAGTGGCAATTCTCTAAAATGGTATGAAGGATTGATATTGTAAACCAACTGATTGTCATACACCGAATGTAAATTCAACCGTGCTCCGGCATTGATATGCAATCCAAATTTTGAATTGTAAACTGCCGTTACATAAGGGTCAACCAAATTAAATTTGGCATTTTCTCTTTCAATTACATCAAATGGTGTTTGCGTATTCATGTCGTGAAATTGAAACTGCGTTCCCACCACCACAAAAAAGGAAGAATTGAAGTTGTATTTGTTCATAGCATCCACCACTACACTTCTCGAGGTATAAACATAGTCATCTAAACTGCCCGACCATGAATTTAGTTCGTTGTAACTTCGCTCCAACAATGTAAAACCTGAATTGATTTTGAACTCTCCTTTTCTGTACTTGTATTTCGGATTAAATCCAAACCTAAATTGCTCCGAAAGCGAAACATTTTCCAACACATCCGGATTATTTACATTGTCAAACGGGCCATCGTAATCTGTTTTCATGCGGTCATAATTGCTAAAGAAATCCAATTTTAATTTTGAAGTTGCTTGAACTCCAATCTTTGCTAATGCATTCACTCTCGAAAATCGGTCTTCTTCAAAGTTTTCACCCGCCGCCTGCGAAATACCTTTGGTTTCCGTGCTATTCAACGATGCATAATAATCTACTTTGTCCAAAGTGCCATTTAATCCAAAACCTTGATTGAAATCTTGCGGATTGCCTTTGAAATTTTCGCTTGTGTTTTGTGTACCCAAATGCATATAGGCATTTCCGGAAATTTCTTTTTTAGCCGCTTTTTTCAAGGTAATGTTAATCACCCCCGAAGCCGCACCGGTTCCATATAATGTGCTGGCTGCACCTTTCATAATTTCAATGCTTTCCACTTGCTCTGCCGGTAGCAATCGCAAGTCGTATTCCAAATTAATTCCCGACGCATCGGTCATCGGAATACCATCAATCACAATCAATACCTGACGATTTCTACCACCTCGTATAAAGTAACTGAGGTTTTTACCGTTCGCACTTTGGTTTCCGTTGACTTCCAAACCTACGGCTTGACTTAAAACCGTAGCCACCGATTGTCCTGTGTTTCGAGCCAAATCTTCTGCTGTGATTTTTTCAATAATTTTACCTGATTTTTCTTTGGACTGCTCAAATTTGGTGTCCGAAATCACCACTTCTTTTAACGAAATAGTGTCTTGTTGTGCTAAAGCACACGTTCCCCATAACGCTACAATAGCGGTACAGTACCTGAATTTTTGATTCATTTTAAGTTAAAAATAAATTTACTAAAATGGGAGAAAAGCATAGAATTTACCCATACCCAAACCTTTTTTCCCGAAAGTTTGTTACTCAATGTATGTGGCAGGTCTCCTGGCTTGCGTCTTGTTGTTGGCCTTCTCATCTGGTTTTGCAACGAGACAATGGCATGAAAGTGAACAACAAGCTATTTAGCTTACAGTTGCGGGTACAGCTCAGGATTTTGATTAACGATTTTTTGATTAACGATTTTCGATTTCAGAACTGTTCCAAAATCAACAATCTCCAATCAACAATCTCCAATCTTCACCTGATTCCCTTTTAATGCTCGGCCTAAAAAAGGCGTTGCAACCAAAATACCGGGCAAAAGTAAACATTTTAAGTAAATATTTCTTAATTTTTTTTAGAAGCTATTCCGGCTTTTCGTTCCAAGCTTTTTTGTCTTGTTGCTTTTTTCTAAGGCACAAAAAGAGCTCCCTTTGGTCGCTTTTTTGTACCAAGAAAAAATGCAACAATCCTGCAAAAGGCTTTACACTGCAATCCGGGCTAGGGGAGCCTGCTTCAAAGAAAACGGAATTAAGATTTGTCATTTTTTCTTATTCATCTTCACCCACAACCAAATAAAACCCACTACAAAATGAAGTAAAATAATTCCACCAACGATGTACATAAAGGTATTGGAATCTCGCATGTTTGATTTTTCTGTAAAGGTAAATAGTCCATCATTTTCCCAAGATAACATTTGTTACAAACCGTTACCTTTGCAAAAAATTGTTCCATGAAAAAGCTCATTTTATTTTCAATGTTTTCTTTTCTCTTCATTTGTTGTCAACAAAAAGAGAAAAAAAATACAGAAATCCAATCTCCCGAAAATTACATTCGCTACGCAACCGGACTTTCCATTCAAACTCATGACGATTTTTCAATCGTAACGGTATCTAATCCGTGGCCAACTTCAGATAAAAAGTACACGTATATTTTACACCAACCATCCGCCAAAATCCCGGATAGTTTACAAAAATACGCTGCGATTCAAGTTCCGATAAAATCGATTGTAGTCACATCCACCACGCACATTCCGGCTTTGGAATTATTAGGAGTAGAAAATAAATTAGTCGGATTTCCTAACACCGATTATATTTCTTCCGAAAAAACCAGAACCTTAATCGAAACCGGAAAAATCCGTGAAATCGGAACCAACCAAAGTTTAAACACCGAAGTTTTACTCGATATGCAACCCGACGTAATCATTGGTTTTGGTGTAGATGGCGAAAAGAAAACCTATGATAATTTGAAACAAAACGGTTTGAAAATTCTTTATAACGGCGATTGGACGGAGCAGCATCCGCTCGGTCGAGCCGAATGGATTCAATTGTTTGGTGTTTTATTTGGCTTAGAAGAAAAAGCAGATCAGGTTTTCAAAACCATCGAAAAAGATTATTTAGCAGCCATTGCATTAGCCAAAAAAGCCACTTTAAAACCAACTATTTTGAGCGGAGCCATTTACCAAGACCAATGGTATTTGCCACAAGGGAAAAGTTGGGCAGCCCAATTTCTAGACAATGCAGGCGGAAATTATCTTTGGGCAGCAACCGAAGGAACCGGCAGTTTATCCTTATCCTTTGAAACTGTTCTCGAAAAAGCCCAAAATGCCGATTTTTGGATTGGTCCCGGGCAATTCACTTCCTTTGATCAACTCGAAAAAGCAAATCCCAATTACAAACATTTTAAAGCCGTTCAAAACAAAAATGTGTATTCCTTCAGTTCCAAAAAAGGAAAAACCGGTGGGGTTATTTATTATGAATTAGCTTCAAATCGTCCCGATTTAGTATTAAAAGATTTAATTAAAATTCTTCATCCGGAGTTAGTACCGGACTACGAATTATACTTTTTTGAAAAATTGAAATAGTTCAATTACCAATATGACATAAAATAGTTAAGTTTGTAAGTAATCATAAATGATAGTAGTTAAAAATGGACAATCGATTTACAGACATTATTCAAATTATAAAACAATCTCGCTCAAATGCGATTAAAGCTGTAAATGCCGAATTAATAAATCTTTATTGGAACATTGGAGAATTTATCAGTAAAAAAATTGAAAAGTCAGAATGGGGCGACGCTGTCGTAAAAGAATTAGCCAATTACATTCAACAAACTGAACCAGAGATAAAAGGATTTTCCGACAAGAATATCTGGCGAATGAAACAGTTTTATGAAACTTACAAAGATTTTCCAAAACTCTCAACAGCGGTGAGAGAAATTAGTTGGTCACATAACTTAGCAATATTTTCAAGATGCAAAACTATTGAAGAACAAGAGTTTTATTTGAAACTTGCAAAACAAGAAAATTACAGTTTTCGAGAACTTGACAGACAGATTTCATCCAGTCTTTTCGAACGAACAGTAATAAGTAATTCAAAACTCTCAACACTGTTGAGACAAAACAATCAAGACGTAACAACTACCTTTAAAGATAGTTATGTTTTTGAATTCTTACACTTGCCAGAGCCACATAATGAAAGTGAATTACAACGCGGACTTGTAAAACAAATGAAAGACTTCATACTAGAACTTGGTAAAGATTATATATTCATAGCCGAAGAATATAAATTACAAGTTGGTAACAACGACTTTTTTATTGATCTTCTATTTTATCATCGTGGCTTACAATGCTTAGTTGCTTTTGAACTAAAAGCAGACAAATTTAAACCAGACCACTTAGGACAACTGAATTTTTACTTAGAAGCGTTAGATCGCGATGTTAAAAAAGAAAAAGAAAATCCGAGTATTGGCGTTTTGTTGTGCAAAGATAAAGACAATGAAGTGGTTGAGTATGCTTTAAGCAGAAGTCTTTCTCCAACAATGGTTTCTGAATACAAAACGCAATTGCCGGACAAAAAACTTCTTCAACAAAAATTAAACGAAATGTTTGACAACGAGAATAGTGAAAGCAGTTAACGCAAATTCATACAAACTTATAGTTTCATAATCCCTTAATGTTTTAAAAAATTGCCAACTCAAAAAAATAAAATACTATTCATAGTTTTAGTTTTCGTTTTACTCGGAACGTTTCTCTTAAATGTTAGTTTAGGTTCCGTTTCAATTCCAACAACCGAAATTTTTAATTCAATTTTAGGCAACGAAATCAAAACATCTTGGGAAATAATTCTCTGGAATTTCCGACTTCCTAAAGCCATCACAGCCATTTTAGTAGGTATGGGCTTATCGATTTCAGGATTATTAATGCAAACGTTGTTCAGAAATCCACTAGCCGGACCGTATGTGCTTGGTTTGAGTTCCGGTTCAAGTTTGGGTGTTGCATTTGTGATTATGGGAGCCGGATTTTTACCTTCCTTTTTAATCTCCGATTACGGAATTGTTTTGGCTTCTTCGTTGGGAAGTTTATTAGTTTTAATGGCTGTTTTAGTGGTTTCTCAAAAATTACGAGATACGATGGCTATTTTAATTGTCGGACTAATGTTTGGAAGTTTCACCAGTGCGATTGTAAGTGTGTTGAGTTATTTCAGCACTGCTCAAGAATTGCAAAAATTCACCTTTTGGTCCATGGGAAGTTTGGCTAATTTACCGTGGAATTCCATCCTGATTTTAGCTATTTGCTGCGGTGTAGGATTGGTCTTGAGTATTTTCAGCATCAAACCTTTAAATGCGTTGTTATTAGGAGAAAATTATGCCAAAAGTCTCGGACTAAATTTCAAAAAAACGCGATTCATTATCATTTTTGCCACTAGTATTTTGGCCGGAAGCATCACTGCTTTTGCCGGACCCATTGCTTTTGTGGGATTGGCTGTTCCACATTTGGCTAAATTGCTTTTTCAAACCAGTAACCATTTTATCTTGTTTTGGAGTACTTTGTTAATCGGTGCCATTTTGATGTTAGTTTGCGATAGTATTGCCCAACTTCCCGGAAGCGATTATACGTTACCTATCAATGCCATTACTTCTATGGTTGGAGCACCGGTTGTGGTTTGGTTATTGGTTCGAAAGCGGAAAATAATGATTTAAAAAAACTCAGCAACTCAGTATCTCAGTAACTCAGCAACTCAAAAAAAATGATTCTCCAAACCCAAAACCTCGTCATCGGCTACACTTCTAAAGTAACAACCAAAACGGTTGCTTCTGAAGTTTCCATTCAATTGGAACAAGGAAAATTAATTGGTTTGGTAGGAGCTAACGGCATTGGAAAATCAACTTTATTGCGAACAATTACCGGAATTCAAAAACCACTTTCAGGAACCGTTTTACTAAACGAAAAATCAATTCAAACTTATGAGCCATTAGCATTAGCTCAAAAAATAAGTGTTGTGTTAACTGAAAAATTACCACCCAGTAATTTAACCGTTTATGAATTGATTGCTTTGGGAAGACAACCCTATACGAATTGGCTCGGAAAATTATCAAATGAAGATAAAATCCAAATTGAAAAAGCCATCGAATTAACTGAAATCCGTCATTTAGTCCATCAAAAACATTACGAAATCAGTGACGGACAATTGCAAAAGGTTTTAATTGCCAGAGCATTAGCCCAAGATACGCCTTTAATTGTTTTAGACGAACCTACAACGCATTTGGATTTATTACACAAAGTTTCTTTGTTTAAACTCTTGAAAAAATTAACCACCGAAACCCAAAAATGCATTTTGTTTTCTACGCACGATATTGATTTGGCTATTCAATTGAGTGATGAAATGATTGTCATGAATGGACAAACTGTGATTCAGAACCACCCTTGCAATTTGATTTCAAAAGGTATTTTCAATCATTTATTTGAAAACGAATTTATTTTTTTTGATTCTAAGAAAGGAAAGTTTATAATCAAATAAATGTTGATTCATAATCTTTTTACTTATTTTTACTTTTCAAAAAAATCATCGCCATATGTCAGACCTTATTCTTTTTACTATTGTATTCATTATTGCCTTAGCCATTGGAATTTTTATTGGAAAACAACTATTTACCGCTCAAGCCAAATCCGAAAAATCAAGTTTAGAAGAACGGATTAATGGACTATTAGCCCAAATTGACCAATTGAAAGTTCGTTTTCAGGAAGAGCAAAATCAATTTACCAAAAATTTGGAATTAGAGAGAAAAGATAAAGAGGAAATTCGTCGTGAAAAAGATTCTTTATCCCTCCAACTCACCAAAAAGGAAGCCGATTTTGAAAATCTTTGGCAACGCAACAAAGAGCAAAAGCAAGAAGTAGAGGAGTTACAGGAAAAATTTACCAAAGAATTTGAAAATTTAGCCAATAAAATTCTGGAAGAAAAAACCGTGAAATTTACGGAACAAAATAAAGAAAACCTTAAAAATATTTTATCGCCTTTGCAGGAAAAAATTCAGCACTTTGAAAAGAAAGTGGAAGATACACACAAAGAAAGTATTGATTACCACGCTGCTCTTCGTCAGCAAATTGTTGGGTTGAAAGAAATGAATGAGCAAATGAGTAAAGAAACGCTCAATTTAACAAAAGCATTGAAAGGTGATAGCAAAATGCAAGGGAATTGGGGCGAATTAATTTTGGAACGGGTACTTGAAAAATCCGGTTTAGAAAAAGGTCGGGAATATGAAGTACAACAAAGTTTTATGACAGAAGAAGGCAATCGTTTGCAACCTGATGTAGTAATTAGTTTACCTGACGGCAAAAAAATGATTGTGGATTCTAAAGTTTCACTGACGGCTTATGAACGTTTTGCGAATGAGGAAGATGAGGCTCAAAAAGTAGGATTTTTAAAAGACCATATCAATTCCATTAAACGCCATGTGGAGCAATTGAGTGATAAAAATTACCACGATTTGTATCAAATGGAAAGTCCGGATTTTGTTTTGTTATTTATCCCGATTGAATCGGCTTTTGCGATTGCTTTAAATGAAGACAACTCTTTGTATAACAAGGCGTTTGAAAAAAATATAATTATTGTAACCCCAACTACATTATTAGCCACTTTACGTACTATTGACAGTATGTGGACCAATCAAAAGCAACAAGAAAATGCGTTGGAAATTGCCCGACAAGCCGGAGCTTTGTATGATAAATTTGAAGGTTTGGTTTCTGATTTAATCAAAATTGGAAAAAAAATGGAAGAAGCCAAAATCGAATATGGGAATGCTATGGGTAAATTGGTTGAAGGGAAAGGCAATCTTATAGGTAGCGTTGAGCGATTGAAAAAAATGGGTGCCAAAGCTAAAAAAGCATTACCCGATGCTATTTTGAAAAGAGCAGATGGAGATTTTTCGGAATAATTTAAATTCCGAATATTTGAACAAAATCGCTAATTATAAATAAAATTACAACTAAAAATAGGTTAAATCAATTTTTTTGTTACTTTTAGAAGCAAATTTCAAATTACGCATGAAAAAATTATACTTCTTTGTTTCCTTATTCATTTTATCTATTGTTATTTTTATTTCTTGTTCAGAAGAAGATAAAGAAACTAATTATGAACCGGTTTCTCCTGTTGTAGTGGATTTAACCCAAGTTCCATATCCAAAATTATCAGATTATAAATTCTTCGAAGGTGAAATGAAAAATCAAATACCTTCTTTGGATGTTTTACCTTATGAGCCAATCTCGCAACTATTTACGGATTACGCTCTAAAAAAACGATTTGTATGGATGCCAAAAGGAACTAAAGCAACTTATAATGGAGATGGCAATGTGTTAGAATTACCGGTTGGTGCTGCTATTATCAAAAATTTTTATTACGAAAATACATTACCATCCAATACAACCAGAATTATTGAAACTAGGATTATGATTCGCAAACAAAATGGATGGATATTTGCTGAATATGTTTGGAATAATGAACAAACTGAAGCATTCCTGAATATGGACGGTGGTTTTACTAGCGTTTCATGGCAAGAGGATAGTGGAATAAAAACAGTTTCGAATTATAGAATTCCTTCTGAAGCTCAATGCCTTACTTGTCATAAATTTGATGAAAAAGCTATTCCAATTGGAATCAAACCACAAAGTTTAAATAAAGACTTAGCTTTTTCTACTGGTTTAAAAAATCAATTGACAAAATGGGTTGAAGTTGGTTATTTGGAAAATAATTTACCTTCAACAATTGTAACAACGGTTAATTATAAAGACGAAACTCAGCCTTTAGAATTAAGAGTGAGGTCATATTTAGATATGAATTGTGCTCATTGTCATCGTGATAATAGTCATTGTGATTATCGTCCGATGCGTTTTGCTTTCAATGAAACTACAAATAGAACAAATTTAGGAGTATGTGTTGATACACAAGACATGGCAGATTTTCCATCTGCTTTAAGCAGAATAGTAACACCCGGTAATCCAAATCGCTCAATGATGTATTATAGATTGGATACAGAAAACGAATCATACATGATGCCATTAATTGGACGTTCAGTAATTCATGAAGAGGGTAAAGAATTAATCAGACAATGGATTGAATCCCTTTCCCCTTGTAATTAAAACTAATACAAACTAAACTTTAAATAATGAAAAAAACTACTTTTTTACTTTTATTTTGCTTCGCGTTTCACTGGATGAAAGCCCAAAATACATGTGCTACTGCTCAAGTAATTTCAGGTCCTGGATTATTTGTAGCAACAACTGTTGATGGAACTCAAGCTGCGACTCCAATTTGTACTGATAATGGTACTATTACAAATAATCCTCGTGCTGAGTGGTATTCTTATACTCCAGCACAAAATTACACTTTAACAATAAGCACGAATATAGCACAAAACACTCCAAGAGTTGACACTCGTTTTCATGTTTATACAGGAGTATGTGGTGCTTTAGTTTGTCATGCAGGTGATGATGATTCAGGTGAAAATTATTCTTCTGAAGATTCTTTTCCGGTTTTAGCCAATACAACCTATTACATTGCATTTGATAACAGATGGACTACTAATGGATTTACTTTTCAGGTAACGGAATCTGCTTATCAAGAACCGATAGGTCAACCGGTAACTTTTACCAATCAATCCATTTCAACAATAGATAGTCAATTTAATATAGCTGTTGTAGATATGAATGGTGACTTTTTAGATGATATTGTTGGGGTTAGTTCTACTAATATTAAAGTACATAGACAAAATTCTGTAGTGCCTGGTTTTACAATTTTTAACTATCCAACTGAGGCTGCAAACAACATGCCTTCATGGAGTTTGGCTGCTGGCGATTATAATAAAGATGGGTTCAATGATTTGATGTATGGTGGTGGAAATGGAGTAACATTCATGAAATCAACAGCTAATGGAACTGGTTTTGTAAAAGAAAATTTTACTCAATATGTATTTTGTCAACGTACAAATTTTGTTGATTTGAATAATGATGGTAACTTGGATGCTTTTTCTTGTCATGACGTTCAGCCTAATGTATATTTCTTAAACAATGGTTCAGGGCAATTTACTTTTTATCAATCTAACGTTACTCCAGGTGCAATGTTATTGGGAATACACCCAAATGGTGGAAATTATGGTTCTATATGGATTGATTATGATAATGATGGTGATCAAGATTTATTCATTGCTAAATGTAGAGGTGGAGCTGGGACAGCAAAAATTAATGAGTTACATAGAAATAACGGAAATGGAACATTTACTGATGTTTCCTCTGCTGCAAACATGGCAGATCCGGTTCAAACATGGTCTTCTGCATGGGCTGATTATGATAATGATGGTGATATGGATGCTTTAGTTGGAGCTAGTTCAACAAGTGACGGTTCTCATAAATATATGCGAAATAATGGAAACGGTACGTTTACGGATATTACTGCCGGTACTGGTTGGGATACCAATACTAGTACTAATATTGAACATATTGCTCATGACTTTGACAATGACGGTTTTGTTGATGTAATGGGTGGAGGTAATAAAATAATGTACAACAAAGGTGATGGTACTTTTGGATCTTCAAATGTTGGTTTTGGAGTAGGAGCTGTAGGTGATTTAAATAATGATGGTTTCCTAGATGTTTTAAATGGTTCTACAATTAGAATGAATAACGGAAACTCTAATAAATGGATAAAATTTTATTTACAAGGTATCCAAAGTAACCGAAATGGTATTGGAGCTAGAGTTGAAATATATGGTGCTTGGGGTAAACAAATTCGTGATGCCAGAAGTGGAGATGGTTTTGAATATATGAGTTCGCTCAATGTTCATTTTGGTATTGGTCAGGCTACAGAAATACAACAAGTAATTATTAGATGGCCATCAGGTATTGTTGATACAATTGTAAATCCAGATCCAAATCAAGCTATTTTAGTTGTTGAAGGTTCTACTTTAAGCGTTGGAGGAAATGATTTTACTTCATTTAGTGTTTATCCAAATCCTGCAAAAGATATTGTGAACATTAAATCAGGTAATAATTTTGATGTAGTTTCGGCTGAAATTTTTGACATTAACGGAAGAAAAGTTTTTGAAACTCCAGTTACAAATGAAACTATTTCAATTCAATCACTTGCTACAGGAACATACATTCTTTTGGCAAAAGACAGCGAAGGAACATTATCAACACACAAGTTGATCAAACAATAAACAACCTAACCAAACTAAATTTTAAAAAGCCCTCCATTTTGTGAGGGCTTTTTTATAACTTTGAACTTCAAAAAAATATCAAAAATGAACTACATACTTTTTGACGGACCGGTTCGTAACGCTCTTTTACCCTTCACATTTACACGTCCTGTAGCGGATATTCGCATCGGAATATTAACCATTCGCGAAAAATGGGAAAAATATCTAGGTTATACCACCACAACTATCACTGAGGACTATTTATCTGAAAAATACCCAATGGTTGAAATGGAAGAAAATATTCTAATCAATTCCTCTTTTTTACCGAATGAAGTGTTGGTAGAAATGATTAAAAGTTTGGAAAAAAACCAAGCGATTTTTAAAGGCGAAGAAGTAGTTGCGTTCTATACGAATGATACGCAAGAAGAAGTAGATTTTGATACCTATGAAATCATCGATTATAATGAAGACGGTTTACGCATCGAACATACCTGGGATATTTTTGCCAAAAATGATGCCGCCATTCGCGAAGATTTTGAATTATTAACCGAAGGAAGAATATCACAACCCATTCCCAAAAGTGTGAATGTAATTGCTCCTGAAAATATATTTATTGAAAAAGGGGCAAAACTTGAATTTGTTACGTTAAACGCTTCAACCGGACCAATCTATATAGGTTTTAATTCCGAAATCATGGAAGGTTCTGTCATTCGTGGGCCTTTTGCCTTGTGTGAAGAAGCTCAAGTAAAATTAGCTACCAAAGTGTATGGAGCTACCACCGTTGGCCCACATTGCCGAATAGGTGGTGAAGTGAATAACTCCGTTCTGTTTGGCTATTCCAACAAAGGACATGACGGATTTTTAGGAAATGCGGTATTGGGTGAGTGGTGCAATATTGGAGCGGATTCAAACAATTCTAATCTCAAAAATAACTACGATGAAGTAAAATTATGGAGCTACGAAACCGGTGGTTTTGAAAAAACCGGACTACAGTTTTGCGGACTCATGATGGGCGATCATAGTAAATGTGGTATCAATACCATGTTTAACACCGGAACGGTTGTTGGCGTTTCCACCAATATTTTTGGTAGCGGATTTCCACGCAATTTTGTGCCGAGTTTCAGTTGGGGTGGAGCAGCCGGGTTTTCCACTTACATCACCAAAAAAGCTTTTGAAACCGCTCGTATTGCGATGTCTCGCCGTCATGTTGAATTCACCGAACAAGATGCGAGAATTTTAGAGTATGTGTTTGAGGAGACGAAGAAGTGGAGGAAGGAGTAGGTTTTTACTTTTCAAAAATTATCTCATTGTAATAGGGTATTCAAATCAATATAAATGAACAATAAAAAAGCATTAATCCTTGATTTGGATTATACAATTTTCCCAACTAATTTGATAAGTAAAGAAATTTTACAACCTTTTTTTGATAATATTTTTGAAAATTTGTCATCAATTTTTTCATTAGAAATTATCAAAAAAATTGAAAATGACTTATGGTTAGATTCTTGGGATAGAGTAATTGAGAAATACAAGATACCTTTTCCTATTTTTTTAAAATCAGTTAGTATTTTAGAATCTAATCCACCAAAATTAGAAATATCAACATATGATGATTATGAAGTTTTACAAAATTTGAAGATAGATAAATTTTTAGTTACTTCTGGTTTGACTAGTTTGCAAGAAGCTAAAATCAAAGCATTGAAATTAGAAAAAGATTTCAAAAAGATAATTATCAATGATAGATTGATTGAAAAATCAACAAAAGTTGATATTTTTAAAAACTTAATACATGAATATTCATTAAATCCGAGTCAAACCTACGTTATTGGCGATAATCCACATGCAGAAATTCATGCAGGTAATCAATTGAATCTTATTACAATTCAAATACTTCGAAATAAGGTTTTGAAAGGAAACAATGCAAAATACTATATTCAAACATTTAATGATTTAGAAAAAATAATATTCTAATTAGTTTAATTTTCTTATCACCTCGACAAGTTTATCTTTACTATATACTTCTTCTCGTAAACCTTTGCGAACTTTGCGGTAAATTCTTTCTAATTCTTACTTACCCTCTTTAAAGATAATAAATTCAAGGGATTAATCCCCAAACCTTCCACATTTTTTCGTGTAAACCTCGCTACTTTATCATAAAACAACGGAATCACCGGAGCTTCTTCAATGATGATTTGATCCATTTGTTGATACAATTCAAATCGTTTGGAATCATCGGTTTCGAGGAATGCTTTTTCATATAACGCATCAAATTTAGGATTAGAAAAATGCGTGTAATTTGGTCCATTTGGAGCAAAGTTTTTACTGTAAAAAAGCGATAAATAATTCTCCGCATCCGGATAATCGGCAATCCAACTCGCTCTAAAAAATGTCACTTTTCCGGTCGCAATCGCTTGGCGTAATGTGGATGGCGGATTTACATCAATTTCAACATCTAAACCCATTTTTTGCCATTCGCGTTGTAAAAATTCGCCAATATCAATGTAGGTTGCATTGGTACTCAAAACGATTTTTGGTTTTTTAATGCCGGTTTCTTTGACAAAGTCAGCCACTAATGCTTTAGCTTTTTCAGGGTCAAAATCATAGCCTTTTTGGTTGTTAAAACTCGGCATACCGCTAGGAATGATTCCACTTGTGGCCGGAATTCCCATATTATTTCGCAAATACGTAATCATCTTTGCTCTGTCAAAACCATAATTTAAGGCTTGACGGATGCGTTTGTCCAAAATTGTTTTATCCGTACCATCCATTCTGAAACCGAGATATTCGGTGTTGAGGTAAGAACCGCTAATTAAATTCACATCTTCTTTATATTTTGGTTGTAATTCGCCTTTTTGTGTCAGAATTTCATCTTTATAGGAAGGGTCCAAACCGGAAACAAAATCAATTTTTCCTTGAATAAATTCTAAAAAGCCACTTTGTTTATCCGGTAAAAAAGTAATGGCAACAGCTTCTAAATAAGGTAATTGCTTTCCTTTTTCATCTTTTTCAAAGTAAATAGGATTTCGTCGTAAAACCAATTTGACATTTTCTTCCCAAAATTTAAATTGAAACGGTCCGGTTCCGATGGGTTTTGTTCTGAAATCATAATTCGGACTTTCGATGATTTCTTTTGGAACAACCGACGCATATTTCATCGATAATAATCCTAAAAAAGCCGGAAATGATTTGGAGAGTTTTATTTCGAAAATCGAATCGTTTTTCGCTTCAAAATTTTCTACATTTTGCAAAATCCATCCGCCTGGCGAAGCGATTTTTTCGTCTTTCAAACGATTCAAACTGTATTCAAAATCAATTGCTTTCACAATTCGGGTGGAATCTTTCCCAAACAAATAATGCTTGTGAAAATAAACATCACTTCGAAGTACAAATTGATAGGTTTTTCCATCTTCCGAAATCGTCCAACGTTTAGCAATATCGGGCTGAATGTGCAAACTATCATCCAACTGAACCAAACCATTGAACAATTGATTACACGCCCAAATGATGTTTTGCGATTTGGAAAAGGCGGGATCTAAGGTGGCAATGTTTGCACTTTCATTGTATCTAAAAACGAGGTTGTCATTGGTTTCCGCTTTCTTATTTCCACAGGAAATCAATGCTGTAAAAAAGTAAAATAGTGATAGATAGCGAAGTAATGATTTCATTTTCCCGAATATTGTGTGTAAATTTGCACTCTTTTTAAAAGGGTAAATATAAGTAAAGAAACCCTTTTTCCAATTTTAGGAAATGCAGAATATGATAGCAAGCCCAAAAAAAGTCGCTTTTTACACCTTAGGCTGTAAACTGAATTTTTCAGAAACGTCTACTATTGCTCGAAATTTTCAACAAGAAGGTTTTGAACGCGTTGATTTTGAAGAAGTTGCTGATATTTATGTGATTAACACTTGTTCCGTTACAGAAAATGCCGATAAACAATTCAAACAAATTGTCAAAAAAGCTTTGAAAAATAACGCGAAAGCATTTGTGGCTGCGGTGGGATGTTATGCTCAATTGAAACCCGAAGAATTGGCTGCCGTGGATGGTGTAGATTTGGTTTTGGGTGCGACAGAAAAATTTAAAATTACCGATTATTTGAATGATTTGACCAAGAATGATTTAGGCGAAGTACATTCTTGTGAGATTGAAGAAGCTAATTTTTATGTGGGAAGCTATTCCATTGGCGACCGAACCCGAGCTTTTTTGAAAGTGCAAGACGGTTGTGATTATAAATGCACCTATTGTACCATTCCTTTAGCTCGTGGGATTTCTCGCAGTGATGAATTGCAAAATGTGTTGAAAAACGCCAAAGAAATTTCGCAGCAAGGCATCAAAGAAATCGTGTTAACCGGTGTGAATATTGGTGATTATGGAAAAGGTGAATTTGGCAACAAAAAACACGAACATACTTTTTTAGAATTAGTACAAGCGTTGGATGAAGTAGAAGGTATTGAGCGATTGCGAATTTCGTCTATCGAGCCGAATTTATTAAAAAACGAAACGATTGATTTTGTTTCCAAAAGCCGAACTTTTGTACCGCATTTTCATATTCCGTTACAATCAGGGAGCAATGACATTTTGAAGAAAATGAAACGTCGTTATTTGCGAGAATTGTACGTAGATCGCGTGAACAAAATCCGTGAAGTAATGCCCGATGCGTGTATTGGCGTGGATGTAATTGTCGGTTTTCCCGGTGAAACAGACGAACATTTTTTAGAAACTTATCACTTTTTGAATGACTTAGATATTTCGTATTTGCACGTTTTTACCTATTCTGAACGAGATAATACTGAAGCAGCTGAAATGGATGGAGTTGTGCCGGCAAATGTTCGCTCCAAAAGAAGTAAAATGCTTCGTGGATTATCTGTAAAGAAACGAAGAGCATTTTACGAAAGTCAACTCGGAACAACGCGAACCGTTTTGTTTGAAGCCGAAAATAAAGAAGGCTATATTCACGGTTTTACCGAAAATTATGTAAAAGTAAAAACCCCTTGGAATCCGGAATTGGTGAACACTTTGCACGAAATCAAACTGACGAAGATTGATGAAGATGGTGCGGTGAGGATGGATTTTGTGAGGGATGTTGTGGTTTTGTAGTTTTTTAGATTGTGTCATTTCGACCAGCGGGAGAAATCACATAAAGTTTCTTAAGTTCATATAATTCTAGCGTAATGAGATTCCTCCTTCGTCGGAATGACACAACTGACGGGAGACTGCGACTCAACACTGCGACTGACCACTATTTTTCAAAAACCGTCACTCTCCCCTCAATCGTATAACTCGAAAACCCAATATTTTTAGTAATCCATTCCATTGTTTTGGGATGATAGAAGAACACATGTGAATGGTCATTTTTGTAATACCAGGTGTCAAAATTTTGGGTTTCGGAGAAAAAATCGGTCATACAAATGAGTTTTCCGCCGGGTTTTAGAAGTTGGAATAGTTTTTTGAATTCCTCAAACGGATGGTGAAAATGTTCAATCACTTCACAACAGGTAATGTAATCGTATTGTTTTTCCAAAACTTCCGGATGGTTGGAAAAGAATGGGTCGTATTCTACTATGTTGTATTTTTTGTCTTTCAATAATTTCACAATCACCGAGTTGGTTCCGGCACCAAAATCTAAACCGGAATGTTTGGGTGTAAAATCCTTCAGTACAATAGTCACGATCGGTGAAGCAAATTGCTGATAGCCTTTATCGTTTACATCATTATTGTGAAATTCGTAGTGCTTTTTTTCATCCGATTCAGACATATAGTTTTTAGTGTCTAAAAATACCGAAAAACAAGAGGAACAAAAATAAAACTCGCGGTGTTTGTGTGTATAAAAATGATTGGCAATATCGGCACACAACGGACATTTCATGATTAAATTTTAATGCCCGGAGGAAGCATTTCTTTATAAGACGGGTTTTTTCTGAAAAACTGTGCCACAAGCGGGTGAGTGGGTACCACTTTGAATTTTTTTTCAGTTGCTAAAGCTAAAATAGCTTTCATAAAATCTTCACTCAAAGACGCATCGGCTTCTTCCCGAACAATTAATTTAGTTAGAAATAATTTTTTCTCTTGTATGGCATATTCCATTACCAAAAGACCATTTGGAGTTTGGGTTTCAAATTGTCTCAATAATTGATTGTCTTTGATTTCCATGGTATTTCAAATTGTATAAAGTGAAATGAATTGACTGCAAAGTTACAAAATTAAAATTTTGTTTTTTCATTATAAATGTTAATGTATTTCTTATAAATTAGCAGATATTTAACGGACAATTTACGTTCATATAGCTCAAAAAATATAATTTTATGCAATTCTATAGCAATGGAAAAAATCCCCGTTTATTTTATGCCCGGTTTGGCGGCTAGTCCAACTATTTTTGAACGCATTCATTTGCCAGAAGAGCAATTTGAGCAATTTTTTTTAGAATGGATATTACCGATTCCTAATGAACCTATTTCAGCTTATGTAAAACGTTTGGCAGAAAATATAAAACATGAACAACCTGTTTTAATTGGTGTTTCGTTTGGTGGAGTAATTGTTCAGGAATTGTCAAAGGTAATTCCGGTTCGAAAAACGATTATCATTTCGAGTGTAAAAACCAATCGTGAATTTCCGAGAAGAATGAAATTGGCCAAAACAACAAAAGCTTACAAAATTCTTCCGACCGGATTAATTCAAAATGTTGAATCGATGGCCAAGTTTTCGTTTGGTTCAACAATCACTCAACGTTTGAAATTATACGAAAAGTACTTGAGTGTTAGAGATAAAAGTTATTTAGATTGGGCCATTGAAACCATTATTATGTGGGATAGAACTACGGTTGATACCAATGTTATTCATATTCACGGAGATGCGGATGAAGTTTTTCCGATAAAATATATTCAAGATTGTACCGTTCTTAAAGGAGGAACACACATTATGATTTTGAATAAATTCAAGTGGTTCAATGAAAATTTACCAAAAATTATACTGAATTCAAATTAATTTTTGGAAAGGTTTTTGTAGTTTTACCAATATAAAAAAAAAGAGAACGATGGAACGATTTAAAAAAATTGCCTTTACTTTAGCCTTGTTAGGTTGTAGTAGTTTTTTAATTTATTCTACAGTGAATGAAAAAAAACTCGTACCCAAACGAGAAGTGGCTAGTTTGCCTTCAGCTATTGATTTTGCAGGAGAAAAAACGCCGTTGCATGTGGCTGATGTACGAGAACGATTTGATCGAGAAATGATTATCAATACGAATTTACATTCTACCACAACATTAATTTTGAAAAGAGCAAATCGCACATTTCCGATTATTGAGCCAATTTTAAAGAAATATGATATTCCTGATGATTTTAAATATTTAGCGGTTATTGAAAGTGGATTGGCTAATGTCGTTTCACCCTCAGGAGCAAGAGGTGTTTGGCAATTTATGCCGGAAACTGCCAAAGAAAAAGGGATGGAAGTGAATGATTTTGTAGATGAACGCTATCATTTAGAAAAATCAACTGAAGCGGCTTGTAAGTATCTAATAGAAGCCAAAAATAAGTTTGGAAGTTGGACGTTGGCCGCCGCTGCATATAACGGTGGAATGGGAGGAATAAATAAACAAATTACCAATCAGCAAGTGAATGATTACTATGATTTGTTGCTGACAGAAGAAACGTCACGTTATGTCTTCAGGATTTTAGCGTTAAAAGAAATCATGAAAAACCCTGTAAAATATGGGTTTGATTTACCAAAAGAAAGTTTATATCATCCTATTGAAGTGAAAAAAATTACGGTTGATTCTACAATTACAGATTTAGCTTCATTTGCTAAAACACAAGGTATCAATTATAAGATTTTAAAAATTCACAATCCTTGGTTGAGAGATAAATCACTTGCCAATAAAATCAAAAAAGAATATGTTTTAGAAATTCCGGTTGAAGG
The DNA here is from genome assembly GCA_943370635.1 of Variovorax paradoxus. Classification (GTDB taxonomy): domain Bacteria; phylum Bacteroidota; class Bacteroidia; order Flavobacteriales; family Flavobacteriaceae; genus Flavobacterium. The sequence goes on from CALRRY020000001.1 coordinate 199,394, forward strand.
ATATTAATCAAATGAAAATGAGTGTTTCTACCTTGATTTTTTTATTGTTGATTGGTTTATTAGCCGGTTTACTAAGCGGAATGGTTGGTATTGGTGGAGGTATCATTATGGTGCCATTATTGTTACTTTTAGGATTATCGCAACATGAAGCTCAAGGAACCAGTTTGGCAGTATTATCTGTTCCCGTTACACTATTGGCAGCCATAAATTATTACAAGGAAGGTTATGTAGATTGGAAATATGCGGCTATAATTGCCATTTTCTTTGTGGTAGGAGGGTATATTGGCAGTAAATTTGCCATTCAAATTGATCAAAAAATATTGAAAAAAATATTTGGAGTGGCTCTTTTATTAGTGGCGGGTAAATTACTTTTTGGAAAATAATTTAGTTGGAAATCACCATTCAGTTGAATTGATTTTGATGATTCATCAATTCGGTTATTTTTGAATTAAATACATTATAATTTTCTTCTAATGCTTTTTTCAGTGGAGTTTTATACGGAATTGAAATTGAGCCTCTTTTGATATTTACGACTTGAAGGTTGGAATCAATCATGTAACTAGTTGGAAATCCTAGTGTTTCCTTCATATTACTTACAATTTCATTGTCATTTTTATAGTTTTTATCAGCATAGCATACTTCGATATTACTACTGAATTTCTTGGCAAATTTTTTAGCTTCTTTTTTCTTACCCCAAACAATTACAATAAATTCAATGTCTTTATATTGCTTGGCAAGTTTATTAATAGCCGGTATTTCACCTTTGGAAGGTACGAACCATGATGCATACGTTATGAGAAAAATAGGTTTTTTTATCTTACCGATTTTTAATTTTTTACTCGAAACTCTTTTGAGTGAGTAATCATTAAATTTTGAGCCAATTAATTGGTTTTGAACTAAACTGTCAAATAAAAATTGACCTTTTTCAAAGTTGCCTTCTTTGTATGCTTGATTGCTTTGGCTTTTGAATTTACTAAAATTGGTTTGAACAGCCTCAGAAAAAAGTCTGCTGTTTTCTTGACTGGAAAGCAGTTGAGGAATCAGGAAAAGGAATAATAGTACTAATAACTTTTTCATTTGATTAGTATATTAACGCACTCAAATGTAAATAAAGTTATTAACATTTCCAAATTTTTTATCAATAAAGTGTTGATAACCAATAAAAAAACCGCTTTTGTTATAGTAAAGCGGTTCTTGTAAATTGTTAAGAATTGAACATTAAATCTTCTTCAATTGTTGCTTCATCATGGTAATTTGATCTTTCAACATATTTTGTTTGTCTAATTTTGACACTTCGTTGATAAGGTTAGTGGCTTCAATTTTTCTTCTGCGAGACATTGCTATTCCGGCTAAATTTAATTTTGCCACCGCTAGATCCATGTCTAACGAAAGTCCTAATTCAATTGCTTTTTTAAAATATTTTTCCGCTTGGTTTAAATTGGTTTGAGCAATCATTAAGCCATGTAAATAATTAAAATAGCCTTGTTGTTTTCTGACCAACGCTCCTTCCGGATTTTTAATTTTGTTCAACCATACTTTTGCTCCTTCAAAATCTTGTTTTCTTAACTTGAAAAAAGCCATTAAAATGTATTCATTTTTAAAATATAAAAAAATTGGAATACCGATTAGCAATAGTAAAAAGATTCCATTTCCAATGTTATTCTCCGTAAATTGCCAAATGGCGGTTGCAAAAAGTAAAGCTGCAAGAACTAATTTGATATTTTTATGAAACATAATCAGGTTGTTTATTTGTGGTTGCAAAGGTAGTAAAAGGATTTGAAAATATTTTTAGAAAACCACTTGCGAGAAAAAAAAGTCTTTGTATATTTGCACTCGGTTTTTAAGTAACCTATCAAACGATAATTATACACGATTTTAAAGATACAAAGTAATGAGTAAGAGAACATTTCAACCATCGAAAAGAAAAAGAAGAAATAAACACGGGTTTATGGATAGAATGGCTACTGCAAATGGTAGAAAAGTCCTTGCTCGTAGAAGAGCCAAAGGAAGACACAAATTAACTGTTTCCTGCGAACCAAGACACAAAAAATAATGATTAGTATTTAATCAAATATAAAGGCGTTACTCTTTTCAGTAACGCCTTTTTTTTATACCTTGTCAACTGAAAAACAACTAAACTTCTATAACACAACAACATGCCTAAAGACATATCTATTAAATCGGTTTTAATCATTGGTTCGGGACCTATTGTAATTGGACAAGCCTGTGAATTTGATTATGCCGGTTCGCAAGCCGCCCGTTCCATCAGAGAAGAAGGAATTGAAGTCATCTTAATCAATTCCAATCCGGCAACCATTATGACTGACCCGAGTATGGCCGATCATGTGTATCTATTGCCCTTGACCACAAAATCAATTATTGAGATACTCAAAAAACACCCCAATATTGATGCTGTTCTTCCTACTATGGGTGGACAAACTGCTTTAAATTTATGTTTGGAAGCTGATGAAAAAGGAATTTGGGCTGATTTTGGTGTACGATTAATTGGGGTGGATATTAATGCTATTAACATTACCGAAGATAGAGAACAATTCAAACAACTATTAGAAAAAATAGGAGTAGGAGCCGCTCCGGCTAAAACGGCCACTTCCTTCTTGAAAGGGAAAGAAATTGCTCAAGAATTTGGTTTCCCTCTTGTAATAAGACCATCGTTCACATTAGGTGGTACCGGAGCAGCTTTTGTACACAGAAAAGAGGATTTTGATGAATTACTGACTAGAGGTTTAGAAGCTTCCCCTATTCATGAAGTGTTGATTGATAAGGCTTTATTGGGTTGGAAAGAATATGAATTAGAGCTACTTCGCGATAAAAATGACAATGTTGTTATCATTTGTTCCATTGAAAATATGGATCCGATGGGAATTCATACCGGGGATAGTATAACCGTTGCCCCTGCGATGACATTATCGGATACCACTTTTCAAAAAATGCGAGACATGGCTATTTTAATGATGCGAAGTATCGGAAATTTTGCAGGAGGTTGTAACGTACAATTTGCAGTTTCTCCGGATGAAAAAGAAGATATTGTGGCAATTGAAATCAATCCGAGAGTTTCACGTTCATCTGCCTTAGCTTCAAAAGCAACAGGTTATCCGATTGCAAAAATTGCTTCAAAGTTAGCTTTGGGATATCATTTGGATGAATTACAAAATCAAATTACCAAATCAACATCGGCCCTTTTTGAACCAACTTTGGATTATGTGATTGTAAAAATTCCACGTTGGAACTTCGATAAATTTGAAGGAGCAGACAGAACCTTAGGACTCCAAATGAAATCGGTTGGAGAAGTAATGGGAATCGGACGTTCCTTTCAAGAAGCATTGCATAAAGCAACACAATCTCTAGAAATAAAACGTAACGGATTGGGAGCCGATGGAAAAGGATATAAAAACTATGAGCAAATCATTGATAAATTAACCCATGCCAGTTGGGATCGGGTTTTTGTGATTTATGATGCTATTCAAATGGGAATTCCATTGAGTCGAATTCATGAGATTACAAAAATTGATATGTGGTTTTTAAAGCAATATGAAGAATTACATTTATTGGAAAAAGAAATTTCTAATTATACCATCGATACATTACCCAAAGAATTATTGTTAGAAGCTAAACAAAAAGGGTTTGCTGATCGACAAATTGCTCATATGATTCGCTGTTTAGAAAGTCAGGTACATAAAAAAAGAGAAGAACTTTCTATCAATAGAGTTTATAAATTGGTGGATACTTGTGCGGCAGAATTTAAAGCTCATACACCTTATTTTTATTCCACTTTTGAAGCGGAAATTGAAACACCAATAGGTGAACGATATGTCCAAAATGAAAGTATAGTTACCGAAAGAAAGAAAGTAATTGTTCTAGGTTCCGGTCCAAACAGAATCGGACAAGGAATTGAGTTTGATTACTCTTGTGTACATGGTGTTTTGGCAGCAAAAGAATGTGGTTATGAGACGATTATGATTAATTGTAATCCTGAAACGGTTTCAACCGATTTTGATACGGCTGATAAATTGTATTTTGAACCTGTTTTTTGGGAACATATTTATGATATTATTCAACATGAAAAACCGGAAGGTGTTATCGTTCAATTAGGTGGACAAACCGCCTTGAAATTAGCCGAAAAATTAGATCGATACGGGATTAAAATTTTAGGAACCAGTTTTGATGCGTTAGATTTAGCTGAAGATAGAGGGCGTTTTTCTGAGTTATTAAAAGAATTAAATATCCCATTTCCTCAGTTTGGTGTGGCAGAAAATGCTGACCAAGCTTCTGCTTTAGCTGATGTATTGGATTTTCCATTGTTGGTAAGACCATCGTATGTATTAGGTGGACAAGGAATGAAAATCGTTATCAATAAGCAAGAATTAGAAGAGCATGTGATTGATTTGTTGAAAAATATTCCCGGAAATAAATTGCTTTTAGATCATTATTTAGATGGAGCGATTGAAGCGGAAGCAGATGCTATTTGCGATGGGGAGAATGTTTATATCATCGGAATCATGGAACATATTGAACCATGTGGAGTTCATTCCGGTGACAGTAATGCTACTTTACCACCTTTTAATTTAGGTGAGTTTGTGATGCAACAGATTAAAGAACATACCAAAAAAATTGCTTTAGCACTTAAGACTGTAGGATTAATCAATATTCAATTTGCAATAAAAGACGATATCGTTTACATCATTGAAGCCAATCCTAGAGCATCTCGAACGGTACCTTTTATAGCGAAAGCGTATGGTGAACCCTATGTAAATTACGCTACTAAGATAATGCTGGGAGAAAACAAAGTAACGGATTTTACTTTCAATCCTCAATTAAAGGGATATGCTATAAAGCAACCGGTTTTCTCCTTCAGTAAGTTTCATGGTGTAAATAAAAAGTTAGGCCCGGAAATGAAATCAACAGGTGAAAGTATACTGTTTATTGATGATTTAAAAGATGATCAATTTTATGAATTGTATTCCAGAAGAAAAATGTATTTGAGCAAATAAAAAAACAGAAAATCCCAAGAATTATTTACTTGGGATTTTTTTATTTTACTGTAAAATCAAGTTTTACATTTACCTTTTTAGAAACTTTTTTGCTAACAATACTTGGGATTTCTATTCCAAAATCATCTGCATTAACAGAAAAATCACTTTTCAATTCAATCCCTTTGTCCGTCTTACTGATTTTTGCAGTAATTTGAATTTCTTTAGATTTACCATGTAATTCTAATGTACCTTTAATGATGTAATTTTTACCGTTTTTGTCTAAATCGGAAACCGAGAATTTTTCTATGATTCCCTTGAATGTTGCTTTAGGAAATTTATTACTTTCAACATAATTTTCATTATAATGTTCTTCCATTAAAGCAATTTTAAATCGAAATCCTTTTTGTAAAGCTAATGCTGCGATTTCTCCGGTTTTTGTATTTAAAACGCAAGAAACATTGTCATTTGTTGCTTTCACTTCTTCAAAGGAAGGAACAGAAGCTTCAAATGTAATTTTACCAGTTTTGGTAATCATTTTATCTTGGGCAATAGCAGAAAAAGTTGCCAAAAGAAATACTAAGAGTGGATTTTTTTTCATGTTTATTCCATTAAACCATCTTCGTTCCATTGGATAACTTTATTTATATCGGATTGAGATAAACGAGATCCGCCCAAAGGCATGAAACCCGGTGTGCCTTCTGCTCTTGAAATTCTGTCAATTAAATCAAGATTTAAAACCGCATCTTTCACTAATTCGTAAGTGTGTAAAGAATTTGGAGCACCACTTGTTGGTGTAGCTCCATGACAATTAATACAATTGTTATCGATAATTGATTTTATGGTTTGGGTATAATTTACATCAGACACCTCTTCAAATTCTGACAAATCAGATAAGCTATCTGAGGTACAACCATAAAAAAGGATGGAACAAAAAATTCCGATTAGGAGTTTCTTTTTAGGATACATTTTTGCAATTTTTTAGTAAAATTAATTAAAAGTTATTAAGATTTAAAAAAAATAGATAAATTTGTTCTTGCTATGAAAAAAAATAAGTTAAAATTCTTTTTATCACTTATCGGGGTATGTGCTGTATTTACGGCATTTTTTCTTTATTTTTATTTGTACAAGCAACATCGTGATATTGGTCAGGAAGAGGCTCAATTTTCTATTTCTGCTGTAGAATTAAGCAATGAGTTTATGGAAAATTCAGCATTAAGTTCACAAAAGTATGTTGATAAAACGATAGAAACCTATGGAAAGATTTCTTCTTTAGATGCTGCTAATAATTCTTTAATGGTAGATGAAAAGTTATTTTTTACTTTATCTAAAAGTGATTTAAAAGATTTGAAGGTAGACCAGACCATTAAGATTAAAGGAAGATTTGTGGGTTATGATGATTTGTTAGAGGAGTTAAAAATGGATCAATGTAGTATTGTAGAATAGTATGAAATTGAAAAAAAATCTAATTATATTGCTACTTTTTGTTGTATGGAATGTTTCCGCTCAAAAATCGATTTTTGATATTGCCCGTTCCGGATCAGTTGAAGAATTATATCAAGCAATGCAAACCAAAAAAACAATTATCGATTCAAAAAATGAATCCGGTTATACGCCACTAATTTTAGCATGCTACAAACGAAACAATTCAGTAGCTAAATTGTTGATTGAAAAAGGGTGTGATATAAACTATGTTAGCGAAATGGGTTCTGCTTTAATGGCTTGTTCTGTAAATGGTAACAACGAAATTGCACTTTTTTTATTGAATAATAATTGTAATGTAAATTTAACAGATGGTAACGGAACAACAGCTCTGATGTATGCTGTTCAGTTTGGAAATATAGAATTGGTAAAAGCCCTTTTGGCTGCCAAAGCGGATAAATTAAAATTAGATAAAAATGGGAAAACCGCTTTTGAGTATGCTGTTTTTTCCGGAAATAATGAAATTATTAACCTTTTAAAATAAAATTTATGAAAAAAATTACTTTGCTATGTTTTACTTTATTCAGTTTTATTGGATTTGCACAACAGAAGTCTACGGGAGTGGTTAATTTGACCTCAAATATGACTGCAGTGCTTTTATTGGACAATGGAACTTCAACTGTAACTTTGACACTTTCCGGACCAAACGATCGTTACATTGCGTTGCAATTTGGTTCTTTTGAGATTGGGATGGAAGCAGGTACTGACCTAGTCTATTGGAACAATACAACATTAGTTGACGCTAAACAAAATGGGATTGGTTCTTCACCAACAAGTGATTCAGTAAATAATTGGACTTTAGTTACGAATCAGAATAATTCTCCAATAGCAGGAAGAAGAACTTTAGTTTATACCCGACCTTTTAATACAGGGGACGCAAATGATTATACCTTTAATTTTGCTGATAATACGATTGATTTAGCATGGGCTCGAGCTAGTTCTGCATCATATGTTATGTCTAATCATGGTGGTGGTAATAGAGGATTATCCTTAAATGTGCCTTTGACAACTCTAGGTATTGAAGATTTTTCATTAAATGCGTCAAAAGTATTTCCAAACCCTACAAATGGTGATTTTAGTATTCAAACGAAAACCTATTTAAATCAAGTTAACATTTACACTCAAACCGGTGCTTTTGTAAAAACGATTTATACTGAAAATAACGAAGAAGTGGTAAATGTAGAGGTTAACGGACTTTCAACCGGTATTTATTTGATTGAATTGATAAATGATAATCAAAAAACTTGGAAAAAAGTAATTGTTAATTAGTTGTAAATAAAGCAATTGTAACTCATGAAAAAAATCCTACTAGTTTTATTGTTCCCTTTTGTTGTTTTTTCTCAAGATGATTTACTTAAAGATATAGAAGTTGTTGATTCTAATCAAGTGGTGACATCTGCCTTTAAATCAATGAAAATTGTCAATTTAGAATCTACTAAATTGGCATCCAAAGGCGATTTTTACTTTGTAGTTGCTCACAGATTTGATTATTTTAACAATGGATTTGAAGACTTTTTTGGTTTAGACAATGCTAATACTCAACTAAAATTTCTTTACGGTGTGAATGAATGGTTAACCGTTCATCTAGCCAGAAGCAGTTTTCAAAAAACGTATGATTTGGCTGCAAAATATCGTCTTGTATCACAAAAAGAAAACGGAACTCCATTTACAATTGTTGGATTTAATAGCATCGCAATTAATTCTGAGTTAAAGGAAAAGGATTATCCAAAATTAAAATTTGAAAACCGATTAAGCTATATAGCTCAGGTACTAATTTCACGTAAATTTTCAGAAAAGTTAAGTCTTCAATTAGCTCCTACTTTCTTTCATGAAAATACCTTAAGAGATATTTTAGATGCCAACAATTTACCCGTATTGCCGAATCCACAAGATAATAGTCAATTTGCAGTAGGTATAGGAGGAAGGTATAAGTTAACCAATCGATGGTCAATAAATGCTGATTATGCTGCACATTTGAACCGTGCATCTTCTGCAATTACAAAGAATCCACTCTCTATTGGAGTTGATTTAGAGACTGGTGGTCACGTATTTCAAATGCATTTTACCAATGCAAGAGCCATGCATGAAGCCGGATTTTTAGGGCAAACAACCGGAGATTGGGGTAAAGGCGAAATTGCTTTTGGATTTAATTTAGTGAGAGTATTTTAATTAAAATGTCCCAATTAATTTATGATTTCTTGGGACATTTTATTTCTATTTTAAATACAATCAATTCTTCTTCAATAGGATTTTTTCTTGCGTAAATTGGTAAGCATCTTCTAAAAAGTCATACATTTTTTTCCAATTTGTATTGGGCTCATAATAATTGTTGTATGATTTTGATGTTTTTATTGTAATTACATTACCATTTTGTGTAATTGTACTAATAAATCCACCGGTTTCATTTTCTTCCTTTTTATTGAACTTTTCTAAACCACTTGCTGTATAACCTTGTGGTATTTCAAACTGAATCTCATGTTGAATTTGTCTGGGAAAACTCATATAAATGTTGTTTTTTCTATTTTTTTCCTTTTCAGTTAATTCAATTTGAGAAGTTAAAAATTTACCTAATTCAAAAATAATATTATTGCCGGCTTTTTTCAAATATTGGTCTTTTATGGTAAACGATTCCTTGTAAACCATAGGTTCTTTGCTTCCAAATCTACCTGAATTTTCAACGGTCATCTTATACTCTTCAACATCATGCCCAAATTCTTCTTTTACAGATGAAATGAAATTTTCTTTTTGTTTTTCTTTATATTTTGCAATTAAAGCATCAAATTCTTTTTGGTATTGTTCTCTTTTCTTTTTATTTGAAACTCTCTCTAAAAGTGTTTCTGTGTTATATTTTTTATAGTCTTCATATATATAATCAAAGAAATAAAGTTTATTAGACTGTTCACTGGGTTTGTAATGTCCTGAATAGCTATTTTCTCTTTCAACAGCAATTGAAGCTAAATCTTCTCCTAATTTTACTTTAGAAATTGATTTAGAAATGTTATCGTTTTTTGTGCTTCCGGGAAGTTTTATTAATTCAGAATCTACAATTTTTTTGTTTTTTGAGACTTGTAACAAGTAAGCTTGTGAATTTTCAAGTTGTTCATTAAATTGATCTGCCGAAGAGAATGGGGTAAAAAATTCTAAATATATTGGGTTTTTAGTGTTAATTCTCAATAGTATTGTAACATTTTGCTGAATTAATAAATCTGTTATCGAACCGTTAAAGCGTGCTGTACCGATTACAATGTCATAGGAAATCTTATTATCTTTCAAAAACGCCATGAAGTAATTGATGAATTCTTCTTCTTTTTGAAAAAATATTGGATTTTGATACAATGAAAAAGGATAGAAAATTTTTGATTCATTTACAACAAAAGCTTCTATATACTGAGTGAAAAATTTATGTCTGGTGAAATAATATACTTCTCGAATCTTTTCTTCATCTGAACTGAAACTTTTACCTTTTAAAAACTTTTCAACAGGTCCTAAATCGCCATAAGGCTTAAATTTTGAATCATAATAATTGAATACATCTTCTTTGGAAACTTTTGATTTTACAATTTTTTCTTTTTCTGATAGAAAAGCATCAGCTCTTTTTTCAAATTTACCTGAACGAGCAAAAAAGACTTGAAATTTATAACATGGTAATTCAACTAAAGGATAAAACCATCTTGGAAAATCATTCTTCTCAATATCTTTAACTGTAAATTCATAATGACGTTCACCACCTTTGTTACTGGGAATTTCTTTCAATTCTGGTGCTCCGTTGTAGGTTGCAAAATTTAAAAAGAAGTCATTTTCTGTTTGAAATATAAGTTTATAATCCATAGTAGGATAAACGCTGCCTAAAGTACGTTCAACAGGTTCAAAACCCATTTCCAGTTGTGAGATAAAAGGCTCCTCTGAATGAAGATAATAATCAATAATGTCGCCAATTTCTAAATTAGGAATAGCAATCATTTTTTCTTTGTCGGCATTAACGGCTTCTTTGCTAACATTGATAATTGTTTCTTTACCATTTGGTTTTACGACTTTTATTCCTAACGTGTTTTTTCCGGCACGTCTGCTCCAACCTTTATCAGATGAAAAACGCTCTTTGAAGGTGAATTCAGAAAATTCTTTTACTGCTGCATCATCTAATAATTTTATCCTATTTCGCAATGCAGAGGTATAATTTACTTTCGAGCCAAATTTATGGTAGTCATGAAATTCATATTTATAAATGACGACAGCAGATTCATTTTTCCATTTTTCAGGAATAGTATTTGATTTTGCATGAGGGTCATCTTTTCCCCAGAAAAAATCACGTATTTCTAAATCATCTTGTGCGGTTAACGTTGCTGTTATAAAAAGGAATAGGAAAAGAATTTTTTTCATTGAATTATAATTTTGATAAAGTAATGGATGAATTGTAAATTTCGTTTATTTTTTTTTGGGTATTGTTCCAAGATTCTTGTTGGCTTTTTCTCAAAATAGCATTTTTAAAAGTAAATACTTTTTTATAAATTAACTCTTTTCCTTTCAATGTAAATTGAATATCAATTTCAAAGTCCTCGTTTTTAACACTCAAATTTTCCGGTAATTTTTCAATTTTATAACCTGATGGTAGTGTAATCGAAATTTCTGAATCATATAATGTTTTATAATCAAATTCATAGTCTGTTTCTCTATCTTTGAAGGTGAAACTTTTATACTCATTCATAAATTCAAAGTTTAAATAGATTTCATTATCAAATTCACTGACTCTATTTGATGACTCTAAAATATAGTCAATTGTAAGTTTTGCATCCCGATTTTTTAAATCACTTGTTTTTACCTCTTTTACAAAATTGTTTTTATCTCTTTTTGCTAAATAATTGACAAGTGCTTCTTCTTTTTTATCTGTTTCAAAGCTGTTGTAAATATTCAAAAACTGACTTCTGCTTTCACCATTATAGCTTCGGTTACAACTACCTTTAAGTTTATCTTTTTCTAATGTTAATTTTGCTCTAAATGATTCTTTGTTCATTTCTGCATTTCCCATTGGAACCTTATCTATGATAAATTCTTTGCCGTTCTCAATCATAACTTCTTTGTTTTGTATGCGTTCGGCATAGTTTTCAATTGAACTGAATTTTTCTGTTCCATCTAGAAATATTTTCTTGTTTTTTAAAAATACTGTACAAATCATATGATTATCAACAGATAAAGAGGGAATAGAATAGTTATAAGCAATATGTTTTGTTCCAATCCAAGTTAGACGAGCATCAAAACCGGCAATTTTCAACATTTGTTTGATAAGATTAGCCATTCCTTTACAATCGCCATATCGTTTTGAAAAAACTTGATGAGAATCATCCGGTTTGAATCCCGCAATTCCATCTTCAAAAGCGATATATCGAATGTTATCTTGCACCCAATAGTAGATATTTTTTATTTTTTCTTCATCAGATGTTGCTTTAGCGGTTAATTCATTCACTTTACTTTTTAACTGTTCTGTATCGTCTTTCATTTGGTCAACCAACGATTTGTACCAACCATATAAATCTGCTGTTGTTTTGAAAAGTGTACCTTTCCTTCCATTATAATCATATGATTTTGCTAAAACTAGTATGTGTGGATAAAGGTAGGATCTACCAGGTGAATTTTCTTCTTTAAATACGGCCGGAATATCTTTGAAATGATAGGTATAAACGGTAGTTTTATTTTTAGCATCTTTTGTTTGAGTTTTTTCGATTTTATGACCGTTAAAATTCATTTCTTTTAGCTCAATTTCTAACCAATCGGGTACATTTATTTCAATTTTTTTATCTAAAACCGGAAATTCGTCATTAAAATGAAGAGTAGTAAAATATTTAATATCCTCAAATTTTTTGTTCATGGTATAGTTATAGGTATATCCCTGAACTGGAAAGTCTATTTGAACATGTTTTACTCTGGCATCGTTGTAAAATAAGTCTTTATCTTTATAAAATTCATCTTGAACTGTAAATAAAGCAGTTTTATCATTTCGATATTTCAACAAAAAAGTTTCAATTTTTGATGAACTATCATAAAATTCATACTTATATATATCTGCACGATGATTTATATTTATCAAAACTTCCTTAACCGCAAAATCAACAGTAACATTTGAATTGGATTTATTAAAACCAAAATAAATGGTTTCTGTGCTTTCTAGTATCGCTATATCTTGTTTGCTGTATTTGCTACGAATAGATTTTGCAAGTTCAATGTCTTTAGGTGTGGGGTCAATGTTTTTTTGTCCCCAAGAAACTGATAAATTCCCCAATAAAAGAAGAATAAATAAGGTTTTAAAATGCATAAATATTGTTTTTGCTAAGAAAGTAAAAATATTAGTAATTTACTAACTATAAAGCAAAAACAATTTTTATAAGTTTACGTATTATAAAATAGTTATTTTTTGAAGTATTTCCATGGAACAACTAACATTCCAAAACATTCTCCATCTTCTTTGCCAGTATGTTTGTGATGCATTTTATGAGCTCTTCTAACTGCTTTTGCATACATATTATTAGCATTTCTGAAGAGTTTAAAACGCTGATGTATGAAAATATCATGCACCAAAAAATAAGTTAAACCATAGGCAAAAATGCCTAATCCAATGGCTAATCCTAAAGCAAAAATTTCATATCGCCAAAGTAAAAAAAAACTTATACTTACAACAGCATAAAATATAAAAAAAGTATCATTACGTTCAAACCATGAATCGTGCTCTTTTTTATGATGATCGGCATGTAAATGCCATAAAAAGCCGTGCATTATATACTTATGTGTAAACCAAGCCATGAATTCCATCATGAAAAAGGTTAGAAAGAAAACAAGAAAATGAATCCAAATGCTCATATTCAGATTGTTTTTAATCGGTAATTAAAATAACATTTAGCCAATAATCCTACTTTTTCATAATCAGGTACTCTAATTCTAGTATTTTTAATGGCAACAGATGGAGTGCTTTTTAGTTTTGATAATAATTTTTTGTAATATACGTAAGCTGTATAAACACCAAATTTTGCTTCAATTGGAAGTTTGCGTATTCCTTCAAAACCAGCTTCAAAGTCTCCTTCAATTTCTTTGATAATTGCAAGTTTTGAAGCTTCATCTAAATGATTTAAATCAGTATTAGGAAAATAGGTTCGATTTAATTCTTCAAAATCAGCTTTTAAATCCCTTAAAAAATTTACTTTTTGAAAGGCAGAACCTAAACGCATGGCACTATCTTTTAATTCATTGTATTTATTTTCATCACCATTTACAAATATTTTTAAACACATTAAACCAACAACATCAGCAGACCCATAAATGTATTCATTATACTCATCAGTTGTCTTGTATTCTTTTTTGGATAAATCTAATCTCATACTTTTCATGAATGCATCAATTAATTCTTTTGGAATTTGGTAGCGATTTACAGTATGTTGGAAAGAATTTAAAATAGGATTCAAACTTATTTTATGCTTGAACGCATTTTCCATTTCCATTTCAAATAAAGTAAATAATTCATTTTTGTTGTATTCATGAAAAGAATCTACTATTTCATCCGCAAAACGAACAAACCCATAAATATTATAAATATCCTGACGGATGCAAGGAGCCAACATTCTTACAGCAGATGAAAAAGAGGTGCTGTAAGTTTTTGTAACATTTTGGCTACACTCAAAAGAAACTTTATCAAAAATGGATTTCATAAGTAGTTGCTTTAGTTTGTATTTTTGGTGATCAAATCAGATACTAACTTTCCGGAAATTAACGATGGAGGAACTCCTGGTCCTGGTACGGTTAATTGTCCTGTAAAATATAGATTCTTTACTTTTTTACTCTTTAATTTTGGTCTAAGGAAAGCAGTTTGAAATAGCGTATTTGCCATTCCGTAAGCATTTCCTTTGTATGAATTATAGTCTTTTATAAAATCATTTACACAAAAAGATTCTTTAAAGATAATACTATTTTTGACATTTTGCTCAGTTAATTTTTCAAAACGCTCAATAATGATGTTAAAATATTTTTCTCTAATTTCAGGAGTATCTTCTATACCTGGGGCTAATGGAATTAAAAAAATTCCTGCTTCTTTATCTTTTGGTGCAGCTGATTCATCTGTAATAGATGGAAAACTAGCATAGAATAGAGGTTCTTTTGGCCATTCAGGTTGGTCGTAAATTGATTTGGCGTGTTCATCAAAAGGTACATCAAAGAATAATGTATGATGTTCAACATTTATTATTTTTTTGTCAAATCCTACATAAAAAAGAAGTGAAGATGGTGCAAATGTCTTTTTTTCCCAATACGATTCAGAATAGGTTCGGTGTGACTCTTCTAACAAAGTTTCAGAATGATGGTAATCAGCACCGCTTAATACAATGTCAGCTAACTTTTTCTCACCATTTACTTGTATTCCAATGGCTTTTTTATCTTTAACAAGTATTTTTTCTACATTTGCATTTGTATGAAATGTTACGCCCAATTCTTTTGCAAGCTTTTCCATGGCTAAAACAACACTATACATACCGTTTTTGGGATGCCATGTGCCCAATCCAAAATCAGCAAAATTCATAAAACTATAGAATGCCGGTGTGTCTTGAGGTTTTGCCCCTAAGAACAATACCGGAAATTCAAGAATTTGAATTAGCTTTTGATTGTTGAAACGTTTTCGAACTTCTCTGCTAATATTTGAAAAAAATTGACCTACTTTCATTGCTGTTTCTGTAGTGACAAGTTCCAATGGAGAAATCCCCGGTCTATATACCAAGTCTTTTATTGCAATATTGTAATTACTTTGGGCTTCTGCCATAAATTTTTGCAACACTTTTCCGCTTCCTTTCTCAATTTCTTCAAATGTGTTGATAATTTCTGGCAAATTATCTGAAATAGTAACAAATTCTCTAATTCCAAAATATACTTGATATGCTGGCGATAACTTAATTAAATCATAGTAGTCAGATGGTTTTTTTTCAAAATCAGCGAAAAATCGCTCAAAAACATCGGGCATCCAATACCAAGTTGGACCAATGTCAAATATAAAGCCTTCTTTTTTTAATTGTCTTGCTCTACCACCAATTGTAGTGTTTTTTTCATAAACAATAACGTTATGCCCCTCTTTTGCTAAATAACATGAGGCAGCTATTGCTGAAAATCCGGAACCGATAATAATTATTTCTTTTTTCATATTGTTTAACAAAAATAATAAAAATGTTAAACAATAAAAAGAAATTATGAAAAATTTATAGGTTATTTGACAAATCTTGAATTGAACTAAATACTTTTACATTTGGATGATGTTCTTTCTTAATGAATTCTGTTAACCGTCCAAGGGTCCACAATTCTGATTGTGTGTCTTTGAGAATTTCATTTTCCATAGTGGTTAGATATTCATTAATATCATCTTTTGTTGGTTCAACCGTCATGTAAGAAATAAATGTAACATTGTCAAAATATTTCTGAATGTCTTTTAAACTGCTGATGGGAACACTTTCACCTAAGTAAATCGTTTTAAATCCATTTAGAGTGATTTCATAATTCAGATACATTAATCCCAGTTCGTGTATTTCGTTTTCGGGTAAATAAAGAACAAAAATTTTATCATTTCTGGTAGGTTCATAAAGTTGAACTTTTTCTGTATTAACCAATACTTTTTGTTTGATCATAAAACTAATGAAATGTTCATGAGCGGGACTTATGGTTTCCGACTGCCACAATAATCCAATTTCATTCATTAATGGAACAAAAATTTCGAAAAAAACATCGCGAAATGATTTTTCTGATAAAAGATTATTGTAGGTATTAATGAAAAGCTTTTGATCAAAATTCATCATAGCCATTTTAAAAGCATTTATCGCGTGATTTTTTACACTTTTTTCGTTAACAATTTCTCTAACTAATAAATTTAATTTATCAGGAGATAATTTAGCTATTTTGGAAATTTTATAACCGTGATTGTGAAGTAACGTGACATTTAAGATTTTTTGGAGTGCAGCCAAATCATAAAAACGAATGTTGGTATCTGTTCTCATGGGTTCGAGAACATTATAACGTTTTTCCCATATTCTAATGGTATGGGCTTTAATTCCGGTAAGGTTTTCAAAGTCCTTTATACTGAAAACATTTTTAACGTTGTTCATTCTTTTTTAAATTTCATTAAACAAAAGTAACTAAAAAAAAGAATCATTATACAAAAAAGATGTTTTTTTTTGAGAATTAGGTAGATAATGTTTTAAATTAGGGAAAATATAAGAATTTTGTGACCACGATGGGATTCGAACCCATACGCTTTGCAGCACCACCCCCTCAAGATGGCGAGTCTACCAATTTCTCCACGTGGCCTAAAAAAGTAAAGACGTTGCACGCAACGTCTCTTTTGTGACCCGACTGGGGCTCGAACCCAGGACCCCAACATTAAAAGTGTTGTGCTCTACCAACTGAGCTATCGAGTCTTTTAAAACACTTTTGACGATGTTTTAAAGCTATATTTTGTTTTTTAAAGTGACCCGACTGGGGCTCGAACCCAGGACCCCAACATTAAAAGTGTTGTGCTCTACCAACTGAGCTATCGAGTCAAATGCATTTCTTGAATGCGGGTGCAAATATACGGTCTTATTATTTATTTTTCAAAGCAAATTTGTCTTAAATTTACATTTTTGAGTTAATCTTTCTTAATGCCTTATTTTACAGTAGTTTATTAGATGAAAAAAATAGTTTTACTAGGTTATATGGGAGTTGGAAAATCTTTTTTTGGGAAAGAATTGGCCAATATTACCCACAGAAAATTCATCGATTTGGATGAATATATTCAAAAAAATGAAAATACTTCAATAGAATTGCTTTTTCAAACCAAAGGTGAACTTTATTTTCGTAAAAAAGAGCATTACTATTTAAAGGAAATCTTAAGCAGCGATGAAGAAATTATATTGAGTCTTGGTGGAGGAACTCCTTGTTACTATAATAATATGGATTTACTTCAAAAAGAAGATGTGATGACAATTTATATTAAAGCCTCTGTGGAAACTCTTTTTGATCGATTAAAAGCTCAAAAATCACAACGTCCTCTGATTGCTGGAATTGAAAAAGAGGATTTAAAAGAATTTATTGCCAAGCATTTATTTGATCGAAGCTATTTTTATAACCTTGCGAAAATAAAAATGAATATTGATGAAAAAGAGGTAAGTGAAGTTGTAAATGAATTACTGGCATTAATTCGTTAAAAAAGCAACGTCATTTTCTTTTTCAAAAATGACTTCTACATGTTCTTGTAAGGAGGTAGAAAGCGAAATTCCTTTAAAATCTACTTTCACAGGATATTTTTTATGGTTTCGATCTACCAAAACTACGGTTTTAAATTTTTTTAATGGAACGTTCAAAAAGTGTTTTACACCATATATTAAGGTTGCACCGGAATTTAATACATCATCCACTAAAATGACTCCTTTATTTTGATAATCTGTTGGTTGTAAAGAGGTTTGAATAGGTCCAAAAACATTGTCTTTTTGAATTATAACCTCACAAAGTACAAGTTGTAAGGAAGAAATATTTTCCATTTCCTCCGCTATTTTTTTAGCAAATTCATAGCCGTTTTTAGAAATTCCGGCTATTACAATTACCTTTTCATCTACAAAAGTCTCATAGATTTGGTAAGCAATTCGTTTAGTAATATGCTTTATTTCAGTTGAGTTTAGAATGATGTTTTTTCCCATGTTCATTTTTTTCAAAGATAACAAATTGCTACTTTTTGTGTCAGAAATTGTGATGATTGTTTTTTATTTTTTTTCAGCAATTAAAAAAAGTTCTTTGTTTTCTCTAGGTTTAATGGAATTATAAGCTTTTTCAAGGGTTTTAATAGAAAAGTAAGGTTCATATAATGCAATGTACTCACTTTTTGAACCGCCGAATGGAGGACCTTCTTGAGTTAGTGGAAAATCAAAAAGTAAACCTACCAATTTACCATTTTCATTTAATAGAGCGTTCATTTTTTTAACGTAATTTTTTCTCAATAATGGCGATAAAGCGCAGAAAAAAGTTTGTTCAATAATTAAATCGAATTTTTCATCAAGATTAAAAAAATCATCAGTTATAAAAAAAGAAGAAGAAATGGATGGATTCTTTGACTTTAAATGCTGAATTGGTTCTTCAGCAATGTCAATAACAAATACATTTTTAAATCCATTTTGGATGAGATAATCAAATTCATGACCATTTCCACAACCCGGGATTAGAATTTTTAATTCTTTATTTTGGAGTTGATCAATATATTCTTTAATCGGACTAGTTATACTCCCGGCATCCCAACCGGTTTCCTTATTTTGGTAACGTTGTTCCCAATAATTTTTATTCATCTGTTTCGACATCCAATTCAGTAGTATAGTTTTCTAAGTCCCTTCTGTCTTTTTTGGTGGGTCGTCCTTCACCTGTTTTTCGGTAGTGCTCTTTTGATAGTTTTAACAATTCCAAATGAGCATATGCTTCTGGTGAAGTTGTATCTTGTCTATAAATATCTACTAGTTTTGCTCCAACTCTATTTTCAGGAATGGCCAACACTTTAATTGTGTATGTTATTTGGTCTTTTCGAAACGTAATTTCATCCATAGGAAAAACTTCTTTTGAGGCTTTGGCTAAGTGACCATTAACTTTTATATTGTTTTTTTTACAAAGTTCCGTAACCATGTTTCTGGTTTTAAAATAGCGAACGCACCATAAATATTTATCAACTCTCATTTAATTCAGAAATATTCGTTAATTGTGTTACAAAAATAAATCAAAATTGTATCTTGCAGCACTATTTTTTTGAATTACTTAACGGTAATTTTTGAAAAGTAAACTGTTTATTTTACTGCAAACTATGAAAAAAATCGTATTTCTTTTAATTGTTTCTACTTTAATGCTTATCTCTTGTAAAAAAGATGACGACGGGTTAATAACTATACCACCTAATGATAGAAATGAACAATATCTTACAGATGGTTATGCTATTGAAGAATATCTAAAAAGCAATTTTATGGTTGTAGATTCAGATATGAATGTAACCATGAATAAAATTACAAATCCTTTTACACAAGTTTCCATTTGGAATCAAACGGAATATCCTCTGCAAAGTATTATCGTTAAAAATGATGTCCGAGAAACATTTAAAACAGATGGTCGCTTTGATGATCCAGTAGATTATAAGTTATATTACATTATATTAAATGAAGGAGGTGGTGAACGTCCAACCACAATTGATTCGTCATTTGTTGATTATCGAGGTTGGAATTTAAGTAATGTAGAATTTGATAGAACTTCAAATCCAGTTTGGACTTCTTTTCCCGGCAACATTGAATTTATCTCTGGTTTCAGACAAATTTTGCCAAAATTAAAATCTGCTGAATCAGTTGTCGAAAATGGTGACGGTACATTAACACATATAAATTTTGGAAATTGTATCGTTTTTATACCATCAGGTTTAGGATATTTTAATTTACCTAGGGGTACAAATCTTCCGGCATATTCCAATTTGGTATTTCAAATAAAGTTAAAAGGAGTTAATTATAATGATCATGATAGGGATAGGATTTTATCCAATTATGAGCTATATAACGGTCAAACAGATTATTTCTTGCAAGACTCAGATGGTGATGGTTTTCCCGACTTTTTAGACAGTAATGACGATGGAGACAATGTTATTACCAAAAATGAATTAAAAATTCCCGGAACAACCCCTCAACAATATTATCAATTTAACGATATTCCCGATTGTAGTGGTAACCAAACAAATGTAAGTCGATTACGAAGACATTTAGATCCTAGTTGTTTTCAATAATTCAATAAACAAAAACAAAAAAATCCCGAATTTATCGGGATTTTTTTTTGAGGTAAAAAGGTGAAAAATTGTTATTTTCTTTTTAAAACTGCTTCTGCTTTTTCAATAATTGAAGCATGATTTAATTTGTATTTTTCCATTAACTGATCAGGAGTTCCGCTTTCACCAAAACTATCTTGAACGGCAACATATTCTTGTGGTACAGGGTTGTTTAATGATAATGTTCGTGCAACGCTTTCGCCTAAACCACCTAAAATGTTGTGTTCTTCAGCTGTGACCACACAACCTGTTTTCTTTACCGATTTTAAAATTGCCTCTTCGTCCAACGGCTTAATGGTATGAATGTTAATTACTTCAGCAGAGATACCTTTTTCTTCTAATTTTTCAGCAGCTAATAATGCTTCCCAAACCAAATGACCGGTTGCGATAATAGTAACATCAGTTCCTTCATTCAATAAAACTGCTTTGCCGATTTTAAATTCACCGTTTTCAGGAGTAAAATTAGGAACTGACGGTCGTCCAAATCTGAGGTAAACCGGACCATGATGATCAGCAATGGCAAGTGTTGCAGCTTTTGTTTGATTGTAATCGCACGTATTGATAACGGTCATTCCCGGTAGCATTTTCATCAAACCTATGTCTTCTAAAATTTGGTGTGTTGCTCCATCTTCACCTAAAGTCAATCCTGCATGCGATGCACAAATTTTTACATTTTTATCAGAATAGGCAACAGATTGTCTGATTTGGTCATAAACTCTTCCTGTTGAGAAGTTAGCAAACGTTCCGGTGAAAGGAATTTTTCCTCCAATGGTTAAACCGGCCGCAATTCCTATCATGTTGGCTTCAGCAATTCCAATTTGAAAAAAACGTTCCGGATGATTTTTTTTAAAGTCATCCATTTTTAATGAACCGATTAAATCAGCACAAAGTGCTACAACATTTTCGTTTTTTTGACCTAATTCAGTCAATCCGGCCCCAAATCCAGAGCGGGTATCTTTATTTCCTGTGTTTATATATTTTTTCATTTTGTTTTAAAGGGATTAATAGTCACCCAACGTTTCAGGGTTTTGAGCAAGTGCTTTTGCTAATTGTTCGTCATTTGGAGCTTTTCCATGCCAAGCATGTGTGTGCATCATAAAATCTACTCCATTCCCCATTTCGGTGTAAAGTAACACACAAACCGGTTTTCCTTTTCCGGTTTTTGATTTAGCATCTGTCAGGCCTGTAATGATGGAATCGATTTTATTTCCATCTTTTATTTCTAGAACTTCCCAACCAAAAGCTTCAAATTTTGCTTTCAAATCTCCCATGTGAAGAACTTCATCTGTAGAACCATCAATTTGTTTTCCATTCACATCAATAGTTGCAATGTAGTTGTCCACTTTGTATGCGGCTGCATACATCATGGCTTCCCAATTTTGTCCCTCTTGTAATTCACCATCGCCATGCAAAGAATAAACCAAATGGTTGTCATGGTTTAGTTTTTTGGCTAAAGCAGCACCAATAGCAACCGACATTCCTTGACCTAAGGAACCGGATGCAATTCTTATTCCCGGTAAACCTTCATGTGTTGTAGGGTGACCTTGTAATCTGGAATTAATTAAACGGAAAGTAGCTAATTCAGATACAGGAAAATAACCACTTCTGGCTAAAACACTGTAAAATACAGGTGAAATGTGACCATTTGATAAGAAAAATAAATCTTCTTCATTACCATCCATATCAAAACCTTCTTTACGCTCCATCAGCACTTGATAAAGAGCGACAAAAAATTCGGTACATCCAAGAGAACCTCCGGGATGTCCTGAATTTACGGCATGCACCATGCGAAGAATATCTCTTCTGACTTGTGTTGAAAAATCGTTTAGTTGTTGTGTGTTGGGTTTCATTATTTTTATAAAAGTTAAACTGCCACAAAGGTAAGCCAATATTTAGATTTCAACTTATGTAACAGAATCGATTTTAGAAAAGTTTTCAAGATAAATTGTTAAAAAACACAGTTTTCACATCCATAAATAATTCACAAAACAAATGATTGAAAAATGAAATCCATTATCTTTGCCCCTTGTAAAAAACAAATATGAAGTTTGATTTATTAGCCACAGATACCAACTCTAAAGCCAGAGCAGGAAGCATAACAACAGATCATGGGGTGATTGAAACACCCATATTTATGCCTGTTGGTACTGTTGCCTCAGTCAAAGGGGTGCATCAACGTGAATTAAAGGAAGAAATTAACCCTGATATTATTTTAGGAAACACCTATCATTTATACTTACGTCCGCAAACAGATATTTTAGAAAAAGCAGGTGGTTTGCATCGATTCATGAATTGGGATAGAAATATTTTGACCGATAGTGGTGGATATCAAGTATATTCGTTATCTTCTAATCGAAAAATAAAAGAAGAAGGTGTCAAGTTCAAAAGCCACATTGATGGATCGTATCATTTTTTCTCACCCGAAAGTGTGATGGAAATTCAACGAACTATTGGTGCAGATATTATTATGGCATTTGATGAATGTACGCCTTATCCGTGTGATTATCGTTATGCCAAACGTTCGATGCACATGACACATCGTTGGTTGGATCGTTGTATTGCTCATTTAGATAATTTGCCTTTTAAATATGGTTATGAACAAACCTTTTTTCCAATTGTTCAAGGAAGTACCTATAAAGATTTACGTCAGCAATCAGCCGAATATATCGCCAATGCGGGTGCTCAAGGAAATGCTATTGGCGGATTATCCGTTGGAGAACCGGCTGAGGAAATGTATGCCATGACAGAGGTTGTAACTGCAATTTTACCCAAAGATAAACCACGATACCTAATGGGAGTTGGAACACCCATAAATATTCTCGAAAATATTGCTTTAGGAATAGACATGTTTGATTGTGTAATGCCAACCCGAAACGCTCGAAACGGAATGTTATTTACGGCAAATGGTACCATTAACATCAAAAATAAAAAGTGGGAAGATGATTTTTCGCCCATTGATGAAATGGGAATCACTTTTGTGGACACAGAATACACAAAAGCGTATCTTCGTCATTTATTTGCTGCTAATGAATATTTAGGAAAACAAATTGCAACTATCCATAACCTTGGGTTTTATATGTGGTTGGTAAGAGAAGCTAGAAAGCATATTTTAGCCGGTGATTTTAGAGTATGGAAGGATCAAATGGTGAAACAAATGAGTCAGCGGTTGTAATTTTTTAATCTAAAGAATTTAAAGAATCAAAAAAATCTATAGAGTCTAAAGAATCTAGAAATATTAAAATTCTAAGAATCCAACAATCCTTTTCGAATGAAAATTATTGACAAATACATCCTAAAACGTTATATCGTTACATTCGTAGTGATGTTGTTGATGTTTATACCTATCGGGATTGTGATTGACGTAGCAGAAAAAATAAATAAAATTTTAGAAAGTAAAGTTCCATTTTCAGCAGTAGCTATTTACTATTTAGATTTTACCATTTATTTTGCCAATCTACTTTTTCCAATTTTCTTGTTTTTATCGGTTATTTGGTTTACTTCCAAGTTGGCCAATAACACTGAGATTATTGCTATTTTAAGTTCCGGAATTTCATTTACTCGTTTTTTAAGGCCTTATTTTATCGGAGCTACTATGGTGTCTTTATTTGCTCTTCTAATGGGATTTTTTTTAGTGCCTAAAGCAAGTAAAGGATTCAATGATTTTCGGTATACTTATTTGAAAAACAATGCAGAAATTCGACAAAATTCTAATGTTTTCAGACAAATTAGTGATGATGAGTTTATCTATGTAAGTAATTTTAATTCAGTTTCAAAAACGGCCTTTAATTTTACATTGGAAAAGTTTGATAAAGAAAAATTAAAATATAAAATTACAGCCAATCGAATAAAATGGAATGAGAAAGATAGTACTTATACGATGTTTAATTTTCAAAAAAGAACAGTTGGAGTAGATGGTGATGTGTTACTGAAATTAGAAAAAAAAGATACTGTTTTCAACTTTGATTTAGAAGATTTAACACCTGTTATTTATATTGCTGAAACATTGACATTACCCGAATTGGTTCGTTTTATCGATAAAGAAAAAGCTCGAGGGAACGGTAATATTAATACTTATTTGGTGGTGCTTTATCGAAAATATAGTCTACCTGTTACTGCTTTTATTTTAACAATAATTGCTGTTTCAGTTTCCTCTATGAAGCGAAGAGGAGGGATGGGAGTAAATTTAGCAATAGGTATTGTACTTGCATTTACCTATATTTTCTTTGATAAAATTTTTGGAACAATGGCCGAAAAATCCAGTATTCCACCATTTGTTGCCGTTTGGTTTCCTAACTTTGTTTTTGGTATATTAGCATTTTATTTGCTAAAAAATGCAAAACGATAACTTAAAAAGCTATTTACAACTGCACTTTATTGTCTTCATTTGGGGGTTTACCGCCATTTTAGGCGAGTTAATTTCAATTGATGCATTGCCTTTGGTTTGGTTTAGAATGACAATGGCCGTTTTTTTTATAGCTATTTTTATTTTCTACAAAAAAAATAATGTTGTAGTTCCCAGAAAAGTCATGTTTTATTTTTTTCTTTTGGGATTGGTCATTGCCCTACATTGGCTCACATTTTTTAAAGCTATCAAAGTTTCCAATGTATCTGTAACATTAGCGTGTTTATCAACCGGAGCTTTTTTTGCTTCTTTTTTAGAACCCATTTTACACAAAAGGAAAATCATTTGGTATGAAGTTTTTTTTGGACTCATTGTGATTTTTGGCTTGTATATCATATTTAAAGTGGAAGGAAATTTTTATTTCGGGATAATTTTAGCCTTAATTTCTGCTTTTTTATCCGCTTTATTTTCGGTTATGAACAGCAAGTTTGCCAAAATGTACAGTCCGTCTGTTATTTCATTTTATGAACTTTTTGGCGGTGTTTTATGCTTTTCAATTTACTTGTTTTTTTCTCAAAGTTTTAATGCTGATTTTTTTATTCTTCAGCCAATGGATTGGGTTTATCTCCTCATTTTGAGTTCAATTTGTACAGCATATGCTTTTATTGCTTCTGTGGAAGTAATGAAATTCATTAGTCCTTATACCGTGATGTTAACCATCAATTTAGAGCCGATTTATGGAATTATACTTGCGATACTAATATTTAAAGACAAAGAAAAAATGAGTCCCGAATTTTATTTTGGAGCTTTATTAATATTATTTACGGTCATAGTAAATGGTTTAATTAAATACCGATTGAAGAATAAAAGGGATTAATTTTTTATATTTGCTGTCCAAACTTGAATAAAATCTTTTTTTATGGAATATTTAGATTTTGAATTACCAATCAAAGAATTGGAAGATCAACTCGATAAATGTCAAATTATTGGGGAAGAATCTAATGTTGATGTTACATCAACGTGTAAACAAATCGAAAAAAAATTAGAAGAAACCAAGAAAAAAATATATAAGAATCTAACTGCTTGGCAACGTGTTCAACTGTCACGTCATCCCAGTAGACCATACACCATGGATCATATAAGAGCATTGTGTGGAGGAACATTTCTTGAACTTTTTGGTGACAGAAGCTTTAAAGATGATAAAGCAATGGTAGGTGGTTTAGGAAAAATTGGAGGTCAGTCATTCATGATTGTAGGGCAACAAAAAGGATTCAATACCAAAACACGTCAATTTAGAAATTTTGGTATGGCAAATCCTGAGGGTTATAGAAAGGCTCTTCGTTTAATGAAAATGGCTGAAAAGTTTGGAATTCCGGTTGTAACTTTAGTAGACACTCCCGGAGCTTATCCAGGATTAGAAGCGGAAGAAAGAGGTCAAGGAGAGGCGATTGCTCGTAATATTTTTGAAATGTTGCGTCTCAAAACGCCAATCATCACTGTAATTGTTGGCGAAGGTGCTTCAGGTGGTGCATTAGGAATAGGAGTAGGTGATAAAGTATATATGTTAGAAAACACTTGGTATTCAGTTATTTCACCGGAATCATGTTCCTCCATTTTGTGGAGAAGTTGGGAATATAAAGAGCAAGCAGCTGAAGCTCTGAAACTGACTTCGTATGACATGAAAAAACAAAAGTTAATTGATGAAATTATTCCAGAACCACTTGGAGGTGCTCATTATGACAGAGAAACCACTTTTAAAACAGTTGAGCAATATATCATCAAAGGTTTTAATGAATTAAAAGACTTATCAACAACAGAGTTAGTGGCTCAAAGGATGGATAAATACAGTAAAATGGGCGAGTTTAAGGAGTAATTCTTACAGTTTCAAAACCTAATCCGAAGCCTTTACACTTCGGATTTTTTTTGTGTTATCAACAAAAAATAAAATGTTGTTAACACTTTGACTTCATAAGTAGATGTCGTTTTTTTTTAGAGATTAGTTATTTTAGCCAAATGGAAAATTTACGAAACATTAACCCTATAAAAGTAGATAAAACTACTATCATCAATCTCGAGAAAGGCAAACTTCCTCCGCAGGCTCTTGATTTAGAAGAGGCTGTATTGGGTGCCATGATGATTGATAAAAAAGGAGTTGATGAGGTGATTGATATTCTTCAACCGGATGCTTTTTATAAAGAGGCCCACAAACATATTTTTGAAGCTATTGTCCAATTATTTACAGATACGCAACCTATTGACTTATTAACTGTTTCGGCACAATTAAAAAAGAATGCCAAATTAGATATAGTAGGTGGTGATTTTTATTTGATTCAACTTACGCAAAAAATTTCCTCTTCTGCTCATATCGAATTTCACTCCAGAATTATTCTGCAAAAGTTTATTCAACGAAGTTTGATCAAAATTTCATCTGAAATTATTGAAGAATCATATGATGAAACCACCGATGTGTTTGATTTGCTTGACAAAGCCGAATCTAAATTATATGAAGTAACACAAGGAAACATCAAACGTAGTTCAGAAACCGCTCAAAGTTTAGTTATCCAAGCTAAAAAGCGAATTGAAGAAATTGCCAACAAAGAAGGATTGAGTGGAGTAGCCACCGGTTTTGAAAAATTAGACAAAGTAACTTCCGGTTGGCAACCAAGTGATTTAATTATTATTGCAGCACGACCCGGGATGGGGAAAACAGCGTTCGTACTTTCCATGGCACGAAACATGGCTATCGACTTTCATCAGCCTGTTGCCGTTTTCTCGTTAGAGATGTCATCTGTTCAGCTGATTACGCGTTTGATTTCCTCTGAAACCGGATTGTCTTCTGAAAAATTACGTACCGGAAAATTAGAAAAACACGAATGGGAACAATTGAGTGTAAAAGTAAAAAACCTCGAAAAAGCTCCTCTTTATATAGATGATACACCTTCTTTGTCGATTTTTGATTTACGTGCAAAAGCTCGACGTTTATCATCACAACATGGCATTAAACTTATCATCGTCGATTATCTTCAATTGATGACTGCCGGTGGCGGTGGAAAAGGCGGCGGAAACCGAGAACAAGAAATTTCTACCATTTCCAGAAACCTTAAAGCATTAGCAAAAGAATTGAATATTCCGGTTATTGCTTTGTCACAGCTTTCTCGTGCGGTTGAAACGCGTGGTTCCAGTAAACGTCCATTACTTTCTGACTTGCGTGAATCGGGAGCAATTGAACAAGATGCCGATATCGTATCGTTTATTTATCGTCCGGAATATTACAAAATTGATGAATGGGATGATGATGAACGCTCTCCAACCGAAGGTCAAGCAGAATTTATTATCGCTAAACATAGAAATGGTGGACTTGAAAATATACGTTTGAAATTCATCGGAAGCCTTGGTAAATTCGACAATCTTGACGACTTTTCAAGTGGATATAGTGACTTGCCTTCTCGAATGAATATGGATGATACGCCGTTTATCACAAAAAATCTTCCTTCAGCAAATGAAGCATTTGGCAGCAACATGAATGCGGAAGAAGACGATTCAGATGTGCCGTTTTAATAGTTAAATTTTTACCATATAAGTCATATTAGTAATTTCTCTAGACTTATATGACTTATATGGTTTTTAATTTTATCATTTTCTTCACATAAAATCATTTATCTTTGGCATAACAACTTTTTTTCAACTAAAAAATTTGCCAACTTTGAAAAAGACGATTTTTTACGTATTTATATTTTTGATTACCTTTTCGGTTAAAGCCAATTTCATTCTTTTACCAATGGATGAGAGTACACAGCAAAATCATTTGAAAGCGTATGGTATAACCTATTGGGCTTTAGAAAATGATTACAAAGCCAGTTGGTTACTCAATTATCGTGGGGGTTCCTTTTTATTGCCCGATGCTCCTGAAATCAGAAAAGAATGTCAGATTCGTGGGGTTTCTTTTGAGCTTTTATCTGATAGTCAAGCTAATCAAATTTTGGAGGAAATCAGCAGTCCATCGCAAAACATGGAATCAGTTGTCTTGGAAAAAGCACCGAAAATTGCCGTTTATACTCCAAAAGGAAAACAACCATGGGATGATGCCGTGACCTTAGTTTTAACCTATGCCGAAATTCCGTTTAAAGCCGTTTATGATGAAGAAGTGTTGACAGACCAATTACTTTTATATGATTGGTTGCATCTTCATCATGAAGATTTTTCCGGTCAATACGGAAAGTTTTTCGGTGCGTATCGAAATGCTCCTTGGTATATTGAACAAAAAAGAGATGCCGAAGCGTTGGCTGCCAAATTAGGCTATTCAAAAGTGTCAGAGGCAAAATTAGCCGTTGCCAAAAAGATTCGTGATTTTGTTGTAGGTGGCGGATTTATGTTTGCCATGTGTTCTGCTACCGATAGTTTTGATATTGCTCTCTCCGTAGAAGGGGTAGATATTTGTGAACCTATGTTTGATGGTGACGAAAGCGAAGCCAATTATCAGTCCAAAATTGATTATTCCAGAACATTTGCCTTCCGCGATTTTATTTTGGAGAGAAGTCCGACGGTTTATGAATTCTCCGACATTGATATGACCACTAAACGTAAAATGCCAATGGAAAAAGATTATTTTACGTTAATGGAATATTCTGCCAAATGGGACCCAATTCCTTCCATGTTATGTCAAAACCATACACAATTGGTAAAAGGTTTTATGGGACAAACTACGGCTTTTGATAGTGAATTGGTCAAATCACATGTGTTAGTCATGGGCGAAAACCGTTTTAACGGTGAAGCCAGATACATTCACGGTACCAAAGGAAAAGGAATGTTTACTTTTTTCGGCGGTCATGATCCTGAGGATTATCAGCATTTAGTAGGTGATGCTCCAACCGTTTTGGATTTACATCCCAATTCACCGGGTTATCGGTTAATATTGAATAACGTATTATTTCCGGCAGCGAAAAAGAAGAAGCAGAAGACGTAATAAATCAGAAAAAAAATCCAAAATTAAGATTTATTAATTTTGGATTTTTTTTATTTCAACTTTATCAAAGTTTTATTTTAATCAACTCAAATTCTCTTCATTTTCTTTATCCAAATATTCTTGAACGATTTCAATTGCGTTCGTTACCACATCACTTAAAGCAGTGATAAATGTGCCTTCTTCGGCAATGCTAATGGCGTGTTTAATCGCTTCAACTTCTTTGGTAATGATTTCATACGTCACCGGACGATTTGCTTTTTTGATTCCTTCTAAAATTAAATCGATAATTTCTTGTTCGGTTCTTCCGCGTAAGTGTTTTTCCTGACGGATGATGATATGATCAAACATCCTGGCAGCAATTTCCGCACAATCGCGAATGTCTTCATTTCTGCGGTCGCCCACTCCGGCAATGATTCCGATTTTTCTTGTTGCTTCCATATTGCTCAACAAATCTTCTATAGCGGAATAACCCGCCGGATTATGAGCAAAATCAATCATCACTTTGAACTTTTTAAATTCAAAAATGTTCATTCTACCGGGCGTTTGTGCTACACTCGGAATAAAGGTTTGGAGAGATAAACTAATGTCTTCTGTTTTAAATCCATATAAATAACTGGCCAATGTAGCAGCTAAAACGTTTTGAATCATGAATTTCGCTTTTCCACCTAAAGTCAACGGAATGTGTAATGCTTTTTCAACGCGAATTTTCCAATCTCCTTTTTTGATAGTGATGAAACCATTTTCAAAAACAGCAACAATCTTTCCTTCTTTACTCAATTTTTTGACCACCGGATTTTCTTCATCCATGGCAAAATAAGCAATCTGACAACCTAAATCGTTTGCAATTTTTAAACATTGTTCGTCTTCTGCATTTAAAATCGCCCAACCGTCTTTTTTAACACTACGAACCACTACACTTTTAACACGAGCCAAATCGTCTAAGGTATCAATATCACTTAAACCCAAATGATCTTCCCGAATATTGGTAATAATAGCAATATCGCAACGGCTAAAACCTAATCCAGCTCTTAAAATTCCTCCTCTTGCCGTTTCTAAAACTGCAAATTCAACCGTTGGATCTTTTAAAATATACTCCGCACTGATAGGGCCGGTAGTATCTCCTTTTTCCAACATGTGGTTTTGAATGTAAATTCCATCAGAAGTTGTAAATCCAACTCTAAAACCATTGTTTTTCACAATATGTGCCAACAATCGGGTAGTGGTTGTTTTTCCGTTTGTTCCGGTAACAGAAATAATCGGAATACGACTTGGTTTACCGGGTGGATAAAGCATATCGATTACAGGAGCCGCAACGTTTCTTGGTAATCCTTCCGAAGGAGCTAAGTGCATTCTAAATCCGGGAGCGGCATTTATTTCTAAAATTACACCACCATTTTCTTTTAAGGGTTGGGTTAAATTTTCAGCCATAATGTCGATTCCGCAAACATCTAAACCAATCACTCTTGAAATTCGTTCGGCTAAGAAAATATTTTCCGGATGCATCATGTCGGTTACATCAACAGAAGTTCCACCTGTACTCAAATTTGCAGTAGACTTCAAATAGACAATTTCATCTTTTTTCGGAACAGTTTCCAATGTGTAACCTAACTTTTCCAATAAATCGGTTGTATCTCTGTCCACCGTAATTTCAGTTAACACATTTTCATGACCATAGCCTCTTCTTGGGTCTTGATTGGTGATGTCAATTAACGCTTGAATAGAATGACTACCATCGCCAACCACATGAGCCGGAACTCTTTTTGCGGCAGCCACCATTTTATTGTCAATCACCAAAACTCTAAAATCAAATCCGGTGATGAACTTTTCTACGATGACTCTACGGCTGTATTTTTTAGCGTGTGCTAAACCTTCTACAGCGTCTTCCCAAGTAACTACATTGATAGAAGCTCCTTTTCCATGGTTACCATCCAATGGTTTAATCACGATTGGATAACCAATTTTTTTAATGGTGTGTTCTAAATCTTCTTCGTCAACACATATTGATCCACTTGCCACAGGAATAGAAGCCATTTCTAACATTCGTTTGGTCTCCTCTTTATCACAGGCAATATCAACGGCAATGTTACTGGTTTTGCAAGTAATAGTGGCTTGAAAACGCATTTGATTTACACCATAACCCAATTGTACTAATGAGTTAGTTCCCAATCGGATCCAAGGAATATCTCTGGCAACTGCCTCTTCTACAATACTTCCGGTTGAAGGCCCAAGACGAACACGTTCTCTGATTTCACGCATTTTTTGAATATCGGCTTCTACATCATAATTCGTTCCGGCAATCAAAGCTTCTGCAATTCGAACGGAACTTTCAGCTGCAAAAAGACCAACATTTTCTTCCACATAACTAAAAACAACATTGTATATTCCGGGAGTTTTAGTTTCTCTGGTGCGTCCAAAACCGGTTTCCATTCCGGCTAAGGTTTGAATTTCTAGAGCAATATGTTCAATCACATGTCCCATCCATGTCCCGCGTTCGATTCTCATGAAAAATCCACCACGAGTTCCTTCTGAGCAACGGTGTTCAATCATGGTAGGAAACATGGCCTCAATTCGTTCTCTAAAACCTTCAATTTTATTGGTAGGGAATTGTTCCATTTCTTCCAAATCCAAACGCATTTGAATAAGTTTTTTTCGCTGAACACTCCAGATGTTTGGGCCACGTAAGGCTTGTATTTTTAAAATTTTCATAAATGTATATTGAAATTAGTTAGTTTAGTAAATCTGTAATGATTTTGTTAAAAATAATAATTTTTTATTTGGTATGAACTATAGCGTTATTATTTTTTCTGTTATTCTTTGAGAAGTTACAATTTATATCATCTTTAAAGTTGATATTCAATAAAATAAAATGAATAGTTGTAGTAGTTTTGGTTAAATTATTGATTTTAATTCAACTAAAAAGACAAGTTTAGATAGCATATTTTGTTATTTTTGCCATATGAAAAGTAAAGGAAAATTAATTATAATCGGTGGAGCGGTTGATAAAGGCAGTTTTACCGAATCCAGTTTTGATCAGGATGTTTCAAAGAACATGAACTTTTTTGAAACAGGAATTTTGAAAAGAATCATTGACGAATCTAAACTTAAAGAAAAATCGAGAATTGAAGTGATTACAACTGCTTCTAAAATTCCTCGTGAAGTTGGACCTGAATACGCAAAAGCTTTCCGTTATTTAAATGCCACAAATGTAGACGTTTTATATATCGAAAGAAGAGAACAAGCTTCAGAAGAGGAAGTTTTAAATCGATTAAAAGCAGCGGATATAGTTATGTTCACAGGTGGCGATCAGTTACGATTATCTTCTATTTTAGGCGGAACAAAATTCCATGATATTTTATTGGATAAATATAAAAATGAACATTTTATTTATGCCGGAACTTCTGCCGGTGCTGCCGCAGCTTCTAACAATATGATTTATCAAGGAAGTAGTAGCGAGGCTTTATTAAAAGGAGAAGTGAAAATTACATCCGGTTTGGGTTTAATTGATGATGTGATTATTGATACTCATTTTGTTCAACGCGGCCGTATTGGTAGATTGTTTCAAGCAGTTGTTGGTAACCCAAAAGTATTGGGCATAGGTTTAGGAGAAGATACCGGATTACTCATCACAGAAGATAAAAAAATGGAAGCCATTGGTTCAGGTTTAGTGATATTGGTTGATGGTAGAGAAATTAAAGACACGAATCTAACACAAGTAGAATTAGGTCAACCGGTTTCCATCAATCACTTGGTTACACACGTAATGAGCATGTATGATACCTTTGATTTGGATACGTATAAAATGAAAATTCATTCTTCGCAATATGTTTAATTCAATTTGTAAAATATAGAACACAGATATAAGAAATTTTTATAATTTTTAAAATTCCTTCAATCTGTGTTCCTTCTTTTTTAATTATGACAAAAATAATCATCCACGGAGGCTTTTTCTCAGAATCGTCCACTAACCTTGAAACCAAAATTGCCAAACAAAACGCATTACTTCATATTGTAAAAGATTCCTATCAATATCTGCAATCACATTCGGCTTTAGAGGCTGTGGTATATGCTGTTTCATTATTAGAAGATGATGCGTTATTCAATGCCGGCATTGGTTCGCAAATTCAAAGTGATGGTAAAATCAGAATGAGTGCCGCTTTAATGGATGGTGTTTCTATGAAAATGAGTGGAGTAATCAATATTGAAGAGGTGAAAAATCCGATTCAAGTTGCTTCGGTATTGATGAAAGAAGACGATAGAATTATTGGAGGAGAAGGAGCTACAAACTATGCTCGAAAACATGGCTTTGACGTGTTTTCAACCGAAATTCCACAACGCAGAGCAGAATATGAAGCTAAATTGGAAGCCACCGGAACGGGAACGGTAGGATGTGTCGCAATTGATGCTGAAGGCAGAATTGCCGTTGCCACATCAACCGGTGGAAAAGGTTTTGAAATTCCGGGAAGAATTTCTGATTCAGCCACAGTTGCCGGAAATTATGCTAACGAATTTTGTGGCGTAAGTTTAACCGGAGTAGGAGAAGACATTGTAAGTGGGGCAATAGCCGCAAAAATCGTAACCCGTGTTACTGACGGAATGACGCTTGAACAAGCATTTGACAAAACTTTTCAAGAACTGAAACCTTTTGATGGTTTTGCAGGTGCGATTGCCATTGATAATAAAGGAAATATGTTCCATCAAGATTCCCATCCAAGTATGGTTTATGCCAGTTTTGATGGAGAAAATGAAGAAGTGTTTCAATAAAAAAATCCCAACCTTTCGATTGGGATTTTTATATTAAGTAAGTTAAAATCGGGTTGATAAAACGTTTATTTTACTTTATTCACAATGGCTTTAAAAGCTTCCGGATGATTCATTGCTAAATCAGCTAAAACTTTACGGTTCAATTCGATACCGTTAGCTTTTACTTTCCCGATAAATTGAGAATAACTCATTCCTTCCAATCTAGCACCGGCGTTAATACGCATGATCCATAATGAACGGAAGTTTCTTTTGTTTTGCTTTCTGTCACGGTAAGCATATTGCATTGCTTTTTCTACCGCGTTTTTAGCAACTGTCCAAACGTTTTTACGTCTTCCAAAGAAACCTTTGGCTTGCTTTAATACTTTTTTTCTTCTTGCTCTTTTAGCAACTGAATTTACTGATCTTGGCATAATTTTCTTGTTTTTTTGTAGCAGGCGTCCCGAATTGAATCAAGGGAACTTATTGGCCATACTCCAAGGTTATTAAATTGTTTTAACCTAAAGGGTAAAAGTTCTCAGTTTTCAGTCTCAGTTAACAGTTTTAAACTGTGTACTGTGACTGCGACTGAATACTAGATAATCCTTAATTGTTCTTTAACACTTTTCACATCAGACGCATGTACTAATGCAGAATGAGTTAAAGCTAATTTACGCTTTTTAGATTTTTTAGTCAAAATGTGACTTTTAAAAGCGTGTTTTCTCTTGATTTTACCAGAGCCAGTCACTTTGAAGCGTTTCTTAGCACTGGATTTTGTTTTCATTTTAGGCATAATTTCCCAAATTTATTTGTGATTCAACTTACTTACTATTTTTTGGTGTCTGATTATAATCTCAGTAACTCAGTAACTCAGAACCTCAGCACCTTATTTTTTCTTCTTAGGAGCAATATACATAATCATTCTCTTTCCTTCTAAAACCGGTAAAGCTTCTACTTTTCCAAGTTCTTCCAAATCTTGTGCTAAACGCAACAAAAGAATTTGTCCTTGCTCTTTATAAATGATAGAACGACCTTTGAAAAAAACGAATGCTTTTAATTTTGCACCTTCTTTTAAGAATTTCTCAGCATTCTTTTTCTTAAAATCATAGTCGTGCTCATCAGTTTGTGGACCAAATCTGATTTCTTTTACAACAATTTGAGTTGACTTTGATTTTAATAACTTTTCACGTTTTTTTTGTTCGTAAACAAATTTACCGTAATCCATTAACTTACATACCGGTGGTTCTGCATTTGGCGAAATTTCTACCAAATCTACTTCTAATTCTTCGGCTAAGCGAAGGGCTTCCGTAATTTTGTAAACTCCCGGTTCAATGTTGTCGCCAACTAAACGAACTTCAGGCACTCTAATCAAGTTATTGATACGATGTGCGTCTTTCTTTTCTACTCTGGGTTGATAACCCTTGTTGTTTCTAATTGCTATGACTATTAAATTTTAAATTAAACAATAAATGGTTTTAATGTTTTGTTTATTTCCTCTGAAACAATTGAAGCGAACTCTTCAATTGTACAGGTGATATTTCCTTTTCCTTCTTGACCGTGTCTTCTCACAGAAATTGTGCCGTTCTTTTCTTCTTCTTCACCAACAATAATCATGAACGGTATTTTCTTCACTTCAGCATCTCGGATTTTTTTTCCGATCGTTTCGTTGCGATTGTCAATTAGGCCGCGAATTTCGTGATTTTCCAGCAAACTTAAAACTTTTTTGGCATAATTTTCATATTTCTCACTCAAAGACAAGATTATAGCCTGTTCCGGCATTAACCATAATGGGAAATTTCCGGCTGTATGTTCTAATAAAATAGCGATAAAACGCTCCATTGAACCAAAAGGGGCTCGATGAATCATCACCGGACGATGCATTTCATTGTCAGAGCCTTTGTAGGTCAATTCAAATCGTTCCGGTAAGTTATAATCTACTTGAATGGTTCCTAATTGCCACTGTCTTCCCAAAGCATCTTTAACCATAAAATCTAATTTTGGACCATAGAAAGCCGCTTCACCATATTCAACAACAGTATTCAATCCTTTATCCCGAGCAGCATTGATGATTGCGTTTTCCGCTTTTTCCCAATTGTCGTCACTGCCAATATATTTATCTCTGTTTTCCTGATCACGTAAGGAAATTTGTGCCGTAAAGTTTTCAAATCCTAAAGAACCAAAAACATATAAAACCAAATCAATTACGTTTTTAAACTCGGCGTCTAGTTGTTCCGGTGTACAAAAAATATGTGCATCATCTTGTGTAAATCCTCTCACACGCGTTAAACCATGCAATTCACCACTTTGTTCATAACGATAAACTGTACCGAATTCAGCATATCGTTTTGGTAAATCTTTATAACTCCAAGGTCTATTGTTGTAAATTTCACAATGATGTGGACAATTCATCGGTTTCAACAAAAACTCCTCGCCTTCTGCCGGTGTGTGAATCGGTTGAAAACTATCAGCTCCATATTTTGCATAATGACCTGAAGTAACATATAATTCTTTTTGACCAATATGTGGTGTAACAACTTGTTCGTAACCCGCTTTCTTTTGAGCTTTTTTCAAAAATTGCTCTAAACGATCACGCAAAGCAGCTCCTTTTGGTAACCAAAGGGGTAAACCTTGTCCAACCCGTTGAGAAAAAGCAAATAATTCTAATTCTTTTCCTAATTTCCGATGGTCTCTACGTTTGGCTTCTTCCAGTAACTCTAAATAATCAGTTAAGTCTTTTTGTTTAGGAAAAGAAATACCATAAACACGTGTTAACTGCTTGTTTTTTTCATCTCCACGCCAATAAGCACCCGCTACACTCATGATTTTCATAGCTTTAATCAATCCGGTGTTGGGGATATGACCACCACGACACAAATCAAAAAAGTTGGAATGATCACAAAATGTAATGGTTCCGTCTTCTAAATTGGAAATTAATTCTGTTTTGTATTCGTTGTTTTTATAGATTTCCAATGCTTCTGATTTGGAAACGGGACGCATTTTAAACTCATGTTTTTCACGAGCAATTTCAAGTACACGATCTTCAATGGCTTTAAATTCGGCTTCTGTAATTTTTGTATCACCAAAATCTACATCATAGTAAAATCCATTGTCAATTGACGGACCCAACGTTAACTTGATGCCGGGATATTTTTCTTCCAACACCTGAGCCATCACGTGAGAGGTGGAATGCCAAAAAGCTTTCTTTCCTTCTTTGTCATTCCAAGTATATAAAATTAAAGAACCGTCGGTAGTTAAAGTGGTTGTCGTTTCAACAATAGTGCCATTGTAGGATGCAGAAATTACATTTCTCGCTAATCCTTCACTAATACTTTTTGCAACATCCATTGGTGTAGAATTCTTTTCAAACTCTTTCACCGAACCATCCGGTAAACTTACTTTTATCATACTTTATTTTTTTATCTCAAAACTTTGGGTTGCAAATATAGAACTTTAACAAGTGAATCTGAAATTTAAGTTTACAATTTTTAACGATTTTAGCTCTGAAACAATACTTAAACTATTCCTAATTAATTTTACTTTTAGTAGTATTGACTTAACTTTGTGTAAAAACAAAAAAATGAGAGTTTTAATTACCGGAGCTACCGGATTGGTGGGAAATGAATTAATGAAATTGTTAGAAAAAAATGGGATTGAAATTCACTATCTATCTACGTCAAAAAGTAAAATTATTTCCGGTACAAAAGCAAAAGGATTTTATTGGAATTTGCAAAATGCAACCATTGATGAAAGTTGTTTGGAGGGAGTTGATACAATTATTCATTTGGCGGGAGCTACCGTTTCTAAACGATGGACAGCTGCTTATAAACAAGAGATTATAGAAAGCAGAGTCTTGAGTACTCGATTGCTTTTTAATGCAGTTAAAAATCATCCGAATCAAGTCAAACAAATTGTATCCGCCTCTGCCATTGGGATTTATCCTGATAGTTTGACAGCTTTTTACTCAGAGGACGATAAAGCAGTTGACAATAGTTTTTTAGGACAAGTTGTTTTTAAATGGGAAGAAAGTGTTGATGCTTTTAAACGATTGAACATTAAGGTTTGTAAAATTAGAATTGGTTTGGTTTTGTCTAATAAAGGTGGAGCACTTCTAGAAATGGTGAAACCCGTAAAATTAGGTTTTGGTTCCCCTTTTGGTACCGGAAAACAAATGCAATCTTGGATTCATGTTACTGATTTGGCCTCAATTTTTGTTTTTGCTTCTCAAAACCAATTGGAAGGGGTTTATAATGCCGTTGCTCCACATCCGGTAAGTAATACAGAACTCACCAAATCCATTGCAAAAGCGGTTAAAAAACCACTTTTTATGCCAAACATTCCTCGCTTTGCGATGCGAATGATTCTAGGCGAGATGCATGAATTATTATTTTCCAGTCAAAAAGTAAGTGCTCAAAAAATACAACAAGCCGGTTTTCAATTTCAATATTCAACAGTAGATAAAGCTCTTGAAGACTTATTAACATAAAAAAACTCCTCTTTTAGGAGGAGTTCTTGTTATATATTTTAAAAATTATTTTGTAGCAGTTACCGTTACTTTTAATTCGATTTCGTCATCTACAAATTTATCTTTTAAGTTGTCAAAAATCGATTTTGAAGCATAGTTTACACCCCAAAGTGTGCGGTTAATTTTAAACGATTCGCTGCTTAGTGTCAAGTTGTTGCCATCAACGGCAATAGTTGCCGGGAATGAAACCGGTTTTGTAATTCCTTTTAAGGTTAAATTACCGTTTACAGTGGTTTTTGCGTCAACCGTTTCTACAGAAGTGATTTCAAATGTTCCTTCAGGGAATTTTTTTGTATTGAAAAAATGGTCTGCGTCTTCTTCTTTTCCTAAACCTTTTAAGTGACCTTCTAAATCTTCTTTTCCGTCACCGGCTTTTAAGTCTAAAACATTGATAGTGTTCATGTCAATGGTAAATTTACCGCTTTCCACTTTTCCGTTATTCAACGAAAGTTCTCCGGCTGATAATGAAATGGTACCATTGTGTTTTCCTGCTGGTTTGGTTCCAACCCATTCAATTGATGACTTAGTTGCGTCAACTTTGAAAGTATTTGACTCTGCTGAAGCCTCTGCCGCTACTTCAACCGGTTCTGTTGATTCTGCTTCTTTTTTACAAGAAGTTAACGATAAAGTGGTTACAACCACCAAGCTTAAAATGATTTTTTTCATAGTTTTATGTTTAAAGTTTCAACAAAAGTAGAAAAGCTCTAGGTTGCATACTCTTAAAAAAATATTAAAATCAAAGAATTATTGCGACAAATTTTGCTGACAATTTGACATTTTTAAATAATTGGCAGTACTTTTGCAATCCAATGAAAACTAAGCAATGTTTAAAAAATTTTTTAAAAATATGAACCAAGAGCATACAGAAAATAGTGAAAAGGAAATCATTGAAAATGAGGTTTCAGTAGAGCAAAACCAAGAAAATACCGAGATTCCTCCGGTAGAAATGACCAAAGAAGAAAAATTAGAAGAAGAGTTAGCCAAAGAAAAAGATAAATTTTTACGCCTTTTTGCCGAATTTGAAAATTTCAAAAAGCGAACTGCAAAAGAACGAATTGATTTATTCAAAACGGCTAATCAAGAAGTTTTGCAAGCGATGTTACCTGTATTGGATGATTTTGATCGTGCGTTGGTACAAATTTCAAAAAATGATACTACGGAAGAACAGGTATTATTAAAAGGGGTGGAATTGATTCATGATAAATTGAAATCAACTTTGGTTTCAAAAGGATTGGAGCAAGTTGAAATTAAAGCCGGAGATGATTTTAATGCTGATTTTGCGGAAGCCATCACACAAATACCTGCTCCATCAGACGATTTGAAAGGAAAAATTGTAGATGTAGTTGAAAAAGGATATAAATTAGGCGATAAAATTATTCGATTTCCAAAGGTAGTAATCGGACAATAATTATGAATGGTGTTTTATCACCTTATTAAATAGAACATTTCGAATTCAAAACAATGAAAAAAGATTATTACGAAATATTAGGCATCTCAAAAGGAGCTTCTGCAGAAGAAATTAAAAAAGCCTATCGCAAGAAGGCGATTGAATTTCACCCAGATAAAAACCCGGGAAATAAGGAAGCGGAAGAAAACTTTAAAAAAGCGGCTGAGGCTTATGAAGTGCTTAGCGACCCCGATAAAAAAGCCCGTTATGATCAATATGGTCATGCTGCTTTTGAAGGCAATGGCGGATTTGGCGGTGGCGGCATGAACATGGATGATATTTTCAGTCAGTTTGGTGATATTTTCGGCAGTGCTTTTGGTGGTGGTTTCGGTGGATTTGGTGGAGGCTTTGGCGGTGGCGGTCAACGTAGAATGAAAGGAAGTAATCTTCGCATCAAAGTAAAATTGACCTTAGATGAAATTGCTAATGGCGTTGAAAAGAAAGTAAAAGTAAAACGTAAAATTCAAGCTCCGGGTGTTTCGTATAAAACGTGTGGGACGTGTAACGGTTCCGGTCAGGTGTTGCGGGTGACGAATACTATTTTAGGTAGAATGCAAACCGCAACTACGTGTCCAACCTGTGGTGGAGCCGGGCAATCCATTAGTTCTAAACCCAACAATGCCGATGCACAAGGAATGATTTTGGAAGACGAAACGGTTTCTATCAAAATTCCGGCTGGAGTAGTGAATGATATGCAATTGAAAGTTTCGGGAAAAGGAAATGATGCACCGGGCAACGGAGTTCCGGGTGATTTGATTGTAGCCATTGAAGAAATTGAACACGAATTTTTAAAACGGGAAGGTGAAAATCTTCACTATGATTTATACATTAGTGTGGCCGAAGCAGCTTTAGGTGTTTCCAAAGAGATTGAAGCCGTGGGCGGAAAAGTGCGTATTAAATTAGAAGAAGGAATCCAATCCGGGAAGATTTTACGCTTGAAAGGAAAAGGAATTCCAAGTTTAAATTCGTATGGCAATGGCGACTTGTTGGTACATATTAATGTTTGGACCCCCAAGACGTTAAACCGCGAACAGCGTCAGTTTTTTGAGAAAATGCTGACAGATGAAAACTTTATTCCGCATCCTGAAAAAACAGATAAATCTTTTTTTGAAAAAGTTAAGGATATGTTTTCGTAATTTGAAAAATATTTTTACATTTGAACTTTACTAGGAAACTAGTAGATTCTTTTTCATAGCAATTTTTCCCATCCTTATGCAAATAAGGGTGGGTTTTTTTTGTTTTTGAATTACCACGAAGATTGAAATCCACGATGTTAGTTTAAGACATTGTAAAAGCAGTATGCATTTATTTTTTCACAATTTTAACCGTAGAATTAGAGCTGTCATTAACCTTTAAAAAATAAACGCCATCCGTTAAATGGGAAAGATCATGAAATGTTTTTAGTGCGTTGAGGTTTGCATTCATAACCATTCTTCCCGTGATATCAATTAAATAGAAAGGTTTTCCAATATACTCTTCTGGAGATTCAATCGTGATGAAATCATGTGTCGGATTCGGGTAAATTTGTATTGCTT
This sequence comes from Variovorax paradoxus, assembly GCA_943370635.1. GTDB lineage: Bacteria > Bacteroidota > Bacteroidia > Flavobacteriales > Flavobacteriaceae > Flavobacterium. Next base: position 241,232 of record CALRRY020000001.1, read on the forward strand.
TTTTGGGATGATTTACTTCTCCCAAAGATAAAGTAGTCACTATAACTGTTTGAGCATAAGTAGCCGTTTTTCCACATGATTCTACTGTTAATTCAATGGTAAATTCTCCCGTAGCGGTATAAGTATGCGAAGGATTTGTCTCTGTAGAAGTCGCTCCATCCCCAAAATTCCAGAGATAGGAAGTAGCATTTTCGGAGGTGTTGGTTAGCGAAAATTGTCCGTCACCCAATTCTTCAATCACAAAATTAGCCATCGGGTCATATTCGCCAATGTGCCATTCTAACAATTGGTCAAAAACAATCACTTTTGCAGCCGTTCGAATAGCTGTGGCTACTTCAGTTGAAAGTCCGGCAGTAAAGGTAATTTGCTCAGGATCTTTTTGGAATAAAGTGGCATAAAAACTACACGCAGCCGCATAAGTTCCGGCCACAGAAGGGTGACTTCCATCACCAGAATACAATTCGATGGTTGGATAATTAGCTCTGATGTATCGCCAAACGGCACCTACCGGAGAAAGAATCGCATCGTTTTGTTCCGCCATAAAACGGTAGCGTTCATTCAATAAATCATCCATGCCGGTGTAGGTGCAAACCGGTGGCCAATTGGCACAATTGGAAGCATCACCGTTTTTTCTTCCCCACGTCATGTAAAAAACGGTTTCCGCACAGGGGTTTTGTTGGTTGATAAGATTATTTAACTGTTGAGCATACGGATATACACTATTTTGAACTTGCGAATCGGGAAAAGAAGGCAGTTGACTTTGTTCTTGCAGCACCACAAAATCCCAATTGCCTTGTGCTATTTTGTTGAGCGAAGTAGCATTGGTGCTGTGCCCCATAAACGTGTAACCGCCGGGTGTATAGCTGTCATATATCAAATCATCGCCGGTGGAGTTGGCGACATTGTCAATCATTTGGGGCAAATTATTGGAAGCGGTATAACTGTTTCCCAAAAATAAGGTGCGTTTCGTACTGTTTTGTCCGCACAGCATGGAAAAACAACCTAAAAAACTCAACCATACTAAGTGTAATTTTATCTTCATATTCAGTGGATAAGCATTTACAAGGCGGAAGGTACAAAAAAATGGGTTGAAATGATTTGTTGAGTGAAAATCAATACGAAGGAGATTATTTCTTTGCTTCTCTTCCTTTATATTTTTTATTTTCAAAAACTAGAAAGTTTTGCATGTTTAGGATATCTCGATTGTTTTTGATTTTAATTTCGTAATATTCTTGACCATCAATAAAAAGAGGATTTAGCCAATCAATTTCAACAAAATCAGGTTGTGACATTTTTACCATTTCTATCTCCGTTTCGATTACCAAACTATCTGCCCAATCCATTGTTTCATTGTAGTAATTTTTGCAACTAGTCACGGAAAAAAGAAGGATTGTAAGGATGTAATGAATAGTTTTTTTCATAGTCTTTTTTTTACTCCGAAGTCATGAGACTTCAGAGAGCGGTTTTTTTTTATTTTTTCATCCTAAATCCATTTGTTGTTTCATTTTCACGAAATACCAATTGTCGTTATAGGATTTTAAAATTTCGTCTTCATTAATATCATTTTCAACATGTTTAGAATATATAAGATAGTACTGAACTGAAAGATACACTTTAACGAATGATTTGTCTTTTGATTCATAGTAAGCAAAGACGCCATATTTCTTAAGTCGTTTTTTGAGTCCGTTGAAATAATCTTCAGGGTTTCGCTTGAAATGGTGAATTTGAAAAGTTGTTGAATCATAACTCAACTCTGTGAATATCGAGTCTTGTTTCAGAGTATATCTTCCTTTAGATACCTTTAAAGGTGTGTTGTTAAATGACTCTGTCAATTCGCAGCTGTCTGAAAAACATATTAGTTCAATTTCATTGTCCCTTGGGAAAATTCGATAATTATTAATGGGATCTTGTCCAAAAGTAAATTGTGCTCTTGGGTCATAACTGTATTTTAAAAGTTTAATGTCTTGTAAAAAATCATTGGCATACATTTCGACAAATTGGTCAGCTTTTTCTTGAGAATATTCCAAGAGTCGCTTTTCCTCGTTGCAGGAAATTAGCAATGTCAAAATAATGAGATATGTAAACGAAATTTTCATTTTTTTTTAATGCACCCTAAGATATATGATATAAAAACTTTCGTATATACACCTATCTTTGTTTAAATTGGCAAAGTTTTTTATTTCCACTAAAATACAAAAATTCCTCATAAATTAATATTTCTTAACAATTTTAAATCAAAACCCAAATTCTCTCCCTAGCACTTCCCCGCGTGAGGGATTGCAGCGTAAAGCCCACAGAGAGGAGGCACGACGAACGAGGACTTGTAGCGGAAAGCCCGACCCCGTTGCTCACCACTCTTTTTTTTGAACTTGAGTTTCCTGCAACGGGGTCACGCCCACCTAAAAAAAATGTACTTTATTTACGGGGTTCTATTTCGGTTTTGGCTGTTATTTCCTATATTTACCCAAACGCAAAAAAGAGTATGAGCAACATCTTAGAAGTTAGGAATGTAGTGAAAAAATATGGCGATTATACGGCCTTAAACAACGTTTCGCTTTCGGTTCCAAAGGGAAGTATTTATGGACTTTTGGGTCCGAATGGTGCCGGAAAAACGTCTTTAATTAGAATCATTAATCAAATTACCATGCCCGATAGTGGCGAGGTGTTTTTGGATGGCGAAAAATTGCAACCGCATCACATTCAACATATCGGTTACTTGCCCGAAGAACGCGGTTTGTATAAATCAATGAAAGTGGGCGAACAGTGTTTGTATCTCGCTCAATTAAAAGGTTTATCGAAACAAGAAGCCAAAAAACAATTGGATTTTTGGTTTGAAAAACTCGGTATTCAAGGTTGGTGGAACAAGAAGATTGAAGAACTTTCCAAAGGAATGGCACAAAAAGTACAGTTTGTAGTCACGGTTTTGCACAAACCCAAATTGCTGATTTTTGATGAGCCGTTTTCAGGGTTTGATCCGGTGAATGCGAACATCATTAAAGACGAAATTCTGGAGTTGAAAAAGCAAGGTTCAACCATTATTTTTTCGACCCATCGAATGGAAAGTGTGGAAGAATTGTGTGACCATATCGCCCTGATTCACAAATCCAATAAATTGATTGAAGGCAAATTGACCGATGTGAAACGCGAGTTTAGAACACACCATTTTGAAGTGGGCATTTTAACTGCCAACGTTGAGGGATTAATGTATGATTTGACGCAAAAATTCACAGTGAATCCGGCTGATTTTAGATCGCTCAATGACGATTTGAAATTAGAAATCGGTTTAGGTACTGCCCACCCGAATGAATTGTTGAGTATTTTAACGCAACGCGGACAAGTGACACATTTTGTGGAGAAAATTCCAACGGCCAATGAAATTTTTATTAAAACAGTAAGTCAAAACTAATGAGTATTTTAAGCTTAATAATCAAGAGAGAATTTATTGCCAAGGTTCGCAATAAATCGTTTATAGTGATGACGTTTTTGAGTCCGCTATTGTTTGTGGGAATTGCTGTTTTTGTTGGGTTTTTGGCTTCGATGAAAGCCGATTTAAAACGCATTGCCATTCACGATGAAGGCGGCAATTTTGTGAAAGAATTTGTCAACGATGAAGAATATGCCTACTATGATTTGTCAAAAATCGATTTACAATTGGTGAAAGACAGTGTGCTGGGTGAAAGTTATGAAGGATTGATTTACATCCCGAAAACGGATAGTTTATCGACGGTGCAAAATCAAGTGCAGTTTATTTCGAATGATAGTCCGTCGATGGATTATATTTTGGATGTAGAAGATATCATTGCTAATAAAATTACCGACTACAATTATGAAAAATTAGCCATTGATACCGCACGTATTAATTTAGCGAAAGCGGATGTGAGTATTGTGTTGAAAAAAGCATCCGGCGAGGAAACCGTAAAAGGGTTGAATGAAATCAAATTGTTTTTAGGGGGAATTTTCGGTTATTTAATCATGATGTTTATTGTGATTTACGGCAATTTCGTCATGCGAAGTGTGATTGAAGAAAAAACGAATCGAATCATTGAAATTATCATTTCTTCTGTAAAACCGTTTCAATTGATGATGGGTAAAATCATTGGAAATTCGTTGGCGGGAATTTTGCAATTCTTGATTTGGACGGTGTTGGGATTGATTTTATTTTTCATTTTTTCTACTGTTTTTGGCATGCAAATGGGAGCCGGTTCTGCGGTTTCAGCTGAGGCGGTTGCACAAGCTAATCCGAGTGGTTTTGCTGAAAAATTACCGTTGTATATCAATGAGTTTAAACAATTGCCTTTGTTTACCTTATTGTTTTCATTTGTGATTTATTTTATTGGCGGATTCTTTTTGTATAGTTCCTTTTATGCCGCTATTGGTGCAGCAGTGGACAATGAAACGGATTCACAACAGTTTTTGTTACCGATTATTTTGCCTTTGATTTTAGGTGTTTACATCGGATTTTTTACGGTATTAAATGATCCACACGGAATGGTGGCAACGGTGTTTTCCATTGTACCACTCACTTCACCGATTGTGATGTTGATGCGAATTCCGTTTGGCGTGCCGTGGTGGCAGTTGGTTTTGTCGATGATTTCCTTGTATGCTACCTTCTTTTTAGTGGTTTGGATGGCCGCCAAAATTTACCGTGTCGGAATTTTGATGTATGGAAAAAAACCAACATGGAAAGAATTGTATAAATGGATGAAATATTAACTCAGCCCCTCAGTACCTCAGAACCTTAGCACCTTAGAACCTCAAAAAAGTTAAACATGCCCAAAATATTAATCATAGAAGACGAAGCAGCTATCCGCAGAGTATTAACCAAAATTCTTTCGGAGGAAAGCGATACGTATCAAGTAGAAGAAGCAGAAGATGGACTTTCCGGAGTAGAAAAAATTAAAAATGAAGACTACGATTTAGTGCTTTGCGACATCAAAATGCCTAAAATGGATGGGGTAGAAGTGCTTGAAGCCGTAAAAAAAATAAAACCCGAAATTCCGATGGTCATGATTTCCGGTCATGGCGATTTGGAAACGGCTGTCAATACCATGCGTTTGGGAGCCTTTGATTATATCTCAAAACCACCCGATTTGAATCGATTGTTAAACACAGTTCGCAATGCGTTGGATAGAAAACAATTGGTGGTAGAAAATAAAATCCTTAAGAAAAAAGTCAGTAAAAATTATGAAATGATTGGTCAATCTGAACCGATTAACCATATCAAAGAAATGATTGAAAAAGTGGCTCCTACAGAAGCTCGAGTTCTTATAACCGGACCCAACGGTACCGGAAAAGAGTTGGTAGCTCATCAATTACACGAAAAAAGCGAACGTTCGGCTTTTCCGATTATTGAAGTGAATTGTGCTGCTATTCCGTCTGAATTAATTGAAAGTGAATTGTTTGGTCATGTAAAAGGAGCCTTTACATCAGCTGTAAAAGACCGTGCCGGAAAATTTGAAGCGGCTGATGGAGGAACCATTTTTTTGGATGAAATTGGTGATATGAGTTTGGCTGCTCAAGCGAAAGTATTGCGTGCTTTACAAGAAAATTTGGTACAACGAGTTGGAGCGGATAAGGATATAAAAGTGAATGTTCGTGTGATTGCAGCCACCAATAAAGACTTGAAAAAGGAAATCGCTGAAGGACGTTTTCGCGAAGATTTGTACCATCGTTTGGCCGTGATTTTGATAAAAGTGCCGGCTTTGAATGATAGGCGAGATGATATTCCGCTGTTAATTGAGCATTTTGCTAACAAAATAGCTGAAGAACAAGGCAATGTAGCCAAACAATTTTCTACTGCTGCAATTAAATTATTGCAAGAATACGATTGGACCGGAAATATTCGCGAACTTCGCAACGTAGTAGAACGCTTGATTATTCTTGGCGGAAGTGAAATTTCAGAGAATGATGTGAAGCTTTTTGCGAGTAAGTGATAAAAACCAAAAGAATAAAAAAATCTAAAAAATCTAAAACATTGATGAAAACATTTTAGATTTTTTAGATTTTTCAATCTTTTAGATAATAAATATGCAACTAAAAAAAATAAACCCAAAACTTCAACAAGCACTTATCGAATGCGGTTTGACGGATGCGAATGAAATGCAACAAGAAACATTTTCTACGTTAAAAAGTGGGGCAGATGCGGTTATTCAATCCCCAGCCGGAAGCGGAAAATCAACAACTATAGTTTTGAATGTGATTCAGCGATTAGAAAAACAGGTTGGTGAAAGCACACGAGCATTAATTATTGTAGAGAATAAAGAGAAAGTGGTCGAAATGGTTGAACTATTTCAAAAGCTAGGAAATTATACCGATTTGCGTGTGATAGGCGTACATGAAAAAGGAGATATTGATTACGATAAAAATCAAATTTCACTGGGAATGGATGTGTTGATTGGCACACCAACTAAAATTAACGATATGTTTTCTTCCGCCGGATTCAATATGAACACCATAAAAATGTTTGTAGTAGATGATGCTGATGTTTTATTTCGAAACAGAATGGATGCCATTATTCTCCGACTTTCCTTAAGTGTTGAAAAAACGCAACGTCTTTTCTTTTGTTCCTCTATCACCGAAAGAGTAGAAGTTTTAGCCGATAAAATCATGATAGAACCGGTTTTCTTTGAAGCGGAATAGATTCTGTTGTCGGTTGTTCGATGTCTGATCAATATATCGCAATAAAAAACTATTTACTAGTCACTAATTACTAATCACTAATTACTATAAAAAATGGGAATGATGAAAATATTTTCCGGAAGTGAAATTTTGGCTTCCGCTTTGAGAGAAAAAATAGAAGAAGTTGGAGTAGAAGTACTCCAAAAAGACAACATTCAATCTGCTCGTATGGGTGGTTTTGGTAACTTGGATTTGGCGGTGGAATTGTTTATCGATGAACGATACTTTGGAAAAGTAAATGAAGTGGTGGAGAAGTTTAGGATGAGTATTTAGTAGTACTTTAAACAGACAAGTGTTAAAAACCTGTCAGGTCTAAAACATCACCTAAAAATCCTCAAATAATAAGCTAAAACCGAAATAAACACCCCAAATACCCCAATAAATCCAAACGAATGCCGCAAACTGGTTAATTCTGCAATATGTCCAATAACCGGTGGACCGAGTAAAAATCCAACAAAACTTATACCGGTAACTATCGTTAAGGCTTCTCCTGTTGGGATGGTTGTACTTCTTCCGGTTGTACTATAAATGATTGGAATTACATTGGAAACACCAAAACCTACCAGCATAAATGCTAACATAGAAGGAATCAATAAGGGAAATGCAACGGCCGTATACAATCCGGTTGAGATAGTAATTCCGCTTACAATCAATATATTTCTGGCTCCAAATTTTCGTACCAAAATGTCACTTAAAAATCTACCAGAAGCCATGGTAATCATGAAAGAAGTATAGCCCAAAATAACAAGTGCTCCCGGTGCTTTGACGATATCTTTAAAGTAAACACCGCTCCAATCAAACATGATACCTTCGCTTGCCATACAACAAAAACCAATTACACCCAACCAAATTAGGTTTTTATCCGGCATTTTAAACGTCAACTTAGGTCTCGAGATTTCTTTTGCTACCGATTTTACTTTGACCAAATGACGATAATTAGCCAGAATTAATAATCCTACCAAAAGAAAAATCAATAAAAAATGCTGATGAGGAGTGACTTCAACTGCCATCATGCCTAAACCAACTAAAGCACCACAAAATCCTGCTAAACTCCACGAACCGTGAAAAGAACCCATGATAGGTTTTTTGAAAATTTGTTCGGTGTAAACACCTTGCGTATTCATTGAAATATTACAAAATTGACTACCTATTCCAAATAAAAACAAAGCTAGAGCTAATTGCCAGGGTTGTGAAACCAGACCAATATTAGTTAGACTAAAAGCATAAAAAGGCAAGGATATAAGTAAAACTTTACGACTTCCGAAACGCGTAACCACTTTTCCTGAAAACGGCATAGCAGAAAGTTGTCCGATGGGAAGTGCGAATAGTAGTGTTCCTAACTCACCTTCACTCAAATGAAGAGTTGCTTTTATATCCGGAATTCTGCTGGCCCACGAAGCAAAACAAAATCCCATTCCAAAATAAAAGAAACTCATCGCCAAACGAATTCTATTTAAATATGACTGCTTGGCTTTACGATAGGTTTTTTTATGCTTTTGTTGCGGGATAATATTTCTTAAAAAACTATAATCAAATAGAGGCATAAGTTGAATTCGCTTTTTGAGAGAGCAAAATTAACCAAAAAATAGTGTTTTGAGCTCATTTTGATTAGATTGGCTAATGAATTGTTTATTTTTCAATAATCGTTTAGTCATTTTATCAATTTCAAAAATAAATGTCTTACGAATTATCATTTTCAAACTTTAAGATTCCACAAATCGATTATCTTTGCACCTTAAAAATTTTGAAGAGTGAACTGACCTCCAGCTTCTATCTTCTTACTTCCAATTTAAAAAAAATGATTACAGTAAACGATATCTCCGTACACTTTGGCGGAACCACTTTGTTCAGCGATGTTTCTTTTGCCATCAACGAAAATGATAAGATTGCCTTAATGGGTAAAAACGGAGCCGGAAAATCAACGCTTTTAAAAATAATTGCCGGTGCCAATAAACCTTCAACCGGGAGTATATCGGCACCTAAAGAAGCTGTAATTGCTTATTTACCACAACATTTGTTGACCAAAGATGAGGCAACCGTAATGGAAGAAGCTTCAAAAGCTTTTGCAGAGGTTTTTGATATGAAAGCTGAAATGGATGCTATCAATGAGCAATTAACGATTAGAACTGATTATGAGAGTGACGATTATATGAAATTAATCGAACGCGTTTCTGAATTAAGTGAGAAATATTATTCTATTGAAGAGGTAAATTATGAAGCAGAAGTTGAAAAAGTGCTAAAAGGTTTGGGTTTTGAAAGAGAAGATTTTACACGACCTACTTCTGAATTTTCGGGCGGATGGCGAATGCGAATCGAATTGGCTAAAATTTTATTGAGAAAACCGGATTTGATTTTGTTAGATGAGCCCACCAACCACATGGATATTGAAAGTATTCAATGGTTGGAGGAGTTTTTGATTAATTCGGCTAAAGCGGTGATTGTTATTTCGCACGATAGAGCGTTTGTAGATAATATTACCAATCGAACTATTGAAGTGACGATGGGTCGTATTTATGACTATAAAGCTAAATATACACATTACCTGGAATTGCGAAAAGACCGACGAATTCATCAGCAAAAAGCTTACGATGAGCAACAAAAAATGATTGCAGAAAACATGGAATTTATTGAACGATTCAAAGGAACGTATTCCAAAACTTTACAAGTGCAATCACGTGTGAAGATGTTGGAAAAATTGGTTCCGGTTGAAATTGACGAAATTGACAATTCGGCCTTGCGTTTGAAATTCCCCCCTTCGGTGCGATCAGGACAGTATCCGGTTGTGGTGAAAGATTTACATAAAAGTTATGGCGATAAAGTCATTTTTAAAGATGCTAATATTGTAATTGAAAGAGGGGAGAAGGTAGCTTTTGTGGGTAAAAATGGAGAAGGAAAATCAACTATGATTAAAGCTATTATGAAAGAAATTGAAATCAACGGCGGAAGTGTTGAAATTGGACATAATGCTCAAATTGGCTATTTTGCACAAAATCAAGCTTCGTTGTTGGATGAAAACATGAGTATTTTTGAAACGATAGATACCATAGCGGTGGGAGATATTCGTACACAAATCAAAAATATTTTAGGAGCTTTCATGTTCCAAGGCGATGATATTACCAAAAAAGTAAAAGTGCTTTCTGGTGGCGAAAAAACCCGATTGGCCATGATTAAATTGTTGTTGGAACCCGTAAATTTATTGATATTGGATGAGCCTTCCAACCATTTAGATATGAAAACTAAGGACATTATTAAGGAGGCTTTGAAAGATTTTGATGGTACATTAATATTGGTTTCTCACGACCGAGATTTCTTAGATGGATTGGCTACCAAAGTATTTGAATTTGGAAACAAACGTGTAAAAGAACATTTTGAAGATATCAAAGGTTTCTTGGCCTTGAAAAAAATGGAAAATCTTCGTGAGATTGAGAAATAAGCTAAGTCTTTTAATTTGGGCGTAACCCGGTGGGTCGGGCTATACGTTACAAGTCCTCGTCTGCTAGTTGGTTTTTGTCGGGTTGTGCTCGGCTTCCGTTGGTCGCCGGCACAACCCGCAAAAACTCAAACTACCATCCTGCGGGCTTTTCACTTCTATCCCTTACGCAAATCGGCAATAGGATATATAAAAAAAACATCCCACTATTTCTAGCAGGATGTTTTCGGTTTTAACACCTTTATATAATTAACAAGTATTTACAGGTCTGTAATGATGAACTGACTTCTTCTGTTTAATTGATGTTCTGCTTCAGAACATTCTACACCATCAGCACATTTATTAACCAATTGAGTTTCGCCATACCCTTTTGCAGTTAAACGTTCTGGAGCGATACCATTTTTAATCAACCAATCACGTGTTGATTTTGCTCTACGATCTGATAATTGCTCATTGTAACGATGTGAAGCACGGCTATCGGTATGAGAACGAATATCAACTTTCATAGTTGGATATTGCATCATTACATCTAAGATTTTAGCAATGTCAATTGCAGCATCAGGACGAATGTTCCATTTGTCTAAATCAAAGTAGATCAAATTGATTCCGAAAATATCAGCTAAATCTCCACCAACTGGAATTTTCTTTACAGAAGTTTCTAACTCAATTGGAAGTTCAGTTGAACCACTTTCTTTTCCGATAATTACCGGAACTTCTTTGGTGTTATAGGTTTCTCTTTCTGCTCTAACATAATGTTTTTTCTCACATTCCACTTCACCAAAATCATAACGACCATCAGGACCAGACATAATTTCTTTTAATTTATTGAATTTTTCATCAAATAATGTCAGTTTTGTGTTTGGTAAGATTTCACCTGTTTCAGCATCAGTAACAATACCTACTAAAACTTGCTCACAATTGAATTCAATTTCTTTGGTTTCTAAGAATTTATAGATGTCATCATTTCCAACTCCATTTGGTCGATTAGAAGTTAAGAAGCCTCTTTTGTTTGCTTTATTAATGATTAAGGCAAAATCATCAAACGGACTATTGGCTGGTTCACCAACGTTGTGCACTTGTTTATACGAACCGTCTTTTTCTAATTTGGATACAAAAATATCTAAACCTCCTAAACCAGGATGACCATCTGAAGCAAAGTATAATTCATTATCACTCGTCACAAATGGGAAAGTTTCTCTTCCTTCCGTATTTAAGTCGGTCAAATTTACAGGAGTTCCATAAGAGTCTTCTCCTAAAATATCCACTTTAAAAATATCTGATAAACCTTTAGTTCCCGGCATGTCGGATGCAAAGAATAATGTTTTTTCATCAGCACTTAACGTTGGATGTGCAACTTGATAACTATTACTGTTGAAAGGTAATTCTTGGATGTTAGTCCATTTTTCATCAACTAAAGTTGCTTTGTAAATTTTAAGTAAAGTCACTCTTTTAGCATCTTTACCTTTTTTTCCATCTAAAAAGTTGTTACGCGTAAAAAATACGGTTTTTCCGTCTTTTGTAAAAGCTGGAGTTGACTCATGGAATTTTGAATTTAGTTTCTTTCCATATCGGTCTGTGTTTGATAAAACCCCTTCTTTATTCAAATCAGCGGAATAGAAATTTGAAAAGTATTGATCAGTCCACGAGTGTTTTCTTTTAGAAAAATTACCAGTATCTCTAGTAGATGTAAAGACTACTTTATCTAGGAAAAATGCCGGGCCATAATCAGAATATTCAGAATTAACTCCTGCATCTTCTAATTTATAACGACCTGAATTTTTCTTTATGATTTCTTTGTAATCTTTTTGTTCTTTAGCTAAAAGGCCACGTAAATCATTTCCGCTTTTTTGGTTGAATTTGGCCATCATTTCATCTGCTTTAGCATAATTTCCAACTGCTTTTAGGGATTGAGCATAACGGAAATAATATTCGGCCTCAACTTCTTCGGTCATAGCAAAAAGTTCACCATACCATTTCTCTGCTTTCACTAGATCGGCATTGTAATAATAACCGTTAGCAATTTTTTGAAGCATTTCTGGATTTTTAAATCCTTTTTCTGCTATTCGCTCATAGGTTTTGATTGCCTCTATATAAGCGAATTTGTCATAGTTCTTATCACCTTTTCTAACGCCTGCTTTTTGAGCAGAAGCATTAAATGTGAGTAAGCTAAGTAATGTTATATATATAAAATTTATTTTCATGACGTAATGCTTTATTAGAAGAATCTGGGTGAAACAATTTTGTTGTGACGTTTGTATAGCTCAAATCTAAGAAAAATTTCATGTGAACCTGAATTAAAGTTTCTTAATCGAGTCGTTTCTAAATCATAACCATAACCGATAAAAATACTATCTGTAACCTGAAACCCTGCCATACCACTTACAGCTGCATCCCATCTCCATGCTGCTCCTAATAAAAATTTTTCATTGATTAAGAAGTTACCGGAAACATCAACTTGTAAAGGTGCACCTTCAGTTGCTTTAGTTAACAAAGCAGGTTTAAATTTTAAGTTGTAACTTAAATCAAAAACGTGACCGGCAATAAAGTAGAAGTTCATTCTTTCAGTATTCACAGCAACTGAATTGTCGTCATAACGTTTAGTCTCAAAAAAGTTTGGAACAGATAATCCAAAATAGGTTTTGTCAGAATGAAAATAAACTCCTGCTCCAAAATTAGGAGTTAATGCATTATCTAAATTTTGAAATTGTGGATCACCTTGATCAGCTGGATTTAATTTATTAATATCTAAATTAAAGATATTTATAGTTCCTTTTACACCAAATGATAGCTTAAAGTTTTCTGATGTCGGGACTGTGTATGAAACATCAGCAGAAATAGCATTTTCATTAGTTGGGCCAATTCTGTCGTTTACTAATGAAAGACCTAATCCCAGTTTACTTTCATTAATTGGTGTGTTGATAGAAACGGCATTTGTTACGGGAGCTCCATCCAATCCAACCCACTGTGTTCTGTGTAGGCCAAATATACTCATGGCTCCTCTCGATCCTGCATAAGCAGGATTGACATTGATTGTGTTATACATGTATTGCGTATACTGGGCATCTTGCTGAGCAAATCCTGCAAAACCTGTTAACAGTAAAGCGAAAAATAAAAATTTTGTTCTCATTATAGTTTCTTTTTTAGAAACCTGAGGGATTTTAATCCCTCAGGAGTTTAATTTTATCTTGTTAGGTACAAATATCCTGATTTATTTACAACATCACCTGTGGTTGTTGTATATTGAATGATATAGAAATAGGTTCCTGTTGGTAACTCAGCTGACTTATTAACAGTCGCTCTACCTTCTGAAACTCCACGGAATGCTTTTGAACTATTGTCATAGTTCTGAACATCATACACTAACACGCCCCAACGGTTATAGATCTCAACTGAATTGCTTGGATAACATTCAGTATCTTCAATATTTTCGATATTGAAAAATTCATTTAAGCCATCTCCATTTGGAGACATAGCATTATAAATATTAACTGCACTACATGGTAACACATCACAATCGTCATCAACTTCAACTGTTACTTCCATAGTTTTTAAACAATCACCATCTAGGAATTCATATTTGAAGATATAATTACCAACAGCTACTTGGAATGGATTAAAGATTGATGAAACAGCGTCACCATTTTGATTGACCCAACTTCCTCCTGTTACTCCAGCAACAGCATTAAGATCAACTAAAACAGAGACATCATCTTCATTATTACAAGCAACATAACGATTAAATTTAGTTACTGAATCAGTAATAGATAAGGTTACAGCTGTTCTTGTAGAACTAACACAACTTCCTACAACGGCTTCTGCAAAGTAAGTCACAGATCCAATTTCACTTAAGGAAGGATCAGTAACAACATTACCATTAACGTCATACCAAACCACTGTTATTCCATCTGGAACACTTACAGATGCTGTAATTGTTTGAATTGGATTCAATGAACACTCATCAATATTTCCAGACGATATTGGTGCATCAATAATTGATGGTTGATTATCAATCACTACACTCAATGAAGTCAATGAAGGACAACCATTTTCGAATGCTACTACGGTGTATGTTTCACTTGGAGCTGTAATGTTAGCACCATTAATATTTACCCCATTTGATGGTGTTACTACGTAAACATAACTTGAGTTATAGTTCGATATCGTGAAGCTTCCATTAGCATCATTACATGTTGGTTGTATCAAATTCACAAGAATTGGTGCTTCGTTTTGTACTCCAAATACTTCCCACGCACAAGTTGTAGTATTGAAAGTCGCAGTCTCGTAACACGCTACAGTTGGTTCAACCGGCATAGTACCTGTTACTTCCCACGCACAAGTTGTAGTATTGAAAGTCGCAGTCTCGTAACACGCTACAGTTGGTTCAACCGGCATAGTACCTGTTACTTCCCAAGCACAAGTTGTAGTATTGAAAGTAGCGGTCTCGTAACACGCTACAGTTGGTTCAACCGGCATAGTACCTGTTACATCCCACGCACAAGTTGTAGTATTGAAAGTAGCAGTCTCATAACAAGCTACAGTTGGTTCAACCGGCATAGTACCCGTTACATCCCACGCACAAGTTGTAGTATTGAAAGTAGCGGTTTCATAACAAGCTACAGTTGGTTCAACCGGCATAGTACCCGTTACTTCCCACGCACAAGTTGTAGTATTGAAAGTAGCGGTTTCGTAACAAGCAAGAGTTGGTTGAACTACATTAGGACATGTAACAACTATAGTTACAACAGCAGTATCACAGTTACCAGGATTTATGTTTTCACAAATTTGATAAGTTAAAGTGTAAGTTCCAGGAGGTGTATTTGGAGCAACATCCACTGAACCATCAGGATTAAGTGTAAGAGCACCAGTTGGATCTGGAGTTACTAAAGTTAAAGTTACATCAGCTGGATTTAGAATAACACCATTTAAAGTGTCATTATTGAATACATTCAAAATATTTGTTTGACCTGAATTTCCACTTGTTGAACTTGCATTGTCATCCACAGCATCAATAACCGGAGCACTAACAGTAATAGTTACAACAGCAGTATCGCAGTTACCCGGATTTAAGTTTTCACAAATTTGGTAAGTTAAAGTGTAAGTTCCTTCAGGAGTACCAGGAGCAACATCAACAGAACCGTCAGGGTTAAGAGTAAGAGCACCGGTAGGGTCAGCAGTAACTAAAGTTAACGTTACATCAGCAGGGTTAAGAATAACACCGTTTAAAGTATCATTAGTGAAAACATTTACCACACCGTTTTGACCTGAAGAACCATTGATAGGTCCAGCATTGTCATCAACAGCATTAATTGGACGACAAGCAGAAATGGTAAATTCAAAGAAACAACCTTCTGCATTAAAAGGTACAGCATAATAGGTATTAGTTACTCCGGCAACAATTGGAAAATTAGTAATTGGAGTAGTATTGGCTGGCACAGGATAAATGGAATAAAATAGTGATCCAGGAGGGAATGCTGATGCTAGTTGAGCAGCAGTAACACTAGTTTGACCATTACAATAATAAAAGTTTTGTACTAGTGGAATATTTGAACAATTTTGAGCAACAAAATTTCCAGCAATGATGTTTACTGTAATAGGTTGATAAATTGGTTCACCTTGACATACACCAGAATTATTATATCCTAAAATTAATGGTCTATCTTTAAATGTTATATTAGTTATTGCACCAGTTCCAAATGTTAAACCATTAACCAATATATTATTTGCACAATTTGGATTGGACAAAATGGCACAATTATCAGTAGCTCTTAATTTGAATCTTAAAGAAGCCAATAATGTTTGTGGATCTGCAGGTAATGGTAAAGTTCCAAAATCCCAAATAATTGACCCTGTTGCTCCTAGATTAGGATCAAAGTATAAATTATTTGGAGTTGGATTAGGTGAAAAGAAAATTGAACTGTTTAAACTTCCTGGTACAAATGTTGATGTGAAAGGAATCGGAATAACCAATCTATAATTGTTAACAGCTTCGGTACCTAAGTTTTTAATATCTACACCAAATTCAACTTCTTGACCTGGTTGAGCATTATAAGGACCTCCTGGTGTAACCGGAACGCCACCAATGTTTTGAACAGATAATAATCCTTCAATTTCAGGGATATAGGCATCTACTGACATAGTGATGTTAAAAATCACATATGTGTCTTGAGTTGTTCCATAACGGAATCTTGTAGATGTTTGATTATTTGTAATTACATTATTGTTAGCATTTGGGATATCAAACATACTAATATCAAGACCAGTATTGTTTAATAAATTTGGATTTCTTGTATTGCTACCCGTAAAAATGGAGGAATTGAAGAAATTGTTTGCACCATTTGCTCCATGATTTAGTGTCACCCAATTCGAATCTTGATAGTTTCTGATTTGGAAAAAATCACCTGCAATGTTTCTATCACCTTCTCCAGCCATCATCCCCAATTTCATATTTACAGGACCAGATTGTACGGTATTAAAACCAGAAACAGGAATCTCAAAATCTGCAGTGATGCTACCAGCAACATATGAATGACCATCAAAAACGGTAACATCTCTCCATTTCATTTTGTCATTTTCATAAACAACAACCATACCCCATCCACCGTAGTAACCAGTTCCACCTCCATTACCTTCAATTAGGGCAATGTCAGCAACTTGGTAAGCACCTAAACCATTTGTTCTTACATAATCGGTTACTTCAATGTAACCAGAATACATAAAACCATCAGTATTTACAGGATAATAGATATCAGAATCTTGAGCCGTTAATACTGTATAATTACTTGCATTTGGCCCTTTGATGGATACTTTTCTTTTATCAAAAGTTTTACTTTCAGTAACAATACCTATAATAGTTCCAGTGACATTTACATTTGCAAATGAACTATTTTGTGTATCAGTGGTAGATAAATTAGTTGCTGTATTCCTAACTAAACTATTGATGGTTAAATTTACAGTTCCGTCATTAATTACATATGGCGTTACTAAAGTGGCAGTTCCTGTTGAACCTGATGTTGTATAGTTCACAGGAATATTTACCGCAGTTCCACCATTTACAGAAAGCGTTACTCTATTTGCACCAGTATTGTTAGTAAAGCTAAAAACATAAGTGTTTCCTCCACTAGTGAAAGTATAAATAGGACTTCTGTTATTATTCGATGGATTATTTCTACCTATAGTTAATGTATAGGAAGAATTGGTAATTTGTTGATTATGTCCAACAGTATAATTGTTGTTTACATTCACAACACCACCTGGAACCTGTCTTTCAACAGTAAAAACAGTTGGACTTGTGTCAGTGTTTGACGCTCTACCGGTCCAATATAAACCTGCATAAACAATATTTGAACATGCAGGGTTTGCACCATTCTCTGAAGATAATACCAAATTGGCAGAAGATGAATTCCATGTATTAGCATCATTATCAATATCAACATATTGCATGTTGTTATTGTTTGATGTTTCAACGCCATAGTTCACCAAAGTTAAATTGGTGTTACCTATCATGGTAAAATCACCTTTTACATTGTAAATGGTTTTTCCGGGCGAATAAACCGACGTTCGTTGCGTAAAAGGAACTCTTACCTGAGCTTGAACAAAAAACAAGTTACCCAATAATACCATTAAAAGTACTAACAGGTAGTTTGTTTTTTTGTTTATTTTTAAATTTGAGTACATATTTTTCATGTTTAATTCTTTTAATTGATCTATTCTTAATTTTTGTTAAGAAGGTTTTTCAATAGAATATAATAAAGTGTAGTTTGTATTTTGAATTCGAACATTATTGGATAATGTTTCTGCACTACAATCAAAACCTACACTAAAATGAATTACTTTGATAGATGGAAATTGTTGAAAAACATCTAAATTCATCAAATGAACTAAATCGTTTTTTTGATTGATTTTGATGGTTACCACTTCAATTTGATTGCTTTCCAGTTTCAATCCCTTTAGTTTTGATATTGAATTTGCATCAATAAACAAAACAACCGGATTTTTACCGTACGTGTTTACTCGTCCGTTGTCCACATAAATGGAAGGGTGCAAATCTTTAATCAAAGATTTGATAGAGTTAGTTCTCTTGTTTTTCGAAACTTCTGATTTCTGAATAGACTTAAAGTAGTCTTCAGTGTTCTGAATTTTTGAGTTTTGCGAAAAACCTACAATCGGGAATGCCAGAAATAGCATTACCAGCAATTTCAATGTAAGGTGTTGAAAATGCCGGATTTGGAACATATTTTCCATAATCTTAGCTTGGGATTTTAAAAACATGACTTTTGACATAATTGGTTAAGTTTTTTTTCATAATGTGTAAATTTGGTTGATTTGGCTTTTAATTTACTTCCACTTTTTCAGCGTAAGTCAATTAATGGACGGCTAAACTATATACTAAATAATGTTAATGCTTATTTTTTCCATAACTAACCAAAAAACTCGATAAATGACACTTTGTATGTATTTTATGGATGTTTTTTATCGATGATCAACCTCTTTTTTTCATAACATTTTATAATTTATTTGTTAATTTCATCTTAATTCGAAGACGAATGTATAAAGTTGATTTCTAAAAAAAAAATATTTTATCGATAAAATGCATTTTTTTATCGATAAAGTGTGTTAAAGTGATTTAACTGTAAGAAAAATAATTTTAATTTTATTTTTTAATAAGTTTGTTAATAACTATTCCTTAAAGATTAATCTGTTTACTTTTTTTAATCAAAATTTTAGGGTTTCTAGTATTAATTTAGTAAGTTTAAAAATTAATTGGTACGTTATGAAAACACTGATTCTTATTCGACATGCTAAATCTAGTTGGGATACTCCTGTTCAAGATAAAGACCGATTATTAAATCAAAGAGGGATTAAAGATGCCCATTTAATGGCTCAAGAAGTAGCTCAATTTTTACCTAATACTTATTTTATTATAAGTAGTAAAGCAAAACGAGCAGCTGAAACCGCTCTTATTTTTGCTCAAAATCTAAATTGGCCCATCGAAAGCATCCAGTTTTTAGATGTTTTATATACTTTTGATGCCTTCAAATTAGAAAACATAGTAAAATCTTGTGACAATCGTTATGAAAATGTTATTCTTTTCGGTCATAATGCTGCCATAACAGATTTTGTTAATAAATTTGGAGATGTTTTTATTGATAATGTTCCTACAACCGGAATGGTTTCCATTTCATTTTCAACAAATAGTTGGTCAACCATAGCTAAAGGGAAAACGAACAAATTACTTTTTCCAAGAGATTTAAAAAATGATTAAAGCCATAGATTACCGTTACATTGATAGAGAAAAAAGTTGGTTGTCTTTTAATGCAAGAGTGCTGCAAGAGGCAGGTGATCCAACTGTACCTCTTTTAGACCGTTTACGATTCTTAGGAATTTTTTCCAATAATTTAGATGAGTTTTTCAGAGTTCGTTTTGCAGCAATAAGAAGGTTGGCTCTTACAGGACAAGCTGCTGAAAAGTTATTAGGTGGAATTTCTGCTCAACAACTTCTTAAAGAAATAACAGAAATTGTAATTAAACAGCAATCAGAGAGTTTACGAATTTTGGGTGTAATTGAAAAAGAGCTCGAAAAAGAAGGTGTTTATATTATCAACGAAAAAGAGATTTCTAAAGAGCAAGAAAACTTTATACATGATTTTTTTATTCAAAAAGTAAGTCCTGCACTGGTTACAATTATTTTGAATGACCTTGCTGAATTTCCTTTATTGAAAGATACCTCCGGCTACTTAGCTGTAAAAATGGTCATGAAATCAAATGAAGAACAAAAATCTTCTTTTTTAGGTTTCAAAAAATCAAAAAAAGATATTCGCTATGCCGTAATTGAAATTCCTAAAACAATCAATCGATTTGTGGTTTTACCTTCAAACGGTGAAAGACAATATATTATATTGCTTGATGACGTAATTCGTTATAATCTGCAAAACATTTTCAATATTTTTGATTATGAAACCATTTCGGCTCACATGATCAAAATAACCCGTGATGCTCAGTTAGAAATTGATAGCGATATTAGTAAAAGTTTTGCTGAAAAAATTTCTGAAAGCGTTCGAGATAGAAGAATTGGTGAACCCGTTCGATTTGTATATGATCAATCTATCGACAAAGATACTTTGAAGTTTTTCCTTGAAAAAATGAATATTGATGCTTCTGATAGTATCATTCCCGGTGGTCGTTATCACAATCGTCGTGATTATATGGATTTTCCAAATCTCGGTAGATATGACTTATTATATCAACCTAAAACACCTCTTCCGGTTGATGGCTTAGGATTAGAAGGAAGTATTCTTCAAAAAATTAGTGAAAAAGATTATTTGGTTAATGCTCCTTATCAATCGTTTGCTTATCTAATTAAATTTTTACGTGAAGCAGCTCTCGATCCAAAAGTGGTGAGTATAAAAATTACGTTATATCGACTTGCTAAAAACTCTCAAATCATTAGTTCGCTCATAAATGCAGCCAAAAACGGAAAAAAAGTAACCGTTCAAATTGAATTGCAAGCCCGTTTTGACGAAGCCAGCAATATATCTTATGCAGAACAAATGCAAACGGAGGGAATCAATTTAATTTTTGGCGTGAAAGGTTTAAAGGTACACAGCAAAATTTGTGTCATTGACCGTATTGAAGATAAAAAAATCAAACGCTACGGATTTATTTCCACCGGAAATTTTAATGAATCAACTGCACGAGTTTATACCGATGTGACATTGTTTACCAGTCATCAACAGATTTTGAAAGATGCCGACAAAGTCTTTGATTTCTTTGAAGTGAATTACCGTGTTCATCGATACAAACATTTGATTGTTTCTCCACATTATACCCGAAACAAATTATATAAGTTAATTGACCGTGAAATCATGCACGCTCTTTCGGGAAAATCAACCTATATCAATTTAAAAATGAACAGTTTATCCGATCCTAGAATCATTGATAAATTGTATGATGCCAGCAGAGCAGGAGTGAAGATTAAACTGATTATCAGAGGAATATGTTGTTTAATTCCTGGTGTGAAGGGCATGAGCGAAAACATTGAAGCCATCAGCATCGTTGATAATTTCTTAGAACATTCCCGTATTTTTATTTTTGGAAATAACAGCAATCCGGAAGTCTATATTTCATCAGCCGATTTTATGACTAGAAATATTGATGCTCGAGTAGAAGTGACGTGTCCAATTTATGATGAACGAATCAAACAGGAACTAATCGAAAGTTTTGAAGTAGGATGGAAAGGAAATGTAAAAGCCCGTTTACATTCTGAAAAATTAGATAATAAATACCGTGTTCGTGATGAAAATGAGCGAATTTTCAGAGCTCAATTGGAAACCTATAATTATTATAGAAACCAATTAGAAGTCATCACCGAAAAAATATAACCCCAAATTTTTTAAAATTAATGATTACGATTAAACGATATGCCGCCATTGATATTGGTTCAAATGCCATGCGATTGTTGGTGTCTAATATTGTAGAACAAGAAGGTAAAGAAACGCAATTCAATAAAAGTTCGTTAGTTCGTGTGCCCATTCGTTTAGGGCAAGATGTGTTTACCGTTGGTGAAATATCTGATGAAAACATCGAACGAATGATTGATGCGATGAAAGCCTACAAATTACTGATGAAAGTACATAAAGTGGAACACTACAAAGCGTGTGCAACTTCCGCTATGCGTGAGGCAGATAACAACAGAGAAATTGTTGAAATCATCCAACGTGATGCAGATATTGAAATAGATATAATAGACGGAAAAAAAGAAGCATCAATTATAGCTTCTTCAGACTTAAAAGAATACATCTTTACTGATAAAACCTATTTATATGTAGATGTAGGTGGCGGAAGTACCGAGTTTTCCTTGTTTTCGAATGGAAAAATCATTGCGTCAAAATCTTTTAAAAACGGTACCGTTCGCATGTTGAATAATATGGTGAATGAAATCGTTTGGATTGAAATTGAGAAATGGATTAAAACACATACTGCTCCTTTTGACGAAATTACTTTGATTGGTTCAGGTGGAAACATCAATAAATTATTTAAAATGACAGGCAAACAACAAGATAAACCGTTAACTTATCTAGGTTTAAATGCTCAATTTGCCATGCTCAATAAAATGACCTACGACGAACGCATATCCGAGTTAGGGTTGAATCCCGATCGTGCCGACGTAATCATTCCTGCGACCAAAATCTATTTAAATGCCATGAAATGGAGTGGAGCAAGACACTTATATGTTCCTAAAATTGGACTATCCGATGGAATTGTGAAGGCGATGTATTATGGGAGGATTTAAACATCCAAATCAAACATCTTACGCAACACTTCCAAATTCGGATTAATTTCTTTCATGCGATTGAATTTGTCTTGCGGGGTAAAGGCTCGTTTGTTCTCCATTTTTTCATTCACAACCAACTCAATTTCTATGTCATGGTTGTGTAACATGCCACGCAAATAACCTAAAACTTCATTTTTGGTGCGTTCAAATTCAATTTTGGTACCTTCATTGGGAAGTTCATGCGTAATTTTTGTTCCTTCCAATTTAGGATCGTTTATCAACATGAGCGATTGCATGATCATCTGCCCTCGTTCTTCTAACTTTTGGGCAAATTTATTCCATTGCAACAGCATGTCTGTTTCTGTAAAAGGTTCAGTGGGATATTGAATGGTTTCTCTTACGACCAATTTTTGAGCTTCAGCTAGTTCTTTTTTTTGTTTAATACTCGATAAAGAAAATGCAGAAACTTTTGGTTCAGTGGAAAGTGGTGGAATTACCGGTTTTGGTTTTTCAATTGTGTTTTCGGGAACAGTAGGTTTTGGTGTTTCAATTTTAACGTTCGGTACAAATTCAACTGAAGTATTGGCTACTTCAATCGCACCTAATTTTCCCAGAAAATGAAAGGGTGGAATTATATATCCGTCAACTTTTTTTTTTCTCCATCAAAGGTGATGGAGCCCAATTGCATCAAACAAAGTTCGATGAGCAGACGTTGGTTTTGACTAGATTTGTATTTTAAATCGGTGTCGTTGGCCAATTCAATTGCTTTCAATAAAAACTCCTGACTGCATTTTTGAGCTTGTTCGCCATACATTTTTTGAGCTTGTTCACCGGCTTCCAATAAAACTAAAGTAGCAGGATTTTTACAAACTAATAAATCCCTAAAATGAGAAGCCAACCCTTGAATGAAATGATGAGCATCAAATCCTCGAGCCAAAATATCGTTGAACGCCATCAACAATTCTGGTAATTTATTGGCTAAAATTAAATTGGTAATGTTGATATAGGATTCATAATCCAATACATTCAAATTTTCTGTAACGGCTTGACGCGTCAAATTAGTTCCGCAATACGAAACCACGCGATCAAAAATGGATAACGCATCACGCATTGCACCATCAGCTTTTTGAGCAATGATATGCAATGCATCGTCTTCGTATTGAATGCCTTGGTTTTCGGCAACATACGCCAAATGTTCTTTAGCATCTTTTACCGTAATCCGTTTAAAATCAAAAATCTGACAACGTGATAAAATGGTTGGAATAATTTTATGCTTTTCGGTCGTAGCCAAAATAAAAATGGCGTGTTTTGGTGGTTCTTCCAACGTTTTCAAAAATGCATTGAAAGCTGCCGAAGAAAGCATGTGCACCTCGTCAATAATATACACTTTATATTGTCCGGTTTGTGGCGGTATGCGAACTTGGTCAATTAAATTCCGAATATCATCCACTGAATTGTTAGAAGCGGCATCCAATTCAAACACATTAAACGCAAAATCCTCATTCGGATCATCATAACCGGGTTGGTTAATCTTACGAGCCAAGATTCTCGCACAAGTCGTTTTTCCCACACCACGCGGTCCGGTAAATAACAAAGCTTGGGCTAAGTGATTGTTTTCGATGGCATTAAGCAAAGTGTTGGTAATAGCCTGCTGACCCACCACATCGATAAACGTTTGGGGTCTGTATTTTCGGGCAGATACTACAAATTGTTCCATCAAAAAAGTTTGGATGACAAATATAAAATTTAATTATCGATTGGCAAGGGAAGGAGGGAAAATTGTCAATGTGTCAATTAGTCAATTCGATAATTGATTAATGATTGAAGAATGATGATTGTTGATTTTTGAACTAAGTTAAATTTTATCTCTGCAAACTGAACACTGCGACAGCAAACTGAACACTACATTACCCCAACGTTAAATCTTTCAATGTTTTAACTAAAAATTTTTTATGTAGAAATAAAGTGTACCTTTGCACCCTGAAAAAAACACAGATGGAATCAATTAGAAACATTGCAATTATTGCCCACGTTGACCACGGAAAGACGACTTTGGTTGACAAAATTATGTATCACTGTCAGCTTTTTCGTGAAAATGAAAATACCGGTGATTTGATCTTAGACAACAACGATTTAGAACGTGAACGTGGAATTACCATTACCTCTAAAAATGTTTCTGTAGTATATAAAGGCACAAAAATCAACATCATCGATACTCCGGGTCACGCCGATTTTGGTGGTGAAGTTGAACGCGTATTGAACATGGCTGATGGAGTATGTTTGTTAGTTGATGCTTTTGAAGGACCAATGCCGCAAACGCGTTTCGTATTGCAAAAAGCTATCGATTTAGGTTTAAAACCATGTGTGGTAATCAATAAGGTAGACAAAGAAAACTGTACACCGGAAGAAGTGCACGAAAAAGTATTCGACTTGATGTTTGAATTGGGTGCTGAAGAATGGCAATTGGATTTTCCAACGGTTTATGGTTCTGCCAAAAACAACTGGATGTCTGACGATTGGAAAAACATAACGACCAATATCGAACCTTTGTTAGATATGGTAGTACAACACGTTCCGGCTCCAAGAATTTCAGAAGGAACACCACAAATGTTGATTACTTCCTTAGACTTTTCCTCCTTCACGGGTCGTATTGCGATTGGACGTTTAGAAAGAGGTGTTTTAAAAGAAGGAATGCCTATTTCTTTGGTAAAAAGAGATGGTAAAATCATTAAATCCAGAATCAAAGAGTTACATACTTTTGAAGGTCTTGGACGTAAAAAAGTAACTGAGGTAATAGCCGGCGACATCTGTGCGATTGTAGGAATCGAAGGTTTTGAAATTGGTGATACAGTGGCTGATTTTGAAAATCCGGAAGCCTTACAAACCATTGCTATTGATGAGCCTACAATGAGCATGTTGTTTACCATCAACGATTCGCCTTTCTTTGGAAAAGAAGGAAAATTTGTTACATCAAGACACGTAAAAGATCGTTTAGCAAAAGAATTAGAGAAAAACTTAGCTCTTCGTGTATCGGATACAGATTCAGCTGATAAATTCATGGTATTTGGCCGTGGCGTATTGCACTTATCGGTTTTAATTGAAACGATGAGAAGAGAAGGGTATGAGTTGCAAATTGGTCAGCCACAAGTTATTATCAAAGAAATTGATGGTCAAAAATGTGAGCCTATTGAAGAATTAACTATTGACTTACCGGAGCATGTATCCGGAAAAGCAGTAGAGTTTGTTTCGGTTCGAAAAGGTGAAATGTTAAGTATGGAAAGCAAAGGTGAGCGAATGATTATCAAATTCAATATTCCGTCTCGTGGAATCATAGGTTTGAGAAATCAATTGTTAACCGCAACAGCAGGAGAAGCCATTATGGCTCACCGTTTCATTGGTTATGAACCATTTAAAGGAGAAATTGCTGGTCGTATCAACGGTTCTTTAATTTCGATGGAAAACGGAAAAGCGATTCCTTATTCAATCAACAAGTTACAAGATCGTGGTAAATTCTTTGTGGATCCGAACGAAGATATTTATGAAGGTCAGGTTGTGGGTGAAAACTCAAGAGGTGATGATATGACCATTAACATTACCAAAACAAAACAGTTAACTAACTTCCGTTCTGCGGGAGCTGATGATAAAACAAAAATTATTCCGGCGATTAAATTCTCTTTGGAAGAAGCGTTAGAATATATTCAAAAAGATGAATATGTAGAAGTAACCCCAAAATCGTTACGATTACGTAAAATCTACTTGAATGAAAACGATAGAAAACGTTTTAAGATTCAATAACAATTGATTTATAGACAAAAAAAACAACCTGGTAAAGGTTGTTTTTTTGTTTTATGGTGTTAAGATCGAACCTGTTGAAGTGTTGACTAACATAATCCAGAGGTCATCATTATATTTTCCTTCTGCATTTGAGTAATAGTAGGATATAGCATCATACCAATTGTTGAATTTTGCCAAATAAACACCTTGAAAATTATTGGTAGGATTATAAATGATGTTTGCATTCTCAAACCCTTGCTTTTTCAATTTGTCTAAGAATCGTGTTGCATTTTTTGGAACAGCAAAAACATTTGCAACAACATAATATCCTTTCGCCTGCTGAGGAATGATGACATCTGCTCCGGGTAAAACAGTGATTCTTTTTTTCGAAAATGTTGTTTCGGCATTCATTTTCTCGCTATCGCGAATCATGTCCATAATGCTGTTATATTTTCTTTTTGGTTCCGTTGAAGGAGTTGCTACCACTAGTTTTTCAGGAGTAGAAACCTCTGTTTGAATAGTTGATTGTGGAATTATTTCAGCTGTTTTTTCAGTTTTCATTTCAGTTTTAGGTAGTTCTACTTGAGTGATAGCTTCTTCCATTACTGATTTTTGACTGATCTTTTCATTATCATTGGTCTTCACAACATTTGTAGATTCGCTATCTTTAATGGTTTGAAGTATTTCCTCTCTTTTTGGTGTTGTTTCTATTTCCACAGGTTTTGCTTCAACAATTACGGGGACTGATTCTTCAATAGGTGAAGTTACTTCTACATTAAATGCACTAAAAAACATGGCATATCGATCACCTGATGATTTTAAACGCATGGATACTTTTGAAGTATTATTTTGTATAATTGAATTGTTTTTGTTATCAATAGTAAAGATTCCGGCATCATAACCTAATGTATTTAAACTATTTGGATTTCGATTACTAAAATAATCATCATCTAAAACAATTGTACTGTTAAAGAAATTATCAACCGGTTTTAAGGGGTGACTTAATAACGTATATTTAGCACTATTCCCATCTTTTAACTCTAATTGATCACCTGTTAGATTTCGATCACCTTCCAAAGCCGCAAATGCTAATTTGGCATTTACATTACCTTCCGGTAGCGTATTAAATCCTGTGTAAGCTATTTCAATTGGTTTTGTGGTAATTCCTACAAAGCCATCAAATGAGGTGATAAATTTTTCAGTAGCGGAAGCTTCTTCATATACAATAAACAAAGTCCAACCCGCTGCTACACCACCACTAATAATTCCTTGTGTTGCACGAATATTAGCAACCATATATTCACCATTTGGATCTGATAAATTCTGTAAATGTGAAGTAACATCAGCATATACCGAATATGGAGCACTTTCTTTGAAGTTTTTATGAGCTAAACCATCAAACAAAACTTCTCCGGTAATATTGATATATTCTGATTTACCGGGTAACTTAAATTTGATTTCATTAATAATTTCTCGCGTATTGTTTACGGCTAAATATTTCCAATTTTTATCGCGAATTCCTAAATCGTATTTATATGTTCCCGCCCAATACAATCCTGCATAAACGATTTTCTTATCTGTAATATTGTTTAAGCTAAGACTTGCTGCACTTGAACTAAATGTAGTTTGATCATTATCAACATCAATATAAACCATTTCAAATTCATCATTTAATTTGGCTTTATCATCTAATTGGTTATAGGGAGAATTAGCATTTTCCTGTTTATCATTTCTGT
Organism: Variovorax paradoxus; assembly: GCA_943370635.1. GTDB lineage: Bacteria > Bacteroidota > Bacteroidia > Flavobacteriales > Flavobacteriaceae > Flavobacterium. The sequence continues at coordinate 269,121 of CALRRY020000001.1, forward strand.
TTACAATGCTATTCGCAATCAATGTCATATCTCCTTTTAGATTGCCCTGGTATCTCATTTTAAATGGAGAACCCAATTGAGCAAACACTGAATGGGAACAATAAATAAAAAAAATGAGTTGAAAAACGATAAAATACTTGTTTGGTTTCGAAATTTTCATCTGATTGAACTAAATGTTGAATTTTTTGTAGCACTAAAGTAGTACTTTAAACCAAACTAATGTTAAAAAAATGATTTTTTTTTCAACATTGCACATTAAAACTTTACGTTTTCTTTCTTTTATTTTTTTAATAAAAAAAGGAAGGGTGTTGAAAGTCTTTTTTTCCAAGCATTTTCACTATGTTCTTCACCTTCAAACTTTAAGGTTGTCCATTGATTGGAAGAGTAATTCTTGGCAACCATAATTTCATCTACTTTTTTCTGAAGGGGTTCATATAAAGCATCAAGTGTAGCCGTCCCGTAATCAAAATATATTTTATGCGTTTCTGGTTGAGGAAGTTTCTCTTTTAAATAAGTATAAAATGCCTCCGGAATTGGATTGTTTTCTGTATGAAAAATTCCTGGCCAGTGAGTTGATAAACAAGCAGCACCACCAAATACATCCGGATATTCACATATTGCATATAGTGAAATGAGTCCACCCATGCTGGAACCTGCAATGAATGTATTGGCCTTGTCTTTTCGTGTTGAATAGGTTTTGTCAATAAAAGGTTTAACTTCTTCTACTAAAAATTGTAGATATAAATCTGAAAAAGGTTGGAATTTTTCGTTGATTCTTCCTTTTTGCACTAAGGCTTCCGTTACAAGAACTTTTTCTTTTTCGGTTAAACTTTCAAATGGTTTTTGAGGAAAATATTCCGGATGGCGATTTTCAACGCTATTGTAGATTCCAACCACAATTACGTTTTGTATTTTACCTTCTTTTATTAGTATTGAAATGGTTTCATCTACTCCCCATTCTTGTTTATTCCAAGTTTGATTAGCATCAAAAAGCATTTGACCATCATGCATGTATAAAACCGAAAATTTTTTCTTAGGTGAATAATTTTCAGGTAACCATACTGCAATTTCTCTAGGTTTTACATATTTGGATGGAAAGTCTTTGTATAACTCTAATTTTCCATCAGATACTTCAATAACTTGAGCATTACTATCAAGGAAATTGAATAGCAGTAAAAAAAGAATATACTTTTTCATGATTAACGTTTTAAACTAAAATGACCTTTAGCACTTCTTCCGTCCTCAAATTGAATGGAAAACCAATAATCATCAGATGGTAAAGGATTTCCATTAAAGGTTCCATCCCAGCCATTACCAAGCGGACTGATCTGCTTGATTAATTTTCCAAATCGGTCAAAAATATAAATGATAGATTTTCCGTTAGATCTTTCGTTTGCTCCTCTAATATTCCAAGTGTCGTTGAAACCATCTCCGTTTGGCGTGAAAAACTTTGGTACACCTAAAACCGCAATTTCTTGACTAACCGTTTCACAGCCTAATAAATCTTTTACATAAACCGTATAAAGTCCTGCTATTACATTGAAGAATTGATTGGAAGTTTGAAATAAACCGTTTTCTGAATCCAAACTATAAACATAATTTCCTGAACCGGAAACAAAAACCGTTACAGTATTGTTATTTGATAAATCAACAATCTCAATATCATCAATTGTTGCAGGTTGTGAATATACAATTTCAATTGTTCTAGTTTGTGTACAACCAAAAATAGTTATTACGATAACTCGGTAAATACCATTTTGTTGAACAATTAATGTACTATTATTTTCACCAACAATTTCAACTTCATCTTTGAACCATTTATAACTAAAATCTGATGTATTTCCATCAAGTAATCCAGCAAAAATGGTAATTGGAGCAGTGTTTTCACAAACAATAATTTTTTCGTTTTCTTCTAATTGCGGTAGTGGATTTACTGTGAAAATAATATCTCGCTCTGCAAAACAAGTCGTATTTAATGGATTGGTAATAACTGCTTTGATGGTTTGAGATAAAGTGAAGAAATTGGATGGAAATGGACTTGGTAAACTGGCACCATTTTGATCAAAATAGGTTACAACCATTCCGTTTTGACCGTTTAATAGAGTTGATTCTAAAGAAGAAGTATCAAATCGAAAGTTTCCATCTTCTAATCCATCAATATCACAAGTGACAAAATCAGCTACCGCAAAAGCTCTTGGTAAAACATCAACTTTAAAGGTTAATGTAGTCTCATCAAAACACGGACCGTTGGGGTCGTTAGTCGTTGTATTTGTTACTCTAATAGTAATGGTTTTGCTTCCGGATAAATATGGATTTGGTAACGGACTTGGCAGCGGATTATTATTTTGATCAAAATAACTAAATATAATATTTGATGGCGATTGACCATTTAAAACTGTTGATTCAATCGAACTTGTATCAAATGGGAAAAGTCCATCATAGTCATCATCACAAGTTATAAAATCTGCAATTGGATTAGCGGTTGGCAAAGCTTCTACAGTTAACTCTACAAAAGGACCAATTCCAAAACACGCATTGTCAACCGTACTTTCGACACGAACCCAAATTTGTTGAAATCCGGGGAAACCTATATTTTGATAAGCTGCCGGGTTTACCGCTAATGAATTTCCATTCACATCAGTCTCCGCTAATGCATCAGCCTGTGAACGATAATAAGAAATTGTATAAGTATTGGTTACGGGTAATAATGCTAAAATGTCAAGCGAAACACTACTAAAATTGAATTGAGAGACACCATCTCTATCATTCTCGATGTCATTAAAGAATTCATCACATTTAGAAAATCGTCTTATAAAAGAGGATGGAATTTGTGTAGCAGATACAAAAACATTGATTTGTCCAACCTCAAAACAACCATCAGTATTTTCAACTCTCACCCAAACGGTTGTATTTCCAGTGAAATAAGCAACAGGATTTGTGATTTGGAAAGAGCTGTCATTATCTTCAGCTGCTTGAGCTGTTGTAAAATAAGCAAACGTTTCATTTTGTGAATTTGCAGAAAGTTCACTGTTTTTTTGAATTAAACTTACAAAGGAAATACCGTCATTGGTATCATCATCATCACATTGAACAATCGTAACGGGAGAATTTAAAACCGGTAATGGGTAAACAGTTAGGATAGACGAATCAGAAAATAATCCGCAACTATTCCCATTTCGATTGATAAAAACACGATATTGATAATTATTCATGCTGGTTGTAGCATTAGTAATTAATAAATTTACAGTATTTACTCCACTGTAAATTGCGGAATTAGTTAAATTATTCCAAGTGGTTCCGTTATTGGTACTAACCTGCCATTGATAACTATCAGAAGGTGTTGCCGTAAATTGAAAACTTGCATTTTGCGTGTTACAGGTCACTTGATTTGAAGGTTGAGCACTAATGCTTATAGGAGCGGCAATGATGTAATTTGGATTGGGAGTGGAATAACCGTTTGAACTGTTTGTTACTATTCCGTTTGCATTAGTAGTAGGAGAATTGTTACCTACGAAACCATCATTATTCGCATCAGAAAAACCGGCTTCGATCACATCAAAACATAAATCGCTATCACTATCTAGTGAAATATAATTTGCAATTCCGTCATTGTTTGTATCAGCTACTGTGAAATTTAAAATACCATTTTCAGGATTCGTTTCTAAATTATCTGCTAAACCGTTATTGCCAAATGCAACTCCGTCAATTCTCCCATCGTTGTTGGCATCTGTTGCTGATATACCAGCTTCTCTCCAATCATAAATTCCATCGTTATCACTGTCTAAATCAAGATAGTCAGGAATGCTATCACCATCTGTATCAATCGGATTTAAACCATTTCCATAAGCGTCGCTTAACCCATCTTTGTTCACATCGACTGCTGTGTAAGCAATAAAATTTTGACCTTGTGATTCTCTATTATCAGGAATACCGTCATTGTCTGAATCCAAATCTTTTTGGTCGGGAATTCCGTCTACATCTGTATCTTTTGGAACACAAGTGGCGATTAATTTAAAGGTAGCTTTAGACGTATTATCGGTTAGATTGATATGCCTGATTGAAATAAAATTGGTTAGGTGAGTTGAAAAAGAAAAGTTTCCTGTTCCCGGTGCCAATGGAGTAGTACTGTTAAGCCTAAAACGAATTTGAAAGGAGGAGTATTCAGTCACACCATTTTCATAAATTCCGTCATAATTGGTATCAATTAGCAATTGATCAGTTGGATTTATAATGGTAATCGTTTTATCTATATCACCTTGAATTATAAATTCACCAGAGGAGGAGAGTAAATCTGAATTATTCGCTACATCAACATAGACCATTTTTATGGAAACGGGTTGATTGAACTCCATTTCATATTGAACAGATTTTCCTATTCCATCTGCCGGATTAGTAACAAATGTTCCATCAGTGCTTCCTATAAAAGGAGTAGGAGGGGGAGTTCCACTTCCAATTATGGAAATCAAACCATTGTATCCATTTGAATAGGAAGAAACTGAAAAATTTCCATTGACTGCATTAGAAAGATCAATTGGTAAATCACCAAACGATTCAATGCAATTTATTATTCCGTCATTATCTAAGTCAATATCAATATTATCAAAAACAGTATCGCCGTCAGAGTCAATAGCACAATCGCTTACCGGTATTTCATCCGAAATAAGTGTAATGTTACAAGTAGTTACTGTTGCTGATAAATAATAGAAACCGGGTTGAGTAGGAGTATAATTTGGAGTATTGGCTCCTACAATCGGATCACCATTAAAATACCATTGATAGGTATCAAATGGGGAAAGAGAATTTATGGACAAATTAACATTTGGAATACAATTCGAACTTGTTAAATCCAATCGGTTAAATGAAATTTCAGGTTTAAATGTGAAACCTGAATAGTAACCTCCATAGGTTGCATTGTCATTTGAACCAAAGTAGGAGATATATAATTGTTTATCGGCAAAAACAGAAATGTTACCCGTGATTCCGGTTAGTTTATAGGAAACATAATTTGTATTTCCGAGAATCGTAAAAGGACCTTGAGCATTAATAGTAGTAGGCAGACTAGCTAAAGAGTAGTTTACACCATTAAGGATAAAATCTAATGTTGCTCCGGTTTCAGTAACGATATTAACTCCGCTATTAGTAGTATAAACACTATTTCCAATCAAATGAAGGAGAGGAATGTTATCTATAACTTTTGGTGTTTGACAACTTAAAGGTGGAACAAAATACATTTCCTGATTGGCTTGTGTACTTCCACCAACACCTTGATAAGCAAATACATTTTTGGAGGTGTTTACATATAAATTTCCATCAGTACTAAAAAAAGAACCATCAATAGCAACATATTGGCCGGCATTTAAATTGTAATCTGGAGTTCCGGTATTTCCGTTTAAAAAAACTTGAGTATTATTTTCATGGGCTACAATCAAAGCTCTTTCTGTCACATCTTCACCAAAACCTCTCACGAAAATATATTCATTTCCAACGCGTTCAACAGAAACAATTTGGTCAAAACCAAGGTCTATATTGTTGTCATTTGTACCATTAGTTCCCCCAAACGAACCACAATTTACGGTTATAGGCTTATCTGATGAAACAAGTGCACCAATTAATCCATCTCTATTACTATCAGTTGGACCTGTTGTAGCCAAAACAAAACTTTGACCTCTGTTTAAGGTTACATTTGGAGGAGTATTACCAGCTCCGGCATTGTTTATTAATGAAACTCCCGGCTTGATATCACTAAAAGAAACAGTGGTGTTGTTTTCAGTAGCTAACACAGAAATAAAGGTGTAATGATTGGTGTTGATCGCAGAAATACCTGTATTTACAAAGGCTCCAATTCTGAATTGTGTTCCTAATGCGGCAAGTCCTTTGGATACTAGTCCACCTGCTTGAAAGTTTTGAGGTGTAGCAGTTAATCGTACTGCTGCATAAATTTGATCTTCAGCTTCAATAATAAAACCTTTGTTATTTTGAACAGTATTTACATTGGCATTACTCACCATTAATTGGGTATTGGTGCCAAATCCAACATTAAAAACGTAAGGACTATTTCGTGATACTGTTCCATTTACAGTTCCTCCACCTAAATTATATATCGTAAAATTAATAGGAGTTAAACTAGGAGAAGATATATAAATGAACTGACTTTGTGCAGGTTGTCCATCTGATCCTCCAAGTGGCGGTATGTAATGTGTTTTACTGAATTGAGCAAAACAATTAATACATAAAAATAGAAATATAAATATAATTTTTTTCATTTTCTTTTTCAAAGGCTAACAAAGATAGTAATTTATCTTTTTAATGCGAAGTGACCTTTGATGATTCTTCCGTCAGAAAGTGTTAAAATAAACCAATAATCGGATGAAGGCATGATAGAATTATTGAAATTTCCATCCCAACCTTTAATTGATGGATTAAATTGGACGAGTAATTTTCCATAACGGTCAAATAATGCAACACTTGACATAGTGTCTGTGAGTTTTTCTATTTTCCAAATATCATGAATTCCATCTCCGTTTGGCGTAAAGAATTTTGGATAATCCAATACTATTATTTTTTGGGTTTTTATTCCACAACCATTTAAATCTTTAACGGTAACCCAATATTCTCCGGCAGGTACCGATTGAAAAACCGGTGAATTTTGAAAGTAACTTCCATCTATTGAAAAAATGTATTCTCCAAAACCTGAAACATTTATGGTCACCGTATTTTGATTATCTGAAAAATCATTAATAAGGATAGAATCTATTATTGGTGGTCCGGATAAAAGAACAGTAAACTTTTTTGAAACAGTACAACCATCAACATTGGATACAGTAATGGTATAGGTTCCGGCTTCATCAATTATAATAGAAGGAGTCGATTCACCATTATCCCAAATATAAGAAGAAAATATTGGAAGAACTCCAATTGAAAGAGTTTCTCCATCACACAAATAAATTGTTTCATTTTCTAAACCAAAAGGTGTAAAATTTTTGATTTCTAAAACCAAAGGAAAAATACCTTCACAAGAAGCACCGTTTGTGACCCTGACAAAAATGAATTGCTCAAAGGGTGTAGTGTTTGAAAATGTATTCAACAAGGGATTTTGTTGTAATTGGGCATCACTAGCATTGGCATAATAAGTCAATTGTGAACCAAAATCAAATAAAGGTGATAGGATTGGAGTAACCTCTGCATTTAATCCAAATGTTGTAACTCCGTCTGGAGTTTCATCATCATCACAAACTGTCACAGAAGGTAAAATGAGATTGTTGGTTGCTGTATTTAATTCAAGTGTGGTTAAACCAAAACAACCGAATATATTTTCTAATCGAACATGTAAAATCTGATTTGGAACAGTATTTTGAAATTGGGATAAGTTTAAAATGGCATTTTGATTTAATAACGCATCTGTTGGGTCAAGAAAGAATTTTGCTTGTATAACATTCGAATTAGTACCAGCTATTGCAGAATTAGCATCTAGTAAGTTAAAAAAAGCAATTCCGTCATCATTATCATCACATTGCGTTAATGTGGTAGCATTAGGAATTGGATTTTGACTGTATTCAATTAATATTTCACCCACTGAAAAACAACCTCCGTTGAACTCTACTTCTACACTATAGAAACCAAACTCTGTAACAGTAAATGTTGGATTTGTTTCACCAATAATTAACAGATTATTTCTAAACCATTTATAGCTAGTTGCATTTGGAGTGGTTGCGTCTAGTTGTAAAGTTTCATTTTCACACAATGGATTTTCAGTGGCAATTAAACGGTCGGGTCCTAAATCAGTCTCTACACTAAAACTACCGCCACCCAAAAAAATGGCAGAATCATAAAGATTATTCCCTTGGTCAGCAATTACAAGTTTTATATGATAAAGCACGCCGGGTGTTACATTGCTTTCTGCTTTTAAAATTTTTGTTTGCCCATTAAAATTAGTTGGATGTTCGGTACCATTAAAAGCATCAAAATATTGTTCGTTTGCAGGCGGACATATTGTGCCCGACCCTCGAACGGTTGGAATTTTTACAGGAATTGATGTTCCTGGAACTACTGCTAAATTGGTATATTGTGCTTCACTTGCTTCTCTGAGTAAAAATGCAAATCCATCTGAAAAATTACATTGATTGGAATTAGGATTCGAAAGATATTGTTCTGAAGAAAAAATATACTCAAAACTAATTTTATTGGCAAACGGTAAAAAATCGAACTCAATTACCGTCGCATTAATCGTGTTATTTTCATTGATGGCTTGCTGTAGTTCGGTATCACCAGACCAATTGGTTGGTCCTTCGCTTAACAAAGAACTATTAGGACCTATAGCCGAAAAAGCTTTTCCGGTTGAGATAATTACACCATTTTGGAAAGGAAAACTACTTCCATTTGCTTCAAAAAAACCATAGCTTTTGCCTGTTCCAAAATCCCATCCGGAGACACTAACATTTGAAACATTTGCACAAGGACTGTTAACCAATACATTCTCAATAAGCTCAGTTGCGGTAAAAGAATTATCGTCAACTTGAATGTATTGAGCGTTTATAGTGTTGAAAAACAGCAGCGTAAAAATAAAAAAAGTAATGTTTTTGGCAAACTTCATAGCGTTTGCAAAGATACTACAAATCTCTTTTCTGTAGAATTTTATAGGACATTAACATAAAAATAACAGTCCAAGCAATGACAATTACTAATGAATACCAATGCACGCTGTAATCCTTTAAACTCGCTTCTCCACCAATAGTTGTTTCAATGTTTTTTATCACATTTAAACGTGTGATGGGTTCTTTGATAAGGTTAGACATCGATTCCAATGGTAAAAATTGTGTGATATATTGATAATTATCAGAATCTTTAAATACTTTCCAACGAAGTGTACCAATGATGATTCCTTCAATAATGTTCCAAATAAACAAAAAACCCAATGCAAAAGCTGAACGTTTGACTAAAATGCCCAAAAACAAACAGAAAGAGAAAAAGGCAGATAGTTTTACGAAATACGCTAATAAATATTCCAGATCAGAAAATATGATTCCCATTTCATTGTAGGCAGAAAAGCTTAGGCCAAGTAATAAACTCATAATGAAAACAAAAACGGTAGAAATTCCGGCAAACGTAAAAACAATCAGAAATTTAGATTGAATAAATTCTTTTTTGCTTAGACCGTCAATGAGATTTTGTTTTAAAGTTCCATACGAATATTCGTTAGCCATCATAGAAACGATAACAATAGCTAAAAAAAGTTTCAGAATTGCCGCTATATAGGTGTTAAAATGCCAAATATAAGGGAAGTTAAAAATACCTTGATCTGCAATTCGCAATTCAAAGTTTCCAATCTTAAATTCGATTGATGCAATAAGAGCAATAAAGGTTAAGATGATAAAATAGGCCAACGTCAAAATTCTACTGGCTCTGTTTTTCCATATTTTTTGAAATTCTATTTGAAGAAGTCTTTTCATGAAGGTAATTGGTAATAGGTGATTGGTGTTGTGTAAAAGGCGAAAGGATTTATTTGTTGTTGGTCAATTGTAAAAATTGTTCTTCCAAACTATATTTTCTTTTGACCAGATGATTGAGGTAAATCCCTTTTTGAACCAAATATTTATTCAATTCATGTGCTTCCAAAGCTTGTTTTAGATATACAAATAATCTGTTTTCTTCTTCACTAATGGTGTCAATTGCCGGATGCAATTCAAGTGCTTTTTTTAATTCAGTCATGTTATCCGATTGAAGTTCAAAAAAACCTTCATTGGCAATTATTCCATCTACTGTTCCGGAATAGAGTATTTCTCCTTTTCGCAAAACGAGTACATGACTACATACTTTTTCTACTTCATCTAATAAATGTGAAGCCAATAAAATAGTCGTTCCTTGCGAAGCAATTGTTTTAATAATATCGCGTATTTGTCTGATACCTTGTGGGTCTAAACCATTTGTTGGTTCGTCTAAAATTAAAATTTCCGGGTCGTTTAAAAGGGCAGAAGCGATTGCTAACCGTTGCTTCATCCCTAAAGAAAAGGTTCGGAACTTACTGTCTTTTCGTTCTGAAAGGCCAACAATTTCCAGTTTTTCTTCCACTTTAGAAAAAGGAGCACCTTTAATTCTGCACACCAATTCCAGATTTTCTTTGGCGGTCATGTACGGATAAAAATTCGGTCGTTCTATGATGGCTCCAACTTTTTTTAAGGCTTCGTGGGTGTCAATAGTTCCGCCAAACCATCGGTAATCACCGGATGTTTTATTCACAACGTTGAGTACGATGCCTAATGTAGTGGATTTTCCACTGCCATTTGGACCCAAAATTCCGTAAACGTTTCCTTTTTTGATTTCAAAAGAAACATCTTTTACGGCATGAACAGCTCCAAAACGTTTGTTTAATTTTTCTAAAGTTAAAATGGTTTCCAAAATGAATCTGATTGATTTATTCAAGTAGGACGAATAATCAACCAAATTGTTACGACAAACGTTAAAAAAGTCGTAACTTATTCTATTTGAAGTTGTTTTTTGTTGAAAATAAAATGTAAAGTAGTATTGATTTCTTTGCGTTCAGCTGTCAATTCAATCAGCCTTCCGTAAACATCTTCAGTCATTTGTTTTCCGCAACAACGGCATTGGTATTCATGAAAATGATTCGTGATTTTTTTGGTAATTCGGAATTTGTGTCCAATCAGGTTACAAATAACCGAAAGACCCAAAGCAGTTTGGGGAGAAGTGTAGGTTTTCATAATGTGGTATTTTTTGTGGCAACATAAACGTAATGAATTTTACATATTTGACAAAAAATAATCGATATACTGCTGAAAATTAATGCTTTATCATGAATAAGATTACAATAAAAAATCCTTCTACAACGTATGAAGAAGGATTTAAGTTTAAATTTTTGTATTCAATTATGATTTCTGTTCTTTATTAAAGTAAACCAAGTAATAATACATTTGTTTTTCTTCGTCCCAGCCTTTTTCTACAAATTTTTCGGCACTTTCCGGGTTGATAAAATCCAATTTTATTTGAATATTGGTGTCTAAATTGATGACGTTTTTAATTTTCTTACGAGCATCCGTTACCGCTGCATTAGCAATTGGGAAATTGGTCACATCTTCAATACTGTATTTTTCACCACGATCGACTTTATAGTTTTTAAATTCCGGAATCAAATCCGGATTGTCCATTACTTCATTCAAGAAATTGGTTTCTTCAAATTCGTCATTCTTGGCAAAATAATTCACCGAACGGTTCATAAACATCACTTCTTGCTTTTTGTCTTCAGCCGGAAAAACAACATCTTTGGCAAAATCCTGGCAGAATTTCAAATACTTTTTGGTGATAAAATTTTCATCTTGAAAAGCATCAACACTCAAGAAATGCTCCAACCAATATCTAGCGTCATATCTGTTGCTGTCAACGGTTAAGATTTTATATCCTTCCTCTTTTTTATAGTTGAAAATCAAACATCCTTTATCTAATTTGTTCAAGTTGATACCCTGTTGCAACAACATTTCCAGGTTACTTCCTTTTTCTTCAAATTGTAAAAAGTCGGCTTGCACTTCACTTTTAAACACGCCAATAGCATCCACTTGATTGTTATCAATCGTCAAATGCGTGAAGTAAGCCACATACACTTCACCATTTTTGATGTGTGGATGATTGGATTGTTCAAATAAATGTTTCGTAATTTTTTTAGAAACTTCGTGAATAGTGGATGGATTGTTAAATACTTCTGAAGCCAATTTATACATGTCGTGGTATTCTAAATCGACTTCATGGGCAAATTGATAGTAGTTTTCTTCTTTCTCTCGAAATGGTTTTAAGAAAAACTCTTTCAACAACGGTGTAATTTCGTCGTTGGTTTGATACGGTTGTTCCGATAAAAAGATTGCTTCGTTACGGCTTTTGTTTCCAACTCGGTGGATGGAAAGGGATTCGATGTGGGCGTTGAATAAATTTATCATAAGGTTCTAAGGTGCTGAGGCACTAAGGTTCTAAGGTTTTATTTTCGGTTTTTAATTTTGTTGATAAATGAAACTAACATTCTTTCTAGTTCTCTCGAATCTTCATATAGAATAGAAAAATCAGTTTCATTTAAATAGTTAATGTTTTTAGCAATTTCAATTTGGGTTTGCATTTCAAATAAGGAACTTAAAGAAATGTTTAGGAATTTTAAATAATCATTTTTTCCTTGCCTTCCAAAACCTTCGGCAATGTTACTTGGAATTGAGATTGAACTTCGTCTAATTTGAGATGTTAATCCAAATTGCTCATCTTTGGGGAATAATTGAGTAGTTTGATAGATTTTGGTAACCAAATTCATGGCTTTTAGCCAAATCAAAAGGTCTTTAAATGTGCTCATAATAAAATTGTATGGTTTATAATTAAAGTACAAATAAATACAATTTTTAGATTATTTCCAAACCTTAGCCCCTTAGAATCTCAGAACCTTAGTGCCTAAAATTAATTCCAATTCTCCTCAAACCCATAATCCTCAAACGAATCATCTCCATCAAACATATCCAAATCGTCTTCGTCTAAGTCATCATCAAATTCACTAAATAAGTTATCATCGTCAGCTTCAAAATTGATGTTGTTCTCACCAATTGGCATAAGTCCGTGAGAGAATAATAATTCAGGATACGTAACTCCGGCTTGTTTTTCTTCAATGGCGGCTAACTCAACTAAAAAAGTCCACATGTTTAAGAAATCATACACATAGATAATTTTGGTTTGCTTTTCATATAACAAATCTTCAATCGAAAAATCGCTCATGATTCGCATTTCACCAGGAACATCTCCCGTGTCGAAAAGGGGAATTTCATCTTCTTGGTTCCAATTGTCATCACAAGTATAGAAAGAAGCCACTTCGTTTCCGTCAAAACCAAAAGCATTCACCAAAGCATTGTGTAAATCTTCCAAAGAATCTGAACTTTCAATGGCAATATCTCTAAAAATATCCTCTTCATTATCAAGGATTACACGTAATTTATATATCATTTTCTAAAAGATTTATGGGAGACAAAAGTAATTAATATTTGCTTTGGAAGAAAAGTTGAAATCATTTTGTTGAAAACATTTATATGTAACAAACGTTACAACCTGTCAGCTGTCTATTTTGTAAATTTGGTAAAATTTAAAAACAAAATGAAAATAGTAATTGTAATACTGTCTTTTTTATTCTTGAATAGTTGTCAAAACAACAAAAAGGAGTATCAACCTATTGAAGAAGTTAAATCAACTGTTTCATCAACTAATCAGTCAGAAGGAAAAAAACTCATGGAAACCCACTGTTATTTATGTCACAGTCCGTCAGCTCCTGAAAAACAGGGAAGAATTGCTCCACCTATGGTAGCTATAAAAGCCAGATATATTGATAGAGAAGGATATAATAAGCAAGAATTTATCAAATTTGTAGTTAATTTTGTGGCCCATCCAACAGAAGATAAAGCCTTAATGTATGGTGCGGTAAAAAAGCACGGATTAATGCCTAAACAAGCTTTTCCAGAAGGTAGTATTGAAAAAATTGCGGCTTTTATGTATGACTATCAAATTGAAGAACCCGAATGGTTTAAAGCCCATTGGGAAGATCACAGCAATAAAAATTGGACACAATCCGGAAAAAAATTAAAAGAAGTAGAAAAAGTTAAAACGTATGCTGATATTGGTTTAGACTATGCTTTGGGTACTAAAAAAGTATTGGGTAAAAATTTAATGGAAGCCATTCAACAAAAAGGAACCATGGAAGCCTTGACTTTTTGTAACCATCAAGCTATTCCGTTGACCGATAGTATGGCAACGCAGTTTAACGCTAACATAAAAAGAGTTTCCGACAAGAATCGGAACCCTAATAATAAAGCCAATAATGAAGAATTACAGTATATCGCTCAATTCAAGAAAGAACTGGCTGAGAAAAAAGAAATCAAACCCATTGCACTGGAAAAAGGAGATAAAATTCAGTTTTATTACCCAATTGAAACAAACACCATGTGTTTGCAATGTCACGGAAAACAAATAAAACCGGAAGTACAACGTCAAATTTTGAAATTGTACCCCAAGGATTTAGCGGTTGGATATGATGAAAATGAAGTGCGTGGGATTTGGAGTATTACCTTTACAAAAAAATCAAATGAATAAAAAAGCTATCATTGTTACCGGAATTGGGGTGGTTGTAGGACTAGTTGCCGGATATCTCTATTTTCAACAAATAGGTTGTGTTAGTGGAACATGTTCCATCACCTCCAAACCATTAAACAGCACGTTATACGGAGGTTTAATGGGGGGTTTATTGTTTAATTTGTTTGTAACTTCCCCCAAGAAGAAGGAAAAAAATGAAAAAGAGTAGCAAAGATTACATTTTTGTTTTTATCCAATTTCTTCTATTTGGAGCCTATACTTTTGATTTTTTTCAACCCTTAGAAATTCCAAACTATTTGGCAACATTCGGAATGGTGATTGCCTTTATCGGATGTATGATTGCACTGTTGACTGTTTTTGAATTGAAAACCAACTTAACTGTTTTTCCTACGCCAACCCAAAAAGCAGTTTTACTTACTCACGGATTTTTTCGATATAGTCGACATCCCATTTACACCGGAATATTGATGTTTGCTTTTGGATTTGCACTATACAGTTATTCTACTTATAAACTTCTGATTGGTGTTTTATTATTGATTTGGTTTTACCTAAAATCAATTTACGAAGAAGAACAACTTTCGCAAAAATTCAAAGATTACAAATCCTACCAAGATAAAGTGGGACGGTTTTTTCCGAAAATAAAATAACCTCAAGTTTTTATGCTTGAGGTTATTTATTACAACGTATAATTCAAATTCAAACTCCATCGATAATTGGCTTCCACATTTCCTCCGGTTAGATTTTGATGAATAGGAATCATACAATTAGCTCCAAAAGAGAGGTTCTTTTTTCCAACTTCTATTCCCAATTTTCCCAAAAAAATATCACCGGCTGTGCCTCTCACTTTTTGACCTCGTTGATAGTTGTCATCATATAGTTCACCGGCTATTCCAAGCTGAGGAGCATACGAAAAATGATTTTTTTCTACTAAATAAAATAGCGTAGAAGCATAGTTAAATTGGTTTCCAAAACGGTAGGATTTGTCGTTTTCGGTTTTAATGACGTAGTTCACCATGTTGTTTAATCCCCAATTTTTTCTTCTGATGATGTATTCGGTTGTCAAGAGATAATCCCAACTGCCAGTTCCTACTTGATAACTTGGATTGACGCTACCGTTGTTGGTTTCATCGAATTTTCCGGTTGGCATTTTCACTCCGCCACCGAGTTGTAAGGTATGTTTGAAAATCAAACTATCTGTTTTGGTTTGCACAATTTGATACATTCCCAAAAGGGTAATATCACCAATTCCACTAATGTTTTGTCTACCATTATTACTTTCTCTGTTGTGAAAGTGATAGGGCAATAAAACGGTAGCTTGCACATTTTTAATGATTGGAATTCTACCCCAAATTTGAATTGTATTGAAATTTTCATTGTACCATGGCGAATTGCTGTATAAACCATCTGTACTTTTATACGATTGATTAAAATAACGAATTCCGATAAAGTTGGATGTTAACATTGAAGCAAATCCCATGCTTCCGCCACTAGCTGAACATCCGCAAGCATCGCAATCTTCGAGCAAAAAACTATTTAATGTAATTAATTTTTCCTGGAAAGGATTACTTTGAAACAATGAATCTTTTTCAGTTGCATTTGAAATTTGAAAGAATAGTGTAATAAAAAGAAAATTGAGTTTCATTTTGGCATAGATTAAGTCCGTTTATTCTGAGAATTTAGGATTGTTTAAAAATTCGTAATCTGTTAATGTTTTTAAAAAAGCAATGAGTTGAAATTTTTCTTCCTCTGTAAATGAAAAACCTGTTACACCATTTTGTTGAAATGTAGGATGTAATGTTGTAGAATATTGAACTCCGGAACTATAATGGTTAACAACTTGTTCTAAGGTTGAAAATCTACCATCATGCATATAAGGTCCTGTTTTTTCAATGTTTCTGAGTGTTGGTGTTCTGTATTTTCCTAAATCTGCTAGATTATTTGTTACACGGAACCGGCCTTGAAACATACCTTCATGCGATGTGTCCGAAAAATCATTGTCTAGTCCATTGTTGTGATATAAATTGTCTGTTAATAATGTCGTTGTATGGCAAGTAAAGCAAAATTGTTCAGCTAAAGCCAAACCTTGTAATTCGATAGTTGACAACGTTCCATTGGATTCATTTCGGATGTATTTATCATATTTTGAATTACCCGAAACCAATGTTCGTTGAAATTGAGCCAACGCTTTAACGATTCCAGATTGAGTAATTTCCTGTTGAAAAGCTTTGTCAAATAAAATAGGATAAATCGCATCATCATTTAATTCATCGATAAGTTGGTTCAAGTTTTGAAATAGTTCATCAGGATGAGCAAGCGGAGCAAAGGCTTGTGATTCTAAATTGGTAGAACCTCCATCCCAAAATAAGCCATTGGTTGCCCAAGCTAAGTTGACTAATGTTGGTGAATTTCTCAGTAAAAAGTTGCCGGAAACGCCAATGTTGCTAAAAGCTACACCGTCTGTAAAAGCCAAATTTGGATGATGGCAACTGGCACAGGAAACAGTATTGTTGCTCGATAATCTTTTGTCAAAGAAAAGTTTTTTTCCTAATTCAATTCCATCTTTTGTGAGCGGATTGGTTTGTGAATCTATAAATGAAGGAAAATTATCAGGAACGTTAACCAATGGTTCTATTTCCTGATAATTATTTCCATCATCAGAAGAGCAGCCATAGTTCACAACTATCACTAAAATAAAAGCGGCTATTTTACTCTTTTTAAACATCTATTATTGCACTGAAATAACAGTAAATACATTGTCTTTAAAATTGTTTGCCACTGTTGTCATTGCTGCAGGAGTTGATGCAGAAACAGTTGGAGTTGCAGCTAAATCAATATTTTGAAGAATTTTTGCTACATCTACGTTAATGTTTAATGTTCCTGTTGTAGATGAACTTACAACCAAAGCAGTTGGAAGTGTGATTTCAACTGTTCTATAGTTTGCATTTAAACCTGTTTCTACTAAAATGTTTCCGTTTGTAGCTACATTTTTACCTTTTAATGAAGAGAAAATATAACTTGTATGCCACATCCAAGAAATGTTGGTCATTCCGTTTAGTTGTGATAATTCGCCTGCTTGTAAGCTTAAATTATTGTTGAAGGTTTCATCAACACCTACTGAAAAACGAATTTTTGTATAGGAACCTGACGGCAAAGCAACCAAATCAATCGTTTCTCTTTTGTTAGCCGGATATGTAAAATCTCCTTCTTGAACTGCAACAGCCTTCGTTTCTTCTAATAAAAAATAGGAATCCTCAATTTTATGCGTTTCATTGTCACTATTCACTAAAGAAATGTTAGAAACCCAATAACGTAAATGATCAAATTGATAAGAATTTCCATCGATTGAAAAAGGAGTATCTAAAGCAAAATCAGTTGAACCAACTTTTGCATCAAAGGTGATTTTTGCATTTCCGGTTATGTCTTCTACAATAATTGCGGTGTCATCATCTGATGAACAAGCTGTAAAAAAAGCGATAGTTAAAATTGAAAAGGCGAATTTTTTTAAATTTTTCATTGAAATAAATTTTTAAATTTTTGTTTTGTTTTAAAATTCTGAAAAACGAGAATCGGTAAGAAATTCGTTATCGGTTAATGTTTTTAGGAAAGCAATGATTTTTGTTTTTTCGTCATTGCTTAACGGAATTCCTAATGTTCCGTTGTTATTTAAACTGGCATCGAGCGTTGCAGAATTTACTACATTAGAAGAGTAATGATTTAGAACGGCTTCCAATGTAAACAGCCTGCCATCGTGCATATAAGGAGCTGTTTTTTCTATGTTTCGCAAACTTGGCACTTTGAATTTGTATTTATCAGCGTCGTTTTGCGTAACATTAAAACGTCCTAAATCATTGATTTGCGGATTAACAGCTAAGCCATTATTTCGAAATGAATTGTCTGTAAATAAATCAGTTGAGTGACAAGAAGCACATTTTTGAGTGAACAAATTATAGCCTTCTAGTTCTGTTGAAGTTAAGTTGCCACCTGGTTCATTTCTCCGGTATTTGTCAAATCTTGAATTGCTGGAGGTTACCATTGCCATAAATTGACCTAGAGCTTTTAATAAATGTTCAGTATCAATTGGTTTTTCGGGAAATGCCTGAGCAAATAACCTTCTGTAATTAGCATCTGCGTTTAGCATGGCAACAATATCATTAAAATTACCATTCATTTCAATTTCACTTGAAATCGGAATTATTGATAATAAGTTCAAATCGTTTGTAGCCCCATCCCACATGAATGAAGTTTGAAAAGCCATGTTTTGAATAGGAGGAGCGTTTCTTGTTCCTATATTTTCTCCAATTCCATGACTAAACGAATGACCATGATGGGTAAACGCATCTTGTTGGATATGACAAAAACTGCAAGAAATTATGCCGTCTGAAGATAATCTTCCGTCATAAAAAAGTTTTTTTCCGAGTTCAAATCCTTTTTGGGTTAAAGGATTGGTTTCAAAATTATATGCTGTTGGCGGAAAGTTTGACGGTACTTGAAATGTAATTGGAATGTTTTGATACTCTTCGGAACTATCATCGGAACAACTCCAAAACACGAAAACAAGTAGCATAGTAAGGATTTTACAACGCATCTTTTTTTAATTTAAATAACTATTAATTAATCGTTGTGCACGTGATGAACACTAAACATACTTGATACATTTTGAGTAATTAGTGTCATTTTATTTCCTCCATGAATACCAGGGCCGTCAACTAAGTTGATTTTGTTTTGACCGTCTAAAATATGAGACAAATCGGCCATGATGTGCACTTGCGGTGTAACTATTTTTCTCACCTGTGCTTTGTCATCGTGAGGAAAAGTTAACGTTACTTCTGTGTAGTTGTAGTTTTCGGCCGATCTTCCGGTATGTGCCTGAAAGTTAATTGGGTCAACATTTGAAGATGATGTAAACGAACCTTCAAAAACAACATGACGATAACCGGCTGTCCAACCCCATTCCATTCCTGCGGCTTGAGCTTGTGCCCAGAAGTTGCCTTGGCCTTCGATACCCAATTCCCATTGAGCTTGATCTACTCCAATGCCAAATTTTACTTTTGTGTAATCTCCGGCTGGAATATTTGGCAGGTTTAATAATGTACTGGATGTGATGCCTTCATCAACAATAAAATAGCTTTCACTTTTGGGAAGTGTGTATGAAGTGCCGTCAACACGAGTTAAAACAATGTTGCTCACAATATATTTGGCTTGCGTAGCCTTAATTTTTTCGCCGTTTGAATGCGTATATTCTGTTTGAAAAGCAAAATCGGCTTCTTGATAAATGTTATCAAATTTTAGAATAATAGTTCCTTCGTCATTTGGTGCAATGGTGTCGTCATCTGATGAACATGCACTAAATGTTGAGACCATAACCATAACGGCTACAATGTGTTTGAATTGTAATTTCATTTTTTTTAATTTAAAGTGTAAGACTGATTGAACGGATTTTTTCCGTTACAAGTGATGTCAAATTGAGTTTTTGTTTGACAGCTAAAAACTTTAAATTAAGAAATGGGAGGATGAAAAATAACGCATGACTCTAAATGAGCATACAAAGCAGTGTAATTAAAATTATTTTTTTGAATCAATTCATTATTTGAAGTTAATTGAAATGATTCAATTGATTCTAAAAATAAAATTTCTATTGTGTTGTTTTGTTTTTTTTCTGATGGAAGTGTAGAGTTTTCTGACTTAGAGGCATCTGCTAATTCTTTCTTTAAATGACATTTTCCGTTACATCCCATTTCCGGTTTTTCTTTGTTTTCACAAAGTTCTTTGGTAATGTAATCATAATTAATCACATAATTCAAAACCGGAATAACAGGTTTTGAAAGCATGAGAACTACTATGATCAAGAAAAAATTTTTCAAGTGAATTATTTTTGCAAAAGTATGAGTATTAAAACTTCTTTCAAAAGAAATTATTCAAAAATTTAAAATAGACTAAATTTTGTCTTGGTAACAAATGTTACTGCACACCTCTTTTCATCGTTCTACTTTTGCCATGTAATTAAGAAGTAAAACGAATGAAAGCTATTAAAAATACAATTGCAATCGGGATATTTGCCTGTTCATCAGCCCTATTCAGTCAAGATACCTTGCAAATTTCCAAAACGGAATTATCCACTAAATTATCGGAACAAAATCTTCAACTCAAAATTTCAAATCAAACTTTTGAGTCGGCTCGTTCGGATTATCGCCAATCCAATGCTCTTTTTTCACCAAATATTTCGGCTTCGCATACGGCCATTACAACAACCAATCCTTTGATGGCATTTGGTTCTAAATTGAATCAAGAAATCTTAACGCAAGCCGATTTTAATCCGGCTTTGTTGAATGATCCTTCACAAGTTCAAAATTATGCCACTCGAATTGAAGTCCTTCAACCCATTTTAAATGCTGATGGCTTATTTGAAAGAAAAGCAGCAAAATCAAAAATGGAAGCTTATCAATTGCAAACCGAACGCACTAAAGAATATTTAGAATTGGAAGTTAACAAAGCCTTCATGCAATTGCAACTGGATTATAAAGCGGTTGAGGTTTTAGATAAAGCCAATGCTACAGCACATGCCAATCTGAATTTAGTCAACAATTATTTCAAACAAGGTATGTTGCAAAAAACAGATGTGTTGGATGTGCAAGTTCGTGTAAATGAAATCACCAATCAATTATCGTATGCCAAAAGTAATGTGCGAAACGCATCTGATTATTTAGCTTTTTTATTGAATGAAGATACCAAGGGCGGTATTTATAAACCGGTTGAAAATCTCGAAAACGATATCAATCCTACATTAGAAAACGCTCAATTATCAACATCAAGAAAAGATTTTTTAGCGATGGAAAAATCAACTGAAGCCTATAAAAACATGATGAAATCAGGTAAAATGAGTTTTCTGCCACGCTTGAATGTTTTTGGAACGTATGAACTGTATGATACCGAAATCTTTCAATTTGGAGCAAATGGTTATACAGTAGGAGCTCAATTGTCTTGGAACCTATTTGACGGTTACAAATCCATCGGAAAATTTGAAAAATCAAAAGTAGAACTCCAAAAAGCAGAAACGGAAGCAGAACAATACAAAAAACAAAGTCTGTTAGAATTGAATAAAACCAATCGCCAATTAGCCGATGCTCAAAACAAAGTGGCTCTTTCAAAATTGGCCTTTGAACAAACCCAGGAAAGTTTCCGAATTCGCCAAAATCGCTTTGCACAAGGTTTAGAAAAAACATCTGATTTATTGATGACGGAAACACAAACGGCTCAAAAAGAATTGGAATACTTGCAAGCGGTTTTTGAATACAATTTTACCAAAATGTACTTAGATTTTTTAACTAAATAAAAGCATACAACAAATCATTATACTAAATCACAATCTTATGAATATCAAAATAAAATCTCTAATCATTTTTTCAGCAGCCATTTTATTTTCCTGCGGAAGCGACCAAAAAGAAATCAAAACATTATCTGCCATTGCAGTAAAAGTAAATGGTTCAGTTGAAAATACATCCAGTCCATTTGTAACAGCAAGCGGTAAAATTGAAGCAGAAAACAGTGCCAATGTCAGCACCCGAATGATGGGTTATGTAACTAAAGTACATGTGAAAGTGGGACAAAAAGTAGGAGCCGGACAATTGTTAGTAAGCATTAACAACACCGATTTACAAGCCAAAAAAGCACAAGTGGATGCTTCCATTTTACAAGCAACTGCGGGTTATAACAATGCCAAAAAAGATTACGATCGTTTTGTAAACTTATTTGCTCAACAAAGTGCTTCGCAAAAAGAATTAGATGACATGACCGCTCGTTTTGAAATGGCAAAAGCCGGATTGGAAGGAGCCAAACAAATGCGTAACGAAGTCATGGCTCAATTCAGTTATGCTAATATCACCGCTCCTTTTGGCGGAATAATTACTAATACATTCATCAAAGAAGGCGACATGGCCAATCCGGGAATGCCGTTAGTGAGTGTCGAGGGTTCCGGGAAATTACAAGTAACCGCCATGGTTTCTGAAACTGATATTTCTAAAATAAAACAAGGAATGCCGGTTTCCATCATCATCAAATCAATGAATAAAAAAGTTGCCGGAAAAGTGTCGGAAGTGAGTTTATCAGCCAAAAATACAGGCGGACAATATTTAGTGAAAGTCAATTTAGATGAAATGGATAAAACCATTCTTTCCGGAATGTTTGTCAATGTGCAATTTCCAATTGAAAAAGTGGCGGACACAAATGAAGGTTCAGAACTAGTTTTAGTTCCCGAATCGGCATTAGTAAAACGAGGTCAGCTCACCGGAATTTATACGGTTGCCAACAATACCGCCATTTTAAGATGGTTACGAATAGGAAAAACCTACGGTGATAAAGTAGAAGTCCTTTCCGGATTATCGTCCAAAGAACCGTATATCGTTTCGGCAGAAGGGAAATTGTTCAACGGTGCAAAAGTGAGTGTTCAGTAAATAGTAAACAGTTTTCAGTCGCAGTTTTCAGTTTACATACAATAACTTGAAACCTGAAACTTTAAACTTCAAACAAATAAAAACATGCAAGAAGGTATCTCAGGTAAAATTGCCAATTTCTTTATCAATTCCAAACTAACCATTTTATTGATGGTAGCTTTGATGGTAATTGGCGTATATAGTTCGTTCTTAATTCCAAGAGAAGAAGAACCACAAATTAATGTTCCCATGGCCGATGTAATGATTGGTTATCCGGGAGCAACTCCGGCGGAAGTAGAAAGCCGTGTCATCAAACCGTTGGAAAAAGTGTTATCAAACATCAAAGGTGTTGAACATTTACACAGCATGGCGATGAACGGTCAAGCGATGATTATTGTTCAGTTTTATGTTGGCGAAGACATTGAGCGTTCTTACGTGAAATTGTATGATGAATTAGCCAAACACGAACATATTTTTCCGCAAGGTGTTTATAAACCGATGGTAAAAACGCGTTCAATCGATGATGTTCCGATGTTGGGATTAACGTTGTGGAGTGAAAAATATGATGATTTTCAAATTCGGCAATTGGCAGAAGAAGTCACTTCGGAAATTGAAAAAGTAAAAGATGTTGCGATTACCAAAGAAATTGGCGGACGAACCCGCGAGTTGAAAGTGGTTTTGGACAAAGATAAAATGGCCGAAAACAAAGTGGATGCGTTGGGAATTATGCAAATGATTCAAGCCAACAATGGTTCTTCGCAGTCGGGAAGCTTTGTGCAAAATGACACGGAATATCTAATCACTACCGGAAAATTTTTATCCAATGCCGAAGATGTTGAAAATTTGGTGGTGGGAATAAATCAAAATATTCCGGTGTATTTAGAACAAGTGGCATCTATTCAAGACGGACCTTCTACAGCTCGGAGTTATGTTTCGTTTGGTTATGGAAAAGCGAATGAAAAGTTTTCAGCCAAACCAAGCGAATATCCTGCCGTTACTATTTCTGTTGGAAAAGTAAAAGGTGCCGATGCAATGAAAATATCGGATAAGATTTTAGAAAAAGTAGAACAACTCAAAACCAACTTAATTCCCGATGATGTACATGTGGAAGTTACCCGAAATTATGGAGAAACTGCTTCACACAAAGTAGGAGAGTTGTTACTGCATTTGGGTGTTGCCATCTTAGCGGTTACCATTTTAGTCATGTTAGCGATGGGCTGGAGAGGCGGATTAGTGGTTTTCTTTTCTGTTCCGTTGACCTTTGCGTTGACTTTATTCAGTTATTATTTATTAGGTTATACGCTGAATAGAATTACGCTTTTTGCCCTAGTTTTTGTGGTGGGAATTGTGGTAGACGATAGTATCATCATCGCCGAAAATATGCACCGGCATTTCAAAATGAAGCGATTGCCGTTCAAACAAGCTGCCATTTATGCGATAAATGAAGTAGGAAATCCAACTATTTTAGCCACATTCACTGTCATTGCGGCGATTCTTCCGATGGCTTTCGTATCTGGAATGATGGGACCTTATATGAGTCCGATGCCGATAGGAGCATCTATTGCAATGATATTATCGTTGTTTGTGGCGTTAACTGTGACACCTTATTTAGGTTATCATTTATTAAGAGAAAAAGAGGAACAAGAACACAAAGAAGAACAAGGTTTAGAAACTTCTCGCATTTATAGAATTTACAACAAATTAGAACGTCCGTTTTTAAATAGTTCAAAGAAAAGAATGGTCATGTTGGGAATTACAACAGTATTGCTAATCGGTTCGATATTGATGTTTTTCACCAAATCGGTGGCCGTAAAAATGCTACCGTTTGATAATAAAAATGAGTTTCAAGTGGTGATTGATATGCCGGAAGGAACAACCTTGGAAAGAACGGCAGCCGTTACCAAAGAAATTGCTCAGTACTTGTCAACCGTTCCGGAAGTGGTAGATTATCAAAATTATATTGGAGCTTCTGCACCGATAACCTTTAACGGATTGGTGCGTCATTACGATTTGCGTGGAGGTAGCAATATGGCCGATATTCAAGTGAATTTATTACACAAAGAAGACCGTGATTTACAAAGTCATGACATTGCCAAAATCGTTCGTCCGGAAGTACAAAAAATTGCCAAAAAATATGGTGCAAATGTAAAAATCATTGAAGTTCCACCCGGACCTCCTGTGCTTTCTACCTTGGTAGCTGAAATTTACGGACCTGATTATACGGAACAAATTAAAGTAGCCAAACAGGTAAAAACAATCTTAGAAAACACTACTGATATTGTAGATATAGATTGGATGGTAGAAGACGCCCAAACCGAATATAAATTGGAAGTGGACAAAGAAAAAGCCATGTTGAACGGAATTGCTCCGCAGCAAGTGGTGGGTAATTTAACGTA
Source organism: Variovorax paradoxus (assembly GCA_943370635.1). Taxonomy (GTDB): domain Bacteria; phylum Bacteroidota; class Bacteroidia; order Flavobacteriales; family Flavobacteriaceae; genus Flavobacterium. The sequence goes on from CALRRY020000001.1 coordinate 294,052, forward strand.
TTTGTTGCGAGAGATGCCTGTTTCCAATTTGTATGACGAACGTTCAAATAATCCGGTGGGTATAGTATTATCGCTTGATGATCAAGATAAAACCTCGTTGCAAGATATTCAAAACTTGAAAATTAAAGGTGCACAAGGCAATGTGGTTCCGGTGAGTGATTTGGTGAGAGTAGAGGAGAGTACCTTACAAAACACCATTTATCGCAAAGACCAAAAACGGGTTGTTTATGTCACCGCAGACATGGCCGGTGATTTAGAAAGTCCCGTGTATGCCATTTTGGGAATGGAAGAAAAACTTCAAAAAATGAATTTACCAAAAGGCTATTCTGTCAATGAGCTTTACATGGAACAACCTTCCGATGAAAGCAATTTCACTGTAAAATGGGATGGTGAATGGCAAATTACTTTAGAAGTTTTCCGTGATTTAGGCGTGGCTTTTTTAGTCGTAATTTTAGTAATTTATATGTTAATTGTGGGTTGGTTCCAAAACTTCAAAACACCAATCGTGATGATGTTGGCCATTCCACTTTCGTTGGTTGGAATTGTTTTAGGACATTGGTTACTAGGAGCTTTCTTCACGGCAACTTCATTCATCGGAATGATTGCATTAGCTGGTGTAATGGTTAGAAACTCCGTTTTGCTAATCGACTTCATTGAAATCAGATTAAACGACGGAATAGAATTAAAACAAGCCATCATTGAAGCCGGAGCAGTCCGAACCACTCCAATTTTATTAACCACCGGAGCCGTTGTAATTGGAGCATCGATTATCCTATTTGACCCAATTTTCCAAGGTTTAGCGATTTCGTTAGTAGCCGGAGCGATTGTATCTACGTTATTAACTTTAATTGTAGTGCCGTTGATTTATTACATGACAGAACGCAAAAAATGGGAGAAGAATAGTGATTAGTCTTTAGTGAATAGTCCTTAGTAATTAGTAAAAATTAGTTATTTGTTAAAACTCAGCAACTCAAAAAAAATGAAACTAGTCTTAATAACCGCTGTCCATTCTTTCAAACGAGAGATACAGCATTTGCTCAAACAATCCGATGTAAAAACTTATTCCTATCGAGAAGTTACCGGATTTAAAGATTTATCCGAAGAAGCCTTAGCCTCCAATTGGTTTGGAAGTGAAATGAACGAAAATGAATCGATTGCTTTTTATGCTTTTGTTCCGGTTGAAAATTTGGAAAAATTATATGAATTAATTCTAACATTCAATCAAGAATTAGAAACCAAATCAAAAGTGCATTTAGCAACTTTTAATATCGAAAAATTTATATAAAAGGTACTAAGGTGTTGAGGGACTGATGGACTAAGTTAAAAATAGTTCCCAACCTCAGAACCTTAGAACCTCAGAACCTTAGAACCTTAAAAAAATGAAAAACAGAATCGTTAGAGGAATAGCCGGAACATTTATCCTCATCAGTATTTTATTAGCAATCTATGTCAACCAAAATTGGTTGTGGTTCACTGCTTTTGTGGGAGCCAATTTATTGCAATCTTCCTTAACCAAATGGTGTTTAATGGATGATATTTTAACCAAAGTTTTTAAAATTAAAGATTGATTAGTTGATTAGTGATGAAAGTCGGGTAGCTCTTCTTTTGAGTTGTCCGATTTTTTTATGGCAATAATCCTTCGCTTTTTGCATGTAGTAAAAGCATGATGGTTTTGGCATCTTTAATTTCTCCCGAATAAACCATTTTTAGCGTTTCGTAAAAATCGAGTTCCAATACTTCGATGTATTCGTGTTCAGATGCCAATCCGCCACCTTCGCTGACTTTCATTTCCGGTTGGTATTCTGCTGTAAAAAAATGTAGAATTTCGGTTACTGCTCCCGGTGACATATAGGCTTCAAATATTTTTTTCACCTCTTGAATACGATAACCGGTTTCTTCTTCAGTTTCTCGTTTGATACAGTCTTCAGAATTTTTTTCATCCAACATTCCGGCACACACTTCGATCATCATTCCACTTTCATTTCCATTTAAAAAAGTCGGTAATCGAAATTGACGAGTTAAAATGACGGTTTGTTTTTCTTTGTTGTATAATAAAATTGCGGCACCATTTCCTCTGTCAAACACTTCTCTTCGTTGGATTTCGGGTATGCCGTCTTGAGGAGTAAATTCGTAAGTAACTTTGTTAAGAAGATACCAATTGTTGGATAATAACTCGGTTTTAGTGATTTTGATTTTTGGGTTCATTGGGCTTATTTTCTAGATTTACAAATATCTTAAACTTAAACGGAGAAATGAAGTTTTTATTCGATTTGATATAACTAAAAATTTAAACCATTAAGAAGTTAAGGTTCATTAAGTTTGTAACATTTATACATTAAACCTTAATGAAAAAGGCTTAATTTTCTTAACTTCTTAATGGTTAAAAAAAAAAGTCATAAATCACAATTCATCCTTCATTTTTTACAACTCAGTAACATTCAATTTTAAAATTCTGTAGTTTGAAGCAACTTTGTCTCATCAAAATCAAACGAAATGAAAACGATTATTACTTTTTTACTTTTTATCGTAGCGATGCAAAGCTATGCTCAAACCGAAATTTCAGGAAAAATTACCGATGAAAAAGGTATCGCCATTCCGGGAGCCAATATTTATTTAGAAGGAACGTATGACGGAGCATCTTCTGATGAAAATGGAAATTTCAAATTCAATACTTCCGAAACTGGGACTAAACTATTGATTGTAAGTTTTCTTTCGTTTGAAACATTCAAAAAACAAATTGAGGTTTCCAATTTTAAAAATCAAACCATCAAACTCAGAGAAAGTGTGAATACGTTGGATGCTGTGATTGTATCTGCCGGAACTTTTGAAGCCGGTGATAAAGCGAGAGTTTCTGTCCTAAAACCGTTAGATATTGTTACGACTGCCGGTGCTGCCGGAGATATCATTGGAGCGTTAAACACCTTACCGGGAACTCAAACAGTGGGTGAAAGCGGTCGATTATTCGTTCGTGGTGGTGAAGCCGATGAAACACAAACGTTTGTGGATGGACTTCGAGTGGCTCAGCCTTATGGAGCAACGGCTCAAAATTTGCCCACTCGCGGACGTTTTTCACCATTTTTATTTAACGGAGTTTCGTTCTCAACAGGAGGTTACAGTGCCGAATTTGGTGAAGCACTTTCAAGTGTATTGACTTTAAATACCATTGATGAACCTATTCAAGAGCAAACCGATATTTCATTAATGACGGTTGGACTAGGAATTGGAAATACGCAAAAATGGAACAAAAATTCGTTAACGTTTAATGCGGCGTATATCAACTTGGAGCCCTATCAAAAATTGGTTCCACAAGCAGTAGATTGGAATAAACCCTATCAATCGCTAGCCGGTGAATTGGTGTATCGCTATCAATTTAAAAATGGATTGTTAAAAATATATGGAGCTTTTGATGTGGCTCAATTTGATATTAATGAGGAAGATATCAATCAACCCGAGAAAGTGCGTTTTGATTTACGAAACGATAATTTTTATGGAAATGCTTCGTACAAAGGAACTTTCGGCGAAAATTGGAATTTGCAAACCGGAGTGAGTTATGGATTGGGATTAAATAAAATTGGTATCAATTCAAATCAATTGGAAAATGACGAAAATGCTCTTCATTTAAAGATGAAAGTTGGAAAGAAAATCACAGAACGAATCAAAATTACAGCCGGAGCGGATTATTTTGTGACTGATTTTGATGAAAAATTCACTGAATTTGAAGGTCAATCATTTAATGTAGGTTATCAAAATTCTATAGCAGCGGCTTACGCAGAATCAGATATCTTCTTCAGTAAAAAGTTAGCGATGAAAATAGGAGCAAGGGCTTCACAAAACAGTTTGTTGGATGAATTCCGACTTTCACCTAGAGCTTCATTTGCTTATAAGGTTTCAAAAAACGGACAATTCTCCTTCGCTTATGGAGACTTTGTTCAAACTCCGAGAGCTGATTACATCAAATATTCTAATGATTTTGAATCGGAAAAAGCAAGTCATTATATCTTGAATTTTCAACATAATAAGGATGGACGTTTGTTTAGAGCTGAAGCATATTTTAAAAAATATGACGATTTGGTTAAATTTGATACGAATATAGCTCAATTCAATTCCGATTTCACCAATGAAGGTTCCGGTTTTGCCAAAGGGATAGATATTTTTTGGCGAGATAATAAAACGTTCAAAAATACTGAATACTGGGTTTCGTATTCATATATCGATACTGAACGAGATTATTTGAATTTCCCAAGCCAAGTCACTCCTAGTTTTGTTGCGGATCATACCTTGTCTATTGTTACAAAACATTGGATTGAAGATTGGAAATCACAAATTGGATTCACTTACATAGTTAATTCAGGTCGTCCGTATAACAATCCAAATGAATTGGAGTTCATGAACGGTAAAACAAAAGCTTTTCAAAATCTGAGTTTCAACTGGGCGTATTTGCTTTCGCAACAAAAGATTTTGTATTTCTCGGTTTCCAACATCATTGGAACGGATAATGTATTTGGTTATCAATATGCCAATTCACCGGATATGAATGGACAATTTCAACGCAGAGCCATTGGTCAACCCGCCGACCGTTTCTTTTTTGTTGGTTTCTTTTGGACGATTAGTGATAATAAGAAAACGAATCAGTTGGAGAATCTATAGGCTGAGTTGCTGAGATTCTGATTTGCTGAGATTTTTTACAGTCAATTTTCTCAGTAACTCAGCCACTCAGGCACTCAGCATCTCCGAAAAACAGTTCATCCTCAAAAATCAACAATTCAGTCAAACTCTTTTTTAAACTGATGATTTTCAAACGAAATTTGACTCATCAATAATCAATAAACCTTTAAATTAATACGATATGAAAAAATTACTATTTATGATGATTTTGTGCTTTAGTAGCCATGCATTTGCTCAAAACAAACTTACTGTTCATGTAAAAGGATTGAAAAACGATAAAGGCCAAGTTGTCGTTGGTTTGTATCAAGGAGAAAAGAATTTTTTAAAGAAAGTATATTTTGGAAAAGTTGTTTCTATCTCAAACAATGAAGCAGTTGTGGAATTCGATCATTTACCCTCCGGCGAATTTGCGATTTCCTTATTTCATGATGAAAACGAAAACGGAAAATTGGAAACAGGATGGTTTGGAATTCCGAAAGAAGATTATGCTTGTTCAAACGGAGCAAAAGGATTCATGGGACCACCAAAATATTCAGATGCAAAATTTAAAATTAACGAAAACAAAAAAATAACTATAAAAATCTAATAACATGACAAAAATTATCATTACCATCGTTTTACTTGTGACTTCACAATTATTTTCACAAGGTCAGTTTGAGCAAGGAATGGGAAAAGCATTCGCACTTTGGGGAGAAGGAAAAAATACAGAGGCATCTGCCATGTTTGAACGAATTGCTTCTGCCGAAAAAGAAAGTTGGTTGCCTAATTATTATGTAGCTTTTGTAAATACAACAACCGCTTTTTCAACAAAAGATAAAGAGCAAGTAAATGCTCTGTTGACAAAAGCTCAAACTGCTTTAGATGTGGAATTAGCTAAAAATGCAAATAATGCTGAATTGCTAGTAATGCAAGCGATGATTCACACGGCATGGATATCATTTGATCCAATGACTAATGGTATGAAATTATCCGGAAAAGTGATGGAATTATATGCAAAAGCTGAAAGAATTGAACCTAATAATCCAAGAGTAGTTTTTAGTAAGGCTGAATTTGAAATGGGTTCTGCTCGTTATTTTGGTACTGATACCAAGCCAATGTGCAGTCAAATAGAAAAAGCTATTGAACTTTTTGCTACATTTAAGCCACAAACAAATTTTCATCCAAAATGGGGATTAGAAAGGGCTAAATCAATTAAATCAAATTGTGATAAATTATAAGATTAATTTTATACCTATAAAATGCAAAAAATTATACAATATATCATTCAAACAATTATTAAAGGAGCAATCATTGGTCTTATAATCGCTATTGTAATTACATTCATAGAATATTTATATGGTGAAAATCAACAATGGAACTCAAAGCTGTTTAGAGATTTATCGTATTATGTATTTTATAGTGTTGTGCTGACACTTATAAATGGTAGTTTTTTTGATTTTATGAACAATAAAATTAATTGGATACCAAAATGGGAACGTTTTAGAATTCTTATCGGTATCATAGGGAGCATCACACTCACTATGATTGGAATTTTTATTATTCGATTTGTGATTTTTGTAGTTTTTGAGAATAATTCTGTGAGCTATTTTGTTCAAAATGAGCACATAAAGTTTTATGTTTTCTCATTGATAATAACAATGGTAGTTTCACTTTTTTTCCATGCTATTTACTTTTATAAAAAGGCACAAGAAAATAAAGTAAAAGAACAAAAAGTAATTGCCGGAACGGCTTCGGCACAGTTTGAAAGTTTAAAAAACCAAATTGATCCACATTTTTTGTTTAATAGTTTAAATGTATTGAGTTCATTGATAGAAGAAAATCCTGATAGTGCTCAAAAATTTACTACATATTTATCTAAAATCTATCGCTATGTATTAGAACAAAAAGACAAAGAGTTGGTTTCGGTTCAAGAAGAATTAAACTTTGCTAAAACGTATATGAATTTGTTGAAAATGCGATTTGAAAACAGTATAACTTTTGAATTGCCCGAGAATTTTAACAATGACGATGCAAAAGTGGTTCCGCTATCCCTGCAATTATTATTGGAAAATTGTATCAAGCATAATGTAGTAAGCGAAAGTAAACCGTTACATATTAAAATATATATTGAAAACAATCAATTGGTCATTGAAAACAATCTGCAAAAAAAGGAAATATTGTCTGATCGTAAAGGTGTGGGATTACAAAACATTGTGAATCGCTACTCCATTTTAACCGACAGAAAAGTATGGGTCTTAGAAAATGAAAATAGTTTTAAGGTAGGTTTACCTATTTTAACCAAACAAATTACCGTTATGGAAACAAAAACAAATTACAATCAAGATATGGCTTATGCCCGAGCCAAAGAACGGGTAGAAAGAATTAAAGGTTTTTACGGAAATTTAATTTCGTATTGTATAGTAATTCCTATATTAATTATCGTTAATGTGAATACTTCAAAATTCCAGTGGTTTTGGTTTGCAATGTTAGGTTGGGGAATAGGAGTTTTGTTTCATGGATTAGAAACTTTCGGATATGGAAAGACGTGGGAAGAACGTAAGATTCAGGAAATTTTAGAAAAAGAAGCCAATAAAAAAAATAAGTGGAATTAAAAGAGAATCATCATGGAAACCAATACAGAATTTGAAAGATACCAAAAAGCTAGTAAAAAGGTTAAGGAAATTAAAGGATTTTATATTCATTTAATTTGTTATGTGATCGTGATTGCTTTACTCGTGCTATTGAACATTAGAAATACACCGGAACACTTATGGTTTTTTTATCCAATGTTAGGATGGGGAGTAGGATTGATAGGTCACGCAATTGGCGTTTTTGGAACGGATTCGCTTTTTAGTAAAAATTGGGAAGAGCGAAAAATCAAAGAATTAATGGAAGAAGAAAAAAAGAAAAAATACTTATAAAATAATTAAGTTATGAACGCACAAGAAGAAATTAAATACCAAGAAGCTCTGAAACGAGTGAAAAAAATCAAAGGATTTTATTCGCATTTATTGGTTTATATTGTGGTGAATATTATGATAATTGTGGTTAATATTCAGAATTTATCTCCGGGTGAATCTTATTTTCAATACAAAAACTTTTTTACTGCTTTCTTTTGGGGAATCGGATTAGTGGCCCACGGTTTTTCAGTATTCGTACCACAATGGTTTTTAGGTAACAATTGGGAAGAACGGAAAATTAGAGAGTTGATGGAGAAGGATAAAAAGAAGTGGGAGTAGAGGTTAGTGTTCAGTTATCAGTTAAATTAGAATAAATTATCCATCACCCATAACCAAAAAAAATGAGAATCATCATCATAGAAGACGAAAAACCTGCTGCTCGATTATTACAACGCAAAGTTGAAAAGTTGGGTTTACAAGTTGAAACAATGCTTCACTCTGTAGAAGAAGCGTTGCAATGGTTTCAAAAGAATCAACATCCTGATTTGATCTTTTTAGATATTCAATTATCTGACGGATTGTCGTTTGAGATTTTTGAGCAAATAGAAATAAAAAGTGCGGTCATTTTTACAACTGCTTTTGATGAATATGCGTTAAGAGCCTTTAAATTGAATAGCATTGATTATTTGCTTAAACCTATTGATGAAGATGATTTAGAAATTGCCGTAGCAAAATTTAAAAATCAATTTCAAAAAAGTAGTATTTCTTCGTTAGATTTTGAAGCTATTAAAAGAATGTTGATTAATCCATCTGAAAAGTCATATAAACAACGTTTTACCATCAAAATTGGTGAGCATTTAAAGATGATTCCTATAGATGAAGTGGAATGTTTTTTCAGTGAAAATAAAGGAACCTATCTTCATACTTCTGATAATCGGGATTATCTTTTAGACACTACTTTAGAACAATTGGAATCAGAACTGAATCCGAAAGATTTTTACAGAGTGAGCAGAAAGTTTATTATTCCTCTAAAAACCATAAAAGATATTGTAGTGTATAGTAATTCTCGTCTTAAAGTGATTTTACCCACTTTCAAAACTGATGAGGTTATTGTGAGTAGAGAAAAAGTAAATGATTTTAAAGAATGGTTGGGATAAAAAAAGTCGGATGTTAATATTCCGACTTTTTTTAAATTATTTTCAATTTTATAATTGTTCAAATTCTTGGTCTTGACCTGGAGTTGCTTTTCTAACATTGACTACTTTATTGTTTTCATCTACCATAAAGGCAACGAACTCTATGTTATTTGCATTTTCAACATTTAATGGAATAGGAACTGAAAAGGACTTAGTATATGTTTGTCCCACTGAAGTTAGATTACTTGCAACAGCTTCACCTAAAAGAGGCGTTAAACAAGTTCTTAAAGTATGGTCATGTTGAAAGTTTAAAATATAGCCCGGACCCGTGTAAAAATTGGTATAATTTACTTGATCATAGATTAAACCATTTTCTAATACATAAACCACTAATTTTAAATTAGAAAAATCTTTACTGAATTTTGTTTTCACTTCAAGATTGATATTACCACCATTTACTTGAGCATTCATTGCTAAACCAAGTTTTGGATTTTCACCTTGAGTCAAGTTGATTACTTGTGGAATATTATTTTGTTCCAATGGCGACCAACGTGTCATTCTGTTTAGCAGTGCTTTTGGATAACCTGAAATATTAATTAATGCCTCTAAGGCACTTGAATCAAAGTTATAAGGGTCATAATTTGGATCAGACGGATTAGAACTTGATCGATGTATAGCAACAGTTACTACTGCATCACTTTGTTGTTTTACTAATTCAATTGCATGAGCAACACGAGGACAATTGCCACACCAAGTACCGGTGTAATCTTCAATCAAAACCCGTTTTTTGAAGTTAATTTCAGAACCATCACTAAAAGTTATAACAAATGGTTCGGACGAAACACCAAAATAACTTGCTTTTATAGTATAGTTTGCAATCGTTGATGATGTAAAAGTATTTCCTTCAATTTTTTCGTCATTAACAAATATCTCTGCGTCTTCCGTTACATCAGTACCATTATTTGTTTTAACGGTAAACGTAATTTCTTCTCCAATTAATTTATATGAAGAATCTGCTGTTAAACTTATAGATTCTATAGATTCCAAAATTGTATATTCAGAACTACAAGAAAACAAAGTTAAAAGGAAGAAAAGCCCAAAGACCCCAATTTTTCTCATCTTTTTAAGATTTGATTAATTTATATTGAATAATTTTATTTTCTTCATTCGTAAAAGTGGCAAAATAAATTCCGGAAGCCAATGAACTTAAATCAACTTGATTACTTCCAGCTTCAAAGTTTTTAGACATGATAAATTGACCATTAATATTTATCAAATCTACTTTACCTTTTAGATTGGCATTAAATTGTAAAAAAGAATTTACTAATGTATTTTGAAGTTGAATTCCATTTGAAAATTCAGTTGAATTATCAACACTTAATTGCGGGTCAAATCGATAAGTAAAATTAATGGCATTAGCTTCATTACCTAAAGCATAAACCGAAAATTGGTAATCCATAACGGAACCATTACCAGCATTATAATTTATTAAATATTCACCTTGAGATGGATTACTAGCTCCTGGTGCAAGTAAATTTTCATAATCAGGATAGACTCCATTTAAGCTAATATTATCATAGCAGGATCCACCATAACAAAGTTGAAATTGAATTCCAGTTGCATTGGTTAATCCAACACATTTGAATTTTACATCTATTGGTTGATTACTTGTATTTGTAATTCTGAAATTCAACGGAATTCCGGTTGCCCCAAAGGCAATAATGTCTCCATTATTAATAGGAGTTCCGTCTGATTTTCTAAAATTAAATTGTTGTGCATTGGCACTTAAAAATAAACAACAAAAAAACAAACTAAGTAGTATTTTTTTCATAACATTTAATTTTAACAATCGGGAACCATAAATGACTCCCGATTGTAGAGTTATTATTTTAGAATAATTTTATCAGTTTTATTAAAACTATCGCCTACAAAGTTAATTAAGTAGATGCCAGATGACAAATTATTTAAGTTAATTGTTGATTCACCATCATTTAATGTGGAAGTATAAACTACTTTACCGCTTAAATCTGAAATTGTGATTTTAGCAATTTCAGGTAATGAAATAGTAATTAACCCATTTGATGGATTTGGATAAAATTTCACCAATTCATTTGCAAAATCTTCAACTCCTAGATTTGTATTTACACCAAATTTTCTAGTGTCTACTGATGTAAAATTGCCACCATTAATTCCACTAATTAATGTTCCATTCGCTAACACTTGATAACCTCCAAAACCGTAGGCAGAACTAAACATCCCGTCACCAAAGGAATCATTAATAGTAAAAGTGTAGCATTCGTTTGGTAAAGTTAAATTAACATCTGGTTGAGCAGTTGTACCCGCTGCTCCTAAATCTTGATAAGGTCCACCTGAGGCAACTGTAGTACCATTACTGTTTTTAATATTCCATGTAGTTTCACTTCCGTATTGGTCTGTTGTTATCTTAACTGTAATGTTAGTAAATTGTGTTTCAATAGCTTTAGTGAATGATGTTGTTCCGGAATTGTTAGTATTGTTATCATCACCTGGGATACTAATTTCAACTGAATTATTAGCCTGTAGACTGTAACTTACAGCAGGAAGTGTAACTTGAGTTGAACTCAAAGGAGTAATTGAACCAGTCCAATTGAAAATTTGAGGTGTACTACCATTAATGGAGTATGTTATCGGAAGGTTTGTTAAGTTATTTTGCCCCATATTTTGTAAAGTGAATTTTGGACCTAATGTAGTTACACATTGTTGATCAATTGCATCTATACTTTTTACTTTAGCATCATTAGCGGTTAAACCGGTATAGGTTGGTTTAGCTCCATTTCCACTAACAATTCTTTGTTGTGTTTCAGTTACAAAGGCAACTAACTCTAATTCACCAATTTCAACAGGTACACCATTGTAAGCAGCAGGGATAGTGTAAGTAAATGTTTGTGAATTAAATGAACCTGCTGTAGTAGTTGTAATATCTGTTCCCCATTGACCAGTAAGCAAGTGTACTAATCTATGCATATGGTTATAATTATTGCCCATATTACCACCCGTTTGAGGACCAAAAGTATTGTTTTGTAATAAAGCTACATTTAATTTATTTGTTCCAACAGGACTATTTCCTGTGTAATAGGTTTCAACCGTTACTGTTAATTGATTTGTTTGGGCATTGATTTGTCCTTGTACAGCTACATTCAAATAAGAACTTTGTCCTAAAATTTGGTTAGCAGCATTGGTCCAGTTTCCTCTTCCCATAGCAGTTCCGCCGGCTGACATGCTTAATCCACTAAAAACAGTTCTATTAACCGTTCCTGCTGGATATCCTGTTAATCCAGACTGATTGGCAATTGCCGTTCCAAATGAAGTTCTGAAGTCAGGCTGACCACCACTAGGTGTAGCAAAATTTCCAACGTGAATATTGATTAAAAAAACATTATCCGGGTTGGCATTTTTAATGTTATTCGCAATAACATGACCTTGCGGACAAAAAACACAGTTAACACCTGTAAATTCTTCTAGTATAACTTTTTTGTTTTGTGGTGTGGTACTCACAAAAGTTTGTGCATTCATGAGACCAAAGCTTAATAAAAAAGCTGAAAGTATAATTTTTCTCATAGTTAAGTAGTTTGTTAATTGAAAGTTTAGTTTTAGTTAAAACATCAAAAATATTATGTTTTTCTTAACAATCAACATTTTGCTTACAATTTTTTAAAAAAAATAGCAGACAATTAAAAAAGTGTACTTTTTTTTATAATATTGTGCGATTAAATTTTAATTTTTAATCAATTTTCTTTTTACAAATAACAAATCTTACCCTATGCGATTAGTATTTTCCACAATTTTAATTTGTTTTTTTAACACTTTTTTATTCGCTCAAAAACAAATGCCTAACGTTATCCTTAAGTCAGATGACAGTAAATCATATCATGTAAAAAATGATTTTAAAGAACAAGATAAAATTTATGTTTTTACTTTTTGGGCTACTTGGTGTGCTCCATGTCTTAACGAATTGGATGCTATAAATGAAAATTATGCTGAATGGATTAAAGAACTTAACATGGAGGTTATTGCAGTTTCAATAGATGATACTCGAACTCAAAAAAGAGTAAAACCTCTACTAAATGGTAAAAATTGGCCCTATAAAGTGCTTTTAGATACCAATCAAGATCTTAAAAGAGCACTATCTATCGCTAATGTTCCTTATACTGTTGTAGTAAAAAATCAAAAGATTGTTCATGTACATAATGGATATAGTCAAGGTGCTGAAAAGGAGTTGTTTAACAAATTGAAACAACTTTAATAATGCGTTTAAATATTTTATTTTTATCTGTTTTTTTAGGTTATTCTGCCTTGAGTATTGCCCAAGTAGATTCAACTGAAGTCAAAAAAGATTACGGAAGAGTGTTTGGAGGTATTGAATCCATTACACAATGGTATTTGAATGACAAAGGTCGAGGAATCATTCAGCCTGAAGACCCTATTCGTTCTAATAGTTACTTATTGTTAAATTATCAAATTAAAAATTGGACTGCTGGAGTGCAAGTTGAGGCATATGAAAAAAATGCTCTTTTAAATTACAATCCGGAATTCGAAGGAACAAATATCGCTACTTATTTTGTCAATTATAAATCAAATAAATGGGATGTAACCGCTGGTTATTTTTATGAACAATTTGGAAGTGGAATGTTACTTCGTGCATGGGAAGATAGAGCTTTAGGAATTAATACTGCACTGAGAGGTGGTAGAATTATTTTTAGTCCTTCCGATAATGTTCGTTTAACAGCTTTGTATGGTCAACAAAGGACAGGTTTTGATGTTTCAAAAGGTAAAATTTATGGTTTTGATTCTGATATTCAGTTAAAACAACTTTTTAATTTTGAAAATGCTGATTTGTCTTTAGGGTTAAGTTATGTTGGACGAGATGAAGATATTGATTTATCAATCGAAAATCCAAATTTTGATGCAATTACCCATGGTATTTCAGGTAGATTAAATTATTCCATTAATTCATTCTATTCTAATTTTGAATATAATTATAAATCGAAAGATGCTATCTTGAACCGAATTAGTAATGCATTAGAAGAAGATTTAATAAGAGACGGGAATGCAATAAGTTTAAATTTAGGTTATTCAAAACAAGGACTTGGTATAGACGCAACTTTACGGCGAAGTGAAAATATGACTTTTTTGTCAGAACGTGTTCCAACAGTAAACGGGGATAATACCAGTTTAAATTTTAATGATAAAGTGTTGAATTTTACACCGGCCTTAACCAAACAACATCACTCTAATTTAGCCAATATCTATGTTTACCAAGCACAAGTTGGTTTTGATTTTAAAGATCCACGTATTTTAAAAGTAGGTGAAACCGGTGGGCAAATTGATGTTTTTTACGAATTTGCAAAAGGAAGTAAACTTGGAGGTAAATATGGTACAAAAGTATCGCTGAATATGGCATCATGGTATAATTTATCTGGTCAATATCGTTTAACTCCAGCGGATTATAAAACTAATTTTTTTGGTGTCGGAGAAAAATATTTTTCTGATTATAATTTAGAAATAAAAAAGCAATTCTCTGAGAATTGGCGAACCGGTTTTTATTACATCAATCAATATTATAACAAACCTTGGGTAGAAGATGGAAGCACTGATGTGCGAACCAATATTGTTACTGCAGAAGCAATTTATAATTTTGCATCTGATAAATCCATTCGTTTTGAAGCGGAACACATGTGGGCAGATGCTGATTTTAAAAATTGGGCAGGAGGTATAGTTGAGCTTAATTTAAAAGATAAATATTCTTTTTATTTTTGGGATATCATCAACTATGGAAATGATAATAAAGATAGACGAAATCATTACTATAATTTTGGTGGAGCATATAGAATCAATTCAACGAGAATTGCCATGAATTATGGACGCCAACGTGGTGGTTTGGTGTGTGTCGGTGGCGTATGTCGTTTTGTACCGGAAAGTACAGGTTTTACACTTTCAATTAATACAGCATTTTAATAACAAATACTTCAAAAGTACGCAAGCCTTTTCATTTTTTGAGAAGGCTTTTTTATTGAATTAGTTTTTTTCTAATACCAATCAATACAAATAGTAAAATCGAATACGCCACAAAAAAAGGCACAATCCAATCGATCCAACCCAACGGAAGCATAATGGCAATAATTAATAATTGAAAACCTAATCCATAAGCAGAAAGTAAGGTCATAAACCAATTAGGAAAAGTTTTGACTTTGTATGCATCCGAATCTAAAAAGTGAATAATTTTATCAAACATCCCATAAACAACAGTATAAATTTTGAAAAGGATATTCACTATTTTTTGACTTTCACCTGACAATGCTTTTGGGGTTTTATGTTCAAAAATTTTGCTTGTTGAATCACCTCCAACCGACTTTGTTCGTAAAATTACATAGTAATAATTGTATAATGTTCCTTGTAATTGAATAGCAATAAAAGCAACAATAGTAAACCACAAAGAGGTGGATGATACATAGCAAATCACCATTAAAAATCCGAAATTTAAGAAAATATCAAAAATACTATCCAAATATCTTCCGGAATATGAAGGTGTTTTTTTTAACCTCGCTAATTCACCATCTGCTGCATCAATAATTGATTTAAGAATGATGAAAAATGCAGCCCAAACATAGTGCTGATAAAGGATGCAATACATCGCAATCAATCCACTGATGCCGAAAAGTAGCGTCACGTGAATCGGCGTAAAGCGTGTATCTTTTAATTGTAAAGCAAAAATTCTTCCGAACCTTCTACCATAATCGGATAAATCTAAAAATTTATCCTGAGCGGCGAGTTTAGACATGTAATGTATTCTAACAAAAACTGCGACAATATAGTCTGAAATTTATTTACTAAAGCGATGCAAAGTAAATGTCATGGCACTCAGTAATAAAAAAGCCATCAATTGATGAGCTAATCCCAGCCAAAGCGGTACATGAAATAAAAGGGTAAAAATACCTAAAATAAATTGAATAAACACAAATAAAACCAATGTTTTAACTGATTGGTATTGGATGGTTGAAAGGGAATATTTTCTACTTTTTATAAACAATAAAATTATTAAACCAACTACAACATAAGCCATCGTTCGATGAACGAATTGCACACCACTTTTTCCTTCGGTTAAATTTTTAACTATGGTTGGTTGTTCCATCCAAACCGTTTCGTGAATCACTTTTCCTTCACTCATTAATGGCCAGTGATTGTGAATTAACCCAGCGTTTAACCCGGCTACAAATCCGCCGTAAATGATTTGAATAATCAATACCACCATGGCAATTCGAGCTAGTTTTCGCAACGGTAAAATCACTTCATTTTTGTTGGGGTAGATTAAATCCAACGCAACCCACAGCGTATAGGCAAAAGTGATAAAAGCAAAAGTTAGGTGTAAAGCCAAACGATAATGACTCACATCCGGATTGTCAATTAAACCGCTTTTTACCATGAACCAGCCCAAAAATCCTTGAAATCCACCCATAAAAAGCAAAATGATACATTTTTTGATGGTTTCCGAATCTAATTTCTTCTTAATTAAAAAATAAACAAACGGAATGATAAATACTATTCCAATGATTCTTCCAATAAAGCGGTGGAACCATTCCCAGAAATAAATGAATTTGTAATCATCCATTGTAAAATCCTTGTGAATATTGATTTTTTGGTACTCCGGAAATTTCTTGTATTCTTCAAAAGCTTCATTCCAAGCTTGATCGGATGTTGGTGGAAAAGTATCCGTCACCAAATGCCAATCGGTCATCGAGAGTCCGGAGTTAGTAAGCCGAGTGATACCACCCACCATCACCATAATAAACAATAAAACACAGCCGGAAAGAAGCCAAATGATAACGGGTTTGTTTGTTTTCATGTTTTATAAACTTAATACAAAATTACTGCACTTTTGCTTTTTAGGTTTTATAACAAAAGTTAATCTTATAGTTAATTTTTAAGTATTTGTAAACCTAATTTTTCAGCTCTTTTTAACATAAAAGTATATGCCGCTTCATAATCATTCGGGATTTCACCTTCTAAAATGGCTTCTTTAATAGCTTCTTTTAAAACGCCAATTTCACGAGAAGGTTTCAAATTAAAAATTTCCATAATTTCTTCTCCGGAAATGGGTGGTTGAAAGTTTCGCACATGATCGCGTTCTTCCACTTCCACAATTTTCTGGCGAACAATCTTAAAATTATTATGGTATTTTTTAAATTTATTCGGGTTTTTGGTGGTGATGTCTGCTTCGCATAAAATCATTAAATCTTCAATGTCTTCGCCGGCATCAAACAGTAAACGTCGCACCGCAGAATCCGAAACAATATCTTGAGAAAGTACAATGGGTCGTGAGCTCAACATTACTAATTTGGAAACAAATTTTAATTTGTGGTTCAACGGCATATGTAATCGTTCAAAGATTTTCTTAACCATTTTTCCACCCAAAAATTCATGACCGTGAAAGGTCCAACCTTGTTTTTTGTTGAACTTTTTGGTGGGAGCTTTTCCGATATCGTGAAGCAAAGCGGCCCATCGCAACCAAACATCATTGGTATTGGGGCAAATATTATCTACCACTTCTAACGTGTGATAAAAGTTGTTTTTATGGGTGTGACCTTCGATTTCTTCAACTTGATTTAAAGCGGTTAATTCCGGTAAAATCAAATCCAACAAACCGGTTTGATATAATAAAATAAAACCAATTGACGGTTTTTCGGTAGATAAAATTTTGTTTAATTCTTCTACAATTCGTTCACCGGAAATGATATTGATTCGCTCAAAATTTTTAGAAATGGAAATGAATGATTTTTTTTCAATCGTAAAATTCAATTGTGAGGCAAAACGAATGGCTCGCATCATTCGCAATGGATCATCTGAAAAAGTAATATCGGCATCCAAAGGTGTTCGAATGATTTTATTTTCTAAATCTTCCAAACCATTGAAAGGATCGATTAAATCGCCATAATTTTTTTCATTCAATGAAAAAGCTAAGGCATTGATGGTAAAATCACGTCGGTTTTGATCGTCTTCTAAGGTTCCATTTTCTACCACCGGATTTCGACTTTCAAAATGATAGCTTTCTTTTCGGGCACCAACAAACTCAATGTCAATTTCCTGAAAACGAAGCATCGCTGTTCCATACGTTTTAAAAACTTGCACTTTTGGATTGTTGGGAAGAAGCTCTGAAACTTTGAGAGCTAATTCAATTCCGCTGCCAACCGCAACAATATCGATGTCTTTTTTGAAATTGCGTTTTAACAAAAAATCACGAACAAAACCACCAATTACGAAACATTCAACGTCAAGCTCCTTTGCAGCTTGTGAGATGATTTTGAAGATGGGATTATGTAGAGCTTTTTTGTAATTCATTTTTTAATGTGTCAATGTGTCAATTCGACAATGTGATAATATGACAATGAGAGGTAGTTTATTAAAAATTGATTATTTTGTATCTCTCCAATTGACACATTGTCCAATTGCCACATTTATTTCCGTATAATTTGAACCTGACTATCCAACGTCAATTTAATAATAGTGGATGGCTTGTCACAAATTTTTTCGCGGTGCAAATTTACAACATAGTCTACACCTTTAATAATTTCGGGACTGATTTCTTTGAACGATTTTGGTGTAGGTGTACCGGAAATATTTGCCGACGTAGAAACCAGAGGTCTTTTCATCCTTTCCATTAATTTAAAACAGAAAGGTTCTTTCACCAATCGAACGGCCAAGGATTGGTCTTCTGCAATAATGTTTAGAGCTACATTTCGAGGTTTGTCTAAAATTAAAGTTGTTGGTTTTTCAGATAAATCGAGAATTTGCCAGGCCACTTCAGGAATGTCTTTGAATACATTGTACATCATTTTTTCACCATTCATCAATACAATCATGCTTTTGGATTCTTCTCTTTTTTTGAGTGCGTATATTTTTTTTACGGCTTCGGGATTAGTTGCATCACAACCGATTCCCCAGACAGTATCGGTCGGGTAGAGGATGATTCCGCCGTTTTGGATAACTTGAAAGGCGTTGAGTATTTCTTCATTATTATCTGCCATAATGTAATACTTAATTTGAATTTTGTAGTTAGAGTTTTTACCATTTATACTCTATTTTTCAAAATTGATTTGTTATTTGAAAAGAAAAATTAAATATGAAGCATTGATTTATATACTGTATTGTAATCTTTTGCAGCTTTTTCCCAAGAGAATAATTCAGAACGTTCAATTAATTTAGTTTTATTTTCTGCAGTGTTTTTATAATATTCATTCAATCCATTATGTAATACATTTACCATGTAATCAGCGTCATAATTATCCCAATAATTAGCAATTGTTCCACCTATTTCAGGGAGAGAAGTATTATTAGAAATAAACACAGGTTTTCCAAATTTCATTGCTTCTATAACAGGAAGTCCAAAACCTTCCCTCAGAGAGGGAAAAACAAAAGCTTCGCAATTTTTATAATAGTATTGCTTTTCATTTTCATTGATTTCTCCAACTAAGGTAATCTTATTTTCAAGTTTTAATTTAGATATTTCATTAATTAAAATTAATGATTCTTCAGTTGTTTTTTTTCCGGCAATAATCAACTCAAAATCATTAATTTTTTCCATCATTCTTATAAGTGAAATGAAATTTTTTCTTTCTGAAATTTGACCGATACTAAACAAATAAGGTTTAACAGGTAAATATCTTGGTTTAAATGAATCATCTAGTGTAATTTGGCGAATTGGATTTCCATTGTAAATCACAAATTCAGGAACTTTTGGAACATCAAAATATAAATGAGTGGATTCTTTTGCAAAATTTGAGATATAAGCTATTGCATTACTTCTATTTATTTTCTCTTGAAATGCGATGTTATTTTTTAAATGTTTATAATTATTTGGGTCTTTAAAAAATGAAATATTATGAATGGTTAATAGATATGGAATTTTGTGATATGGTTCAATTTTTGTATTTTGATTCATTGAATGCCATAGGTCATATTTTTTTCGGATCCTAAACAATGGCATTCGAGTAAAAGTATAATATTTTCTATATTTGAATTTTGTATTAAACTCTTTTTTAAGCCATTCTATATTCTTTGAATGAAGAGTAATTTCATAATCACGATTTTCAATTTCTGATAAAGCTTTTATTAAATGATAATTAAATTGTCCAAATCCAAAGTACAGATTATTTAAATTATGAGATTCTAAAAAAATATTCTTCATAAATTTAAAGATTTAAATAATTAAATGCTTTTTCAGAAAATTGAATATTAATTTCTCTACATTCCTCTAATAATCCGTCAAATGATTGTGTATATTTTAATTGGCTTAAAGCATCATCAAAATTTGAAATTACAGGTTTGTGTTTAAAATCGAAAAATTTTGAAGAATTTGGAATCGTAACCACCTTTTTTTTCATTAACATTGCCCAATACATAGTATGATAACTATCAGTTACAATGTGTTCACAGCTTCCAATAAATGATATTAATTCATCAAGGTTTTTTGTGTTTGAAGATGTTGGAAAGTCTTTATATTTTGAAACTATGTTTTCTTTTTTTAAAGTGTCTTTGTGAAAAACAATACCCACTTCATTTGTACTAGTATAATTTTCATTAAATAAAGGATGAAGGCAACTTACACACGGCACATATTCTCCCGGCATTGAAAAATCTCTAGTGCCAACTAAACCAAATTTATCTACATTGATATTATATTTTGTAATTTTCCCATAGAGTGAAGGCGATTTTTCATTATGGCCTACTCCCCATAATACAATTTTTTTACCTTTTGTAGTTAACTTTTCAAATAATAACATTTGTTTGGCAAATCCATTTCTGTTTAATAGGCCTCCACCTCCAATGATTAGTGAATTATTTGATATTTGATCAATATAATTTTGAGTTACTTTTTTGTCGTTACTCTTGTAGTCAAAAATGTCTAAACTTTTATTTTTCAAAACATCAAAATAATGATGTGGAGCACAAAAATAATCTCCTATATTAATTGTGTCAATTCGATGAATATTTACGACATCAACGTTTGATTGTTCTGCATTTAAGATAGTGTTAATCACTCTTCGCTTATTGATTTTTCGCTGTAAAGATTTAAAAATATTCATTTTGACATATGGTTTTTTTGAAATAATTAAAAACAGACAAACATACAGAATTTAAAAGTATTTTTTAAATTGTTTTTTTGTTTTCATTCCATGTTTTCAAGCATTTTTACAATTTTAAATTTAATTGTTCTAATTTTGAAAACTAAATCCCAAAAAAGTCATTTATGAAAATGATGGTTAGCCAAAATTATATTGAAAAAAAAGAAAAGCTTTGCAAGATTATTCAGTCGTATAATAGTATTGGTCAATATATTTATAAAGGCAACAGAAATAGTTTGAAAACAGTTGATTTTGAAAAACAAATTATTTGTATAAAGGCATTTAAAAAACCTCATTTAATAAATAAGTTTTTGTATGCATACGTTAGAAAAAGTAAAGCAAAGCGTTCTTATGAATATGCACAACTATTATTATCAAAAGGGATTGGCACTCCAGAACCAATAGCTTATTTTGAGAATAATGATTGGATAGGTCTTAATGAAAGTTTTTATGTTTGTGAATACATTAAAGTAGATTACACATTTAGAGATATTTTAAAATTAGAAGATTTCCAAAAAAAAGAAAAAATAATCAGAAAGTTTGTTGCGTTTACTTATAAATTGCATTGTGCTAATGTTCAATTTATTGACCATTCTACCGGTAATACTCTCATTAAAGAAATGGGAAATGATGATTTTTCCTTTTTTTTAGTAGATTTAAATAGGACAAATTTTAATAAAGAAATGAGTTTAGATGAACGGATAAAAAATTTCTCTAAATTAACATCAAGTAAAGAAATTGTAGCATTAATGAGTAATGAATACGCCAAATTAACCGGCGAACACGAATCATATGTTTTTGAGAAGATGTGGAAATATGCTATTAATTTTCAAAGTAATTTTTATAGAAAAAAAAGATTAAAAAAGAAATTGAAGTTTTGGAAGTAAAATTTAGTAAAAAATAGTATTTTTCCCTTCTCAATAGTTTCAATGAAAGTATCCATTATCATTACAACATACAATTCCGAAGAATGGTTGCATAAAGTTTTAATTGGCTTTAGCGTTCAAACCGAATCTGATTTTGAGATTGTAATTGCTGATGACGGTTCAACAAAAAAAACAAAGGAATTACTGGATAACTTTTCAACTAAATTTAAAAACCCAATCATTCATGTTTGGCATGAAGATAATGGCTTTCAAAAACCAGGCATTTTAAATAAAGCCATCTTAGCCTCTCAATCTGATTACTTACTTTTTACGGATGGCGACTGTATACCACGAAAAGATTTTATTGCAACTCACTTGAAACACAAAGAGGAGGGGTATTTTCTCTCCGGAGGTTATTTTAAACTTCCCATGCTTATTTCAGAAAAAATTAGTGAACATGATATTCTTACTCAAAATTGCTTTTCCATTTCATGGTTGAAACAACAAGGATTATCCTCTAATTTCAAACTAACAAAGTTAACACAAAATAAGTGGTTTGCTGCTTTTATGAATTGGTTAACGCCCACCAAACGTTCTTGGAATGGCCATAATTCATCGGGTTTTAAAAAAGATATTTTAGCCGTTAACGGATTTAATGAAGCCATGAAATACGGCGGATTAGACCGTGAATTGGGAGAAAGAATGTTTAATAACGGGATGCTTTCCAAACAAATTCGTTACTCTGCCATTTGTTTACATCTGGACCATAAGCGATCATATGCCACAAAGGAAAGCATTGCCAAAAATAAAGCGATTCGTAGTTTCAATAAAAAAAATAAAATTAAATGGATTCCAAATGGAATTTTTAAGAATTAACCTCGACATAATGGCTCAATTTTTATTAAAAAAATTAATCCTTACTTTTGCATCAATTATTGTAATACGTAAATATGAAAATTTCAGTCATCGTTAGTACCTATAATGCCGAGGAATGGCTGGAGAAAGTACTTATTGGATATAGTATTCAAACCTATTCTGATTTTGAATTAGTTATAGCCGATGATGGTTCAAGATCTTCTACAAAAGAATTAATCGATCAATACCGTGAAAATTATCCGGTACCAATTCGACATTTATGGCACGAGGATGAAGGCTACCGTAGACAAGAAATTTTAAATGTGGCAATTGTTGAAGCTAAAAATGATTATATCATTATGACAGATGGCGATTGTATTCCCAGAAAAGACTTTGTTGAGGTACACGCCAAATATGCCGAAAAAGGAAGATTTTTATCAGGAGGTTATTGTAAATTAAGCATGAAAGTAAGTAAGCTCATCACCAAAGAAGATATTATAAACGGTACCTGTTTTGATGTTAAATGGTTGAAAAGCAAGGACAAATTAGGTTTTTCACAAACTTTAAAACTATCTACTGATGGAGTAATGGCTACGATTTTAGATAGTGTAACGCCAACTACACCTTCCTTTAATAATTGCAATTCATCAGGTTTTAAAGAAGATATGATTGCCATCAACGGCTATGATGAACGAATGAAATATGGCGGACCGGATAGAGAATTTGGTGAACGTCTTGAAAATAATGGAATTAAAGGAAAACAAATTCGTTATCAAGCCATTGTTTTGCATTTAGATCATGCTCGTGGTTATAAAACCCCCGAATCACTAGCAGCAAATCTTGCCATTAGAAAAGGGGTAAAAGACAATAAAATTGTTTGGACTCCATACGGAATTGTAAAAGAAGATAAGCAAAATTAACGGCTAACTCTTTTGATAAAAACAGTCAATTTTTCTTTGAATAAACTGGGTTGAAATTTTTCATACCATTCTAAAGCTTTATCTTTAAAGTTTTTAGGATGTTTATTTTGGTATAATTCAGGAAAATAGTCGCTTAAATGAACCACATCATGCAAACCGGTTTCTTCCAAAATGTTCCACGATGTCTTGTTTATCCAAGGAGCATAAATAGTAAAGGTAGGAATGGAAAGAGCTTTCGCCATGTTTGTGGCACCCCCTTCATTGCCAATTAACGCATCACATTGCGATAAAATACCCAAAAAATCACGCAAACCATCCGCATAAAAATCCAAATGTATTTGCGATTTTGTTTTTTCATTACACAAATGAAAAAGATGTTCTACTTCTTTTCTTTGTTTCGGAATATAGTTGAATAAAATATGTGCTTCTTTTTTCTCAGCAATGTAATCCAATACATTTGCCATGTAGGATGGTGGTAAACTTTTATTTTTTCCACTACCCAAAATACTAATCATAAAAATTGGTTTGTTGGGAGAAAAAACACTCATTTTAATTTTTGCTAAATTCAGTTCTGATTCCGATAGGTGGATAGTTGGATAAATTGATTCAACTTTTTTATGTAAAGCAGTACTGGCCAAAAGTAAGCGATACGCATTGGCTGTTCCGTTACATTCCGTGTCAGGAACAACCGTTTTCGTGTAAAAAAAGGTTGTATACCATTTGTAATGACCAATAATTGTTTTAGCTCCACTAAAATAGGAAGGAATAATACTTTGCCATTTACCATATACATCAATCACTAAAGTATATTTTTCTTTTTTTAATTGTTTTCCAAATTGAATTAATCGAAAAAGACCTTTGTTAGCTTGCGGATCAAACAAAACTATTTTGTCAATAT
The DNA here is from genome assembly GCA_943370635.1 of Variovorax paradoxus. Lineage (GTDB taxonomy): Bacteria > Bacteroidota > Bacteroidia > Flavobacteriales > Flavobacteriaceae > Flavobacterium. The sequence goes on from CALRRY020000001.1 coordinate 318,426, forward strand.
ACGGATTGTTTTCTACTACCGGAAGTGTGTTTTTTTCAATCAAATAATGAACTTCCCAATCAGGATGCTCTTTTTTCAGCACTTCACAAATGACAGTACTGGCCAAAACATCGCCAATCATCTTATGTTGAATTACCAGTACTTTCATTGCAAAAAATTAAACCGCTACATTATATTCTCTCAACGCATCGTTAAGTGAAGTTTTCAAATCGGTCGAAGGTTTTCGCTGACCAATAATCAACGCACACGGAACTTGAAATTCGCCGGCAGGAAATTTTTTGGTATAGGTTCCCGGAATTACCACAGATCGAGCAGGAACATAACCTTTATATTCCACCGGACTTTCGCCAGTTACGTCAATAATTTTTGTGGAGCCGGTCAAAACTACATTCGCTCCTAAAACGGCTTCTTTTTCTACACGAATTCCTTCTACTACAATGCAACGTGAACCAATAAAAGCTCCATCTTCAATGATTACAGGAGCAGCTTGAAGCGGTTCTAAAACACCACCAATACCAACGCCACCACTCAAGTGAACGTCTTTTCCAATTTGAGCACAACTTCCCACGGTTGCCCACGTATCAACCATTGTTCCTTCATCCACATAGGCTCCGATATTTACATAACTTGGCATCATAATCACACCTTTAGAAATATAAGCTCCGTATCGTGCCACAGCTGGCGGAACCACGCGAACCCCTTTTTCGGCATAGTTGCGTTTCAATTCCATTTTGTCGTGGTATTCAAAAATACCGGCTTCCCACGTTTCCATTTTTTGAATGGGGAAATACATGACGACAGCTTTCTTAACCCATTCGTTCACTTGCCAACCTTCAGTTGTAGGTTCAGCAACGCGAAGTTTTCCGTTGTCTAATAATTCAATGACTTCTCTAATGGCAGCAATAGTAGTTTCTTCTTGCAATAAAGCTCTGTTTTCCCAAGCTTTTTCTATGATAGGTTGTAAATTGTTCATTGTGTAAAATTTTGACAAAGATAAAATCTTTTCGTGATACATTTTGGTTTGATTTTTGTAAAGTTGGTACTTATTGAAAATAAAAAAATGTAAATTTGTAATCATCAATAAAAAGAAAAAATGCCCAGAATCCTCGCCATAGATTACGGAATCAAACGCACCGGAATTGCCGTTACCGATGAATTACAAATTATTGCATCCGGACTCACGACCATTCCATCCGAAACTATTATTCCTTTTTTGAAAGATTATTTTTCAAAGGAAAATGTTTCTACTGTTTTAATTGGCGAACCCAAACAAATGAACGGATTGCCTTCGGAAAGTGCACCCATCATCGAAAAATTTGTGGAAACATTTTCGGTTGAATTTCCACAAATGAAAGTTATTCGAGTGGATGAACGATTTACCTCCAAAATGGCTTTTCAAACCATGATTTATAGCGGTTTACGCAAAAAACAACGCCAAAATAAAGGCTTGGTCGATGAAATTGCCGCTACTATTTTGTTGCAGGATTTCCTAACCCGAAAAATGATTTAAAAGAAAAACCTACCTATTTTAAGGTAAAAGTCAGAATTCTTTTTATTACTTTTGCTTCCTAATTTAACCAAAATAGTTTAGACCCTAAATTACAAAAAATTGCTCACATGATTTTATCAATTGTTGGATATGGTGATCCGGTTTTACGAAAAGTTGGTTCAGAAATTTCACCTGAATATCCTAATTTATCGGAACTTATTGCAAACATGTATGATACCATGTACAATGCTTATGGCGTTGGTTTAGCAGCTCCGCAAATTGGTTTAGCCATTCGACTATTTATTGTGGATACTGCACCATTTAGCGAAAGCGATGATTTGTCTTCCGAAGAAGCTCAACAGTTGAAAGGATTCAAAAAAACCTTTATCAATGCGAAAATTATTCAGGAAGAAGGAAACGAATGGGGATTTAACGAAGGTTGTTTGAGCATTCCTGATGTGCGAGAAGATGTTTTCAGAAAAGAGCGAATCACTATTGAGTATCTTGACGAAAATTTCGCAAAACACACGGAAGTATATGATGGTCTCATTGCCAGAGTAATTCAACACGAATACGACCATATAGAAGGTGTTTTGTTTACCGACAAAATATCTTCATTGAAAAAGACGTTAATTAAAAAAAGATTACAAAACATCATCGACGGTAAAATCAGAGCCGATTACAAAATGAAGTTTTTTAACAAAAAAGGAAGATAATACACAAGTTTAATTTATAGTTTAAAATGAGTTTACAAAAAATATTAGCCATCTCCGGAAAACCGGGATTATTTGAATTGAAATTGCAAACCAGAACGGGTTTTGTTGCCGAAAGTTTTTTAGACGGAAAAAAAATTACTGTTGGCATGAGAAGCAATGTGAGTTTACTTTCAGAAATAGCAGTGTACACCTACAATGAAGAAGTTAAGTTAGCCGAAGTTTTCAAAGCTATTGCAACGAAAGAAAATGATGGTCTAACCGCTATTTCGCACAAAGACGATAATGGTGTTTTAGTGACTTATTTCAGAGAAGTTTTACCCGAGTTTGATGAAGAAAGAGTTTATGCTTCTGATATAAAAAAAATCATCAATTGGTATAATATGTTGCAACCAAAAGGAATCGTTTCGGTTGAATCTTTAACAAAAGAATTGAAAGAAGCGGAAACTGAAAAACCTGCTGAATAATTTTTTAAATAAATTTGAAAATGAATCCTGCTTTCGAGTAGGATTTTTTATTTTTACAAAAATCAGAATCAAATGAATACGCGGCAACAACAATTAGAAGCTTTTGGAAGATTATTGAACATTATGGATGACCTTCGTGAAAAATGTCCCTGGGATAAAAAGCAAACCTTGGAAAGTTTACGCCATTTGACCATTGAAGAAACGTATGAATTAGGTGATGCCATTTTGGATAATGATTTACAAGAAATCAAAAAGGAATTAGGTGATTTGTTGTTGCATATAGTGTTTTATGCCAAAATTGGCAGCGAAACAAATGCTTTTGATATTGCCGATGTAGCCAATAGTATTTGCGATAAATTAATCGATCGTCATCCACATATTTATGGCGATGTAGTTGTTGCCAACGAAGAAGAAGTAAAACAAAATTGGGAAAAACTAAAACTGAAAGAAGGCAAAAAATCCGTTTTAGAGGGTGTGCCGAAAAGTTTACCCGCTCTTGTAAAGGCCAGTAGAATTCAAGATAAAGTAAAAGGTGTTGGATTTGATTGGGAAGAACCCCACCAAGTTTGGGATAAAGTGCAAGAAGAATTAAACGAATTACAAGTCGAAGTTGAAGCCGGTAATAGCGATAAAATAGAATCCGAATTTGGCGATGTACTATTTTCCATGATAAATTATGCCCGGTTTTTAAAAATCAATCCGGAAGATGCGTTGGAACGTACCAATAAAAAATTCATGAAACGATTTATGTACCTCGAGAGCAAAGCGGCTGAACTCGGTAAACCTCTCTCTGAAATGACATTGGCCGAAATGGATGTGTTTTGGGAAGAAGCAAAAAAAATGTAATTTCATAAGCGAAATAGTTTTCGTAATTGTTTGAATTTTAAAATCATTAATGTCCGATAAAAATTTAAATCGGACTTTTTTGTTTTGTATTTAATTGTTAATCAGTTGTTTAATTTTTGTTTAAAGCGATTTTCAAAAATTAGGCTTTAAAAAAATGATAATTGCTCTACCTCTGATTTTACTATTTTCCA
>CALRRY020000002.1:0-177134 GCA_943370635.1 Variovorax paradoxus
ACTTTATTTTCTCAATTATGTGACCAGTTTATGATCAGAAGAAATTATGCAAAGTCTTTCGAAGGTTTTAAAACTAGAATTTTAGCAAAGATTACAACATTAACAACAATTCAATATCTCAATAAATTTGTATTCAACAGAAATATTAACAACTTAAAAATTAATCTCGTTTAATAATGCACTACGGGTATAATTTAGTTTTATGTAATAAATAAAAAGTTATGTTTATAGGATTTAAAAAAACATATAAAATTACAATATTAGTATCCTTTATTGTTACTATTGGTTTTGCCTTCTTAGTTTATAACCATAAAGAACTTGAATCAGTAGTTGGTGTTGTTCTTGGTGGAATAGCAATCGTTACTTCGGTTTTAGCTCTTGGCTTAGCCGATAGAAATGCGAATATTCTTAAAGCCAATTTAGATATATGGAAAATGAAATATTCTCATACTATCAGTGATGGAAACCAAATTGTTTATGATTTTGCTTTTGAAGTTAAAAATTTTGGGGAAGAAACATTAAGTGATTTTGTTGTTACTTTTCGTCTCCCTGAAAGAAATTACAATTTTCCAATCCAAGACAAACAGAATAATACTTTTTTTCGTTTTGGAGAAAGTATTGTTGTTCAAAACGACAGGCTTAAATATTTGGGAATAAATAACGAAGATAATTTCGTTCGTTTTGAGCATCAATTAAAAAATATTGAAAACTGGAACAAAGGAAATTTTGTTATTTCAATAAGTGCAAATGGATACAAATCGAAAACATATATTTTGCGTCCAAAGGATAAAGAACAATTACTAAATTCAAATAATAATGGAAGAATAATTTTTAAATATAAGTCTAAAAAGATTAGCTTATACTAAATTTTAAGGTTATAACCTTAAAAATATTTTTTTATTTCAGGCAATAACCTTAAATTTGTATCGAATATTTCAGGTAATAGCCTTATGAAAAATAATAAACAACAATTGCTTTTACAGCAAACCGATAAAAAATTAGAGGCTTTCAAGGATTTGAAAGCAACAGTAGTTCCATCAAAAGGTTGGGTCAATACCTTTCGTACGGCACTAAAAATGTCGTTACGTCAATTGGGGAATCGTTTAAATATTGCACCACAAAGCACAAAGGAAATTGAAGAGCGTGAGGCTAATGGAACAATTACCTTAAACTCGTTGCGTGACGTTGCTAATGCTATGGATATGCAGTTGGTGTATGGTTTTGTTTCCAAACACGAATCGTTAGAACAAATGATAGAAAAACGTGCTAAAGTATTAGCCACCGAAATAGTGATGAGAACCAACAACACAATGACGTTAGAAGACCAGCAAAATTCAAAGGAACGCATTGAAAAAGCCATTGCTCAAAAAACAAATGAGATTAAAAGTGAAATGCCAAAATACCTATGGGATTAACGATTGAATACATAGACGGTCAAACGCCTTTAGACGAGGAGGAAAAAGAAGGATTGCGAATTCCTTCTATCACTACTCGGGAGGAATTGGACGAATTTGAGCAACTCAATATTGAGAAAGCAATACAATGGACTTTTGGTAAAAAACTAAAAGCAGAACAACTGTTTTCGGAAAAGTTTATCAAAGACCTTCACAAGCGAATGTATGGCGAAGTTTGGAAATGGGCAGGAACGTTTAGAACCTCTGAAAAGAACATAGGCATCAAAAGTTATCTCATAGCCATTGAACTGAAACAGTTATTGGATGATGCTGTATTTTGGCAGGAAAACAATACGTATGATTCGGAAGAATTAGCCATTCGGTTTAAACATCGTTTGGTAAGCATCCATTGTTTTGCCAACGGAAACGGAAGACATTCTCGTTTGATTGCAGATTTGATAATGGAAAAATTATACAACATAAAATTCTTTTCTTGGGGCAGTGCCAATTTAGTAAAAGCCACCGAAGCAAGGAGTAACTATATACAGGCAGTTAGAAAGGCGGATAACAACGATATTAAGCCTCTAATTGCCTTTGCAAAATCTTAACCTATGGGAAACAACTATTCAGAAGACCAATTAATAGAGCAAACCTGTATTGATATTTTCAAAAATCAATTACATTGGGAAATAGCCAACGTTTATCAAGGGGAAACCTTTGGAGAAAATGGCACAATTGGAAGACATAGTGAAGCCGATGTTTTGTTAAAAAACAGGTTCTTTGAGGCAATAAAAAAACTAAATCCAAACTTACCTGTTCAGGCGTATGAATCGGCGTATGAAATCATCAATAATGATGATGCTACTAAAAGTTTACCCGATTTAAACTTTGAGAAACACAACTTTTTAAAAGAAGGTATTCCTGTTACGTATAAAAATGATAAGGGAGAAATTGTTCGTAACAAAAAAATTAAGGTCTTTGATTTTGATGTAGTCGAGAACAATAACTTTTTGGCAGTTCAACAACTATGGGTAGAAGGCAAATCGAAGCGCAGAAAGCGTCCAGATATTGTTGGCTTTGTAAATGGTATTCCTTTGTTGTTTATTGAGCTAAAAGCCCACCACCGAAAAATTAAAGTGGCTTTTGAAACCAATTTAAAAGATTACAAGCAGACCATTCCGAAAATGTTCCATACCAACGCTTTTATTATTTTAAGCAATGGTTTTGAAAGTAAGATTGGTGCTATCACTTCTAAATATGAACATTTCCACGATTGGAAACGTATCACCGAAGAGCAAGAAGGAATTATCAGTTTAGATGGAATCCTAAAAGGTGTTTGCGAGAAAAACCGAATGATGGATTTGTTTGAGAATTTTGTTTTATTTGACAATTCTATTGGCTCAATTGTAAAATTAATAGCGAGAAACCATCAGTTCATTGGCGTAAACAAGGCAGTTGAACATTTTGTTTCTGTTCAAAATAAAGCAAAAAACGGATTTATTTCTAAAGATGATGCCCAGAAATTAGGCGTATTTTGGCATACACAAGGCAGTGGAAAGAGTTACTCAATGGTTTTTCTTTGCCAAAAAATATTACGTGCTTTAGGAGGGGGTTATACTTTCTTATTAGTTACCGACAGAACGGAATTAGATACACAGATATATAACACTTTCACAGGTGTTGGAGCGGTACAAGATGTAAATGTAAAAGCTACAAGTGGCGAAAACCTAAAAGCTCTTTTAAAGACTGACCAACGCTATATTTTTTCATTAATTCACAAATTCAACTTTGATGAAGTAATTACGGAAAGAGAAAATATTATTGTAATCAGTGACGAAGCGCACAGGACACAGGGTGGTTCGTTAGCAATGAATTTGCGTAAGGCATTACCCAATGCCTCGTTTATAGGATTTACAGGGACACCGCTGTTTAAAGATGATGAACTTACCCGAAGAATCTTTGGGGAATATGTTTCTAAATACGACTTTAAACGTTCTATTGAAGACGGTGCAACCGTGCCACTATATTATGAAAATAGAGGCGAAAAGTTACGATTAGACAATCCAATTATCAATGAGCAGATTAGAGAAGCCATTGAGCAAGAAGATTTAGATGACGACCAACAAGCCAAACTAACAAAACTTTTTGCAAGAGAATATCCAATTCTAACGGCTGAAAAAAGATTACGAGCCATTGCTAAAGATGTAGTTACACATTTTAACGGAAGAGGTTACAAAGGTAAAGCGATGTTTGTGGCGATGGATAAAATCACAGCCGTAAAAATGTACGATTTGATTTCCGAAGAATGGGCAGTCTATTTAGAAACTCGTAAAAAGGAAATTGAAAAAATTGAAGATTTGCAGGAGCAACTTGCTCAACAACGAGAATGGGATTGGGCAAAGGAAACCGAAATTAGTGTTGTAGTTAGTCACGAACAAAACGAGATTGACAAATTTGAAGCGTGGGGATTAGATATAGAACCGCACCGCTTGAAAATGAACACTCGTAACCTTGAGGCAGATTTCAAGGAAGAAAACCACCCATTCCGAATAGCTATTGTTTGCGCTATGTGGATAACTGGGTTTGATGTGAAGAGTTTATCAACTTTGTATTTAGATAAGCCAATGAAGTCGCACACCTTAATGCAAACCATTGCCAGAGCCAACAGAGTTCACGAAGATAAAAACAACGGTCTTATTGTTGACTACATAGAAACCTACAAGGCATTATTAGAAGCCTTAGCTATTTATGGCGATAGTGGAAGCAAAGGAACACCAAGCGGAACAGACGATGTTCCTGTGCGACCATTAGAAGAATTAGTTGCCGATTTAAGCGAAACTATTCAAGCGACAGAATTGTTCTTGGACGATGAGTGTAGTTTTAAATTATCTTTAATTACAAATGCGGAAGATACTGTCTATAGAATTAAGTACTTACAAGAAGGTTATAATGCTCTTTGCAAGAATGATGAAACTCGAAATAAATTTGGAATTTTAGCAAGAGAGGTATTCAAGAAATACAAAGCATTAATGCCAGACAATGCTATTTATGAATACAAAGACCAACGAGATGCTATAAATGCCCTATATTCGACAATGAATGACAAGATTGACGAGGCAGATATTACTCACGTAGTGTCCCGAGTTCAATACGTTGTTAATCAATCCATAGAAAGTTTAAATATGGTTATGGAACAAGCGGAAGGTTATGGACAAAAAATAGATTTAAGTGGTTTAGACTTTAAGAAAATTGAAGAGGAATTTTTGAAAATTGAAGGAAACAAAAACATTGCCGTTCAATCACTAAAAGACCGTGTAGCGAAGAAAATGAATCGGTTACTTGACCAAAACCCAATGCGAATTGACTTTTACGAACGTTATCAAGAAATCATTGAGAACTACAATAATGGTAAAGAATATGCTACGGTAAAAGAGTTATTTGATGCCTTGATATTGTTATTAGGAGATTTGTCAGAGGAAGAAAAACGAGCAGAAAGAGAATTGTTAGACGAAGACGAATTAACCGTTTTTGACATGCTAAACCGAGATAAAAAAATCTCCGACAAGGAAAAAGTTGAGGTAAAAGATACGGCAAGAAAATTATTGGAACATCTAAAAAATAACGAATTTAAAGTGGAATATTGGTCAGAGAAAACACAAATAGCATCAGCTGTGAAAAAAGCGATTAACGACCACTTATTCATCGAATTACCTTTCCCCACATTCAGCGATGGGGATAGGGTTGTAAAGACAGAGATATTATTTGATTATTTTAAAACGAGGTATGCTAATTTCGGAAGAGTGGCTTAAATTAAAAAATAAAAATTATGTTTGGATTTAAAGGAAAATACGGGGTATCATTCTCGTTAAGCAGACTACTTGGCATAAGTGGTGTTAAAAACAGTGTAGCTCGAAAAACAGGTATTCCAACAACAAGAGGTGGAATAGAACGCAAAATTGGAAGAACAATTATTAAATCTATTTTTGGTAAAAAATAACTACTTTAACCATTAAAAGTTAATGGCTGAAGTAATTATTTGACTTTAAATAATTTTACCAAATTGAAATAAGTTGTATTCACTAACTTGGATTATTTTGGTTACTGCTTCCAATTCTAAATTGTTGTTTTTATTTTTTATCAGAAAAACTGGAATATTATTTTCAAATGCAGTTAAACATTCGTTATAAGAACCTTTTCCGACAAAACCTTCATTATCGGAAACAAAAACACAATCCACTTTCTTGATTATATTTTGATAAATTTCAGAATTATCTAATTTACCAATATGATGGTTTGGACAAATGACATGACCACTGATGCTTTTTTTTAAAAAATTAAATTCATTTTTTTCTTTATCGGAATTGTAACTCTGCACAGAGTGAGAATAGTATGCTAAATTTATTTTATTTATCATTTTATTTTGTTGTTTTATTTTTTGTAAAAACAGCGTTTAGTTATTGTTTTAGATATAAAGTATTTTGTATAATATGATGTATTATTTATGATTGAATGTATTTAAAGAATAATATTTATTTTTAACAATAAGTATTATTTTTTAAAATAAATATTATCTTTAAAAATTAATGTTCTTTAATTCTATCAATAGCCTTAGCTATTTTGGTGATTGTGTTATTATGAAGCCCCGTAATCTTGGCAACTTCAGATTTTTTTAATCCTAGTTTTAAACGGTCAACTGCAATTTTATTTTTGGGCTTATTTAGAAAATCTAAGGTTGAGGTTGAAGTGCCAGTTTTCCTGCCTTTATAAACACCTTTGGCTTTGGCTATTGCAATTCCTTCCTTTTGCCTCTGTTTTATAAGGTTCTTTTCAATTTCACTTACAATACCAAGAATGGATATTACGATTTTTCCAATTGAATCTTCTGTTCCATCTTCATTCAGTGTTTTTATACCTTGTTGGATAAAGTAGATACAAATTCGTTTATTATTGAAATAAGATATTGTATTTAGAATATCTAATAGATTTCGCCCAAGTCTATCAATTTGATGAACTGATATACTTGTTACTTGATTTTTCAAAACCATCTTTTCAATTCGTTTTCCACCATCTCGTTCAAAAAATGGAGTTGCTCCAGAGCATTTATCTTCAACTAAATAATCATAATCTATTAAATTTTTTTGAGTCTGCCTATCAGACTTTTGGTCTAAAGTTGATATTCTCGTATAATGTACCTTCATTTTTCACATTTTTGAGTTAGTATGCGTTTTACCCTAATTTTGTATAGTTTTTACCACTTTATTACAAAAATTGAGTTGTTTTTAGTTTTTTTATTTTCACTTTTTCAAGTGTACCCTTTAATTGGGAAGAACGTCAACTAATTTTAAAATTACCTTTTTATTAATGCCTGATAAATGAAGTTTTTGAAAACCTTCTACTTTTTTAGTTATTCGTCCATTAATGTTAATTGCTAATACAGGAATTTTATTCAATAATGCAGAACAAACTTCATAATATTGGTTTAAGTCAATTACTCCATTATGATGTAGAACAATAACCTTATCTGTTTTACTAACAATTTTATCAATTTTACTAAACATATCCATTGATGGCACATACTTAAAATCATGTCCTTCAACCAATATATTAGAATTTGATTTAAAAATTTTATTGATACAAGTTAAGAAGTTCACATCTTCTTTACTTCCATAATCTGCTCTTGGTCTGCTTGCGTAATATGTCATATTTCTTATTGTTTTAATGTATTTTTTAGTTCTGATATATTTTTAATTGAATAGTTAATTATTTTGGATAAAAAGCCAACGGCTAATATTCCTCCAATTACTGATAAACTATAAATGGCATATTTTATCATTTTACTACTTGAAATTTGTTTTTGAAGTTCCTTGTTAATGTCAAAAGCAACATTAATTTTCTTTTCTTGTTGTTCCATAAGATATTTGTTTTGATGTTACTAAAATTGCTGTTAATCCAAAAAGCAACGTTAGAAGTATAGCTTCTGAATTTATAGAAGATGGTCTTTCTATTGTTCCTCCATACTCTTTTATAAGAATAGGTTTTGGATTTAGAATGTCCTGCTTAAATAGGTCGGTTATTTTCATATTTCTTTTCTATTAATATTATTTCGTTTGTTATATAAGTAAGCTTGTAATTGTATAGCAAAAAGCTTTTAATTCCATCTTCTTCTTCAATACCTGTAACCAAAGAAAAATCGTATTTTAGTTTATATAAAATCTTCTTTTCTACTTCCATATATTCTCTATACCCGATAAGCTTGTAAAGTATCTTGTAATTCAAAAACAACAACCTATTGATTTTATTTACTTCCGCATACAATTTGCGATACTTTCTGTTATGGTAATTACTTCTTGCTTTGTTGTTCTCAAACCTCTGGTTGTTTCTTTTTTGAGTAAACCAATTTCCTGAATATTTACACTGTTTCTGATTCATAATTAAGACGTTTTAAGATGATTAATTTATGAAGTATCTGCTATTACCATAGACACGCTTTCTTTTTCCTATGAAATAGATTTTTTTCTTCATAAGATATTGTTTTAACTTCTCATTGTTTTTTACAAAAGAGCTATGTATCTTCTTATCATTAAACTTAAACTGCATTTCTTTAGGTAATCTTTTACCTTTAAAGTCTAACTTGTTACAAGCTACTACTAAATGGAAGTGCATTGTTCCATTTTCAGTTCCTTTATCTATGAGCCAGATATAACTCAAGAAGTCTTGATTAAGTCTTGCTATGTTTCTTTTGACAATTCTTAAAACATCAGAAGCTTTATTTGTTACTTCAAAGTCAAAACCAACCTCAATTAATGAAAACTTGCTGTAAGATGAGTAAGTGTTGAAAAACATAGTTATTTTTTTATTTCGTTTATACTTCAAAATCTGAACTTCATTTGTAACAAATTTCTCTTGGGTAATTTTGTTTCTAAACTCTTTTTTGTATTTGGGTTTTCTTTCCTGATTGGTATAATTTACTTCTATAACTTGAGGAGACCTCTTGGAGCTTAACTCCGTAAAATGATGTGTTGTCATATTTAAAGAAAATTTGGTCTTATAGAATTTATATTATTTTCAGTTACAGAATCTGGATAAATAAGTACTTTTCTACCTATTTTAAAGCCATTAATTCTTCCGTCACGCAAAAGCCTATCCACAGTTTTAATCGAACTGCGTAGATAACTTGCTGTGTCTTGTTTTGTCCAAAGTGTTGGACTTGAATTTTGATTTTTCATTTTTTGTAATTTTAATAGTTAATATTAATTGCAATTGAACAATGCAAATGGAATGAAAAAATGAGATTTTTAGGGTACGCGGATTTTTTACAAAAAAAATCCTAACATTAACTTGTTAGGATTTTCAATGCTTTAAATTATAAAATGAGTTATTTTTCTTTTAAAATATCTCTTACTTTGGATATTTTATATTTTCGATAGTTTTTATCATAAAATTGTTCACCACTGTTTTCTAATAATTTATCATAATAATCAAAAAAATCAGTTTCATTCAGAAGTTTTTTATCTTTAAATATTAGCATAAACAAAGGGAATAGTATCTCCAATGCATCATTTTTACTTATTGTAGTGTGGTGAAATTGAAACAATTCTGAAAAAACGCTGTAATTACCATTATAAATTTTAAGTAATCTTTTTTTCGAATTATATATTTTATTAGTTGTCAATCTATCATAACTATAACATAAATCATTCATTTTCTTATCAAAGTAAAATTCGTCAGAACTTGTTTTATTATTATTCCTTCTACTTCTTTTGAATGTGTCAATAAACAAATTATTGACTTCAGTTCCGTTATATTTTGACGTACCAAAAAAACTTTCATAAGATTCAATCTTGAATTTAGTTGTTATGTACGTATAGCTTGCAAATAAATACTGATATGGAAATATATGAAGCCCTTCAGTCTCTTCAAGTTTTTTTATTTCAAGTTCTAAATCATTAATGGTTGTTAAATATTTTAATGATGTATTAGAAAATCCTAAATCTTTGAGTTTTGATGTTATCATTTCATCATTTTTCGAAAAGGTTATAAAATCTAAATAAGGTAAAAATTGTATAAAAAATGAGCTGTAACAATCTTCTTTGAAAAAATTTATTCCAATAAATTTTTCAGTTAAAAATTTTTGCTTGAAATGTAAATTTTTACTTTTTATTAAAGACAAAAAGTTATCGAACGAGTTTAACTCAATTGCGTGATATTTTAAAAAATATTCGTTTAAATCAACCATTTGTTTTTTATAAAAATTAATTTTTATTAGAATAGGTTATAACTAATAGTTTTTTTTTAATTTTAAACATAGTTATGATAATGGACACAAAATGGACACACGAAGATAATAAAAAAACCCGAAACCTTGTATATCAAGTGTTTCGGGTTGTTAATTGTGACCTCGACAGGATTCAAACCTGTAACCCTCAGAGCCGAAATCTGATATTCTATTCAGTTGAACTACGAGGCCATTATTTTATTGAGAGTGCGAATCTACAATTTTTTTTATTAAGCCAAAAGCTTTTTTACAATTGTTGAAATGGTTTTGCCATCAGCACTTCCGGCTAATGCTTTAGACGCTAAGCCCATCAATTGCCCCATACTAGCCATTCCGGAAAATCCATTATCTTTAATTAATTGACTGATTACCTCTTCTATTTCTGCTTCAGTCAATTGTTTAGGTAAGAATTTTTCAATTACTGCTGCTTGTTGTATTTCCGGGTCAGCCAAATCTTGTCTTCCTTGTTGGATATAAATAGCTGCACTATCTTTACGTTGCTTCACCAATCGTTGCAACAACTTAATCTCGTCTTCTTGAGCTAATTCTTCTTTGGCTCCGCCTTCAGTCAAAGCTAATAAAATAGCCGATTTCACCGCTCTTAATGCTTCTAAAGCCAATGTATCTTTGGCTCTCATTGCATTTTTTATTTCTTCATTAATTTGAATTTGTAAACTCATTTTATATTGTTTAATTATATTAATTTTGGTTGTGCAAAGGTAAAAAAATAACCCGAGAATCATTTTCATTCTCGGGCTAAATTCAAGTTGTTCTATTGAGTTAATCTACATTGTCATGAAGAAAAGAATTGTTTGAACGCAATTGAGCGTCATTATTACTATCTAATCCTAACGACATTCTAGATTGATTTTGTTGTGGCGTATTATTTGGCAATTCAACACCTTGTCTTTTATAAGCCGGAACTTTTTCTAATTCGTCTAAACGTGTTGAATTGGTATGAAACTTATAATTGAAATCTTTTAATTTTTTTCTACGCTCATCTGCACGCATTTTCAATGTTTCTTCAATCGTAAGTTCATTCAACGGATTAATATTTTCACCAAAATTGGTACTGAAAGCATTTGGAGTTGACTCTACTTTTTTTAACGTAATGTTTAATTCCTCATTGATGGGTTCCTCAACTACATTTGCAACCGGTTTAGAAGACAATAACTCGTTTTCTACTTCCATATATTCTTCCAAAGAATAACGAATCACACCTGTTTCATTCACTTCTGTCATTGGAATCACTTGCATTGGATCATTCACTTTGATTTCATTTGTTAAATCAGGAGTTAAATCAAAATAAATTGGTTTTTCTTCTTCAATAATCTTATTCGTAGCAATATCAAATGAAAGTGTTGTTTGTTCTTGTTCAACAATTACAAATTCCGGTTCACGAACAAAAATTTCTCTAATTTCAGGAGTTGTTTTTAACAATTGGTTTTCACTAAATGGTGAAACCAATTCAAAACTCACTTCAATATTTTTGATGGAATCAGTGATTGGAATTAAATCAGAAACCATTTGAGGTTCAATTACCTCTAACTCATCTAATAATTTAAACACGATTTTTTCTTCTGATTCCACATTACCGTTTCCCAATTCAGTTTCATTTGTGGTTGGAAAAACTGTTTTTTGAGAAAGATCAATTGTATTTGTTTGATTTTCTTCTAATGAATGAATAATCTTTTTAGGCTCAGCATTGACAATTTCTTTTTGTTGCTCAACATTAAAACCGGTAGCAATAATGGTCACCGCGATAGAATCACCTAAGGCTTCATCTTCACCAACCCCCATGATGATATTGGCATTAAATCCGGCTTCTGCTTGAATATGATCATTGATTTCTCCGATTTCGTCGATAGTAATTTCCGCAGTACCTGAAACGATAAGCAACAATACGTTTTTGGCACCGGTAATTTTATTATCATTTAACAAAGGAGAATCTAACGCTGCTACAATGGCGTCTTTTGCTCTGTTATCACCAGAAGCAATGGCAGAACCCATGATAGCAGTTCCGCTATTTGACAATACGGTTTTAGCGTCTTTAAGGTCAATATTTTGTGTGTAGTGATGCGTGATTACCTCAGCAATCCCTCTTGAAGCGGTAGCTAATACTTCGTCTGCTTTAGAAAATCCGGCTTTGAATCCTAAATTTCCATAAACTTCTCTTAATTTATTGTTGTTGATAACAATCAAAGAATCAACTTGCTTACGCAATCTTTCTACACCGGCCATAGCTTGCTCAGAACGAACTTTCCCTTCAAATTGGAATGGAATCGTAACGATACCAACCGTAAGGATGTCTTTTTCCTTAGCCATTTGTGCAATTACAGGTGCCGCACCGGTTCCTGTTCCACCACCCATTCCGGCGGTGATGAAAATCATTTTTGTATTTTGGTCTAACAACTTATCAATGTCTTCCATGCTTTCTAAAGCAGATTGTTGACCTACTTCAGGATTTGCACCAGCTCCTAAACCTTCTGTTAAGTTGACACCTAACTGAATTTTATTCGGCACAGGACTGTTTTGAAGAGCTTGTGAGTCGGTATTACAAACCACAAAATCTACTCCTTTTATACCTTGTTTAAACATATGGTTGATGGCGTTACTACCTCCGCCGCCAACACCAATTACTTTAATTACATTTGATTGATTCTTTGGTAAATCAAATGAAATGCTTCCAAAATCTGAGTTGCTTATCATATTATTTGGTTTTATTCATTAATGCCAATTTTGCCTAATTATTCGGCATTGTCTAAAAATTCTTTTATTCTTTCTACATATTTATCGAAGAAAGAACGTTTTATTTGTTCTGTACTTTCTTTTTTAACTTCTACAGTTTTTGGGGCTTCTGCAATAGGTTCTTGTTTTGGGGCTTCCTTTTTAACATCAGTTGTTACCGATTCCATTTCTGACATTAGAATAGCACTTTTTGTGTTATTGTTAATGCTATTCATCATCAATCCAACTGCCGTTGCATATAAAGGGCTTGATAATTCTTCATCTGAATTTCCGGCCAAATGTTCATTTGGATAACCAATACGAGTGTCCATTCCGGTAATATATTCTACTAACTGTTTGATGTGTTTCAATTGTGATCCACCTCCTGTTAAAACAATTCCGGCAATTAATTTCTTTTTCGGATCATCACAACCATATGATTTAATTTCATCATACACTTGCTCAATAATTTCAACCACTCTGGCATTGATGATTTTAGAAAGATTTTTCAACGAAATTTCTTTTGGTTCTCTTCCGCGTAGTCCGGGAATAGAAACAATTTCATTGTCTTTATTTTCGCCTGGCCAAGCGGAACCAAATTTCACTTTTAACAATTCGGCTTGTTTCTCAATTATTGAACATCCTTCTTTTATATCATCTGTAATTACATTTCCACCAAAAGGAATAACTGCAGTATGACGAATGATTCCATCTTTGAATATAGCCAAATCAGTCGTTCCGCCACCAATATCAATCAAAGCTACACCCGCTTCTTTTTCTTCTTGGCTTAAAACAGCATCAGAAGAAGCTAATGGCTCAAGTGTTAATCCGGAAAGTTCAATCCCAGCACTTTGAACACAACGTCCAACATTTCTGATAGAGGCTGCATGTCCAACTACTACATGGAAACTACTTTCTAAACGACCACCATACATTCCGATTGGTTCTTTTATTTCTGCTTGTCCATCAATTTTAAATTCTTGAGGTAAAACATGAATAATTTCTTCCCCTGGCAGCATAGCCAATTTGTGCACTTGACCAATTAGTTGCTCAATATCTTTTTCACTGATTACTTCCTCTGCATTACTTCTACTGATATAATCACTGTGTTGAATACTACGAATATGCTGACCAGCAATACCTACTACAACATCTTTAATCATATAGCCTGAATTCTCTTCCGCTTCAGCAATAGCAGTTTGAATAGACTGAATGGTTTGTGTAATATTATTCACAACACCACGATGAACACCTAAACTTTTGGATTTTCCAACCCCTAAAATTTCAAGTTTTCCGTACTCATTTTTACGACCAATCATGGCCACAATTTTTGTGGTTCCAATATCTAATCCTACTGCAATGTTTTCATTTTTCATATGCTTCTATTTTGTGCAAACTACTTGTTGCGTGAATTTCAGGTTAACGATTTTATATTTTTGAATAGAACTATCCAGGACCGCTTTTTGAAAAAAGGCTTTATAGTTCTTAAATTTCCTTTCCATTTGAATCGTTTTACCAAACGCTATGTCATAATCATAATTTCTATTCTTCATAATAACGCTACCTGAAGGCAAAACTTTCACTCCAATAATGTTTTTTTTCAAAAAATCATCATTGTAAATTAACCGAAACAATTCGTTTAATTTTTCGTTATCCTTAACGTTATCCCCCCCCGACAAGATTGGAACTCTTGCAGAATGAATGTCTGACAAGGGCATCTTAGTACCCTTACTATCAATATAGTAGGATTCTTGATAGTCAAACACTCTTGCAATAGGCGTCTTCTGTTTTACATCTGCTTTTAACAAGCCATCTATACTTACATAAACCTCTGCTGTTTCAACCATTGCATGTTGGTTGATAGCATATTCCAAATCATTCAAATCTAAAGCAACTTTCCTAATACTGGAAGCATCTTTTTTATTTTCTATTAACAATTTATTAACCGTTTCGTGCGTGATAAAAAGTTGTTCTCCTGCCTCAAATTCAACTTCTGCTTTTGTTAATTTTCTGTTCTCATTTCGCTTGCCTGTAAAAGAGAACAAGAAGCCCACAAGTCCTATTAACAGGACTAACCGAATGTTTTTCCAATTAAAGTACTTTTTCATATAACTTGTTTTTTATTGCACTTACCATTTCACCTATATCACCTGCTCCGATAGTTACAACAACTTCAGCATTTGATTCAAAAATGGTTGAAATAAGTTGTTCTTTTTGCACTAATTTTTTGTTGGGATTATCAATTTTATTCATCAACCAAGAGGAAGTGATTCCTTCCATCGGAAGTTCTCTAGCCGGGTAAATTTCCATGACGATTATTTCATCAAATTGGGCTAGACTTTTTGCAAAATCATCTGCAAAATCTTTCGTTCTACTGAACAAATGCGGTTGAAAAATGGCTAACACTTTTCGTTGGGGATACAGTTCTCTAACCGCTTGATGTACCGCATTTATCTCAGTAGGGTGATGAGCATAATCATCAATAAAAACCAATTTTTCTGTTTTAATTTGATAGGAAAACCTTCTTTTTATTCCATAAAATGAACCTAAAGCTTTAACAATACTGTCGGTTGGGGTGCCATACGTTTTTGCCATTGCTAAAGCCATAAGTGCATTCATTAAATTGTGCCTTCCCGGCAAATGAAATTGTATATTTTGAATTAATTCTGTTGTTGTTTGTACATCAAAAACATAACTACTGTTTTCGATTCGAATATTTTGTGCAACAAATGACCCCATTCCATCAATGGAAATCTTTGTTCCTTCCAAAGGCAAGTCACTTGGAATAAACAAATTCTTTTTCTCAGGAACGCGATTTGCGAACTCTTGAAATGCAGCTTGAATGGTTTCCGTATTTCCATAAATATCCAAATGGTCGGCATCCATTGAAGTGATGCAAGCCATATCAGGATATAGATGTAAAAATGAACGATCAAATTCGTCTGCTTCAACTACCGTTACTGTTTTTCCGGTACCGATTAAATTGGAATTGTAATTTTCAACGATTCCACCTAAAAAAGCGGTCACATCTACTCCACTTTGAAACAAAATATGTCCCAAAATACTGGAAGTTGTAGTTTTTCCGTGTGTTCCGGCTACGGCAAAACAAAACGTATCTTTTGTAATAATTCCTAACACCTCTGCTCTTTTTTTGATTTCAAAACCATTATTTTTCAAATGATTCCATTCCGAATGATGAGTCGGAATAGCCGGAGTGATGATCACCAATGTATTCTCTTTTTTAAAAGTAGAAGGAATATGTTTTATATTATCTTCAAAGTGAATCTGCATGCCTAATCCGGTCAGTTCTTTTGTGAGTTCGGTTTCGGTTTTGTCATAACCTGCGATATTTTTCCCTAAAAAAGTAAAATAGCGAGCAAGTGCACTCATACCGATACCTCCGATGCCAATAAAATAAACATTATGGATTTGATTTAGATTCATATACTTCTCCCAAAACTCCTAAAGGATTTTATGGTTTTATTTTTTTAATAGTTTACTAATTTCTTTTACAATATCTACAGTTGCATTTGGTTTGGCCAACTTTAAAATTTGACTTCCCAATTCATTTTGCTTTTTCTCGTCGTTGACTAAATTTGAAAAAACAGGTTCAAATTTTTCGTCTAGTTCATTTTCTTTCAATAAAATAGCTCCTTTTTTATCTTCAATTGCCTTTGCGTTTTTAGTCTGATGATCTTCAGCAACATTTGGTGATGGAATAAAAATGACCGGCTTTCCAACCAAACAGAGTTCAGAAACAGAGGAAGCTCCCGCTCTGGAAATGATAAAATCAGCTGCAGCATATACCAAATCCATTCTATCAATAAAGGAAACCACCTTAACATTTGGTTTAGCAAAGTGAATGTATTCTTCAAAATAGAGTTTTCCACATTGCCAAATCACTTGAATATTTTGGCTGGTAATAAAATCAATTTCTTTTGCAATCAATTGGTTGATTCGTCGGGAACCTAAACTACCACCAAGCACTAACAATGTTTTTTGAGTGGCATCTAATGCAAAATAGGTCAGAGCATCCCATTTTTTACTTTCGATTGAAAGTAAGTCCTCTCGAACCGGGTTACCTGTTATTTTTATTTTGTCTTTTGGAAAAAACCGTTCCAAATTTTCATAAGCTACACATATTACGGAAGCCTTTTTACTCAAAATTTTATTAGTGATTCCGGGATACGAATTTTGCTCTTGTACAACAATTGGAATGTTCATCATTGCCGCAACTTTTAACAATGGTCCTGAGGCAAAACCCCCTGTGCCAATTACCACATCCGGTTGAAAGGAACGAATGATTTGAAATGAATTGAATAAACTATTGATAACCTTTACCGGAAACAATAAATTTTGCAAGGTCAATTTTCGTTGCAATCCTGAAATCCATAATCCTTTGATGGGATAACCCGCTTGTGGCACCTTTTGCATTTCCATCTTGTCTTTTGCTCCCACAAAAAGTATTTCGCAATCCGGATAATGCACTTTTAATTCATTTGCAATAGCAATTGCCGGGTAAATATGACCACCGGTTCCACCACCACTTACTATGAATTTATAGTTTTTCATTTGTTTAAAACTGCATTCATCGGATTATCTTCAATAGAATAAGTATCGTTATCGTTTTCTGCTTGCTCCTTATTTTTCAACGCTTCTTCATCTTCTTTGAGTTGCTTGTCTATCATTTTTTCAAGAGCAGCATCACGCATAGCTTTTTCTTTGTTTTCGGCTTTGATTTCTTCTTCTTTTTTGGTAACATTTAGAATTATTCCTAAAGCGATACACGTCACCCAAATAGAACTTCCACCACTACTGATTAGAGGCAGCGTTTGTCCGGTTGTTGGCAATAATTCAACAGCTACTCCCATGTTGATTAAAGCTTGAAAGACAATTGGAAAACCAATTCCAACTATTAGTAATTTACCAAATAATGAATTCGCTTTGTGAGCTGCAACAACAAAACGAAAAATCAAAAGCATATAAATTCCAAGAATGGTCAAACCTCCGAATAATCCAAATTCTTCCACAATAATGGCATAAATGAAATCGGATGAAGATTGAGGTAAAAAATGCTTTTGTACACTTTTTCCCGGACCTAAACCATACACTCCACCAGAAGCGATTGCCGTTTTTGCTCTTTCAATTTGATATACTTCATCCGGATCTTGCACATCATCTTTAAAAAATCGTTCAATACGAGATTCCCATGTATTTACACGAGAAGTAAGTGGATTAGGGAAAGCCTTAGCAATCAAAATAAAAAAGGCAAAAGAAACAATTCCAATACCTAAAATTGCTGCGATATATTTTAAAGGATATTTACCTATGAATACCAACATTAAAATCATGCTAAAAATGAGTGCTGCTGTAGAAAAGTTGGCCGGTAAAATAAACATGAGCGTTATTCCGACCGGTAACCACAAATCGATAAAAGATGATTTGAAAGTGATGGTTTCTTCTCTTGTTTTTGACAAATAGCGAGCCACAAAAATCATTAATACAATGAATGCAAAAGTTGAAGGTTGAAACGAAATTCCAACAAAGGGCAATTGAATCCAACGACTTGCATTTGCTCCGGCTATAACAGTTCCTTTGAACAAAGTATATCCCAAGAGTAACCAAATAAACGGTAACGCAATTCTTGATATACTTCTGAAATAATGATACGGAATTTTATGAATACGATAAATAATGAAAAAACCGAATGTCACATGAACCAGATGCTTAATCAAATAACTGACCGTATTACCTGTTCCCTTTCCCGCATATGCTAAATTACTACTCGCACTAAATACCGGCATAAAGGAAAACAGAGCCAAAAGGGCTACTAATGCCCAGATGACTTTATCTCCTTTTAAACTTTTTATTAGTGCTAGCATGTTTTAAAATGTCAATTTCAATATCAAAAATCAAATTCAATTCTTATAAATTCCGTACAGCTTGTTTGAATTGTCTCCCTCTGTCTTCATAGTTTTCAAACAAATCAAAGCTGGCACAAGCCGGTGACAATAATACCGTGTCTCCTCTTTCGCTTAAATGTTGAGCGGTTCTCACTGCATCATTCATAGAAGTCACTTCCACCATCACATCAACCACATTTCCGAAAGCATCAATGATTTTTTTATTTTCAACACCCAAACAAATAATTGCCTTTACTTTTTCTCTAACCAAAGGCATCAATTCCGTATAATCATTTCCTTTATCAACACCACCAACTATCCAAACCGTAGGAGTTGACATACTGTCTAAAGCAAAGAAAGTAGCATTCACATTCGTCGCTTTACTGTCATTAATATATTGCACATTTTGAATTTTCAACACACGCTCCAATCGATGTTCAACCCCTTGAAAATTAGATAAACTTTCTCTGATGGTTTGTTTTCTGATTCTCATTAATTGAGCAACAGAAGTAGCCGCCATAGCATTTTTCATGTTGTGTTTACCTTCTAAAGCCATTGCTTTAGTTTCCATTGTAAATTCTTCGTCGTTGATGTACATTTCCATAGTGTCGTTGTTTAAAAATCCTCCCTTTTTATACTTAGTTTTAAGTGAAAAAGGTATTAGTTGTGCTTTTGTTTTGTTGTGTGTTAACCAATTCATTGTAGCTTCATCATCGGCATCATAAATCAAATAATCACTTTCGGTTTGATTCATGGTTATCCGAAATTTAGAAGCGATATAATTTTCATATTTATATTCGTATCGATCTAAATGATCCGGGCTTATATTTGTTAAAATGGCAATATGTGGCTTATAGTTAATGATTCCATCGAGTTGAAAACTGCTTAATTCGAGCACATAAACATCAAAATCTTCATCGGCTACTTGCCAAGCAAAACTTTTTCCGATGTTTCCGGCCAATCCAACATTCAAACCACCTGATTTCAACAAATGATATGTGAGCATTGTTGTTGTGGTTTTTCCATTACTTCCGGTGATTCCTATGGTTATTGCTGATGTAAACGGAGCCGCAAATTCAATTTCAGAAATCACAGGGATTTCCTTTTCTTTTAGTTTTTTTACAATAGCAACTTTATCAGGAATACCAGGACTTTTCATCACCACATCAGCATTCAGTATTAATTCTTCTGTATGCTGTTCCTCTTCCCATGGAATATCATTAAGTACAAGAACTTCTTTATAATTATCTTTAATCTTTCCAAAATCAGATAAGAAAACATCGTAACCTTTTTTCTTACCCAGTATGGCTGTTCCCACACCGCTTTCTCCTCCTCCTAGAACTACCAATCTCATTTTATCTCAATTTCAAGGTTACAATAGAAAGAATAGCGAGTAAAATTCCAACAATCCAAAAGCGGGTTACAATTTTGCTTTCGTGATAGCCCTTTTTCTGATAATGATGATGCAATGGTGACATGAGAAAAATGCGTCTTCCTTCGCCAAACTTCTTTTTGGTATATTTAAAATAACTTACTTGTAAAACAACTGATAAATTTTCGGCTAAGAAGATTCCACAGATAACCGGAATTAATAATTCTTTACGAATAGCAATCGCAATTACCGCAATGATTCCGCCAATTGTTAAACTTCCTGTATCGCCCATAAAAACGGCTGCCGGATAACTGTTGTACCATAAAAATCCGATTAATGATCCAACAAAAGCGGAAATGAAAACCGTCATTTCTCCAGAATTAGGAATATACATGATGTTAAGGTAATTGGAGAAAATAATATTACCCGAAACGAAGGTAAAAATACCCAAGGTTAAAACTGAAATAGCAGATGTTCCTGCGGCTAAACCATCGATACCGTCGGTGAGATTGGCCCCATTTGAAACTGCTGTAATGATAAAAATGACAATAGGAATGAAGACCAGCCAAGCCCAATTTTCATATCCATCTCCCAAAAAAGACAATAAATCAGCATATTCTAATTCATTATTTTTGAAGAAAGGAATGGTAGTAGCCGTAGATTTTTCTTCTAATGGAACAGCACTAATCACCGTTTCAGTTTGTGGTTGTAAAATATTTGAACGTTGCGTATCTTTTCTTACTGTAACACCCGGATTAAAATACAGAACTGAACCTACAATTAATCCCAAACCTACTTGACCAATTACTTTGAATCTTCCTTTCAGTCCTTCTTTATCTTTTTTAAAGATTTTAATGTAATCATCTATAAATCCGATAGTTCCCATCCAAAGTGTAGTTACTACCAGCAGAATGATATAAATATTATCCAACTTCGCCAATAAAAAAACCGGAATCAAAGTGGCCATGATGATAATTAAACCACCCATAGTTGGCGTTCCCGCTTTCTGAGTTTGTCCTTCAAGTCCTAACTCTCGAACTGTTTCTCCAACTTGTTGATTTCTTAAAAAGGTAATCACTCTTTTACCATATATAGTAGAAAGTAGCAACGATAACAAAACGGCTAAGCCTGAACGAAATGTTATATATTGAAACACTCCGGTTCCCGGAACATCCATCGATTTGTCTAAATAATCAAATAAATAATATAACATAGGTTATCGGTTTTGTATTGCTAAAAATTCTTTTACTACTTCCATATCATCAAAATGATGACGAACACCTTTTATTTCTTGATACGTTTCATGGCCTTTCCCAGCAATTAAAATAATATCATTGGGTTGAGCCAATTGACAAGCTGCTTTTATGGCTTGTTTTCTGTCTAAAACAGACAACATTTTACGGTGATTTTGTGGCTCAACACCTTTTTCCATATCGGCCAAAATGGCTTCCGGATCTTCACTTCTCGGATTATCAGACGTTAAAATTGTTTTATCGCTATTTGAAGTAGCAATGTTGGCCATTAATGGTCTTTTTGTTTTATCTCTATCGCCTCCGCAACCTACAACTGTGATAAGCTGTTCATTTTTTGTACGAATGTCATTAATGGTATTTAACACATTTTCGAGAGCATCCGGCGTGTGAGCATAATCAACAATTGCTGTTATTTTGGAATCAGAAACCACAAATTGAAAACGGCCTGAAACACTTTCCAATTCAGATAAAAGACGAAGCACTTCTAATTCATCAAGCCCTAACTGAACCGCTGCACCATAAATAGCTAACAGATTATAGGCGTTGAATGTTCCGATTAGTTTTACCCAAACTTCATTATTATTGATTTTTAAAAGCAAACCGCTCAATTGATTTTCTAAAACGGTTGCTTTGAAATCGGCATACGTCTTTAGAGCATACGTTAATTTTCGTGCTTTTGTATTTTGAAGCATTAAACTTCCATTCTTATCATCGATATTAGTGATGGCAAAAGCTGATTTAGGTAAAAAATCAAAAAACGATTTTTTTACATCACGGTATTCAGCAAATGAAGCATGATAATCCAGATGATCATGAGACAAATTGGTAAAAATTCCACCCACAAAATGTAGAGCTTCCGTTCTTTTTTGATGAATACCATGTGAGCTAACTTCCATGAAACAAAACTCAACGCCGGCTTTATTCATCTCAGACAAATAATAATTAATGGTCAATGAATCAGGCGTAGTATGTGTTGCAACATATTCTACCTCATCCACTAAAATCTTTACCGTTGAAAGCAATCCAACTTTGTAACCTGCTTTTTTGAACAATTGATAAAGAAGGGAGGAAATAGTTGTTTTTCCATTTGTGCCTGTTATACCAACTAATTTTAAATTTTGAGAAGGATTATCGTAGTAATTAGCTGCCAAAAACGCCAAAGCTAAATTGGTGTCTTTTACTTGAACATAAGTTACACCATTAACAATTATTGAAGGAAACGTATCACACACAATTACAGCAGCACCTTGATTTAATGCTTTTTCAATAAAATCATGACCGTTTGAAACAGTTCCTCTGATGGCAACAAAAACATCATTTAATTCCACTTTTCTAGAATCAAATTCAATTTTTTGAATAGCAATATCTGTTGAACCTTTAACGGCTTCAATACTAACTTTATATAATATGTCTTTTAGCGTTTTCACGATAATTCTAATATAATTGTACTGTTTTTTCTCAGGGCTTCTCCCGGCTGAATGGATTGTTTTTTAACTTTTCCAACGCCAATCACTTTTACTTTCACTTTTAAATTTTCCAAAAGAGCAATAGCATCCATTCCAGACATTCCTTTTACATTTGGAATGGTTTTCATTTCTTTGGAAGAATTCGTGTAAAACGTTTCGTAACTTTTTTCTTGAAGCGGAATTGGCTTTTCTAAATTTTTAATTTCATTTGTGGAAGGAACATCTGTAAAAACTTTTTGTGCAATTCGTTTGAATACCGGTCCGGAAACATCTGCTCCGGAATATCCTTTTGATTTACTTGGTTTATGTACCACTACAATACAAGAATATTTTGGTTCATCGGCAGGAAAATAACCTACAAATGAAGACGCATAATAAAGATTGGCTTTGTCAGCGTAACCCACTTGAGCCGTTCCCGTTTTTCCGGCCATTGAAAAATCTTTTGAATACAATTTTGAACCCGTTCCTCGTTTTACAACATTTTCGAGTACAACTTTTACTTTATCAATAGTTTCTTTAGAGGCAATTTGAGGATTGATAATTTCCTTTTCAAATTGTTTAATTGGCTTATTCCATTCTTTTATTTCACTTACAAAAATGGGTTTTATCATTTCACCATTGTTAGCAATTGCATTGTATAAAGTCAACGTTTGAAGTGGCGTCATGGATACTCCGTAACCATAAGCCATCCATGGTAAAGTTGTTCCGTACCAATTTTTTTCTCCCGGTTGGGGAATTACGGGCTTTCCTTCTCCTTTAATTTGAAGACCTAAAGGCTGATTCAATTTCATCCGATTTATATGTTCTACAAATTTTTTCGGATTGTTTTTATAGTTTTCATATACCGCTTGAACCAAAACTGTATTAGAAGACACTTCAAACCCTTTGGCTAGCGAAATTTTTCCGTAACCTCCTTTTTTTGAATCTCTCACTCTTCTATTAAAATAAGAAATCTCTCCACCTCTGGAATCATAAACCGTGTTGGTATCGGCCAATCTATCTTCAAAAAGAGCAATTAAATCAAGTAATTTAAATGTTGAACCGGGTTCATGCGATTCTGAAACAGCATAATTAATGGTCTCCGTATATTGCCCATTTTCATTTCTGCCAAGATTTGAAATTGCCTTCACATGTCCGGTTTTTGTTTCCATTACCACTACACAACCATGATCTGCTTCATAATATTCTAATTGCTTCAATAACGCATGATGAGCGATATCTTGGATGTAAACATCAATAGTCGAAATGATATCAAAACCATCTTGTGGCTCCACTTCATTTTCATCTCGAATTGGCTTCCATTGCCCTTTAGCCATTTTTTGCATTAATCGTTTACCGTCTTTTCCATTTAAATAATCTTTAAATGCCCATTCAATTCCTTTACCATCAGGTTCACCATTTGGTTTGATACGTTCATAACCAATTGTTCGTTCAGCTACTAAGCCAATTGGATGTTCACGAACGGTTTTTTGTTCTGTAATTAAACCGCCTTTATATGCTCCTTTATTAAACAATGGAAAACTTTTGATTTTCATGTATTCCGTATAACTCAAGTTTCTGGCTAACAAATAATATCTATTTTTATTTGAACGAGCTTTTAACAATTCCGTTTTATAATATTGAGCCGGTCTACTTAACAATTTTGACAAAGAATCACACAACGGTTGCAAATTTTTATTGAAATCTTCTGCCTTAGGAGCAATCGCATCAAAACGAAGAGTATAATTTGGAATAGAAGTCGCTAACAAGCTACCATCAGAAGAATAGATATTTCCTTTATTGGCGGGAATAACGAAGTTTTTAACTGTCCGTTCTTTAGCTAAATTTCGATAATACTCTCCTTCAACCCATTGGATATTTGTCAATTTTACAGCAATAGCAATGGCAATAATCAGCATAAAAAATGCTACTATATAAATTCGATAAGCAATATGTTTATCTTCTACTGCCATATTTTTTCTGCAAATGATTTTTCTTTCGGTTTGACAACTCTTATTTTTGTTGGTGGCACTGAGGATGGATAAATTCCTCTTTCTTCCATTTTTTTGGAAACTGTGCTTTCCATTTTTAATTTCATTAATTCTGAGCGGCGATCAACAAATTCTGAGCGCAGTTCTTTCACTTCTTTATTTAATTCAACTATTCTGAAAATTTTTTTTTCATAATGATGAATATTTGCAATCATTAAGATGGCCAAAATGATAAGAAATACGATAAACTTCCAATTCTTAACCGCATCCTGATTAATCAAAAACTTGGCTCTTAATATGTCATAAACACTCGCCTTCATTATACTTTTTCAGCTATTCTTAGTTTTGCACTTCTAGCCCTGTTGTTCACTTTAATTTCTTCTGCATCGGGTACAATTAGTTTTCCTATTGTTTTGAACGGTACAGAAAAATTACCATAAAAATCACGTTCAGGTTCTCCTTCAAACATGCCGTTTTTTATAAATCGCTTTACTAAACGATCTTCTAAGGAATGATAAGAAATCACACTAAGTCTGCCCCCCGGAAGCAATATTTCCTCCGCTTGTAGTAAAAACTCTTTAAGCACATTCATTTCTTCATTCACTTCAATACGAATCGCTTGATAAATTTGAGCTAAGATTTTATGACTCTTGTGAGCCGGTAAAAATTTTGACAAAACTTGTTTCAAGTGTTCTGTACTTTTTATGGGCTTATCCTTTCTTGCATTAACAATTGTATTTGCTATTGCACCTGCATTAGACAATTCTCCAAATTCAGCAAACACTTTTTTTAGAGTAGCTTCTTCATATTCATTAATCACTTTAAAAGCGTTAAGCTCCCCTTTTTGACTCATTCGCATATCGAGTTCTGCTTCAAAACGAGTAGAAAAGCCTCTTTCAGCTACATCAAATTGATGCGACGAAACACCTAAATCAGCCAAAATTCCATCTACTTGTCGAATGCCATGAAATCGTAAAAAGCGTTTTATAAATCGAAAATTCTCATTGATTAAACAAAATCTTTCATCCGACAAAGTGTTTGCTAAAGCATCTTCATCTTGATCAAAAGCAAATAATTTACCGTTTGGACCTAAACGTTTTAAAATTTCTTTGGAATGACCCCCACCACCAAAAGTTACATCAACATACACACCATCAGGTTGTATATTCAAACCTTCAACGGAAGCCAAAAGCAAAACCGGATTATGATATTCCATTGTCATCATCATTTACATTTCCCATTACTTGTTCAGCTAAATCAGCAAAATCAATCGCAGCATCGTCTATTGATTTTTCATATAAATCTTTGTCCCAAATTTCAACAATGTTCACCGCTGATGACAACACTATCTCTTTTCTGATAGAAGCAAAAGCAACTAAATCTTTAGGAATCAATAATCTACCGGTTGTATCAATTTCCACAACTTTTACTCCGGCGGTGAAACGACGAATAAAATCATTGTTTTTCTTCACAAACCGATTAAGCTTATTCACTTTTGCCATCAAAATATTCCACTCTGCCATCGGATACAATTCCAAACACGACTGAAAAACAGAACGCTTCAGAACAAAACCATCCTGCAATGAAGAAGCTAATTGCTTTTTCAATGGAGCAGGAAGCATCAAGCGTCCTTTCTCATCGACCTTACATTCATATGTTCCAATGATGGTATTCAAGCAGTTATAATTTTATTCGTTTGCTAGCAAATATAAAAACATTTTACCACAATTTACCACAAAATACCACTTTGTTAATAAGTTTTACCACTTAAAAAAAATTCAAAAAATTCGCTTTTACTATTTAATTGAAAATTTGATTACAAAAACAATACGATTGACTGTTTTTTTTAATTTTTTACATTTTTTTAACAAAATATATTTCTATTATTCAACGAAAAGAAAAGTAATAATCTCCCCTAAATCATTAATAATTTGACAATTAAACAGTTGAAACGGATTGAATATAAAATTTAGTCTTTTCAATTTAAAACTTGAAATAAACCATACATTCCTTCTTTTTTTAGGATATTATCATATATTTGTGAGGAATTGAAAGAGATATTTTAATGAAAGAAAACTTTAAAAAAGAAGGCAAGTACACTTATTTTGAAGCAGGAGAAGGCACGCCAATTATCGTTTTGCATGGATTAATGGGTGGTTTGAGTAATTTTGATGGTGTAGCTAATTTTTTTCCAAAACACGGCTTTAAAGTGGTCATTCCCGAATTGCCATTATATACTCAAAATATTTTAAAAACCAACGTAAAAGCCTTTTCTAAATTTGTAAAAGATTTTATCACTTTTAAAGGTTACGAACGTGTTATTTTGTTGGGAAATTCTTTGGGTGGTCATGTAGGCTTATACTTCACCAAAATGTATCCTGAAAAAGTTGCCGCTTTAGTATTGACAGGTAGTTCAGGGCTTTATGAAAGTGCAATGGGTGATACTTATCCAAAAAGAGGAGATTATGAATACATTAAAATCAAAACTCAAAATGTTTTTTATAAACCTGAAATGGCTACCAAAGAACTTGTTGACGAGGTATTCAATATCGTAAATGACCGTATAAAAGTAATCAAAACCCTTACCATTGCTAAAAGTGCGATTCGTCACAATATGGCTAAAGATTTACCAAAAATGCATGTTGCAACGTGTTTAATTTGGGGAAAAAATGATACTGTAACTCCTCCGGAAGTAGCTAATGAATTCCATAAACTATTGCCTAATTCAGAATTATTTTGGATTGACGAATGTGGTCACGCTGCAATGATGGAACATCCCGAAAAATTCAACACCATTCTATTAGATTGGTTGAAGAAACATAATTTTTAAAAGTCCGATTGGGCTTTTTTTGTATTACCATGAAAATAAACACCGCTGAATTTGTTATTAGTAACTCTGATGTTAGCAAATGCCCTAAAGATCCACTTCCGGAATATGCTTTTATTGGTCGTTCAAACGTTGGGAAATCATCGCTGATTAATATGATTACCAACCACAAAAATTTAGCAAAAACATCTTCAAAACCAGGTAAAACACAGTTAATCAATCATTTCAAAATAAATAATAATTGGTTTTTAGTGGATTTACCCGGTTATGGATATGCAAAAGTTTCCAAAAAAACCAAAGATACTTTCCAACAATTTATTACCGATTATTTTGAAAAAAGAGAACAATTGGTGTGTGCTTTTGTATTAATCGATATTCGTTTGGAAGCTCAAAAAATTGATTTAGAATTTATCAATTATCTTGGAGAAAGCGAGATACCTTTTTGCTTAATTTTTACAAAAGCTGATAAAATTGGCAAAACAAAAGTTCAAAACCACTTAGCTGCCTACAAAAAGCAATTGCTCGCGGAGGATTGGGAAGAAATGCCTCCATTTTTTGTAAGTTCATCATTGGAGGGCACAGGAAAAGATGAAATTCTTCTTTATATCGATCAAATTAACCAAGACATATTCAAGCAAAACGGTTTTTAATCACTACTTCAATTCCAATTTTTCGGCAAAGTATTCACAAAAATCCCTCATGGTATCGGCCATTTTATCATCTGTAGTTGCTCGTTGAAAAGTATCAGCCATGGCTACCAAAGTTTGATGAAAAAATATTTTCATTTCATCAACCGGCATATCTTTTGTCCAAAGATCAATTCGCAGTGATTCTTTCGCTTTGGAATCCCATATAGAAAGCATAATGGCTTTGGTTTCTTGGTTTTCAATTCCGCCGTCTTTAGCAGTCCAATTTAGCGATTCAGGAACTTTATTTTCATCAAGGGTGATGTCAAATTTTATTTCAGAAGTTTTGGAGTACATTATTTCTTGGGTTTATATTTTGAGTTAGTAAAAATATCTTTGGCATCCATCAATAACATTTCTTGAATGGAAACATCATTGTTTTTCATATAAGAACGAACAATTTGCCATCCAATCCAAACGCCGGTTCGACCGGGAGATTCTTGATCAACTTCTAAATAAAATTTAGAAAAAGGAGCCGGAGCAATGAATCGTTGAACCAATTTACTATCGGTATCAAAAAGGATATTTTCGTTAATAAAATATCGCCACATTTCACTTTGGTTTTCTTCACACCATTTGAATTGTTCTTCGGTGTAGCCTATTTTATGATAATCGGAATAAGTTGGTAACAAAATATCTTTTAGATACATTTCTTTTCCAAAATAAATCATTTGCGAAAGAAAACTTTTATCTCTGACCGGAGCAATAACGCGGGTTGAAAAATCAGAAACAATATCCGGTAATATTTGTGATCTTTCGAATGTTTGTCTGAAATAATCCGGGAACTCATAAAACTTATGTTCTTTACCGAGGTATAAATCCAAAGAAATCAACACAACCGAATCATTGTAAATCACTTTATTTTCATAATCCATTTCAGAAATAAGTGTAATGACTTTTTCAGGTTTCTTTTGGTTTGGGAAATAAAAACTAATGTGTCGAAATAATTCTTCTATCTCGGTCATAATAGGATTAAAATCTTTGTATTCCTTTTGAACTTCAGTATACAATTCACGATAAAGCGGGTCTTGGATTTTAGCCATAAAAACCGAATCGGGAATCTGTTTTGGAAAAAAAACAGAATGTTGTTGACGAAAAGTAGGGAAATCTGCTACCGGACATTCATACATCAACTGTTCAAATCGCTCTATTTGCAAACGAATTGGTATGGCTTCAATTTCTTTTTCAATCGCTGATTTTTTATCACACGACCAAAAAACAGAAAACAAAAGAATCAAAGTTACTTTCTTCATAAAAGGACAAAAGTTTTGTAGTTAAAGCAGTATATTTATTACTTTTACTTTTTTTAAATCACGGTGCAAATATACTGCTCCAATTAGATAAGTTTATAAAAGATGTCAGAAAAAAACAACACACTTCATGTTGAACAAACAGTTAATTTTATTGTAAATTGGTTAAAAACATATGCAGAGAACGCAAAAGTGAATGGTTTTGTTGTAGGTGTTTCGGGTGGAATAGACAGTGCGGTAACTTCAACATTGTGTGCCATGACAGGTTTTAAAACCATTTGTGTTGAACTTCCTATTCATCAAGCTATTTCGCAAGTAAATCGAAAAAAAGAACACATTGCACAATTAAAAAATAGATTCGAAAATGTTAATAGTTTGTCCATCGATTTAACTTCTACCTTTGAAGAATTCAAAAAAAATGTACCGGAATCAGAAAATATTGACAAATTAAATTTATCATTAGCCAATTCTCGTTCACGATTGCGAATGACAACCCTTTATTATATTGCAGGAATTCATGGACTATTGGTTGCCGGAACCGGAAATAAAGTAGAAGATTTTGGTGTTGGATTTTACACCAAATATGGTGATGGTGGTGTAGATTTGAGTCCGATTGCCGATTTAATGAAATCAGAAGTGTATCAAATTGGTCGGTTCTTACAAGTACCACAATCAATCTTAGAGGCCGTTCCTACAGATGGTTTGTTTGGTGACGACCGCAGCGATGAAGATCAATTAGGAGCCAGTTATGACCAATTAGAGTGGGCCATGCTTCAAGATGAGCAAGGAAAAGAAGCCGCATCATTTGAAGGTAGAGATTTAGAAATTTTTAACATTTACAAACGGCTTAATTTTGCTAATCAACACAAAATGAAGCCAATTCCTGTTTGTGAAATTCCTAAGGAATTAAGACAATTCTAAAGTATTTCTTAATTTTTTTAACCAAAAAGAGGGTAGGATTAAAAAAAAACATTACCTTTATATGCCCTAAAAAATTATTAATCATTTTTCAACTAAAATACCACTTATTATGATTAAAGTTTGTTTAGCCGATAATCAACCTGTAGTTCACTTCGGGGTGAAATCGTATTTTAAAGACCACGCTGAAATCAGTGTTGTAGGCCATGTAGGAAATTACAACATGATTTTAGATATGTTAAAAATTAAACCAATAGATATACTTGTGTTAGACCTGGAATTAGAAGGATTAACAAGTATCAATTTGGTCAAATACATTTTAAAGGAATTTCCAAGCACAAAAATCATCATTTTCAGTAATCTTTCTGAAAATATTTATGCTCCAAATGCCTTGAAAGCAGGTGTTTCTGCTTATTTACATAAAACTTCCAAATTGGAAACACTTGGAAATGTGATTGTAAAAGTGAATAATGGAGCTGTTATTTTTAATGATACCATTAAAAAGAATTTAGCTTTAATTGCAAAACAAAATAAAAGCGAAAGATTGTATCGCAAACTTTCCAACCGCGAAATTGAAGTACTTCGCTTTCTAAGTGACGGAAAGAAAAACAACGAAATCTCTAAAATATTAGGATTGAATGAAAAAACCATCAGTACTTATAAACTGAGGTTGCTGACTAAATTGAATGTTACAAATCTTGTAGATTTGGTTAACAAAGCCAAAACATTGGAAATTGTATAATTATAATAGAAAAAGACCTCGGGATTGAGGTCTTTTTTAGTTATAATCCGAACGCATTCTTCCAATTCTTCGAGTAATGTTGACTTTCAGTTTGTTGTAGTCATTTATCATCATCACGATATCTTCAACGGGCATTTCAGGGGTTTCTGATTGAATTTGTCCCATGAGTTCTTTGTTTACTTTCGTGATTAAATATTCTCTAAAGGTCACAATTGTTTCAGAAACTAAACGAGTAAGTACTTCAGCATCGTTTTTTTCTTTTACAAAAACCTGTTTTTTATCCAGCCATCCGTGCAATTGATATTTTTCATCATTCATTAGAATATCGGTGACCACTTCTGCATGTTCAGGAGCTAGAGTATTGAGGTAGTTTGTTTTATCAAACTGCTCATTTTGATGGTATTGTGAAACTAAATCCAAATAAATTGCATTAAAAATGGGGTTAGCCAATTCAATTTCATCTTCCTGCAAACTCAAATAAATACGTTCATACACTTTTTGATTCACTTTTTCAATGGTTTCCATTTCTTTACCATTTTCATCAAATTGGATGAAAACATTCTCAAATTCAACTTCTTGATGGCCGTATAACAACAATAATTCTAAAACTGATTTTTCTAATAAAGTGAGAATATCAATTTTAGCAATGGGTTCAATCGTGTCATTTTTTACAACTTCAAATGCTTTTTGCTCTTGTTTGAATTTTTTATTGGCTTCAGAAAGTTCTTTTTGCGTCATTTGTGCTAATGTACTATACAGCACATCTTCGGAAATATCCATGATTCTTCCGCACTCTTGAATGTAGATTTCTCGCTTTATTCGGTCCGGAATTTTAGAAATACTCGTCACCATGTCACGAATAAGCTCAGCTTTTTTGATGGGATCATTCTTAGCATCTTGCATCAACAACGAAGCTTTGAACTGAATAAAATCTTTAGCATTCTCATCCAAATACTTCACCAATTCTTCATATCGTGTTTTTTTGGCAAAACTATCCGGGTCGTCGCCATCGGGGAAAGAACAAACTTTCACGTTCATTCCTTCTTCCAAAATCAAATCAATTCCGCGAATAGAAGCTCGTAAACCCGCCGCATCGCCATCAAAAAGTACGGTAATATTTTTGGTTAACCGATTTATCAATCGAATTTGATTAGAAGTTAACGCCGTTCCGGAAGAAGAAACTACGTTTTCAATTCCGGCTTGATGCATTTGAATCACATCAGTGTACCCTTCCACTAAAAAACAATTATCGAGTTTGGCAATGGATTGTTTGGCATGAAAAATACCGTAAAGCACATTACTTTTATGGTAAATTTCACTTTCTGGCGAATTTAGATATTTGGCTGCTTTTTTATCATTCGTCAAAATTCGTCCACCAAAGCCTAGTACTCTTCCCGACATACTTTGAATGGGGAACATTACACGCCCTTTGAATCGGTCAAATTGCTTGTCTTCTCCAATAATGGTCAACCCTGTTTTTTCTAAATATTCTAATTTATAGGCTTTTCCGAGAGCTTCTTTGGTCAAAGCATCCCAAGTATTTGGTGAATACCCTAAATTGAATTTTTTGATGGTTTCATTTGTAAAACCACGTTCTTTAAAATAGGATAATCCAATGGCTTTGCCCTCTTCTTCTTCCCACAAAACATGTTGAAAATACTTGCTGGCGAATTCAGAGACCAAGTACATGCTCTCTTTTTCATTGGCTACAGCCTTATCTTCGTCGCTGGAAACCGTTTCTTCAATTTCGATATTGTACTTTTTGGCTAAATACCGAATGGCTTCCGGAAACGAAAAATGTTCGTGTTCCATCAAAAAAGTAACCGAATTTCCCCCTTTTCCGGTACTAAAATCTTTCCAAATTTGCTTCACTGGTGAAACCATAAACGACGGCGATTTTTCATTGGAAAACGGACTTAAGCCTTTGAGATTACTACCGGCACGTTTGAGTTGCACAAAATCACCAATCACCTCCTCTACCCGAGCGGTTTCAAAGACTAAATCGATGGTGTTTTGCTTAATCATTGGTGTTTTTTCGTAGCCTGTAAAAGTACAATTCAGTTTTTAAAAATAAGGAATTAAAAATAAAAAAAAGGTGCTTCATAACGAAACACCCATTTAACATATGTATTAACTCAAACAAATATTAATTGAAATCGAAACGCAAACCAAGTGAAATGTTATTTTGGTCGATTGCATTATTTTTAAACAAAGGGTTTAAATCATATTTAAGGTACAAACTGGTATCTCTATATCCGATATAAGTTGACAAACCATAAATTAAGTCAGAAGTATTGAAATCACCTTTTTCTTTCACTTTAACTCTTACATCATCTTCTTTGTACTTTAAAATTTGTTTTGTTTTTACATTGAATCCGGCATAACCTCCAATGCCTAATCGAACACTTTTGTGTGATCTAAACTTACTTGTTCCTTCACTATCAACGGTTTTTGGTGTAAAATCAAACTCTAAATGCAAGGGTAAAACTAAATGTACATTTCTAAAACGGCTTTCTCTTAAATCCAAACCAAACTCTTGTAATTCTGTTTGATTTCCATTTTTTACAAAATAACGATTGTCTGTTGGTCGCAAATTATTATACATTAAAGACAAACCATATTTGATATGTAAAAGGTTATCATTCTTAAAAATTCTGGTATTATTCGTAAATCCCCATTCATAAAAATGAGATCCCCAAACGCGATAATCACTGTCTTCTAAAGAACTAAAATCGCCATTTGTTACCAAGTTATTCAAACCAAATGCGAAAACAAATTGTGATGTCGTACGTTTTTCATATCGAGGTATATATGTTTTTGTTTTCTTTTCATAATCTCGATCATACGTAATTAAAAAGCGATGTTTTTTTCCCATCCAAACGGTATCCATTTCTAAATTGCTTTTAGAATTTAATTTCCCATCAACTTGCTCTTTCACTAATTGACTTAATTTAGCTTCTTCCTCAGCAACTCTTTTTTCAATATTGGCTGCTCTTTTTTCAGCCGCTTTCAATTTTTCTGCATCCGCTTTTTCAGAATTGATTAATCCTGATTCTAATAATTTATTAATGTCTTCCACTTCATTTTTTAAGGCATCTTTCTCCTCTTGAGTAATTTGTTGAATAGTAATTGAAATGGATTTAGCTCGCTCTTCAAATGTATCTTGACTATACATTTTAGTAACTAATGCACATAGCATTACTGCTGCATAAAGAATAATTTTTTGCATAATTTAAAATTTAACTGTTTGTGATTAGATTGATTTACTCGTAATTTCGATTGGCTAAAGTAGATTTAACCGATTGATAATTTTTATTAAAGGATTGAATTGCTTTTTCTCTAAATGTTTCATTCACTTCATTTTCAGCCGTTGAAAGTAATGCATTAGCATCAACTTTTACAGAAGAATTTTTCGAAATGTTTAGAATTTCAACTTTTTCACCTTTTTCAATTTCCGCCAAAAGTGATTCGGCATTGATGTATTTATTTGTTGATTGTATAGGTTGATATTCAACAATTGCCTCTTCTTTTTTTACTTTATTATCCAATAAAAAATCTTTTTTTGGATTGATTTCAGTGGATGGTTTTTCTATTTTTTTTGTTGGTTGATGAACAACTGTTTCCTTTTCTTTTACTTTTGAAAAAGTATCTTCAATTTCATCAGTTGATTCATTTTTAATCAAATTGGTTTCTCTTTCAAACACAATTGGATTGGTTGGAATTACATTTTCAACCGAATTTTCTTTATTCATCATAAAAATACCAATCAACATAAATCCAACAAAAATGGCGGCAATAGAAATCCATTTAAAATTTCTTTTCGGTTTTTGTTCTTCAACAGAAAGCATGGCATCCAAACGATCCCAAGCATTGGCAGAAGGTTGAATCTCTCGTTGGTTCAACTTTTCTCTGATTTGATTTTCTATATTATTCGGTTCCATTTTCGTAATTTTTTAACTTGTTAATCTGATTCTGAAGCATTTTTCGAGCATGCGATAATTGCGATTTTGATGTTCCTTCATTGATACCTAACATTTCGGCTATTTCTTGATGTTTATATCCTTCAATGGCGTAAAGATTAAAAACCATTTTATAACCATCCGGTAAACTATCAATAAGAAACTGAATATCATCCATCGAAAATTTGCTCTCAATATCGTTATGCCGTTCTTCAAAGAAAGTTTCATCTTCCATGAACTTCACTTGCTTTTGAACTCTGATGAACGAAATACATTCATGAATCATAATTCGTCTAATCCAACCTTCAAAACTGCCTTTATGTTCAAAACTCTTCAAACTCGAAAAAACTTTCATAAAAGCAGTAATCATGACATCTTCGGCTTGTTGCAAATCCTTAATATATTGTCTGCAAACGCCCAACATTTTTGGCGAGAATTTTGTATAAATCTGATGTTGAGCATGTCGGTTATTTTCGACAGCCAATCGGATGGTATTTTTCTCGTCTTGATGTAAGTTGATTACTTTCATATTTTAAAAATCAGTCGCGGTTTTCAGTCGCAGTTTTCAGACTTCACAAATAAATTAGATTCTATTGTATAGACGAATGAGGTTAAAAAAAGGTTGCATTGTAATTTGAAAATGTGTCAATTAATCAATTAGTCAATTGTATATCAGGTAATTAAAAATAAAAAAATATTAAATTTATTTAATTACACATCGGTTAATTGTCTAATTGACATATTACCAAATTGACACATTGATTACTTCTTCCTCTCTATCACATAATTCACCATCAAAATCAAAGCATCTTTATAAGGTGATGTTGTAAAATGATTCAGTAACTCTAAAGCTTCTTGTTGATAATCAATCATTTTTTGCTCTGCATAAGCCAAACCGTTACTTTGTTTGACAAAAGCGATGACTTCTTTTACACGCTTTTTGTCTTTGTTATGGTTTTTTATGGAATTGATTAACCAACTTTTCTCTTTTGGTGAACAGTTATTTAAGGTATAGATCAATGGAAGCGTCATTTTTTGTTCTTTAATGTCAATACCGGTTGGTTTGCCGATGGCTTCGTCTGTATAATCAAATAAGTCGTCTTTGATTTGAAAAGCCATTCCGATCAATTCACCAAACTTTCGCATGCGTTCAACAAATTCTTGATTTTCAGGCAAAACAGAACATGCTCCAAGTGAACAACAAGCCGCAATTAACGTAGCGGTTTTTTGGCGAATGATTTCGTAGTAAATGTCTTCCGTAATATCTAAACGGCGGGCTTTTTCAATTTGAAGTAATTCTCCTTCACTCATTTCACGAACGGCAACGGAGATAATTTTCAATAAATCAAAATCATTGTTATCTATCGAAAGTAATAATCCTTTGGATAATAAAAAATCACCCACTAAAACGGCAATTTTATTTTTCCACAAGGCATTAATAGAGAAAAATCCTCGACGACGATTGCTGTCATCAACCACGTCATCGTGCACCAATGTTGCGGTGTGAATCAATTCGATAACCGATGCACCACGATACGTTCGTTCGTTTACCAAACCTTCTGAAACCATTTTAGCCGTCAAAAAAACAAACATCGGACGCATTTGTTTTCCTTTTCGGTTGACGATATAATAAGTGATTCGGTTGAGCAACGCCACTTTAGAAGACATCGATTCGTAGAACTTTTTTTCAAAAAGTTCCATCTCACTAACGATGGGTTGCTTAATTTGCTCGGTGATTTTCATGAAAGTTCAAAGATAGGTAGAAAGTTAGAAAATCACAACTGGAATTATTCGGTTACCGCTTCATTTTTATTAGCCAATTGACCACAAGCGGCATCAATGTCTTTACCGCGACTTCTTCGCACTTTGGCAATTACACCGATTTTGTCTAAGGCTTTTACGTATTCATCCAAAACAACATCTGAAGCTTGTTGAAACAATCCGTCATCTATTGGATTATACTCAATCAAATTGACTTTACACGGCACATATTTACAAAATTTCACCAATGCATCAATCGATTTTTTATCGTCGTTAATTCCTTTCCAAACTACATATTCGTAAGTAACTTTACTTTTGGTTTTTTGGTACCAATATTCCAAACTTTCACGCAATTCTTTCAGCGGAAAACTCTTTGAAAAAGGCATTATTTCGGCACGAATTTCATCAATTGCCGAGTGTAGGGAAACAGCTAATTTGAACTTCACATCTTCATCGGCCATTTTTTTAATCATTTTCGGAATTCCGGATGTGGAAAGTGTGATGCGTTTGGGCGACATTCCCAATCCCTCCGATGAAGTAATCATTTCGATGGCTTTGAGCACGTTGTTATAATTCATCAACGGTTCGCCCATTCCCATAAAAACAATATTGGAAAGTGGTCGTTCAAAATACAAACGGCTTTCATTATCGATAGCTACCACTTGATCGTATATTTCGTCTGGATTGAGATTTCTCATACGTTTTAAACGAGCGGTCGCACAAAAATTACAGTCTAAACTACAACCTACTTGGCTGGAAACACAAGCTGTAGTTCGCGTTTCAGTTGGAATCAGAACACTTTCTACCACCAAACCATCATACAAACGAACAGCGTTTTTAACGGTGCCGTCTTCACTGCGTTGCATTTGATCAACTTTGATGTGATTGATGACAAAATTGTCTTCAAGCATTTGACGGGTTTCTTTGGAAACATTGGTCATATCGTCAAACGAATAAACTTTTTTGCTCCACAACCATTCGTACACTTGATTGCCACGAAAAGCTTTGTCTCCATTGGCTACAAAAAAATCACGCAGTTGTGTTTTAGTTAAGGCTCGAATGTCTTTTTTGGTGGTGTTCATGGTGCAAAAATAGGAAGTATTTACGGAATTGATTGATTAGTAATTTGTAATTTTGTCGAAAATCGTCTTATATGCATTTCCTTTCCGAAGATTTAGAAGATTACGTCACAGCTCATTCACAAAATGAACCTGAATTATTAGCTCAATTAAACAAAGAAACCTATCAAAAAATTCTATTGCCTCGAATGTTGAGTGGCCATTTTCAAGGAAGGGTTTTGAGTATGTTGTCTAAATTAATTCGTCCGGCTTCAATTCTGGAAATTGGCACTTATACGGGTTATGCTACTTTATGTTTATGTGAAGGCATGCAAGTAAACGGAATCGTTCACACCATCGATATTAAAGAAGAATTAGTTGATTTTCAACGGAAATATTTTGATAAATCGCCTTGGGGAAGTCAGATTATACAACATTTAGGTGAAGCTGTCGATATAATTCCAACGTTAGAAACGAAATTTGATTTGGTTTTTATTGATGCAGACAAAGAAAATTACCTCAACTATTATGAATTGATTGTACCAAAAATGAACAAAGGCGGCATTATTTTATCGGATAATGTTTTATGGTCCGGAAAAGTGGTTGAGCCTCTGAAAGAAGGTGATTTGAGCACCAAAATTTTATTGGAATTTAACCAACGTTTGAATAACGACCCAAGAGTAGAAACGGTTTTGTTACCTATTCGGGATGGGTTGACAGTGAGTCGGGTACTTTAATTAGTCGGGAAATACTTTGGCTGCATTATTTTGTAAATCCGATAAAATAAAGTTCCGGCAAAGATTCCGAAGATGTAGCCTGAAAATATGTCTGATGGAAAATGCAATCCGAGGTATATTCTACTGTAAGCAAAAACTAGAGGAAAAATAAATATAAAAAAGCTATAGCGATAATATTTTCTAAATATCAAATAAAAGAAAGTTGTGGTTGCCATGGAATTAGCTGCATGGCCCGAAAAATAACTAAATGATTTTCTTGCCCAACCTTCTTTAATCCTAAGTAATCCTTCAAGAGTTGGATCATTACATGGTCGCAATCGTTCAAAACTATATTTTACAAAATTGGTGAATTGATCTGTAACTAAAATTAAAAGAGCTAAAAACAAAACAAAAAAACCGAATTGTTTCCAACCAATTTTTTTGATGAGAAGATAGAACAAAACGGCAAAAAAGGGAGCCCAATAAAATTTATTGGTAATCGCTAACCAAAATACGTCCCACTGTTCAGAGCCTAGGTTATTGAGAAAAAAAAGTGCTTTTTTATCGATTTCAATTAATTTTTCCAAAACTATAATTGTCTTTTAATTGGTCCGGTGATTTGTTCAATGTCTTCTTTTGCTTTTTCTACTTCTTCAACAATTTGTTCTGTTCCGGTTTGTGAAAGCGGATTAACAGCTTCTGTAAAACCTTCTTTTACTTTTTGAATTTCTTCTGCAATTCCCCCAGTTAGACTTCCTTTATCTAATCCGTTTTGATTAGCACTATTCTGGATTTCACTTTTCAAATCATCAGTAGCATGTTTCAACTGTCGAAACATTTTACCCAATGTTCTGGCTATGTCCGGAATTTTGTCCGAACCAAATAGCATCAAAACCACTAAAATGATGAGGATAAATTCACCTCCTCCAATTCCAAACATACAATTTTACTTTTGAACTACAAATGTACGAAGATTTTTTAGCCCTGATAGTAGCGAAAATCCTTGAAGCTAAAAAAAGTATATTTTCTTGACCCAAAAAAGCGACCAAAGGAAGCTCTTTTTGGGTTTTAGAAAATAACTTTTTTTGCTGAAAGATTGCAGAGAACAGCAGGATTAGCTTCTTATTTTGATTTATCTAATTCGTCAAATTTTGATTTTGCGGCTTCTTTTGGCCAGGTATTGTTTGTCACATCAATATCGGCCGTCTCCAATTTTGGATCAAGCTGAATTTTTTTGATGGGTTTTTCAGTGGCAAAAACACGTGTAGCCGTTTGATTGCTTTTTCGCCAAATTTGTGCCGGAAAGTGATGCGTTTCAGAAGTCCCATCTTCAAATTGTAACTCAACGATAATTGGCATAATCATTCCGCCCGGTTTGTCAAACTCTATTTCGTAAAAATATTTTGGCGATTTTAGTTTTGCTTGTTCCTCAGAAGAAAATTTCTTTGCAATAAATTCATTTAAACTTGAAATATCTTCTTTGGCTAATTCTTTTTTACGTTTGGCATTCAATTCTTTGTGATTGGCTTCAACCAAATAAACATAAGGACCGTTTGCCGTTCCAAATCTACCTCTTCTGGCTTTCACTTCCTTTAACTCGGCTGTTGGCTCATCGGTCACAAAATATTGTTTTACTTCTTTTATTCCTATATCCACATAATCAGTGGAGAAAAACCAACCTC
This sequence comes from Variovorax paradoxus, assembly GCA_943370635.1. Classification (GTDB taxonomy): domain Bacteria; phylum Bacteroidota; class Bacteroidia; order Flavobacteriales; family Flavobacteriaceae; genus Flavobacterium. The sequence continues at coordinate 39,960 of CALRRY020000002.1, forward strand.
TCCAAAACCAATCTAAATCAACGGCAGAGGCGTCTTCCATGGTTCTGAAAAAATCTTCCGGAGTTGGGTGTTTGAATTTCCAACGGTTGGCATATACTTTGAACGCATGGTCAAACAATTCGCGACCCATGATAGTTTCCCGCAGAATATTCAATCCGGTAGCCGGTTTAGAATATGCATTGGCTCCAAATTGATGAATACCTTCGGAGTTAGACATAATTGGCTCCAAAAAGCGTTGGTCGCCACTCATATAAGGCACAATTTTGTGAGCCGGTCCACGACTGGAAGGATAATTTTCCATGAAATCCTGCTCGGCTAAATATTGTAAAAACGTATCTAATCCTTCGTCCATCCATGACCATTGGCGTTCATCAGAGTTAACAATCATTGGGAAATAATTGTGTCCTACTTCGTGAATAATAACGCTAATCATACCATATTTAATGCGGTCTGAAACGAATCCATTAGCATCCGGGCGACCGTAATTCCAGCAAATCATTGGATATTCCATTCCTTGGTCTTCTGCTGAGATGGAAATCGCTTTGTGATACGGATAATCAAAGGTATGACGCGAATATGTTTTTAAGGTTTGTGCTACTGCACGGGTTGAAAATTCTTCCCACAACGGATTGCTTTCATTTGGATAAAGTGAAATTGCCATGACGTTTTTGGTGTCTAATTTCACTGCCATCGCATCATAAATGAATTTTCGAGAAGTTGAAAACGCATAATCACGCACGTTTTCTGCTCTGAATTTCCACGTTTTAGTTTTGTCTGAAAATCCTTTTTCATTAGCCCTTGCTTCTTCGGGAGTAACAATTAATACCGGTTTATCAAAGGTTTTCTCAGCTAATTCATAGCGTTTGTTTTGTTCAGCTGTGAATACTTCTTTTCGGTTCAGTAATACGCCGGTTGCTTCCATCACGTGGTCAGCAGGTACGGTGATGTTGACGTCGTAATTCCCAAAAGGAAGAGCAAATTCACCACGTCCCCAAAATTGCATATTTTGCCATCCTTCTACGTCATTGTATACCGCCATTCTTGGAAAAAACTGAGCAATAACGTATAATCTGTTACCGTCTTTCTCAAATTCTTCGTAACCCGAACGACCTCCATCCACTCTGTAATTATTGATATTATACCACCATTTTATGGAAAAGGAAATTTTTTCTTTAGGTTTTAGTGGCGTTGGAAGATTAATCCTCATCATGGTTTGGTTGATGGTGTATGACAATGGTTTGCCGGCAGCATCATGAACAAAAACAATATTAAAACCACCGTCAAAACTTTCTTGCATGTATTTTTTCACAAAACCATCTACCGGAATGGAACCATCCATCCTTTGGGTTTCAATTAAAGGGTTTTTAGCATCTCGCCTTTTTTCATTTTGGTCCAATTGTACCCATAGATACTCCAAAACATCAGGAGAATTATTGTGGTATGTAATCGTTTCAACACCGTCTAACCGTTTGTTTTTATCATCTAAAACAAGATCCATTTTATAATCAGCTTGCTGTTGATAATAGGCAGGTCCGGGAGCACCAGAAGCCGTTCTGAACATATTGGGTGTAGCCAATAAATCATAAAGTTGGCTGAATTTATTGGTGTCGTAATGACCCGGTTCCCGCTTGGTTTCGGTTTTTTCCTGAGCAAATAATATAGCCGGGAGCAAGCCCAAAATTAAAAACTTCTTCATGGTTAATTTTTTGAATCGACTAAAATAAACAATTTCCGAAAGTTGTTGTCGATTTATCAATATTTTAACAACTCCGCAGGATTATTAAACGTTAGTAAAGCACTTTGCTTTTTGGTTAAAACTTGGGTATGAATAATGTGCTGTTGTTCAGGAAGAAAATCAAAAAGAAGCGTGTTTTTGATTTCAAGTGCGTTAACTTTGGGTACATCTCGAATAACTTGATATATAATAATCACATCGTCTTCCACTTCTTTATCTAAATAAACCGCTGGTTTGAGTTTACTGTTAACTTTTATGGAAAAATTTTCATTGAGATAATTCTTCAACAGTTGAATTTCTTCCTCTGTTTCTTTGGTTGATCCGATGTAGAATTTCTTTTTATGCTTTTTTTCTAAAGTATTATTCAAATCATCAATAAAAATTCTGCTGGTAATTTGAATTGTTTTTTTTTCTTGAGCAAAATTAATTTGTGTGACAGAAACATAAAATTTATGAAATGAAAAAGATGATAGGAACAAAAAGAAAAATCCCAAAAAAATATTATTTTTCATTTTTTACTTTTTTGGTAATTTTTTATATTCCTTGCTTTTACTGATTAAGTAATCAATCAAATCGATTTCTTTGTTTACTTGCAATAAATTTTTCACACTAGGGTCTGTTTCACAAAAACTCAAAAAAAGACCGATTTCATCTTTATCTAATCCTAAGGTTTCTGTAAAAAAATGATACGTAAATTTATCTTTAACCGCTTCTTGAAAATTTTTATTGGAAGTAAACACAATTTTCTTTTCCGGTTTATCTTTTTTGAAAATTTTTCCAATCATTTTGCCAATTTCAATAAAATCCATTCCATACAGGATGGTACCATCGTTTGGCATAGCAGTATTTCGCAGAGTTGAATATTGATCACCTTCCACTTGAAGATTTATAATTTTATTTTTATCTAAATCTTCTTTCAAATCGGTCACTTTCAAATTCTTTGAATCTTTTTCTAAAATACCGGATAGGGTTTTTGGTGTAACCACCACCTCATCTAATTCGTTAACAAACTCTTCTAATTTCACTTTTACGATAATTACTCTGAAATCTGTTTCTTCTAAAACCAAATGTTTGGACTTAAAAACAACACTGGAAAAAACCAACGTATCTTTTGGACGAGCATAAATAGAAAAATAACCAAACTGATCAGAAACTGCTCCTTTATTACTGGAGATATTAAAAACCGTAACGTTTTCATCTACATGCGACTCAGAAATAATTTGCCCTTTAATCACTTCTCTTTGAATAAATTGTGAAAAAGAAGTAAGTGAAATAAACAACAATAATAATACAAGTAATTTATTTTTCATGTTCATTTAAATAAGTTATAAAATCTTGAGCTAATTCACCCAACAGAAAAGTACATCTAATTTTATTTTTTGCTTGAAGAGCTTGAGTTAAATTTACATCTTCAATTACATAATATTTAAAACCTTCAACATATAATTCAGGAATTTTTAAATTCTCTATAAAAAAGGCATCATCATAATACGCATTTATTCTTTTCAAATATCGTTCTCTTTTTTCGACTTCAATTTCCTTTTTCAACATTTTTGTACGACCGGTAATCCAATTGATAATTGGATCAAGCGGCACAATTCCACTTCCGGAGGTAGCTGTATATAATTTTCGTTCAGCCGGTGTTAGTTTTTTGGGTGTATAATTGATTATGCCCAAACTTTTTGCATCTAAATCAGCTTTGTCGGAAACCACCACTTCATCTAATTGATTTACTTTCTCTTCCATTTTTACCTCAAACCTACCTGCTTTAATCTCTTTTGCCGAGATACTCTTGCGTGTGTATAAAAGATGAACGGCGGAAAACACTAACAAATCATCTTCACTCACCATCATTTTAAATTCTCCATTTGCATCAGAAACTGCCGCTTTTTCAGTCACTAAATTAATCACGTGAACACTTTCTGCTGGACTTCCCTTCACGGTAATTTTTCCTTTTATTTCAGTTTGTGCAAAAACCGAAAAGGTTGAAAAAATCATGATAATTAGAAAATTTATTTTATTCATTATTTGCAAGATAATTTAAAAAATTATTAGCTAGTGATGCCATTCTGAACGCTAAAACAATTTCATCTTTCATACTCATGCTCTGCATTGCTTGTTCATCATGAATAACATAATATTGAAAACTCACGATATATTCTGTTGGGATTTTTAGATTATTAACAAAATAATAGTCTTCAAATAATTCTTTTAATTGCTCTAAACGCATTTCTTTTATCTCAACTTGAAGTTCTTTTTTTAATTGCTTTGTTTTTCCAGTTACCAAATACAAGAGTGGATCCAATGGAAAAATAATTGAATTGAAATTTACAATATCAACTGTTTTTAGTTGAGCTGGCCGAAATCTTCTTTCTGCCGGTGTGTATGATTTTGGCTTATAATCTATAATCCCTAGATCTTGAGCATTTATTTTGCTATATCCGGTCAAAACAACTTCATCCAATTTTTGTTCTTTAATGGTCATTTCAATGATAATATATCCTTTTTTGATGTCATTTTTGGAAATGCTTTTTCGCCAATAATTCAAATGAACTGCTGAAAACACAAGCATATCATCTTCACTTACTATAATAGAAAAATGACCGCTTTCATTCGAAATTGTAGCCTTTTCAGAGACTAAATTAAGAATATGAACACCCTCTCCTACCTTTCCGTTAACACTAATCTTTCCTTTTATTTCAGTTTGTGCTAAAACCGAAAAGGTTGAAAAAATCATGATAATTAGAAAATTTATTTTATTCATTTAAGATTTTTTTATACTCTTCTGCCAATTCACCAATTAAAAAAGTAGCCAATGTTGTATTATTTGCCAAAAGTGTTCTTACAAATTTACTATCTTCTATGATATAAAACCTAAATGCATTTAGATATTCAAGTAGAATTATCAATTTTTTAACTAAAAAAGTGTCATCAAATAAATATTTGATTTTTTCAAATAGATTTTCTTTTCGCTCAACCTCCATTTCTTTTTTCAACATAGCGGATCTGCCCGAGAGTAAATTTAATAAAGGATCTGCTGAAAAGGATGTGGCAAGACCAATTCTTGCATCATAACCGGTTGCTGTTTTATATTTGCGTTCTGCCGGTGAATAATTTTTTGGTTTTTGAGAAACAATTCCTAAATCATAGGCATTTATTTGGGAATACGATTGCAAGACTACTTCATTTAATTGACTGATGGTTAGTTCCATTTTCACCAATAGTATTTCATCTTGCAAGTGAATGGTTTCCACTATTTTTTCAACTCCTTGAAGATGAACAGCCGAGAATAACAATGTATCTTTTTCGCGAGCAAAAAGAGAAAAATTTCCTCTTTCATCAGTGGTTGTTCCTCTTTTCGTTTGAAGATTGATAACATGTATTCCTTCCATATGAGCCGTTTGAGCTAAGATTCTTCCTCTACAAATTTTAAGAGAATCTTGAGCGAGAATCATTGTTGAAAAAGAAAGAAATAGAAAAAGAAATGAACACTTCATCATTATAAAATTTAAGTAAAAGTATTACAATAGCTTGCCAAGAATTTCCCAATAAGCCTTTAATTTTTTGTTAATCTGATGAAAAAAAAATCATTCTGTTGCGTACATTTGTGAAAACAGAAATCATGAAAAACCTGCTTATTGCCAGCACTTCAACACTTCACGGTGGCAATTATCTCGAGTATTTGCTTCCTGAAATTCAACTTCAATTTGCCGGATGCAAAACAATCTTGTTTGTACCTTATGCCAGACCGGGTGGAATTTCACATGAAGAATATACGCAAAAAATAAAATCATTTTTTTCTTTATTAAGCATAGAAGTAAAAGGTTTGCATGAATTTTCAAACCCAATCGAAGCCGTTGAAAAAGCGGAAGGAATTTTTACCGGTGGTGGAAATACTTTTTTACTTGTCACGCAATTACATCAACAAAAATTAATACTCCCATTAAAAAAAGCAATAGAAAACGGCATCCCTTTTTTGGGAACTAGTGCAGGTAGTAATATTTGTGGATTAACTATGCAAACCACTAATGATATGCCTATAATCTATCCGCCGAGTTTTGAAACGTTAGGCGTTATTCCGTTTAATTTGAATCCGCATTATTTAGATGCCGATTTACAATCAAAACACATGGGCGAAACCCGCGAAACCCGCATCAAAGAGTTTCATCAATTCAATGCACAACCGGTGATTGGATTGCGAGAAGGTAGTTGGCTCGATGTTAAAGGCGATTCAATTGTATTGAAAGGAAATTTATCTGCTCGATTATTTCAACAAAATAAAGAAACGATTGAGGTGGAAAGTGGGAGTGAGATGATGTGTTTTTGTATTTAATTCTCTCACAGAAAGCACGGAAAGATCAGAAAATAACATTATTCAAAACAATCGCTTTAGGATGTTTTCAAACATTTTAAATAGTGTCGCTTTTTAAATTATTTCTCTTTTGAGATGAAAAATCTTAGATAAAGTTATTCTACAAAAAAACCCCAAACAATTGTTTGAGGTTATTAGTTGAGCGGAAGACGAGGCTCGAACTCGCGACAACCAGCTTGGAAGGCTGGAGCTCTACCAACTGAGCTACTTCCGCAAATGTGAGTGCAAATATAGACAAATATTTTTCTTTGTTGCAAATTTTTTTTGAAAAAAATAGCAAAAAACTACTACTGCATTGTAATGAATTTATTCTTAAAAAGTTATACCTTCGTTCATGTTTTTATTTTACTATTTGAGGCTTAACATTTGGACTAATTCAGTATATTGCTCTCTATGATGAAACAAATTTATCTTTTGTTTGTGGTTGTTTTTGTTCTTTCGTGTAATGAAAAGAAAAAAATCGCTCAAACAACAAATCCGCTTCCGCCAATCGAAATTACCGATGAAGGCAAAGTTTTAGCAATTGATTCCACAAAAATTCAATCCATCAAAGATTCAATAGTTATCGCATTTTATCAAGCCAATCAAAACAGAACTTTTTGGATGGCATTTAATTGTAGAGCATCTCTTTTAACTGTTTTGAACAATGTTGAAGATGAAGGATTAAATCCAAAAGATTTTGACTTAAAAAAAATCAATAAGAATGAAAAATCAATTACTAAACTTTCTGACAAAGAATTAATTGACTACGATATTTTACTTACGCAAAACCTTAAAAAGTTTATATCAAAAACAGCTAAAGGCTCATTAAACCCAAAAAAATTATACAGCGATTGGGACTTGAAAGAAAATAAAATTGACGAACAAAAGTTACTCTTACATTTCCAACGAAAAGACTCTTTTGATTTTGCTCTTAATGAAATTGCACCTCCTCATTTGGTTTATAAACGTCTGAAAAAAAGTTTAAAATTACTCCAACAATTTCCGGATGAAAATTTCAAAAAACTTGAAATCAAAGACAAAATAGTGTTAAACGACACAAATGAAACAATGATAGAAATCAAAAAAAGGCTTTCGTATTGGAGAGAAATGAAAGCTCCGGATTCATTAACGAATGTATATGATGAATCGACTTTTAATGCTGTAAAAAAATTTCAAAGTCGGCATGGTTTAGCTCCTGATGGTGTTATTGGTAAAGGGACAATTGCCTCTTTAAATTTTTCGAAACAAAAAAGGAAAGAACAAATTATAGCCAACATGGAACGTTGGAGATGGTATCCTAGAAAATTTGAAAAAGAATATATGATTGTAAATATCCCTGATTATACATTACGGGTAATTAATGATAAAGATACGGTTAGAACACACCGAACTATTGTTGGAAAAGCAAGCAGAAGTACGCCAATTCTATCTTCCAAGTTAAGCTATATCGTTTTTAACCCAACTTGGACTGTTCCACCGACCATTTTAAAAGAAGATGTTATTCCTGCTGCAACCAAGAATAGAGGTTATTTTGCTTCAAAAAATATTACTATTTATAGCGGTGGAAATATCGTGAGTCCCTATGACTGGAATCCATCTAAAGGAAAATCCTATCGATATGTTCAATCACCGGGAAGCTCAAATTCATTGGGATTAGTAAAAATCATGTTTCCAAATAAGTTTTCTGTTTATTTGCATGATACCAACTCACGAGGATATTTTGAGAAAGAAAACCGATCCTTAAGCTCGGGTTGTATTCGAGTTCAAAATCCATTTGAATTAACTGAATATCTCTTAAATGATTCTATTAATTGGAACAAAGAGAAAATTGATGAAACAATAGCAACTGCTAAAACAAAAAACGTATACATAACCAAACCTGTATACCTTCATGTATTATATTGGACGGCTTGGAGTGAAGGAAATCAGTTGATATTCCGTGATGATATATATGATTTAGATAACGATTTGTATAAGAAACTAAGAAATTAATTTCGAGGCAATTTTATAACTTCTGGAAGGATGATAAATAAACAAACACGATTTTTCTTTAATCAATTGAATAATTTCTTGGTTTAATTCAACCGGTAAAGCTGGACAACCTTGACTTCGCCCCAAACGTTTGTTTTGTTTGATAAATTTTTCTGAAACGTAATCAGCCCCGTGAATTACTACCGCTCTTTCACGAGCATTGTCATTAATTCCTTTTTCTAAACCATCTAAACGCAGCGATAATCCGTGTTTTCCAATGTACGTTTCACCTGTAAGATAAAATCCAAGACTGCTTTGAAAAGACTCAGACTTATTTGAAAAAGTAGCAGCAAACTCTTCGCCTGAATTTCTTCCGTGAGCCACTAAAGTATGATATAGAATTGTATTAGTGGTCATGTCAATTACCCACAAACGTTTTGAATTGGCTGACAAACTGAAATCTACCAACGTTAAAATATCGTTTTGGATTAATCCTTTTTGTTTCAATTGATAAAAACCTTCTAACGCTTTAGAAAAACTTTCTAATTGAGGAATTTTAAAATTATTACTGTTCAAATTATTATACAATGAAAATACTTTCGATTCGAAAGCAGTTTTAGTAGAAGAAGCAATATAAGTAGGGTCTGTGGTATTCTTGGTCGGTGTGATAAAAGAAAAAAATCCAAATAACAGCACCGGTAAAAGCTTGTAATTCATTGGTATTCTATAGGTTAAAAATTAGACTTGGGACGCCAAAAATATAAATTAAAAATTTAAAACCAAATTTATTTTACTAAAAATCAAATATTTCATTGTAAATAAAGTTATGATTTATGGATAACGAAGAAAAAAGAAAATTAGTATTTAACTGTAACAACTAAACAAAAACAACGTCTATTAAAAAATGTTTGCTTTAAAAAAAGGTATTTTCAAGCAAATGTATCATCATCAATCAACATGAAAATCATTCATCAACTCACTTTTTGTGCATTAGTTTGTTGTTCTGCTCTTTCTTTTGGACAGAAAAAAGAAACAGAGGCCATCCGTTCAGAAGAATCGATAACCATCGATGGAAAATTCGATGAAAGTGTTTGGATGAGAACACCAATTGCGAAAGATTTTTTCATGTTTGAACCAGACAATGGTACCCCTGAAAAAAAGGAATCCCGTTCAGAAGTCAAAGTGATTTATGATAATAATGCACTTTATATTGCTGCTACACTTTTTGACTCTGAAGTGCATTTGATCAACAAAGAAATCACACAACGTGATAATTTTGGAACGGCAGATTTATTTGGCATTTTTGTCAATGGTTTCAATGATGGCCAACAAGATTTTCGCTTTTTTGTTTCAGCCTCAGGTGTACAAATGGATTGTTTAGCTACAGAAAATGGTGAAGATTATTCATGGGATGCCATTTGGAATAGTGCTGTGCAAATAACTAATGAGGGTTGGCAGGTTGAAATGGAAATTCCTTATGCTGCATTGCGTTTTTCTTCTGATGAAAATCAAACATGGGGTATTAATTTTTTTAGAGAATTAAGACGATTTCGTCAAAAATTTACATGGAATCCAGTTGACCAAGCTATAGGTGCCTTCATAAATCAAGCCGGCGTTTTAAATGGCATTAAAAATATTACCCCTCCTACTCGTTTATTTTTTATTCCTTACACATCAGGATATTTCGAGTCGAATAAAAATGACACACAAAGCACCGGAAAAATTGGAATGGATATCAAATATGGTATAAATGAGTCGTTTACACTTGATGCCATTTTAGTGCCTGATTTTGGACAAGCGGCTTTTGACAATGTAGAATTGAATTTAGGTCCTTTTGAACAACAATTTAATGAAAATCGACCTTTTTTTACCGAAGGAACTGATTTATTTTCAAAAGGCGATTTGGTTTATTCCAGACGAATTGGTGGCCCACCAAGTACATTTCCCGAATTGAATGAAAACGAAACAGTTCAGAATTTTCCGCAAGCGGTGAATTTGATTAATGCATTAAAAATTTCGGGGCGTACAAAAGATGGTTTAGGAATTGGACTCCTAAATGCAATTACAGAAAAAACATTTGTGAATGTCAAAAATACCGTAACTGATGAAACCCGGAGTGTATTAGTTGAACCCTTAACCAACTATAGCGTATTGGTTTTTGATCAACGTTTTAACCAAAACTCATCAGTATCTTTTGTCAATACAAACGTAACCCGATTTGGAGATTTCCGTGATGCAAATGTTACCGCATTGGTTTATGATTTGAATTCTAAAGGTAATAAATTTAATATCTCAGGGGATTTAAAAATGAGTAGCATTTATGATGATAGAAACTACAATGGTTATACTGCTTTTTTGAATTTAGCTAAAACATACGGCAAACTAAGGTATTCAATTGCTTCAAAATATATGTCAAAAGAATTTGATAATAATGATTTAGGAATCAACTTTATCACGAATTATCATAATATATACACCAATGTAAATTACCGAATTTTAAATCCTACGAAGGTTTTTAATTCATTCCGAATCAATTTCAATTATTACAATCAATTTGAAAATACAACCGGAAAATCTATGGAACATTACATAAATATAAATGTAAATTCGAGCACACTTAAGAATGATTTTATCGGATATGGAATTGGAATAAGTCCAACAAAAATGTTTGATTTTTATGAAGCCAGAATTCCCGGCAGAGTGGTTCAAATTCCTGCTAATGCCAACTTTTGGGCGTATTTTTCATCCAATTATAATCGAGAATTTGCCCTAGATTTTGAGCCTTCTATTTTCAAAACAAACCAAGAAAATCGTTGGGGTTATGGTCTCTTCGTTAGTCCACGATACCGATTTTCAGACAAATTTACATTGATTTACCGAACCAGTTTCAATCAACAAAATAGTGATATTGGCTGGGTAGATTTTTCAGATGACGATGTTATTTTAGCTGAACGAAATAGAACTACCGTAAGCAATTCCATTTCCGGAAAATTTGCCATTAATGAAAAAATGACCTTTAATTTATCCACTCGTCATTATTGGTCTTTTGCCGAAAATATCAAGTATCACACCTTGTTAGCAGACGGAACTTTTACAGAAAACGAAGCTTATACAACCAATAAAAATGCTAATTTCAATTTGTGGAATTTTGATTTATCTTATTCATGGTGGTTTGCTCCGGGAAGTCAACTTACGGCTTTATACAGAAATAATGCTCAAGATTTTAGAAGAGAAATTGACAAAAATTATGGTTCAAATATTTCCAATACGTTTCAAGACAATCTGAATCATGTTTTTTCGGTGAGCCTACGTTATTTTATAGATTACAACAAAGTAAAAAACTGGGTTAAAAAATCATAATCTTTCGCTTAAAAAAAACACGCTTTACTTATCTTTGTTCGAAACAATCCAAACATGAATAAGAAAGTAATTTTAATGATTTTAGACGGTTGGGGACATTCTCCCGACCCAAAGGTTTCTGCCATAGATAATGCTAATACTCCTTTTATAGATTCTCTTTATCATAATTATCCACATGCTGAATTGCGAACTGATGGTTTGAATGTTGGTTTACCTGAAGGTCAAATGGGTAATTCAGAAGTTGGTCATATGAATTTAGGTGCCGGAAGAATCATTTATCAGGAATTAACACGAATCAATTTAGCCGTTCAACACAAAACGTTAAATCAAGAAAAAGTGGTACAAGACGCTTTTTCCTATGCTAAAACGAATCAAAAAAATGTTCATTTTCTTGGTTTGGTTTCTGATGGTGGAGTACATTCTCATACTTCTCATTTAAGAGGTTTATTGGATGCCGCTCATGATTTTGGGTTGGAAAAAGTATATGTGCATGCTTTTACAGACGGACGTGATGTGGATCCAAAATCGGGAAAAGGATACATTGAATTATTGCAAAAACATCTTGCTCTTTCTAAGGCAAAACTCGCTTCTGTTTGTGGAAGATATTATGCAATGGATCGTGATAAACGTTGGGAACGGGTAAAAAAAGCGTACGATTTATTAGTCAATGGAATTGGAACTTCTTCTACAAATGCACTAGATACCATTCAAAAAAGTTATGATGAAAACGTAACAGACGAATTCATCGAGCCAATCATAATGACTGATAGTGAAGATAAACCGCTTGCAACGCTTCAAAATGGTGATGTGGTTATTTTCTTCAACTTTAGAACAGATCGTGGAAGACAATTGACGGAAGCCCTGTCGCAAAGGGATTTTCATGAACAAAACATGCATAAATTGGATTTGTATTATGTGACCATGACCAATTATGATGAAACCTATCAGAATGTAAAAGTCATTTACAATAAGGACAACATTACGGAAACGCTTGGTGAAGTTTTGGAAAAAAACCACAAAAAACAAATCAGAATTGCAGAAACAGAGAAATATCCGCATGTTACCTTTTTCTTTTCCGGTGGAAGAGAAGAACCTTTTGAAGGAGAAACCAGAATTTTACGCAATTCACCAAAAGTTGCAACTTATGATTTGCAGCCCGAAATGAGTGCTTTTGAATTGAAAGATGCTTTGGTACCTGAATTACAAAAAGAAGAAGTTGATTTTGTGTGTTTAAATTTTGCCAATGGTGACATGGTTGGACATACCGGTGTGATGAAAGCTGCCATAAAAGCTTGTGAAGCTGTTGATGTTTGCGTTAAAGAAGTTATCCAAACAGCATTAGCTCATCATTATACCACAATTGTAATTGCAGACCATGGCAATTGTGAAACAATGATAAATCCTGACGGAACACCAAATACAGCTCATACGACTAACCCGGTTCCAATAATTTTGGTTGATAATGAATTAACTTCCATTCAAGATGGTGTTTTGGGCGATGTTGCCCCAACCATCCTAACCTTAATGGGCATTGAAAAACCAGCAATAATGAGCGGAAAATCATTGGTTTAACTTAAAACCATTTTAGTTATTAACCCGATGTATGTGAAATATATCGGGTTTAATATTAAAAATAAGTTAATTACTTTTATTATTAATAGTGTTGCTATTAATTTTGCGTGGTTAATTCTTAACTTATGCAAAATATCATTTCTAATTTTAAAGTAAATGTGAGTCCAATGATTTATGTAAAAGACCCTGAAACTTCTGATTTGGGGAAAAAAATCATTGAACATAGCATTGATTTAATTGATGAAATAGGTTTTGATAACTTTACTTTTAAAAAATTAGGTGAACGTATTGGCTCAAATGAAAGTTCTGTTTACCGTTATTTCATAAATAAGCACAAGTTATTAATCTATCTTTCATCATGGTATTGGGGTTGGATCGAATTCAAACTTTTATTATATACCAATAATGTAAATGACCCAATCGAAAAACTAATCAAAGCCATTGAGGTCGTTACAGAAGAAACAATAAATGATAATAATCATCCTCATATTAATGAAATAAAATTACATCAAATTGTAATTTCTGAGTTTTCAAAATCCTATTTAACCAAAGAGGTAGATGAGGAAAACAAAAGTGGCTATTTTTTAATGTATAAAAGAGTTATCAATTTAATTATTAACATAGCAGAGGAGGTAAATCCGGATTATCCGTTTACAAAAAGTTTAATTTCTTTAATTGTAGAAGGCTCATTACACCAACATTTTTTAAAGAGTCATTTTAAGACCATTACAAATTGCTCTGATGAAGTTACTCCAACTCAATTTTTTACTCATCTAATTTTGATACAATTACAAAAATCATGAAACAGTTCATTTCAGAATCACCTTTAAAACGGTTTGTCAGTTTATTAAAATTAGACAAAAAGGATATTTATCAGGTTATATTCTATTCTGTCTTTTCCGGAGTGGTTAGTTTATCTTTGCCGTTGGGGATTCAGGCTATTATTAACCTTATTCAAGGAGGACTTGTTAGTGTTTCTTGGATAATACTAGTTATGGTAGTGATTATAGGCATAACCTTTAATGGAATCTTGAAACTAATGCAATTAAGAATTACAGAATCAATTCAACAAAAGATTTTTATTCGTTCTTCTTTTGAATTTGCATATCGTTTTCCAAAGATAAAGTACAATGAATTTAATAATCAATATCCACCTGAATTAGCAAATCGTTTTTTTGACACTATGACCGTTCAAAAAAGTATGGCAAAACTAATTTTAGATTATTCTGAATCGCTTTTGCAAATTATTTTTGGATTACTTTTGCTTTCTATCTACCACCCACTATTTATTATTTTTGGTTTAATTCTATTTGTTGTCTTGTATTTAATCTTCCGATTTTCATTTGAAAACGGTTTAAAAACAAGTTTGAAAGAATCTAAGTATAAATATAAAGTTGCTCATTGGATTCAAGAAATAGCCAGAAATTATTTTGGATTCAAAAACAAATATGAGACAGAATTTGCTTTGTATAAAAATGACAAATTAGTTAATGAGTATTTACATTACAGAGAAAGTCACTTTGAAGTTATAAAAAAACAGTTTATTCAATTAATTGGTTTTAAAGTATTAATTTCGGCAGGATTATTATTAATTGGTGGATTTTTAGTAATCAATCAACAATTAAATATCGGACAATTTGTTGCGGCTGAAATTATTATTTTATTAGTAATAAATTCGGTTGAAAAAATAATTATAGGATTAGAAACCTTTTATGATTTATTAACTTCTGTTGAAAAAATCGGACAAGTTGTGGATATGGAAATAGAAGAAGCATCTGATAAATCAGCCACTCATTGTTATACAAAAGTGAGCTTTGAAATAGAAAATTTAAGCCACATTTATCCCGGAGAGAATATTAAAATTCTCGATAATATTTCGTTAAAAATTAATCAAGGTGACAAACTATTTGTTGATGGAAACAATGGATCCGGAAAATCAACTTTTTTAAGAATTTTAGCCGGGTTGATTGAAGTTAAGTCCGGTAATATCTATTTAAATGACGAAAATTATAAAAAATTAAATATTGAACAATTTCGTTCTCAAATTGGTTTAATTACATCCGGCCTTACAACTTTTGAAGGTACTATAATGGAGAACATTACTTTTAATAATCCTGCTGTTTCAAGTGAAAATTTAAAATGGGTAATTGAAAAAGTAAAACTTCAAGAGGAAATCAAAAAGATGCCAAACGGTTTAGATGAAATAATTTACACTGACGGAAAACAACTATCTGCTTCATCTATTCAAAAAATACTATTGGCCAGAGCTATAATACATAAACCAAAAGTATTGTTCTTAGAAAACCCATTAGATAAAATGGATATCGAAATTGCAAATGAAATTATTGATTTTATCTTATCAGAAGAAAACAAATGGACAGTAATAGTTATTTCTAAAAACACATATTGGAAACAAAAATGTAACCGTATTTTAAAACTAGAAAAAGGAAAATTAATTTCAGATCTATAAACTATGCTAAATATAACCAAAAACAGTCTGAATAGTAAAATAGATATGAATAGATTTAAAACTATTCAATATCTTCAACAACGAAAATATGCCAAAAGATTTAATCAATTTCTAATTGGTGCCTCTATTTTTTCAATCCTTTTTATCCTTTTACCGTGGACTCAAAATATTCGAGGAACTGGTTTTGTAACCACAATTGCACCTGAACATCGTCCTCAAACTATTCATACTGCTATAGCAGGAAGAATTGAAAAATGGTATGTTGCGGAAGGCCAATTCGTAAACAAAGGCGACACCATTTTATTTATTTCTGAGATTAAAGAGGATTACTTTGACCCTAATTTGGTAGCCAATACTGAAAGTCAAATGAAAGCCAAACAACTATCGGAGTCTTCATATGAAAGTAAAGCCAAATCATTGGCAACTCAAATCGAGGCAATTGAACGAGAAAAGAACCTAAAATTAGAACAAGCCAGAAACAAAATAGAGCAATCACTTTTTAAAGTAAAAAGTGATAGTATGGATTTAGAAGCTGTAAAAACACAATTAAAAATTGCTCAAACACAATTTAAACGTTCACAAGATTTAAATAAAGAAGGATTAAAACCGATGACAGATGTTGAGGACAAGCGTTTAAAATTGCAAGATTCAGAAGCTAAAATTATAACACAACAAAACAAATTGCTTACTTCTAAAAACGAATTAATCAACGCTCGCGTTGAAATAAACCGTATACGTGCTGAATATGCTGACAAAGTTTCAAAAGCGGAAAGCGATCGATTTACTGCTCTTAGTAGTCAATTTGACACCGAAGCTCAAGTAAATAAACTTCAAAATCAGGTGACCAATTATAAAATGCGTAATGAATTATACTATATAAAAGCACCTCAAAGCGGATTTGTCAACAGAGCACTTCAATCTGGAATTGGTGAAACAATTAAAGAAGGAACGCCTATAGTAAGTATTATGCCATCAAAATATGCAATTGCAGTTGAAACGTTTATTGAACCTATTGATATGCCTCTTGTTCATAAAGGAGAAAAAGTAAGAATTTGGTTTGATGGGTGGCCTACCATTGTTTTTAGTGGTTGGCCTAACACTTCCTATGGAACGTTTGGAGGAGAAATTATTGCTATTGAAAATTTTATCAGTACTAATGGAAAATATAGGGTTTTAATTGCACAAGATCCAAAAGACAAACCTTGGCCTAAAGAACTTAATATTGGTGCAGGTGCACAAACCTTTGCTTTGCTAAACAATGTACCGATTTGGTATGAAATATGGCGAAATTTAAATGGATTCCCTCCCGATTTTTATACGCCAAAACTATCCAACGAATCCAAAAAGTAACTTTAAAATGAAAAAAGTATATCTTCTTTTTCTTCTAATTACAACATGCGTCACATGGTCACAAAATCAGGCAATTGATACACTTATGACATTAGATGCCTATTTGGGTTATGTAAAACAATTTCATCCATTAGTGAAACAAGCTAATTTAGAAGTTAGTCAAGCACAAGCCGGTATTATTGCTGCTCGTGGTGGATTCGATCCAAAAATGGAAGTAGATTATGAAAAAAAACAATTTAAATCGACAGAATATTTTGACTTGTTAAATGCAACTTTTAAAATTCCTACTTGGTATGGTATAGAGATAAAAGCAAGTTTTGAACAAATGGACGGATTTTTTCTTAATCCACAAAACACAACACCTAGTCCCGGTTTGGCCTCCGCAGGTATTTCTATTCCTTTAGGACAAGGCTTATTAATTAATAATCGTATGGCAGATTTGCGTAAAGCAAAAATTTTCAATAATTTAACCAAAGCTGAAAGAGATTTAGAAGTAGCTAATGTGCTCCATTCTGCAGCAAATGGATACTTCAATTGGTATCGAAATTATAATGAATACAAGCTATATGAAACTTTTTTAAAAAATGCACAATTCAGATATGATGGAATTAAAGAATTAATTCTGGCTGGAGACCGTCCGGCGATAGACAGTATTGAAGCAGGAATCTTAGTTAAATCCAGAAAACTCAGTTTAGAACAATCCCGATTGAAATTAATTAAATCAAAGTTAGAATTATCTAATTTTTTATGGTTTGAAAATAACTTGCCGTTAGAATTACAAGACAATATTATACCAGAAGCTGAACTGGATAAAAAAGTTGAAAATACATTAAAAACAAATGGTCTTTTATTAGCTAATATTGACATTCAAAATCATCCAAAAATTCAATCGCTTCAAAACAAAGTTTCGCTTCTGCAAGTAGATAAAAAATTAAAAGGTGATTTACTAAAACCTATGTTAAATTTAAATTACAATTATTTATCCGAACCGGATTTTATAGGTGATTTTAATACCGTAAATTACAAATATGGCGTCAATTTCAGTTTCCCACTTTTTTTAAGAAAGGAAAGGGGAAATTATAAAATAGCCAAATTTAAGTTACAAGACGCAGAACTTGATTTAAAATTAGAAAATCAAGTACTTGTCAATAAAATAAATTATCAATTGGAAGAAATTAATTCTTTAAAAAAACAAATTACGTTAGCCGACGAATTGGTATTTAATTTCAGAACCATGTTAGAAGCAGAAGAAAAAATATTTTTGTTTGGTGAGAGTTCATTGTTTATTATTAATTCTCGAGAAAACAGTTTATTAAGTAGTAGTTTACAACAACTTGATACCGAGTTAAAATATTGCACATCTCACTCTGATTTGTTTAAGTTAATTGCTTCACCACAATTTAATGAATAATTAAAACTTTCATAAAAAAGTAAAAAATCTATTAAACTCCTTTAAATCGACATATCGCTAAACTTTTGATAAAAATGTATTTCCTTTAAAGCTAGCAGAATTTAATATAGATCAGTTTTAGTGGCATTTAAAATTCTATATATATTATACGGTTTTATAATTAACAAATCATCTTTTTTTAATCTCCATCATATCATAATATGCCTTTTCAATCCATTCTCGGTGGTTGGGATGGGCAATTTTTAC
Organism: Variovorax paradoxus; assembly: GCA_943370635.1. Lineage (GTDB taxonomy): Bacteria > Bacteroidota > Bacteroidia > Flavobacteriales > Flavobacteriaceae > Flavobacterium. The sequence continues at coordinate 58,429 of CALRRY020000002.1, forward strand.
CATTTCAGCAACACGTTGTTTCAATGTTTTTCCATATAAATTAGCGATTCCATACTCCGTAATAATATATTGAACATGTGAACGAGTAGTTACTACACCAGCTCCTTGTTTTAAAAACGGAACAATTCGACTTTCTCCTCTTTTGGTTTGAGAGGGTAAAGCAATTATAGCTTTACCACCAACACTTAAAGAAGCCCCACGGATAAAATCCATTTGACCGCCTACCCCAGAGTACATTTTTCCGCCTATTGAATCGGCACAAACTTGTCCTGTTAAATCTACTTCAATTGCCGAATTAATAGCTACCATTTTTGGGTTTTTCCTAATTCGAGCCGTATCATTCACAGCAGAGGACTCTTTTAATTCCACAAAAGAATTATCATCTACAAAATCATACAATCGTTTTGAACCCATCAAAAAAGTAGCTAAAACACGACCACGTGTAGTTCCTTTATAATTGCAATTGATAATATCATTCTCAATTAGGTCAATCACACCATCCGAAAACATTTCGGTATGTAATCCTAAATCTTTGTGATTAGTTAATTTACTCAAAGCTGCATTTGGAATAGAACCAATCCCCATTTGAAGTGTACTTCTATCTTCGATTAAAGAAGCTATATGACCTCCTATAATTTCTTCTTCTAATGTAAATTCTTCTATTCCATGATTAAAAATCGGCTCATTAACTTCCACTAAATAGTCTATCTCAGATTCATGTAAAATTCCGTCTCCAAACGTTCTTGGCATTTGCGGATTCACTTGAGCTATGACTACTTTAGCATTTTCAATTGCGGCGACTGTTGCTTCCACAGAGACTCCCAAGGAGCAATAACCATGTCTGTCGGGTAGGGATACATGAATTAAAACCACATCTAAAGGCAGAACATTTTTTCGAAACAAGTTAGGTAACTCACTCAAAAAAACCGGGGTATAAGAACCATTTCCGGCTTTTAAAGTATGTCTCACATTGGCTCCTATAAAAAAAGAGTTCACATGAAAACTTTCGATTAATTCAGGATTCGCATAAGGTGCTTCCCCTTCTGTATGCAAATGGCAAATTTCAACATTTCTTAATTCCGATGCTCTGGCGGTCAAAGCTTTTGTTAATATGGTAGGGGTAGCGGCTGCGGCATGCACATAAACCCTATCGCCTGATTTAATGACTCTTACAGCTTCTTCAGCGGTGACATACTTGCTCATAATTCCTAAATTTTAAACAAAGATAAGGGTGATTTTTCGTTTAAAAACTGATATTTCTCATTGTTTTTGCTGATTTTAGCCCAGGTAGCAGCGAAAAGTCTTTTGAAGGATTGAGGCAGTTTTTTCTTGGTAAAAAAAAAGCGACTTTGAGAAGCACTTTTTTTACATTAGAAAAACGGCTCAAGACAAAAAAGCTTGCAGCGAATGACGGGAAATAGCTTCTGATAAAAAAAGATAAAAAAGTGTACCTTTGTCACTTTAAATTTTGAATATGATTATCCCTAAAACCAGAGAAGAGATTGAGTTAATGCGAGCGAGTTCGCTATTGGTTTCTAAAACGCTTGGTATGATTGCAAAGGAAATTAAGCCTGGTGTTACGACCTTGTATTTAGATAAATTAGCTGAAGAATTCATTCGTGACCATGGCGGAGTTCCTGCTTTTTTGGGGTTATATGGTTTTCCAAATTCGTTGTGTATGAGTCCAAATGCTCAAGTGGTTCATGGCATTCCAAATAATAAACCGTTGGAAAGTGGCGATGTGATTTCAGTGGATTGTGGGGTGCTGATGAATGAATTTTATGGCGATCATGCGTACTCATTTGAGATTGGCGATGTATCTCCTGAAACTAAAAAGTTATTGAAAGTGACCAAAGAATCATTATATGTTGGTATTCGTGAATTCAAAGCCGGCAATCGTGTGGAAGATGTGGGGAATGCCATTCAAACCTATTGTGAATCAAACGGATATGGAGTAGTTAGAGAATTAGTTGGACATGGTTTGGGAAGAAAAATGCACGAGGATCCGGAGATGCCTAACTATGGTAAAAAAGGTAAAGGTAAATTGTTTGTAGAAGGAATGGTTGTTGCCATTGAACCGATGATCAACATGGGAACCAAAAACATCAAACAACTCAAAGACGGTTGGACGATTTTAACTGCTGATATGAAACCTAGTGCTCATTTTGAACACAATGTGGCATTGATTGATGGAAAACCGGAGTTGCTTTCTACGTTTCAATATGTGTATGATGCGTTGGGAATTGTAAGTGATGAAGAGAAAGAGTTTAGGAGAACACCTTTGGTTGTTTAATCAATCGTTTGCTCATAATGAAAAAAGTATTCAAATTTATATTAAACACAATTCCACGCCCACTGTTGATTCGGTTGAGTTATATAGTTCGACCAATTTTGGCGTTTTTACTTAAAGGAAATCGGTTCACTGACCCGATTGACGGTAAAAGTTTTAGAATGTTTTTGCCCTATGGATATGGAAAACAACGCAATAATGTATTGTCACCAAGTACACTTTCTTTGGAAAGACATCGGTTGTTATGGTTGTATTTGAATGAACAAACAGACTTCTTCACTACTCCTAAGAAGGTTTTACATTTTGCTCCTGAACAATCTTTTTATAAACGTTTCAGAAATCAAAAAAATTTAGATTATACTACAACTGATTTATTTTCTCCGTTGGCAGATGTGAAAGCGGATATTTGTAATCTTCCGTTTGAAGACAATTTGTATGATGTAATTTTGTGTAATCACGTTTTGGAGCACATTCCAAATGATACGAAAGCGATGCAAGAATTGTATCGCGTTTTAAAACCAGGTGGTATGGGAATTTTTCAGATTCCACAAGATTTGTCAAGAGCTACTACTTTTTCGGATGATTCGATTACGGATGAAAAAGAAAGAGCCCGAATTTTTGGTCAATATGACCATGTTCGCGTATATGGAAGAGATTATTTTGACAAACTGAGAAGCATTGGATTTAAGGTTATTGAAGAAGATTATACTTCAAAAATATCGCCTGAATTGGTGGAGAAATATTGTTTAGCAAAAGGAGAAATTATTCCGGTTTGTTTTAAATAAAAAAACAGCCAACAGTTTCAACCAGCACACGGTTTCTACCGTGGATCAACTAAATTTAATCTACAATCAATTTCTCAAAATTAGGTGTTTTGAATTGTTTAATTTTATTTTGCTCATCTGTATAAATTAACAAAACATATAAATCACTCCTTTCATTTAGAAAAACTTGAGTTTCTTCTATGTCCATCAACATGAAAGCGGTTGCATAACCATCTGCATCTATACAGTTTTTAGCCAAAACGGTTGCACTCAAAACCTTACTTTGTAGTGATAGTCCGGTTTTAGGATTGATAATGTGAACAAATTTTTTACCGGTGAGTGTATCTGTTTTTACTTTTCGATAATTTCCAGAAGTAGCCATTCCTAGATTTTCTAACTTAATTTTAGCAATCATAGTGCGTTCTTTCGGCGATTGTGTGGGGTCATCAATACCAATAACCCAATTTTTATTTTCAATAGTATTTTTACCAAAAGCTACAATTTCTCCACCAATTTCTACTATACCGTTTTCAATACCTTTTGATTTTAAAAAATCTGCCACCACATCTACCGAATAGCCTTGGGCAATGGCATTGAAATCAAAATAGGTTTGTGGAAATTTTTTTGAAATCGTTCCATTTTCATTCAAACGGACTTTATCAAAACCAACATACTGCAATAAACTGTCTATTTTTACGGAATTTAAATCGATTTTCTGCTTTTTAGGTCCAAAACCATATGCATTAACCAAAACCCCAATTGTAGGGTCAAAAAGCCCATTCGTTTCTTTATAAATTCTGGAAGAGACTTCAAAGGTTTTTACGAAAAAATCATCTACAAAAACCGTAGTATCTCCTTCATTAATTTTGGAAATCTTTGAATCAGGTCTATAGGTAGATAATGATTGGTCAAAAGCTAACAACAACGAATCGATAGCTTTTTTGGATACTAATTCAGAAGAACTGATATACTTTACTGAATACGTACTTCCTTGAGCCTCTCCTTGGATAATTACAATTTCATTTTTCTCTTCTTTTTGGCATGCGGCAAATAATAATATAAGTAAAAATAGACTAAGAAATTTCTTTAATTCCATTGTAGTTGATGATGTAATCTTCATTTTTCAAAAGTGGTTTTTCAAAATTGGTAGCATTGGCAATACCTACACCGGCATAAAGTACTTTGGCTTTTAATTTTTGAGCATGCCGTTTGAAGGTTTCCATCCATAAAAAATCATAATCCTCTGGATTTTCAGGATAATTGTATACTGTTACTAATACAAAATGTAAAGTATTAGTAGGTTTATCAACACACACAAACTGAGGATGTCGTTTTAATTGACTGTTTACGGCAATAAACTCGAAACCTTTGGTTTCAAGATCTTTTCCCACATGATTCATGGCGATATTATGTAAATCTTGTTGCGATAAAACTTCCATGTTGTAAATTTAAGTAGAAAATAAAAAAACAATTCACAAGAAAAACAAAAAACCATTAAGAAATTAAGAAAACTAAGTTTTGTAACTTAACATATCTTAACTACTTAATGGTTAAGTATTCGAATATAAAATTATCCTCCGAAATCGTCGAAACGAATATTTTCTGGATCTAAACCAAAGTCTTCACCCATTTTTTGAACTGCTTGATTCATCAATGGCGGTCCACAGAAGTACAATTCAATGTCTTCTGGATTTTCATGTTTAGATAAATAATTATCAATTACTACATTGTGGATAAAACCAACGAAACCATCACCTTCACCATCTATACCATCTTTAACTTTCCAATTATCTTCAGGAAGTGGCTCAGAAAGAGCTAAATAAAACTTAAAGTTAGGAAAATCTTTCTCTAAGGCTCTAAAATGATCGGTGTAAAACAATTCTCGTTTAGAACGACCTCCGTACCAGTAAGTAACTTTTCTACCTGTTTTTACAGTTCTGAATAAGTGATACAAGTGAGAACGCATTGGAGCCATTCCGGCACCACCACCCACGTATAACATTTCTGCTTCTGATTCGTTAATGAAGAACTCTCCATATGGACCTGAAACTATAACTGGATCACCTGCTTTTCTTGAGAAAATATATGAAGACGCAATACCTGGGTTTACTTTTGCCCAACCGTTGATATTTCTATCCCAAGGCGGGGTAGCCACACGAACATTCAACATGATTTTTCTTCCCTCTGCAGGATAAGAAGCCATTGAATATGCTCTTTCAACTGTTTCAGGATTTTTCATTACAAGCGGCCATAAGTTAAATTTATCCCATTCTGCTTTAAATTTATCTGGTTCACCAGGATGTTCAACGGGATGTGCAGTAATATCAATATCAGAATATTTAATCTCACATTTTGGAATTTCAATTTGAATATATCCACCCGCCTCATAATGCATATCGTCTGGTAATTCAACAATAAATTCTTTAATGAAAGAAGCAACACTATAATTTGAATACACTTTAGCTTCAAATTTTTTGATTCCGAATACTTCTTCCGGAACTTCAATTACCATATTTCCTTTTACCTTAACTTGACAACCTAATCTCCAACCTTCAGATAATTCTTTTCGTGAAAAATGTGGAACTTCTGTTGGTAATGCTTCTCCTCCTCCTTCTAAAACTTTACATTTACATTGAATACAAGTTCCTCCTCCTCCACAAGCAGATGGCAAGAAAATTTTACTGTTTCCTAAGGTTGAAAGTAAGGTATTCCCAGAATCAACCTCAATTTCATTTTCTCCATTAATTTTTAATTTTACTGGTCCAGACGGCAATAACTTCGCTTTAGCACCTAATAAAATACCTACTAAAAGAAAAACTACTGATAAAAAAACGACAACACTGGCTAAAATAACTGAATATTCCATTCTTCTTTATATTAAATTTTTATTCCCATGAAACTCATAAAAGCTATAGCCATCAAGCCGGTAATTAAGAACGTTATTCCTAATCCTCTTAGTGGAGCCGGTACATGTGAATATGCGATTTTTTCTCTAATTGCTGCAATAGCTAAAATAGCAAGAAACCAACCAACTCCAGAACCAACACCATAAGTAACTGCTTCAGTAAGTGTTCCAAAATCTTTTTGTTGCATAAATAAAGAACCTCCTAAGATAGCACAATTAACCGCAATCAATGGAAGAAAAATACCTAAGGCTCCATAAAGTGCTGGAGCAAATTTTTCAACAATCATTTCTACTAATTGAACCATTGAAGCAATTACAGCAATAAACATAATAAAACTTAAAAAACTTAAATCATAAGCTGCATAATCCTCTCCTAACCAAGATAATGCTCCAGGTTTTAATAAATAATTATCCAATAAATAATTTACCGGAATTGTAATAGCTTGAACAAACACCACAGCTACACCTAATCCAACGGCAGTTTTTACCGTTTTTGATACCGCTAAATAGGAACACATTCCCAAAAAGTAGGCAAAAATCATATTTTCAATGAAAATACTTTTTACAAATAAACTAGCTAACTCTTGCATTGTTATAATTTTTAAATAGCGAGGCTATGATTAGTGTTTTTCAATTAATTTTCTGTTTTTCGAACGTTGTAACCAAATGATGATTCCAACCACGATTAGTGCCATTGGCGATAGCAACATTAAACCGTTGTTTTCATAACCCAAAGCATACAATCCGGTAGATTCAGCTAATGTTGCTCCTTTATGACCTAGAATTTCCATTCCAAAAAGCTTACCTGAACCAAGTATTTCTCTAAAAAATGCAACAACTATAAGTAATAATCCATAACCGGCACCATTTCCAATTCCGTCTAAAAAGGAAGGCCATGGTTTATTTGCCAATGCAAAAGCTTCTAAACGCCCCATAACGATACAATTTGTAATAATCAAACCAACAAATACGGAAAGTTGTTTACTTACATCATACGAATAAGCTTTTAAAACTTGGTCAACTAAAATTACTAAGGCGGCCACAACAACCAATTGAACAATAATACGAATTCTGTTCGGGATTAAATTTCGTAATAATGAAATAGCAACATTACTGAATGCGGTAACAACTGTTACAGATAAAGCCATTACAATGGCCGGTTTTAACTGAACCGTAATTGCCAACGCAGAACAAATTCCTAATACTTGAACTGTAATTGGGTTATTGTCATTTAAAGGATCTGACAGCAAACTTCTATTTTTCTTCGAGAACAAAGATTCTTTTACTTCTGACATAATTTCTAGTTATTTAAAGCTAAATTCTTTTGTTTAGCAAAATAATTTTTATAATTTGAAAGTCTCTCTTTAATCATGTTAGTCACTCCATTTCCTGTGATAGTTGATCCGGAAATAGCATCTACTTTGTTATCATCTTTTGCTTGAGAGGTATTTCCTTTTGCAACTTCAACACCAACAATTTCTCCTGATTGATTCATGATTTTTTCGCCTACAAATCGATCTTGAAACCATTTTTGTGTAATCTCTGCTCCTAACCCTGGTGTTTCTCCTTTGTGATCAAACACAGTTCCTTTGATTGTGTTTAAATCTTCTTCTAAGGCAACATAACCCCAAATGGCATCCCATAAACCAGCTCCTCTTAAAGGAACAATATAGAATTTTTTTCCATCTTGTTCTGCTACGTAAAGAGGAAAACGTTGGTCTTCAACTTTTTTAGAAAGTTCATTTTTTAGATCAATATCAAAAGCTTTTGAGGATTCATCTACAGAACCATCTATTTTTAATGCCAATTGTTCTTTAATTACTGATGTAAATTGACTAGGAGCTTGTTCTCTTTCAACTACAACACCAACTGAAGCTAAAATATTTTGCATTTTTTCCTTTTTTACATTTTCGTCTTGCAAATCTTTTAATGATGTTGAAGCTAAAGCCAACAAAGCACCAACCACTGCAACCATAATTGCAGCAAACATAAACGTATATCCGTTACTATTTCTATCCATGATTAAGCGGTTTTTAATTGTTTAGCAAGTCTATTTTTTCTTTTCTTAATATTACTTTCTACCACATAATGGTCTATAGTAGGTGCAAAAACATTCATAAGTAAAATAGCTAGCATTACACCTTCAGGATAAGCAGGGTTAAATACACGAATTAAAATACTGAAAAAACCAATCAAGAAACCATATATCCATTTACCTTTATTGGTTTGAGCTGCTGATACTGGGTCTGTTGCCATAAATACTATACCAAACGCCAGACCCCCTACAAGTAAATGCAACATTCCAAAATTCATTAAAGGATTAGCTCCCCATAATTCAAATAAGAAAGCAGTAAATGCTGCTCCTAAAAATCCACTTACTATAATTCTCCAGCTTCCAACTCCGGTAATTACCAAAATAGCTGCCCCAACCAAAATCCAAAGAACAGATGTTTCAGAAATAGAGCCTGGAATTGTACCTATAAACATATCCATAACTGAATAATCACTATAAACTTCTTTGCCAGCAGCTAACTTACCTAATATGGTTTCACCAGAAATTGCATCAGTTGTAGTAGCATCAGAAACCCAAACTTTATCTCCCGACATATATGTTGGATAGGCAAAGAATGCAAAAGCTCTAGCTGTCAACGCTGGATTTAAAATATTCATTCCGGTACCTCCAAAAGCCTCTTTACCAATAATTACAGCAAAAATAACTGATAATGCAAGCATCCATAATGGTAAGTCGACCGGCATAATCATAGGAATGAGCAAACCAGTAACTAAATATCCTTCATTTACCTCATGACCTCTTACAATGGCAAAATAAAATTCTATTCCTAAACCAACTGCATAAGAAACTACTATCATCGGTAATACTTTCCATAAACCATGCATAAAAGCATCCATAAATGGAACTACATCCTGAACTTGAGACATACTTTGATATCCTGCATTCCAGATTCCAAATACAAGAGCTGGTAACAAAGCTAAAACAACAGTAATCATGGTTCGCTTTAAATCAACAGCGTCTCTTATGTGAGCACCATGTTTAGTAGTATGATTAGGTACAAATAAAAAAGTATCTAATGCATTTACTGCAGGTGCAAATTTTTCAAATTTTTCACCTTTGCCGAATGGCTTTTTAATTTGGTCTATTTTATCTCTTAAAAACTTCATAGCTATATATTTTTATCCTACTTCGTTAATCATTAAATCAAGAGCCTCTCTAATGATTACTTGTGCTTCAAGTTTTGAAGTATTTGAGTAATCAATTAGAGCAAAATCCTCAGGAGCTACCTCGTAGATTCCTAAATTCTCCATTTTCTCGATATCATTTGCAATACAAGCTTTTAAAAGCTGCATTGGATAAATATCAATTGGCATCACTTTTTCCATTTCACCGGTTACAACTAAAGCTCTCTCTTCACCGTTAAGATTAGTGTCAGGTTTATATTTTTTACCCGGCATTAACCAAGACAAAGCTGTTCTCTGCATACTATGCTTGTCTGCTCCGGCAAATGGCATCCAACCAAACATTCTGTATTGATTACCTTCAGGAATCACAGTGATGGAATTTGCGTAATACCCTAAATTACCGGTTAGAGTAACTTTATTACCGGTTAGGACATCTCCTGAAATTATTCTAACATTATCAGAAGATAAATTGCCAGTAACAATATCTTTTATTTGGGCACCAATTTTTACAGAATAATATTGAGGATTTTTAACTTCAGATCCTGATAAAGCAATAATTTTTGTAGCATCGAATCTACCGGTCAAAAACAAATCACCAATGATAGCAACATCTTGAGGTGCCACAACCCACACTTTTTCTCCAGCATTAATTGGATCAATTTTAGAAATTTGCACACCAACATTTCCTGCAGGATGGGGACCATGTACCTTGTGTAACTCTACCCCTTTGGTACTACTAAAAATTGAATTTTGTTTTCCATTAACAGACAAATGTACTTTACCTGTAGTCAATTTAGTCAGAGCATCTACACCCACCTGAAAAGCTTCTAACTTGTCTTTCAAAACCACTTCAATGTCGGCAGACAAAGGAGCTGAACAGTATGCAGAAATAAAAATTGACTTTGGAGAATCAGCAGAATGTGCAACTATATCATATGGTCTTTGTTTGATAAAAGGCCAACATCCAGATTGCAACAATTTTGATTTGATTTGTTCAGAAGTCAATTCTGTAGGATTGATTTTTCCATGTTCAATAAAAGAGTCTTGTGAATTAGCTAAGATTGTAATTTCTTGTATAACTCTTTTTTCACCTCTTTTTATTTCAGCTATCTTTCCACTTACAGGTGAAACAAATTTAACAGCTTCATCGTTTTTGGAATAAAAAATTACCTCTCCTGCTTTAACTTCGGCACCTTCTTTCACCACCATTTTTGGGATAACTTTATGAAAGTCAGAAGGATTTATGGAATAGATTTGAGAACGAGACACTGAGGACACATTTGGTTGGGCCTCTCCTACTAATTTCAAATCCAATCCTTTACTGATTCGAATGTCTTTTGACATATTTTATGAAGATATGATTAGTAAATAGTTTATGTAAATTTAAACGGTGCAAATTTAAAAATTAAATAGAATATCTTTACAGCAATTAACAAATGTCTAATGATTTTTTTGTTATTTATAATTGTTCTAAATTAGAATTGTTTTTCAATAAAAAAATTTAATCTAATGATAAAAAAATATTAGTTTGTACTTTATTTGTTAAAAATACCGTTAATCGATAGTTTGATTTTTGTAATTAATAGTATATTTACTTTTTAAATCTTTGCTATGTATAAATTAATATTTGCAATATTTTCAGTGCTCCTTTCTTTTCTTGTTAAAGCTCAACCAGAACATGAAATAGCACCACCTTTCAATATAAAAACAGCTACATTTGTTCAAGGAAATCAAAACGTAATTCCTATTTTCCAACTTGGAGATCAATTCACCTTCTTGTTTGACGATTTATTTGGTGACGAAGCTAATTATTATTATACTATAACGCATTGTGATTATGATTGGCAAAAATCTCAACTCAATCAAAATGAATATTTAGTGGGTTTAGACAACCAAAGAATAATTAACTATGAAAATTCATTTAATACACTACAATTGTATTCTCAGTATCGGATTTCTTTTCCTAATCAATTCACACGTGGCTTTAAAATTAGTGGGAATTATATTTTGAAAATTTTAAACAATAACCAAGAAGTTATTTTTTCAAGAAAATTTATTTTATTTGAAAATTTAGTTTCTGTTCCTATGCAAGTTAAAAATGCTAGAGAAGTTAGACATCTAAACCAAAAACACAACATAGAGTTTTCAATACGTCCCAATAATTTATTACTCCAAAATCCGGTTCAAAATGTAAAGGTAATGTTACTGAAAAATGGAATTTGGAACACGGCAATTACCAATATCAAACCAATGTTTACATTGGGTACTGAATTAGTTTACCGATATGACAAAGAAACTCAATTTTGGGCTGGTAACGAATTTTTATTTTTTGATAATAAAGACATTCGAAATGCTGTAAACAATATTCAATCTATTGATTCAAAGGGAGGTATTTACAATACATACTTATATACTAACCAAGCCAGGAGGACCAATGAATATACTTTTTTCCCAGACGCTAACGGAAATTTTGTCATTCGGAATGTGGCCACAAGAGAAAATGTAAATGTTGAAGCGGATTATTCATGGGTATTTTTTTCCTTAAGTGCTCCAACTTATTATGGAAAAAAAGATATTTACATTACCGGGATGTTTAACAACTATGCTTTATCTCCTGAGTACAAAATGGATTATAACAAAGAAAAAGGCATATACGAAAAAGCTCTAATTTTAAAACAAGGATTTACTAATTATCAATACACCTTAGCCGATTCAAAAGGGACCGTAGATTTTGAAAATGCAATTGATGGTAACTTTTTTCAAACCGAAAACAATTATTTTTGTTTAGTATACTATAGAGCAAACAACGATCGATTTGATCGTGTTATCGGAAAAGGTATCGCAAACTCAGTTGATATTATCAAATAAACATGTCTGAATCTACTAAAGAAATAAAAAATTATCGTGGTTTAAAATGTTTAAACTGCAATCATCCGTTAGACATTTCAGATAAATTTTGCCCTAATTGCGGACAAAAAAACACAACAAAAAGACTGAGCCTTAAAGATTTTGTTGATGAATTTTTGGCTAATTTTTATGCGTATGATTCAAAGGTTAAAAACACTATTATCCGGTTATTTACTAAACCCGGGAAAACAGCAAGAGAGTTCATTGATGGTAAAAGATTAACCTATGCCAATCCGTTTCGTTTTTATTTGAGTGTTTCTTTAATTTATTTCATTTTTAGTGGTTTAATAAGCAAATATAGCACAGAAACCATTGAAGATTTAAATCAATCTTATATCACTAAAAATGAAAAAGAAACAAATACAAAAAATGATGATAATCAAAAAAAAGATGACAAATTACCTGATGGATTAGAAAAAATTACAACTCAAATCGATTCTGCAAAAAAAGAAAAAGAAAAGAAGCATCCTAAGAAAACCCTTTTATATTCCGAAAAACAATTAGAAAAATATGGTTTTTTTAAACGCACAAAATTAAAAGTAGAAACATACGCTCACTTTTTTGATAGTTCTAAAACAACCTATCCTACCAAAATATTTGACTCTTTAAAACATGAAAACACCAAATGGAATCGCTTTTTGTTAAAAAAAACATATCAGTTTAAAAAACTTAATGGTGAAGAAAATGAAGATTCTAGTGGAGTAAAAAAATTCGGTGAGTACATGGAAGAAAAATATCCGTTTATTCTATTTGTTTCACTGCCATTCTTAACCATTGTTTTTGCATTACTCTATTATCGAAAAAAATTAACCTATGCTGAACACATGGTTTTTGTTTTTAGCTTTATGAGTTTTATCTTTTTAACTCTTCTACTAGAAGAATTTATTCATTTAATTTCCGGTTTTGAAATAGGATGGCTTTACCTAATTGTCTATCCAATCTATTTTTACAAAGCATTAAGAAACTTTTATCAACAAAGTAGGTGGAAAACAATTTTAAAATTTGTAATTTTGAACTTTTTATTACCAACAACTGCTTCATTTGTAGCACTTTTGGTTTTATTAATTGGGTTTTTGTTTTATTAAAATTATGGTTTCACAAATCACAAGAGGCATAAAAATTTCTGTTACGACTAGTTTTGAAGGTACTTACTTCAAAAACTACAAGCTTCATTTTGCCTTTAGTTACCATATTACTATTGAAAACCATAGCAAAGATTCTGTTCAATTAATGACTCGCCATTGGGAAATTTATGACTCACTCAATAATAAGGAAATTGTTGATGGCGAAGGTGTTATAGGCAAAAAGCCTGTTTTAAAACCAGGTGAAAGTCACACTTACAGTTCCGGTTGCCTTCTTTCTTCTCCATTTGGTGCCATGAAAGGTTATTTTAACATGATTAATTTTACTACAACTCGCAATTTTAGAGTGATTGTGCCCACTTTCAAGCTAGGAGCACCTTTTGCTTTAAATTAATTCTCAGTAGCTATTCCCGTTATTCGCTACAAGCTTTTTTGTCTTGAGGCGTTTTTCTAATAGTAAAAAAAGAGCTTCTTGCAGTCGCTTTTTTTACCAAGAAAAACTGCCTCAATCCTTCAAAAGGCTTTTCGCTACTACCGGGGCTAAAAACCCTGCTATCATCCAAAATGTAACAAGTATTACCAAAAATTCAAAAAAACCTTTGTACTTTTGTGTGCAATTATCAAATTCGCATTCAACGAATTCAATGATTGATAAAATGTCTAATAATCAAACATCACACTTATGTTAAAAGGATTTTTTCACGTACCCAAAGCCATCAACGAACCCGTAAAAGCATATGCTCCTAACAGTCCGGAAAAAGCTGCCGTTTTAGCTGCTTACAAAGAAATGTGGAACAGCCAAATCGATGTTCCTTTATATATCGGAAGCGAAGAAATTCGTACCAAAAATACCCGCAATATGACAGCCCCACACGATCATAAACACATCGTAGGAACCTATCATTTAGCTGAAAAAACACATATAGAAAAAGCTATAGCAAATGCCTTAGCATCCAGAAAAGCTTGGGCATCTATGCCATGGGAACAACGTGCCGCTATTTTCCTAAAAGCAGCCGAATTGATTGCCGGACCTTATCGTGCTAAAATCAATGCCGCAACAATGATAGCACAGTCTAAAACCATTCACCAAGCTGAAATCGATGCTTCATGTGAATTAATTGACTTTTTGCGTTACAATGTGGAATTCATGACACAAATTTACAATGACCAACCTACTTCTGATTCTTCCGTTTGGAATCGAGTAGAATACCGTCCGTTAGAAGGATTTATATATGCCATCACTCCTTTCAACTTTACCGCCATTGCCGCCAATCTTCCTGCAAGTGCAGCCATGATGGGCAACGTTGTCGTTTGGAAACCTAGCGACAGTCAAGTGTTTTCAGCCAAAATCATTGTCGATGTGTTCAAAGAAGCCGGTGTTCCTGATGGTGTCATCAACGTTGTTTTTGGTGATCCGGTGATGATTTCAGATACCATTTTTGACCATCCTGATTTTGCAGGAATTCATTATACCGGTTCTACCTTTGTTTTCAAAGAAATCTGGAAAAAAATCGGAACCAACATTCATAAATACAAAACCTATCCAAGAATCGTAGGTGAAACCGGCGGAAAAGATTTTGTCTTAGCTCATCCAAGTGCGAATGTAAAACAAGTAGCTACAGGATTAATTCGTGGTGCTTTTGAATTTCAAGGACAAAAATGTTCGGCCGCTTCGAGAGCATATATTCCAAAAAGTTTATGGCCAGCCGTTGAAGCCGAATTAAAATCAGAAATGGCTACCATCAAAATGGGTTCACCGGAAGATTTTTCTAATTTCTTTACTGCAGTGATTCACGAAGGTTCATTTGATAAATTAGCCAAATTTATCGATCAAGCTAAAAAAGATAGTGATGCGGAAGTAATCATCGGTGGAAATTATGATAAATCAGTTGGTTATTTTGTTGAACCTACGGTTATTTTGACTTCCAATCCAAAATATGCCACGATGGAAACCGAATTATTCGGACCGGTTTTGACCATCTATATTTATGATGATGCTAATTGGCAAGAAACCTTAAAATTAATTGATGAAACATCTGAATATGCCTTAACCGGAGCGGTATTCAGTCAAGATCGTTATGCCATTTCAGAAGCTACTCAAGCCTTAGAAAACAGTGCCGGAAATTTCTATATCAACGACAAACCAACCGGAGCTGTAGTGGGTATGCAACCATTTGGTGGAGCAAGAGCTTCAGGAACAAACGACAAAGCAGGTTCTGCACAAAATTTACTACGTTGGGTTTCACCAAGAACTATTAAAGAAACCTTTGTTACACCTGAAAATTATAGATACCCATTTTTAGGCTAATCTAAAAAAAACATTTTTATATAGTCCGGATAATTTTTATTCGGACTTTTTTTTATATTTGATAGATTAACAAACTAATTTTCAAAACCATACTGCTTTGCCAATGAAAACTAAAATTACACTTCTATTTTTAATTTATAGTCTCTTTGCTTTTTCTCAAAAAGAGAATTATGCACTTTTAAAAGAACATAGCAAGACTAAAATTTTATACGATCAGGTTTTTGAACTTTCAAAAATCACAAAAGAAAAGAAAACAGAAGTTTCAGCCATGTATTTCAGACAAGTATATCATGAAATTCAACGAGCTGATTACCTTCAACGGTTACCTAAATATGAAGAACTCAAAAAAGTTGCCGATAATGCCTTTTTTGAAAAACAGATTCCGTTGTCCATTTTACTTTCTGAAGTAGAAACCATAAAACCGGAAGCATTTGAAAATAATAGCATTAGTAAAAACAGCAATAATCAATATGTGATAAATTCAAATGAACTGGTATTTGATGTTCACGAAATAGAGTTGATGGCTCCATTAGTTTCAAAATCAAAAAAACAAAACATTGAATTCATTTTAAAAGAAAATCAAATTTTCAACACAACAAACAGAGTAATTTCTGAACTTTCCATTCGAATTAATGAAAATGAGATGTGGCAACCAATCCACATAAACCAACCTTTCTCATTACATTTTAATGGTAACGGAAAACAACCAATCTATTTCAAAATAGCTTTTACTGACGGTTCAACAAAATATATCAATTCCACAATTGACATCCTAGAAAATGCATCAGAAAACAATCAATCAGCACTTGCTCAAACCATAACGGCTACAATTCCCTTTCAAGGTTTTGGTGAAAGTCAAGCCTATTTTGGACAAGGAGAATATGAAATCTACCTAGATAATATTAATCAAGTTTTAGATAAACCCATTTTTCTTTTGGATGGATTTGATCCTGGGGATACCAGAAATGCGGACTTAATTTATTCGCTTTTAAATTATGGAAATTCAGGTGATAATCTAGGCGATATTGTTCGTGATGAAGGATTTGATATTATCGTACTTAATTTTCCTCAATATTCACCTGAAGAAGGTATAATTATTGATGGTGGTGCCGATTTTATTCAACGAAACGCGATGGTTTTTGTAGAACTTATCAACCAAATTAATGCTCTAAAAGTGGGAACAGAAAAAAATGTGGTAATTGGCCCAAGTATGGGAGGATTAATTTCCCGATATGCTCTTCGTTACATGGAAATGAACAATCTAAATCATGATACTCGCCTGTATCTTTCATTTGACTCACCTCACTTAGGAGCAAATGTACCTATTGGATTTCAACATTTATTCAATTACATGGCAAACGGACCATTGGGTGATGTTACATTACAAGATGTTGTTTCTTCTGTTATCAGTAGCTCCGCTGCAAAACAAATGCTAATTGATCATTATCTTGGTCATTTACAAGCAGGAAGTCAAACCGAATTCAACAATGCTATTCAACTTCCAACCGGGGCTCCAAATTTTAGAACTGCATTTCAAAATGAATTAAACACCATGGGATTTCCACAAGACACTCGCAATGTAGCCATTTCTAATGGAAGCAGCAATGGAATGATGATTGGCACACCCGGAATGTTTGTCTTAAACGATTACACTGTAAATGCTTCAGCTACCCAACGAGCTAAAATTGATGTTCGCTTTACTCCTCCTGCCGGGGTATCCAATCAATTGGTTAGCCGATTTAGAGCACAACAAAATATTATCATTTGGATAACCGTCTTTTCTAGTCAGGCAAATGCCGCTTCTCCTTCTACTTCATCTGGTTTAGATTCTGCTCCTGGGGGTATGTTTAATGTTGGTGATTTTGCCGCAGGTGGAAGTGGAAATCCAACTTTAGATGATTTTTTAGCCAATTTAGAAATTGATCGTTTTTGCTTTATTCCAACCTTGAGTTCTTTGGCGATTGCCAACCCAAATTGGTATGCAAATGTTGATGACACATCGATTACTCCTTTTGTGGCTACATATGTTCCCACAGCAAATGAAGATCATGTAACGTTATCAGAAGGAAATGTTGAATTTGCCTTAAATGAAATTCTAAACGAACCGCTTTCAGTAGAACAACCTATTTTAACTGAAAATATTGTCATTAAAAACCCAATTAAAAATACGATTGAAATATACAGTTCTAACATGATTTCCAACGCAAACATTTCGATTGTTGATGCTTCAGGTAAAAAAGTTTTCTCCCAAAATAGCATTTCTATCGAAGGAAATCATCAATTGAATGTCAATTTATCGAATGGATTTTATTTGATTAAAATTGAATCTGCTGAGAAAAGTTTTGTAAGGAAGTTGATTAAGAATTAATTTCACTTCTTATAATTTATTAACCACGAATACACGAATAAATTTGTGTTTTCGTGGTTTTATATTTTAAACTTCAACGGCAAATGCACCACTTTCTTTGTTTCAAAAAATTCTTCTGAAAAATAATCGGATAAGTTGTAAAGAGTAGCTTTTGGAAAATCTTTTAATTCTTCCGTTAAATCGCCTCCTTTTAAATATAAAATTCCGTTTTTAAGTGCGTGATTATTCTGTTTTTTGATTTTGTCTTTTATCCAAGATACAAAATCAGGCATATTTGTGACTGCTCGACTCACGATAAAATCAAAATCACTTTTCACATTTTCGGCACGCAATTGTTCTGCTTTTACATTTTTTAAACCTAACGCAGTAACCACCTCGTTAACTACATTTATTTTTTTTGCTATCAC
The DNA here is from genome assembly GCA_943370635.1 of Variovorax paradoxus. Lineage (GTDB taxonomy): Bacteria > Bacteroidota > Bacteroidia > Flavobacteriales > Flavobacteriaceae > Flavobacterium. The sequence continues at coordinate 76,658 of CALRRY020000002.1, forward strand.
ATCAATCAAATAAAAACGGGTTTCAGGAAACAAAATCGCTAACGGAATTCCGGGAAAACCACCGCCGGTTCCCACATCCAAAACCGTAGATTTAGGTAGAAATTCAATCACTTTGGCAATACCTAACGAATGTAAAACATGTTTCACATACAACTCGTCAATATCTTTCCGAGATATTACATTAATTTTGGCATTCCACTCGGGATACAATTCGCCTAATTTTTTAAACTGAACGATTTGATTTTCAGATAAATTAGGAAAATACTTCAAAATTTCTTCCATATTGTGTCATTTTTAACAAAAGTAAACATTTTGGTGTTGAAATTTTATCAAAAGTTACACGTTATGAAATAGATTAATACTTAACTTTGAAAAAAATTTTTTTAATTACATGAATACCACAATTCCAACTTTTTCTAAACAAGACAATCTTAAGTTTTTTAGAACCCTAAACAGTCGAGTAAACAATTACTTCAAAGAAAATAACCTTCAAAAAACCGGAAACTGGAAATTACATTTGAAAACAATCATTATGTTTTCCATTTTCCTCACACCATACTTTTTCTTATTGGCAATGGATATGCCAATTTGGACGTATCTACTACTTAACGTCGTAATTGGCGTGGGCATGGCAGGAGTTGGAATGAACGTGATGCACGATGGCAATCACGGTTCGTATTCTAACAAACCTTGGTTAAATAAAATCATGGGCGGAAGCATCTACATTCTTGCCGGAAATGTGTACAATTGGCAAGTACAGCACAATGTACTTCATCACACGTATACCAATATTGTTGGTCATGATGAAGATTTAGATGCCGGAAGAATCATCCGTTTCTCAAAACAAGCGGAATGGAAATACTTCCATAAATTTCAACATTATTACTCTGTATTTTTATATGGTCTATTAACTTTCAATTGGGCCATTACTACCGATTTTAAACAGATGAGAGCCTATTTAAAACGTAAATTATCGTATGGTGAACCAAAAAGTCCAAAAATTTTATGGACAACCTTAATCATTACCAAAGTAATTTACTTTTCCATTTGGTTAGTTATTCCTATGGTTTTAGGTATCACCTGGTGGAAAGTTGTTTTAGGTTTTGCAGTAATGCATTACACAGCCGGTTTAATTTTAAGCATCGTTTTCCAATTGGCTCACGTTGTAGAAGACACAACCAATCCTATTCCGGATGAAAATGGAGAAATGGAAAATACTTGGGCAATTCACCAATTATTTACCACCGCTAACTTTGCCCCAAAAAACTGGATTGTAAACTGGTACACCGGTGGTTTGAATCACCAAATCGAACACCACATTTTTCCTCATATCAGCCATATTCATTATGGTAAAATTGCTGAAATTGTGAGAGAAACTGCCAAAGAATGTAACCTCCCCTATCATGAATTCAAAACCATGAGAGCTGCCGTTATTGCTCACTTCAAACATTTGAAAGAGCTAGGTCAAGAACCACAAATGGCATAGGTTACATTTTAAATTTAAACACACAAAACACAACTATAATGAATTCGTTATCGGATAGAATTAACAATTTATCTACCTCTCAAACTTTGGCAATGGCAGCATTGGCCAGAGAGTTAAAAGCCCAAGGAAAAGACATCATCAGTTTAAGTTTAGGCGAACCTGATTTTAATACGCCCGACTTTATTAAAGAAGCGGCAAAAAAAGCAATCGACGAAAATTACAGTACTTATTCACCGGTTGATGGATATGTCGAATTAAAAGAAGCCATTTGCCGAAAATTCAAAAGAGATAACAATCTCGATTACAAACCGGCAAACATTGTTGTTTCTACCGGGGCAAAACAATCCCTTTACAACATTGCTCAATGTATGTTGAATGAGGGTGATGAAGTCATTTTACCCGCACCTTATTGGGTGAGTTATTACGAAATCATCAAAATGTCTGGTGGAATTCCTGTTGAAGTTCCAACTTCAGTAGAAAGTGATTTCAAAATCACAGCCGAACAATTAGAAAAAGCTATTACACCAAAAACAAAAATGATTTGGTACAGTTCGCCTTGTAACCCAAGCGGATCGGTTTATAGTCGTGAAGAATTTACAGCCATTGCCAAAGTATTGGAAAAATACCCAAACATTTACGTAGTTGCCGATGAAATCTACGAACACATCAATTTCTCAGGCACTTTTTGCAGTATTGCTTCTATTCCGGGTATGTTTGAAAGAACCATCACGGTGAACGGTGTTGCAAAAGCATTCGCGATGACAGGATGGAGAATTGGTTACATCGGAGCACCCGAATTTATCGCAAAAGCATGTACCAAAATGCAAGGTCAAGTGACTTCAGGAGCCAATTCCATTGCTCAACGAGCTACGATAGCTGCTGTGGATGCCGACCCAAAGGTGTTGAATTACATGGTAGAAGCGTTTCACAAAAGAAGAGATTTAGTCGTAGGTTTAATCAAAGAAATACCAGGACTAAAAATAAATGTTCCCGAAGGTGCTTTTTATGTATTTCCGGATGTATCGTCTTTCTTCGGAAAAACGTTACGCGGCACATTCATCAAAGACGCAACCGATTTCTCGATGTATTTGTTAGCTGAAGCCAATGTAGCCACGGTTACCGGAGATGCCTTTGGAAATCCGGATTGCATTCGCTTTTCTTATGCAACCAGTGAAGATTTATTGGTTGAAGCCATGCGAAGAATCAAAGAAGTTTTAGCATAATACAAAAGCCTCAAGGAAACTTGGGGCTTTTTTTATAACTTTGGCGTGACCACAAGGGTCGGGCTTTTCGTTGCAAGTCCTCGCCCAAAGGTTGGTTTTTGTCGGGTTGTGCTCGGCTTCTTTGGTCGCCGGCACAACCCGCAAAAACTCAACCTTTGTGCTGCGGGCTTTCCACTTCAATCCCTCACGCAAACCCTGCTAAATTAGAATATGAAAACAAAAATCCTCCTACTCGGTTCCGGAGAACTCGGAAAAGAATTTGTCATCGCCGCACAACGAATTGGCCAAACGATAATTGCAGTGGATAGTTATGAAAATGCTCCCGCCATGCAAGTGGCTCACGGTTTTGAAGTCATCAATATGTTAGATGGTGCGGAACTCGACCGAATTGTAGCTAAACACCAACCCGATTTCATTGTTCCTGAAATTGAAGCCATAAGAACCGAACGTTTATATGATTATGAAAAGCAAGGTATAACCGTTGTTCCATCTGCAAAAGCGGCAAATTTCACCATGAACCGAAAAGCCATTCGCGACTTGGCGGCAAAAGAATTAGGATTACGAACAGCCAATTACCGCTATGCCACTTCAGCAGAAGAATTGCAAAAAGCAGTTACCGTGGTTGGAATTCCATGTGTCGTGAAACCTTTAATGAGTTCTTCCGGAAAAGGACAATCAACCATCAAATCAAATGAAGATATTGTCAAAGCTTGGAACTACGCCGTAGAAGGTTCTCGTGGAGATGTAGTAGAAGTAATAGTGGAAGGGTTTGTCAATTTTAATTCCGAAATCACATTATTGACTGTTACTCAAAACAATAATTTACCCACTTTATTTTGTGCACCAATTGGCCATAGACAAGAGCGTGGAGATTATCAAGAAAGTTGGCAACCGGCAAATGTTTCAGAAAAAGACATTTTGGAAGCTCAGGAAATGGCTCGCAAAGTAACCGAAGCCTTAGGTGGAGCCGGATTATTTGGAGTAGAATTTTTCCTAACCAATGAAGGCGTTTATTTCTCCGAATTATCACCAAGACCTCACGACACCGGAATGGTAACCTTAGCCGGAACACAAAATTTTAGTGAGTTTGAATTGCATTTACGAGCTGTTTTAAGTTTGCCGATAGCCGAAATTACCTTAGAAAAAGTCGGAGCCAGTGCAGTAATTTTAGCTTCTGAAAATTCAAATCATCCCACCTATTCAGGAATTGAACAAATTGCAGCTTTACCCAAAACCGATTTCAGAATTTTTGGAAAACCCACTTCACGACCGTACAGAAGAATGGGAGTTGCCTTAGTAAATGATTCGTTAGACACACCAATCGAAGAAATTATTGAACGAGCAAAAGCAGCAGCAAAATTGGTAAAAGTGAATGCATAATGACCTTGATTTTAGATAACATAGCCAAAATTGTTTCCCTCACTGAAGCGGAAAAAGAATTGTTTTTATCTAAAATTGAAACCAAACAATACAAAGCCAAAACCATTTTGCACAATGCCGGAGAAGTCTGCAAACATTCCTATTTTGTTAATTCCGGATTAGTGCGAAGTTTCAACATCAATGATAATATCGTAGAACATGTTTTGCATTTTGCCTGCGAAGGCTGGTGGATTGGCGACATGTACAGTTTACTTTCTCAAAAACCCGGCAATCTCTTCATTGAAGTAATGGAAGATGCCGAAGTTGTTCTGTTATCCAAAGAAAACCAAGAAGCATTGTACTTTGAAATCCCCAAACTGGAACGCTTCTTTAGAATTTTAACCGAAAATTCATTAGTGGCTCATCAAGAACGATTGATGGATAATTTAAGTTTGTCCGCCGAAGAACGATTTGATAAATTTTGCAAACGGTATCCTTCACTCATTCAACGTGTGCCTCAAAAACAAATTGCTTCCTATATTGGTGTTACGCCGGAATTTTTTAGTAAAATGAAAAGCCGGATGCTTAAGAAGTAGGCAGTTGCAGTTTACAGTCGCAGTATTCAGTCGCAGTTTACAGTCGCAGTCTCAGAGAACTTACAACAGACAACTGATAACCGACAACGGACAACAGACACCCAACAACTTTCTTAACCTACATTAAGTGCCAAACCTTTCCTTTGGTTGTAAATTTGTATCATAAATAAGAACAAATCTATTCGTTATGAAAAATACAGTTTTACACAAAGCCAACGAAAGAGGTCATGCCGACCACGGTTGGTTGAATGCTTACCACAGTTTTAGTTTTGCCAATTGGTACAATCCCGATAAAGTTCAGTTTGGCGTGTTAAGGGTTTTAAATGATGACACTGTTGCTCCCGGAATGGGTTTTGGGATGCATCCACACGACAATATGGAAATTATCACTATTCCGTTGGAAGGCGATTTGGCTCACAAAGACAGTATGGGCAATGCAGAAACCATTAAATTTGGCGATGTTCAAGTAATGAGTGCCGGAACCGGAATTCGCCACAGTGAATTTAATCCGAATGCGGATAGAAGAACTAAATTATTACAAATTTGGTTGTTTCCAAACAAGCAAAATGTGGAACCTCGTTACCAACAAATTACCTTGAACGTAAACGACAGAGAAAATAAATTGCAACAAATCTTATCCCACAATCCAGAGGATGCAGGCGTTTGGATTCATCAAGATGCATGGTTTCATTTAGGTAAATTTGAAAAAGGATTGACTGAAAATTACACTGTAAAAAGAGAAGGAAATGGTGTTTATACTTTTGTGATTTCAGGAAGTGTAACAATTAACGGTCAAATTCTAGAAACCCGCGATGCATTAGGTGTTTGGAATACTGAAAATCTAGAAATTACGTCTACTTCGGATGCAGAAATTTTGTTGATGGATATTCCGATGGAATAAAGGTTCAAATTAGTTTTTAAAAAAAATCCCAACATAAACTTGAGTTCTGTTGGGATTTTTACTACTCTTTAAGCTTTAAATTCAGATTATCAAAACTAGTAACATCGATTACTTGCTCATTATCAATATCAAACGAGACTTTTACGCTATCCCCAACAATACTAACAGGAATTTCATTTGAAATTTGTGATGATCCCACAAAAATATTTGGATAATCTTTTACTGTAAAATAATAGAAACTATTTCCGTTTCTAACATCACTTTGTATACGACTAATTACAGACGATATTGATTTTTTGGCAGCTACATTCGATGGGTTTATTTTATTACCTGCCATGTTATAAACACTTTTAAAGGAAGTTAACGTTTCACGCATTGAATTTCCAACACCTACAATTGTATAATCGTTGATGGCAACCATGGCGTACATTTTTACTAAGCCACCATCATCTTTTAATGTCATTACATACGTTGGAATTCCATTGATATTATACGGAATAGGTAAAGATGCTTTGTATCCTTTTTCTTGAACTTTACCCTCAGCAGAACTTTGAGCAGCAAATTCAGTTGCCCCACTTTGTTTATAGAATGTCGTTTCTTTGGTTCTTGTATCAACCAAAACAAAACCTACTGCACTTTCATCGCTACCAACGGAGGTCAGACCTGTGTACCAATACGATTTATTATTATGTCCATAAACCAATGTCAGACCCTCCGTAATTTGTAATTTATCAGTATTTGAGAAATTCCAATAACCATTAACCAATTCACCCCAATCGTTCAATTGGTTTTCAACAAACTCAGCAGGTTGAATTCTATCTACCCAAACCGGAGAATCGGCAATTGAATAGTGTTCGATTTCACCCGTTTGTGCATCAACAACCAAAATTCCATTTGTGTTTTCACCGGAAAAACCAATTTTTTTGTCATAGGTAGCAATAACCCAAAAAGGATTTCCTTGTTCATCAACTTCAAATGTAAAATCGGCTAAACCGGTTGTAGCATAACCATTAAAATAAATATGTCTGTGAATTTCGCTTGAAAAATAGGCATTCGATTGGTATTTAATTTTCAGAGGTTTTCCGTTTATCGTTTGTACTAGTTTTACATCTCGTTCATTTGTGGCAGAAACCATAACATAACCGGGAGTTCCTTCTTTATTATTAAACCATTTGTAAAAACCGGAATGCAATAAGGGTGCTATCCAATATAATTCATCGTTTACTTTCTGGATAGAAAAATTTCCTAATTCAATTTGACTTCCCAAGGCAGGTTGAGAACCAATAATTTTCTCTCCCAATAAATAGGCTAAATTTTGGTCAACTACACGAATTTTATCCATTGATATTGGAGCAATATGCTCAGAAATTTTATCTCCGTTCTCAACCTTTCCAATCATCTTTTGATATTTGGAAGCATGAAAAATTGTAGCCGTTGTAATAATTGGAATAACTGAAAGGTAAACTAAAATAATTCCAATAAAATAGAATAAAAATTTACTTGGTCTTGATTTTGTCATCACTTTCTTACCCGTACTATCAATTCCAAAACCTAAAGAAATGAAAAAGTAAAATAAAGCCAATACTAAAACAATTACACCAATACCGTAAAAACCATAAGAAATTACCGGTAGATTTAAATAAAATAACAAAAATCCAAGAAATAGTAAAAACAAAACTTGTACAAATTTTTTCATCATTATATTTTTTTGATTGATTAGTCGAAAAATAGTTTAAAAGTTACAATTAAACTTATTTACTTTAACAAGATAATGCGTTTAAAATTATTAGTTTTGTTAGATAATTAAATACAATTTAAAACAAATAGAATGAAAGCATACGTTTTCCCCGGACAAGGAGCACAATTTACCGGAATGGGTAAAGATTTATATGAAAATTCGGCTTTAGCCAAAGAATTGTTTGAAAAAGCCAATGAAATTCTAGGTTTCAGAATTACAGATATTATGTTTGAAGGAACTGCTGAGGAGTTGAAAGAAACCAAGGTAACACAACCTGCTGTCTTCTTACATTCAGTAATTTTAGCAAAAACACTAACCGATTTTAAACCGGATATGGTGGCAGGACATTCGCTAGGTGAGTTTTCGGCATTGGTTGCCAATGGTGCTTTGTCATTTGAAGACGGATTGCAATTGGTTTCGAAACGTGCTTTAGCGATGCAGAAAGCCTGTGAAATTACCCCTTCTACGATGGCAGCGGTTTTGAATTTAGACGACAAAATAGTGGAAGACATTTGTGCTTCAATAGATGGTGTTGTGGTAGCTGCCAATTACAATTGCCCCGGACAGTTAGTAATTTCCGGTGAATACAAAGCGGTTGAATTAGCTTGTGAAAAAATGAAAGAAGCAGGAGCCAAACGGGCGTTGATTTTGCCTGTTGGTGGAGCTTTCCACTCTCCAATGATGGAACCGGCCAGAGAAGAATTAGCTGCCGCAATCGAAGCAACAACTTTTTCTACACCCATTTGCCCGGTATATCAAAATGTTACCGCTAATGCAGTTTCCAATCCGGAAGAAATTAAAAAGAACTTAATCATTCAATTAACTGCACCTGTAAAATGGACACAATCTGTTCAACAAATGATTGCTGACGGAGCAACAAGTTTTACAGAAGTAGGCCCAGGAAAAGTATTGGTTGGATTGGTAAATAAAATCAATAAAGAAGTAGAAACGGTTTCAGCTTAATTAAATTTGGCACTTTTTTTGATAATTTATGTACAAATATTTAACAATAATAACTATGAAAAAAATATTTTTTGGACTAATCGCATTGGGAATATTTTCTATTTCTTGTAAAGAAACAACGGAAGATAAAATCAATCAAGCCATTGATGCCGTAAAAACGGATGTGAAAGAAAAATCAGATTCTCTAAAAACAGAAGCAGAGAAAAAATTAGATTCTGTTCAATTCAAAACGGATAAAATGGTTGATTCATTGAAAACTAAATCAGAAAAAGCTCTTGAAAAAGGAAAAGAGAAAATTCAAATCATTAAAGAAGAAATTAAGAAATAAAAAAAGGCTGTCGAATGACAGCCTTACTTTTTAACTTCTAATTTTTTGTTCCCATTTCCAAGCACTTGCTAAACTTTCCTCTAAGGTGGATTGTGCTTTCCAACCTAAAACATTATTTGCTTTATCGGTATTGGCATAAGCCGAAGTGATATCTCCTTCTCTTCTGCCTACAATTTTGTATGGAAGTTTTTTTCCTGAAACCTTTTCAAAAGCTTTGATGACTTCTAAAACAGAACTTCCGGTTCCGGTTCCAAGATTAAATGTTTCTACTTTATCCAGGTTTTTATTTTCAACTAATCTTTGTAGTGCTACTACATGTGCTTTTGCTAAATCTACTACATGAATATAATCACGAATAGCGGTTCCATCAGGAGTAGGATAATCATTCCCGTAAACCGATAATTCCTTTCGTAATCCAATTCCGGTTTGGGTGATAAATGGCACTAAATTTTGAGGTACGCCAATTGGTAATTCACCAATTTCAGCAGAAGGATGAGCTCCAATAGGGTTAAAATACCGCAATAAAATAGATTTTATATTGGATACTTTAGCTACATCAGTAATGATTTCTTCACCAATTTGCTTCGTATTTCCATAAGGTGACATGGCAGGTTGAACAGAAGCATTTTCTGTAATCGGCATTTTTTCGGCTTGACCGTAAACCGTGCATGACGAACTGAAAATAAAATTAGCTGATTGCTTTTTTTGTAATTCTTGTAAAATATACACTAAAGCATTAATGTTATTTTCATAATATAATAACGGATTTTCTACACTTTCACCCACAGCCTTTGAAGCTGCAAAATGGATAACCCCATTAATATCAGTATGCTTATGAAACAATTGGTTTACTGCTACTTTTTCTCTCAAATCCATTTGCTCAAAAGCAGGTTTGTATCCAATAATTGCTGCAATTCTATCTAAAACTTCAATAGAAGAATTGGATAAATTGTCTACAATCAATGGTTCAAATCCGGCATTATGCAATTCAACAACAGTATGTGAGCCAATAAATCCAAGGCCTCCGGTTACAAGTACTTTCATGTTTTTATATGATTAGTTGAAAAATTCTAAAACTGAATCAGTTATAAATTTAATTTGTTCGGTATCTAATTCGGTATGCATTGGCAATGAAATCACTTCTTTTACCAATTGATTAGTTACCGGAAAATCTTCTTCCTTATATCGAACATCCGCATACGCTTTTTGTGCATGTAACGGAATCGGATAATAAATCGCACAAGGAATTCCTTTGCTTTGTAAATGATCCATCAAGGCATTTCTATCCGCATCAATAATTCGTAATGTATATTGATGAAAAACATGGCAATCACAAATAGCACAAATGGTTGGTGCGATGATATTTTTATGTCCTTCGAATGCTTTTGAATAGCATCTTGCAGCATTTTGACGAGCGGTATTGTAACTATCTAACAACGGTAATTTTGCATTTAAAACTGCTGCTTGAATACTATCCAAACGAGAATTAACTCCAACAACATCATGGTGATAACGTACATACATTCCGTGATTTACGATTCCTCGAATGGTGTGAGCTAACGCATCATCATTGGTAAAAATGGCACCACCATCACCGTAACAACCTAAATTTTTAGAAGGGAAAAACGAAGTTGCCCCTACATGACCAATTGTTCCTGCTTTCTTTTTTGTTCCATCTGAAAAGCGACAATTCGCTCCAATAGCTTGGGCATTATCTTCAATGACGAATAAATTATGTTCGTTAGCAATTTGCATAATGGCTTCCATATTAGCTGCTCTTCCGAACAAATGAACAGGAACAATTGCTTTCGTTTTTGGTGTAATTGCTTTTTTGATTGCTTCAATTGAAATATTCATATTCACCATATCCACATCCACTAAAACGGGAGTTAATTGCAATAAAGCAATCACTTCAACAGTGGCGGCAAACGTGAAATCGGCAGTAATCACTTCATCACCCGGTTGCAAACCAAGTCCCATCATGGCTATTTGAAGAGCATCGGTTCCATTCGCACAGGGAATTACGTGCTTTACACCTAAATATTCTTCTAAACTTTTTTGAAATTCGTGAACTTTTGGACCATTAATGTAAGTTGTAGTATCTAAAACTTCTTGAATGGAAGCATCAACAGTAGATTTAATTTTATCATATTGACTTTTTAAGTCAACCATTTGGAGTTTACGCATTATATTTAAATTTAATTTTAAAAGAGTAAGGTCAAAAACCTATATCATAGAACAAAAGTAATTATTTAAGGAGTTATAACAATGAAAATTCTGTAAAGTGATGTATTTTAGCGACACAATTTATATTCTATGTATTTTTTATATAATGTATTGGTTCATTTAGTAGGGTTTCTATTGAAAATCATTGCCAGTTTTAACCCAAAAATGAAGCTATTTGTGGATGGAAGAAAAAATGTATTTGAGCAAATCAAACAGAATATTGCTTCAAGTGATAAAACGATTTGGTTTCATGCCGCTTCTTTAGGAGAATTTGAACAAGGTATTCCGGTAATGGAAAAAATCAAAATCAAATTCCCAAACCATAAAATTATAGTGACATTTTTTTCTCCTTCCGGTTTTGAAGTGAGAAAAAACAATTCAATTGCCGATTTAACGATTTATCTGCCATTGGATACCACTCATAACACCAAACAATTTTTAGATTTAATTCATCCTCAAATGGTGTTTTTTATTAAATATGAATATTGGCCAAATTACCTCAACGAACTCAAAAAAAGGCAAATAAAAACCTATTTAATTTCAGGAATTCTAAGAGAAAATCAAGTCTTTTTTAAATGGTATGGCGGATTTTATAGAAAATGTTTAACTGCTTTTGATTTCTTTTTTGTGCAAAATGAAACCTCAAAAAAACTATTGCAATCGCTAGGATATCAAAATGTAAAAATTTCCGGCGATACCCGTTTTGATCGCGTAGTTTCGATTTTGGAAAGAGATAATTCGTTAGATTTTATTGAAGAATTCAAAAACAATTCAACCACTATTGTTATCGGTAGCTCCTGGCCGAAAGACGAAGAATTGCTGGTTAATTTCATTAATAATTCTACTGAAAATTTGAAATTCATCATTGCTCCCCATAATATTAAGGAGGAACAAATAAATTCTCTTTACGAAAAAATTCATAAAACAAAACTGAAATACTCTAATTATTCTATTGAAACACTCCGAAAACCAAGTCCAAAACAATATCAAGTTTTTGTTATAAATACAGTTGGTATTTTGACAAAAATTTATTCATATGCCGATATTGCCTTTGTGGGTGGCGGATTCGGAAATCCCGGTGTGCACAACATTTTAGAACCTGCCACTTTTGGAATCCCCATAGTTATCGGACCTAACTATTCTCATTTTGCAGAAGCAATCGCTTTGGTTAATATGGAAGGTTGTGTTTCCATTTCCAATCAAAACGAATTAAATGAAACTTTGTCAACTTTAATTTCTAACGAAGATATCCGTCACGAAAAAGGTCATATTTGCAGCACTTTCGTGCAAATGAACAAAGGGGCAACAGATGTCATTTTAAATCATATTAAAAATGACAACCTTTAAACCGTTATCCTTTTCAGATATTGACAAAATCCTTCCAATGATGGAAGAATTTTATACCATCGACAATTATCCTTTTGAAATCGAAACATCCATAAAACTCTTTCATCAATTTCTTGAAAATGAAAACCTAGGTAAAGCTTGGCTAATTTTAAATGAAAATGAAATTGTTGGCTATGTTATTCTCACCTTCGTTTTCAGTTTTGAATACCAAGGGGAAATTGCATTTTTAGATGAATTATACATCAAAAATACTGCTCAAGGAAAAGGTTTTGGCAAGCAAACGCTTCGTTTTATCCGTCAAGAAGCTCATAAATTATCGTTAAAAATCATTTATTTGGAGGTAGAACCACACAATCATGCTGCTCAAAAATTGTATATTGCAAACGATTTTGAAGAGCACAAACGAAAATTATTCAAACACATTGTAAAATAAGAACTTACTAAACAACTTATTATGAAATTTTTACGCTTACTCATCCTGTTTCTATCCTTTTCTGCATTTGCCCAACAAGGCGGAATGTGGATTCCGTCACTTTTGGAAGGAATGAACGAAAAAGAAATGAAATCGCTCGGCATGAAAATGTCGGCCAAAGATATTTATGATTTTAACAAATCGAGCATGAAGGATGCTGTACCGCATTTCAACAACGGTTGTACATCGGAAGTCATTTCACCAAAAGGTTTATTATTGACCAATCATCACTGTGGTTACGGCGAAATTCAATCGCATTCCACCGTTGAAAATGATTATTTAGAAAAAGGTTTTTGGGCTATGCGACTTGAAGACGAATTGCCAAATGAAGATTTAGTGGTTACTTTTATTGTAAAAATTGAAGATGTTACGGCAAAAGTACTGGAAAACACCCAATCGCTTTCAAACGAAGCCGATAAACAAAAGAAAATTCAAGATAACATTTCTGCTTTAACCAATTCGCTACCAAAAGAAAGTTGGCAAGAAAATCGAATCAGAGCTTTTTATGACGGCAATCAATACATATGGTTTATAGTTGAAACGTTCAAAGACGTTCGTTTAGTGGGAGCTCCGCCATCCTCCATAGGAAAATTTGGTTCGGATACCGACAATTGGGTTTGGCCTCGTCACACGGGAGACTTTTCACTTTTCAGAATTTACGCCGACAAAAATAATCGTCCGGCAAGCTATTCAAAAGAGAATGTTCCGTATACGCCAAAACACTTTTTCCCAGTTTCTATTGACGGTGTAAAAGAAAATGATTTTACCATGGTTTTTGGTTATCCGGGAAGAACGCAAGAATATTTACCGGCTGTTGCGGTAGAACAAATTGTAAATGAATTAAACCCTGCTAAAATTGAAGTACGTGATGCTGCTTTGAAAGTACAAGACGGATTCATGCGAAAAGACAAAGCCATCAAAATTCAATATGCTGCAAAATATGCCTCAGTAGCCAATTATTGGAAAAAATGGATTGGCGAAACCAAAGGGTTAAAAAAATCAAATGCAGTTCAAATCAAAAAAGAGTTTGAGAAAGATTTTATGAGTAAAGTGGCGAAAGCCGGAAAACAGACTGAATACGGCAATTTACTTTCAGAATTTGAAAAAAATTATAAAGAAATTGCTCCGTATGCCTTAAGTCGTGATTATTTTATGGAAGTTGTCATGCGAAACACCGAACTATTAAGTTTTGGTTATCGTTTGGTTCAGTTGGAAAATCTTTACAATACCAGAGGTGAAAAAGCATTCATGGATAGAAAAGAAAATTTCATCACCGGTTTTGCCGATTTATACAAAGATTTCAACGCTGTGGTTGACGAAAAAGTAATGGAACAATTAATTGAATTGTATGCCACCAAATCACCCAAACAATTTTTACCTGAAGGCTTATTAAATCAAGATTTAAAAGTAAAAACGGCAGAAATTTTTAAAAATTCCAAACTAACAAGCTACAATGGTTTTAAAGATTTGCTTGCCGGAGATGCCAAAACGGTTATTGAAAAATTGAATAATGATAATGGTTTTGCCTTTGTAAAAATGCTAACGGAAGCTTATAATAAAAACGTATTACCAAAATATGACGAAATCAATTTAAAAAATACAGCTTTGCAACGCACGTATATGAAAGGAATTTTGGAATTGAGTCCGAAAGAAGCTAGAATTTTCCCAGATGCCAATTCTACGTTGCGTGTAACGTATGGAAAAGTGAAAGGCTATGCACCAAGTGATGCCGTTTACTATAATCCGGTAACCTATTTAGAAGGTGTGATGGAAAAATATGTTCCGGGCGATTACGAGTTTGATGTTTCACCAAAATTAATTGAACTTTACAACAACAAAGATTTTGGCCCGTATGCAGAAAATGGAAAACTTCCGGTGAATTTCATTGGAACAAATCACACCACAGGTGGAAATTCAGGTAGTCCGGCAATTGATGCACATGGAAACCTAATCGGATTAAACTTTGACCGCGTTTGGGAAGGAACCATGAGCGATATTTATTATGACCCAGCCATTTGTAGAAATATTATGGTTGATATTCGTTATGTTTTGTTTGTAGTAGATAAATATGCAGGAGCAAAACATCTCATTGAAGAGATGAAAATTGTTCATCCTAAACAAAAAAAGAAAAAGAAAAGATAAGATTATAAAATTACCCTCCAAAAAATGGGTTATTTACAACGAATTTTGAATAAAAAAAAGAATTCAAACGTTTGAAATTCAGCGGTTTTATTTTTTTTAATTTTTTTTAGTAAAAATATTTTGTTGAATCAAAAAATTTATATCTTTGCTCCGAATTAATAATTAACCTTTTATAATTTAGTAAGATGAAAAAAGTAATTTTAAGTTTAGTATTTGTTGCTGCTTTAACAGTAGTATCTTGTAAAGAAAAAGAAGCTGAAGTAACTGAAGAAGTAGTAACTGAAGAAGTTGCTCCTGAGGTTGTTGAAGAGGCTGCTCCAGTTGTTGACTCTGCTGCTGCTGCTACTGAAGCTGCTGCTACTGAGGCTCCTGCTGCTGAGGCTCCTGCTACTAAATAATTAGTAACAAGCTAACAGAAAAAATCATCCCGACTAGTTCGGGATTTTTTTTTGCTCTAAAGTGAAGGTAACTATCGATGTTTTTTTATCTTCTTTAGTTTACTGCACTTTTATTGTTTTACAATATAAAGTAAACTTTAAATTTTGTGAATAAAAAAAAGCTTCATCTGTAAAACAAATGAAGCTTTTGTACTCAAGGCGGGACTTGAACCCGCACGAACATTACTGTTCACTGGATTTTAAGTCCAGCGTGTCTACCAATTCCACCACTCGAGCATTATGTGATAGTAGAGCGAAAAACGGGACTCGAACCCGCGACCCCGACCTTGGCAAGGTCGTGCTCTACCAACTGAGCTATTTTCGCGTACAGGTTTTTTTAAAGAACAACACTACTTGGTGAGCAATGCGGATGCAAATGTACTATAAATATTTACTTTTACAAGTGTTTTTTGGAAAAAAATTTACTTCAAAAACTAATGGTTTGAAAGTTAAATTGATAGGATTTATTTTTTGGTTAACATTCTCTTTATTTCATTCAATTTCATCAACGCTTCTACAGGAGTGAAGGTATTGATGTCAATATTCAAAATTTCTTCCTTAATTTCTTCCAACAAAGGATCATCCAAATTAAAAAAACTAAGTTGTAATTCATCCTTCGAAGATTTTATACCGGATAATTCCTCACTTGAATGATTTTTTTCCAACTTTTTTAAAATCTTTTGTGCTTTTTGAATCACGGTTTGTGGCATTCCGGCCATTTTAGCTACATGAATACCAAAACTATGTTCAGTGCCGCCTTTCACTAATTTTCGAATAAACAAAACGGTATCTTTCAATTCTTTAACCGAAACATTGAAATTTTGAATGCGGTCAAACGTAACTTCCATTTCATTCAACTCGTGATAATGTGTGGCAAACAAGGTTTTTGGTCGGTTAGGATGTTCGTGCAAATATTCGGCAATCGCCCATGCAATGGAAATTCCGTCATACGTACTGGTTCCGCGACCAATTTCATCCAACAAAACTAAACTTCGTTCAGAAATGTTATTCAAAATG
This sequence comes from Variovorax paradoxus, assembly GCA_943370635.1. Taxonomy (GTDB): domain Bacteria; phylum Bacteroidota; class Bacteroidia; order Flavobacteriales; family Flavobacteriaceae; genus Flavobacterium. Next base: position 92,893 of record CALRRY020000002.1, read on the forward strand.
GAAGCGGTTTCATTCATCTCCACCATAAACGTCGATTCGCCCATCGAAATGTTATCACTCGCTCCAACTCTAGTAAATATTTTATCGACAATTCCCATTCGCACTGCTTCTGCCGGAACAAAGCTTCCCATTTGAGCTAACAGTACAATCAACGCCGTTTGTCTCAAAATTGCGGATTTACCAGACATATTCGGACCGGTAATCATAATAATTTGTTGCGAATCTCTATCCAAAAAAACATCATTGGCAATATAGGGAACACCAACCGGCAATTGCTTTTCAATCACAGGATGACGACCGTTAGTAATTTCTAATTCAAACGAATCATCTAAAATTGGGCGTACATAATTATTTTCAATGGCTAATTGCGTGAATGAGTTCAAACAATCCAATTGAGCAATCAAAGCGGCATTCAATTGAACAGGTTTAATGTAGGTGCCAGTCCAAATCACTAATTGTTCAAATAATTGCGATTCTAATTGATGAATTTTGTCTTCTGCCCCAAGAATTTTGGTTTCATATTCTTTTAGTTCTTCCGTAATGTATCGTTCGGCATTCACTAAGGTCTGCTTTCTAATCCATTCTGCCGGAACTTTATCTTTGTGTGTATTTCTAACTTCTATGTAATAGCCAAACACATTGTTAAACGAAATTTTCAACGAGGATATTCCGGTTCGCTCCGATTCTCTGGTCTCAATTCCTTCTAAATATTCTTTACCGGAAGAAGAAATTGCTCTTAATTCATCTAATTCGGGATGAATCCCTTTGGCGATAGCATTCCCTTTATTGATGGAAACGGGAGCATCATGATTCAAAGTGGTTTTGATTTTTTCACGCAATAAATCACACGCGTGCAAACTATCTCCGATGGCTTTTAAGGATTCATTTGTACTGGCCAAAGCCAAGGTTTTGATAGGAATAATAGCATCCAACGAATGACAAAGATTTATCACTTCACGAGGCGAAACTTTTCCGGTAGCAACTTTAGAAATCAATCGTTCCAAATCGGAAATTTGTTTGATTTGGTATTGAATCTTTTGTAAAACTTCTGAATTTTCCTTTAAAAAAGTTACCACTTCGTGACGGGATTGAACCTTTGCTGCATCTTTCAAAGGCAAAGCCAACCAACGTTTCAACAAACGAGAACCCATCGGTGAAAGCGTTTTATCTATCACATCCAACAACGTAACCGCATTTGGATTAGTACTGTGGTATAATTCTAAATTTCGAATCGTAAAACGATCCATCCACACATACGCATCTTCAGCAATGCGTTGAATGGAAGTAATATGTTGGATTTTATTATGTTGCGTTTCTGACAAATAATACAAAACCGCTCCTGAAGCTACGATTCCTTCTTGCAATTCTTCAATACCGAAACCTTTTAGTGAATTGGTTTGAAAATGCTTGGTTAATACTTCATTTCCGTAATCTTCAGTATACACCCAATCTTCAAGAAAGAAGGTATGAAAATCTTCACCAAAAGCTGTTTTAAATTGTTGTTTGTGATTTTTAGTCACAAGAATTTCGCTCGGACTAAAATTTTGCAACAATTTATCAATGTATTCTTCATTACCTTGAGCAGTTAAAAATTCGCCTGTTGAAACATCTAAAAAGGAAACGCCAATTTGCTTTTTCCCAAAATAAACCGAAGCTAAAAAGTTATTTGATTTGGCTTGCAACACCTCATCGTTCATGGAAACACCTGGTGTAACCAATTCTGTAACACCTCGTTTCACAATGGTTTTGGTCATTTTTGGGTCTTCCAACTGATCACAAATTGCCACCCGAAGCCCGGCTTTGACCAATTTCGGTAAATAGGTATTCAGGGAATGATGAGGAAAACCCGCAAGAGCAGTTTCTGAATCAGAGCCGGCTCCCCTTTTTGTCAACACTATGCCTAAAATTTGAGAAGCTCGAACCGCATCTTCACCAAACGTTTCATAAAAATCTCCTACGCGAAACAACAAACAAGCATCAGGGTATTTGGCTTTGATTTGGTTGTACTGCTTCATCAAAGGAGTTTCCTTTGGTTCTTTTACGGCGTTGACTTTTGCTGACAAGGTGCTTTTATTTTGGTTAGGATTCAAAAATACAGAAATAAAAATTCAATGACAATGGCAAAAGCAAATTTCAATGGCAATGACAATGGCAAAAATCAATTTCAATATCAAATGTAAAAATCTAAATTCATTACCTATTTTTGCAATATGAGAAAATTAGCCAATTCTGAACTGGAACGTAAAAATATTGAAGAGTTTAAACAAGCTCGAAAAACACCAATTATCATTGTTTTAGATGATATTAGAAGTTTGCACAATATTGGTTCGGTTTTTAGAACTTCTGATGCGTTTTTGATTGAAAAAATCTATTTATGTGGTATCACGGCTACTCCACCCAATAAAGAAATTCACAAAACGGCTTTAGGAGCAACAGATACTGTAGCTTGGGAATATCAAAAAAATGTTTTGGATGTTATAGACAAATTAAAATTAGAAAACATTTCCGTTTTTGCCATCGAACAAGTTGAGAATTCGGTAATGTTGAATGATTTTGAGGTTGAAAAAGGTAAAAAATACGCTTTAATTTTTGGCAACGAGGTAAAAGGTGTATCACAACAAGCTATCGAAAAATGTGATGGTGTGATTGAAATTCCGCAATTGGGGACCAAACATTCCTTGAATATATCAGTGAGTGCCGGAATTGTGGTTTGGGATTTCTTTAAAAAACTGATTGTTTTAGGAGAAAATTAGCATTTTGTCAACCTCTCATCTGTTCGTTATTTCCTAATTTTACAAAATGAACGGTTTCGTAAATACCTACTCCATCTTTCTTACATCTTTTTTGCTTTTATTTTTTGGTTATTCAATTGAAATTGACATAGCATCTAAAAAAAGCAAAAAACCGTTTACAATAAATGTTGCTCCAATTTTGAGTGCTATCGGGAACCAAATATATTGCCCCGGATCTTCTATGAAAATCGTAACGGACATGACTATTGTTGACCCAGATGACACCGGAATTGATGCCATTTATATTCAAATTTCATCCGGTTATGTGAATGGTCAAGATGTTTTAACCTTAACGGGTAATCATCCAACAATCAACTCAACTTGGAATGCCGCAACCGGAAAACTAACCTTAACTGGAATTTCCGGCCAACCAACTTATGTGGCTTTGGTTGCCGCTATAAAAGATGTTGTTTTCTTTAATTCTTCTACAAATCCAAGTGGTACAAGAACTTTTTCTATTACTGTTGGACAAGCCAATTACCTACCATCAAACGGTCATTATTATGAATATGTACCGGCAATTGGGATTACTTGGAATAATGCTAGAACAGCCGCTGCCAATCGAACATATTATGGCTTGCAAGGTTATTTAGCGACAATTACTGCCCCTGATGAAGCTCAACTTTCAGGAGAACAGTCGGCCGGTGCCGGTTGGATTGGTGGTAGTGATGAGCAAACAGAAGGCATTTGGAGATGGATGACCGGACCTGAAATCGGATTGATTTTTTGGAACGGTGGCATTAACGGAACGACACCCAATTATGCCAACTGGAATAATGGTGAACCTAATAATGCAGGCGATGAAGACTATGCCCATATCACCGCTCCTGGAGTCGGAATTTTAGGTTCTTGGAATGATTTATCCAATACCGGTGAAGCTAGTGGAGATTATCAACCAAAAGGATTTATTGTTGAATATGGTGGAATGCCCGGAGACCCTATTCTTCAAATTTCTACCAGCACAACAATCACAATTCCAAGCATCACTTCAACAGTTGGGCAAAGTAATTGTGGTGAAGGCTCACTAACATTATCTGCCAACGCATCGGCAGGAATAGTAAAATGGTATGCATCTGCAACCGGAGGCACGCCTATCGCAACGGGTACTACTTTTACTACTCCCCTTCTAACGCAAACTACCACCTATTTTGTAGATGCTTTTGAAACGAATTGCACAACCGGAACAAGAACTGCTGTTACAGCTACTATTAACCAAATTCCTATAGTAACTGCAACTAGCCCTGTTACGGTTTGCGGTAGTAATACTGCAACATTATCGGCAACTACAACATCCGGTACTATTAACTGGTATGCAACGGCAACAGGGGGAAACAGTATTGGTTCCGGAACTTCTTTTACAACACCTACACTATCTAAAAACACTACCTTTTATGTTGATGCTATAAATTATGGATGTTCTTCGGGCAATCGAATTCCGGTCTTGGTGCAGGTTTTTGACTTACCGGATGTTGAAGATGAAAGCGTAATTCTTTGCGAAGAAAGTGTGATTACGTTAAATGCCGGAGTTTCAAATGCTACTTATCTTTGGTCGACCGGAGAAAGTTCACCAAGTATTCAGGTAAATGATAACGCCAATTATTTTGTTGAAATCACTTCACTAACAGCCGGAAATTGTTCGGTTACTAAAAATTTTACAATTATTCAATATGATAATCCGGTTATTGAAAATGTGATTGTTAAGAATAATACAGTAGAAATTATCATAAGTGGAAATGGCGATTTTGAATTTTCTATTGATGGTGTAAATTTTCAAGATTCCAACTTTTTTACGGTGAGTGAAGGTGGATTATATACCGCTTATGTTAGAGAAAAAAACTTTAACTGTGGATTTTTTTCGGAACAACCATTTGTAGTGATTTTGGTTCCTACCTTTTTTACACCAAATGGTGATGGATTTAATGATGTTTTGATTGTAAAAGGTCTTGACCGTTTTCCAAATTCATCTTTAATCATATTCAATCGATATGGAAAATTCATTCATCACATTGTACCTTCCCAAACGTTTTGGGACGGAACGTTGAATGGCGAAAAACTTCCTGCAGATGATTGTTGGTATGTTTTGAAAATTGATGAAACAACGCCAACCCAAAAAGGACATTTTTCGTTATTGCGATAGTTAGGCTAACTTGGCTTGAATTTCATTCAAAATAAAAATATAATCTTCCTGAAAATTCACAAAATCCTTATCCGATACATCAATAATCAGAACATTTAGTTGAGTTTGTGTTTTGATAAAATCCAAATAGCCTTGATTGATTTTTTCTAAGTATTCAGCAGGAATTTGCATCTCATAACTTCTGCCTCTTTTTTTGATGTTTTCTAAAAGTTGCTCTGTATTTTGATACAAATACACATACAAATCCGGTTTGGGCATTTCTTTATGAATGATATCAAACATCGTTTTATACAATCGAAATTCATCTTCTGCCAAAGTAACTTTTGCAAAAATCAACGATTTAAAAATATGATAATCGGCAACTACAAAATCTTTAAACAAATCAAATTGAGCTAAATCATCGGTCAATTGTTGGTACCTATCAGCCAAAAAAGACATTTCAAGTGGAAATGCATATCGGCTTTGGTCTTCATAAAATTTGGGTAAAAACGGATTGTCGGCAAAACGTTCCAACACTAATTTGGCATTAAAATCTTCTGCAATTTTTGTGGATAACGTTGTTTTTCCTGCACCAATATTTCCTTCAATCGCAATATAATTATACTGTTGTAAATTAATTTTTTGAAGAGGTGTTTCCAACTTCATAATTTCTTTACATTGGCTTTTATCTTCTGCTAAGGCAACTAATTCGGGTAAATATTTTTGAAGAATAGGATGACGCCAATCCAAATTCAAATCACGCATGGGCAACAATACAAATTTTCTGTTTTGCATTTGCGGATGTGGAACTTTGAGTTTATCCGTCTGAATAATTTCTTCATTGAAGGCAATTACATCAATATCAATTTTTCTTGCCTCGTACCCTTCTTGTTGGTTTCTTTCTCTACCTAACTCCAATTCAAGTTGCAAAATTTCATCTAAAAGTTGTTCAGCCGGTTTAGCCGTTTGCATAATTAATGCACAATTATAAAACGCATCGCTTTCAAAACCCCAAGACGGAGTTTCATACAAAGCCGAAACTTTAATAACGGTTCCGATTTGATTATGCAAGGATTGAATAGCTAACTGTATATTTTCCAAACGGTTACCTAAATTACTTCCTAAAGATAAAATGACTTGATTTTGAGTGTTCATAGAATAGCAAAATAAGTAAAACTATTTCAGAAATAGTGTATCATTATGATTACTGTTGATAAGTTTCTAAAATCTAAAAAGTATTGTAACAAAATGACTCAAATGTCTACTAATAATTTAAACTTATTAAAAAATTAAAATATGAAATTTCTAGGGAATGTTTTAGCCACTATTGTTGGTTTATTTGTGTTCTTTATGTTGTTATTCTTTGGTTTACTGATATTTGGTGCCATCTTTGGAGGTGATTCAGAATTAAAAGAAGTAGAAACCAATTCTGTGATTGTATTAGACATGAAAAATGTTGACTTGGATTATGCAGGAAAGTTTAAGGATCCTTGGGTTACACTACTCGCAGAGGAAAGTTCTGTTGGACTTATTGATGTTTTAAACGCCATTGATAATGCTAAAACAGATGACAAAATTAAAGGGATTTCTATTTTAAACAGCAATAGCAGTTTAGGGTTGGCTCAATCAAAAGCGTTGCGAGATAAGTTATTAGACTTTCAAAAATCAGGAAAGTTTATCGTTTCTTATGCTGATTATTTCACGCAAAAGGAATACTATATTAATTCGGTTGCTGACACTATTTATATGAACCCTGTGGGTGAAATGGAATTTAAAGGACTTTCATCTGAAATCATGTTTTTTAAAGATATTCAAGAAAAAACGGGTGTAAAAATGGAAGTTATCCGTCATGGAAAATACAAAAGTGCAGTTGAACCATTTTTGGAAAATGAAATGAGTGAAGCAAACAGAGAACAAGTAACTTCTTTATTAAATTCTGCTTGGAGTTCAATTGTGAATGACATTTCAAAAAGTAGAAACATTACTGTTGAAACTTTAAATGGAATTGCGAATGATTTATCGGCAAGAACACCGGAAATGGCAAAAAACACCAAACTAGTGGACAAAATTGGCTACGAAGATCAATACCACGACGGTATAAAAAAAGCGTTAAAAGTAAAAAAAGACGAAGATTATAACAGTATTTCCATTATGGATTATGCTAAAAATGTATCTAAAACACCCCAAAAAGTGGATAGTAAAGACAAAATTGCCATTATTTATGCTCAAGGTGAAATTATGGGTGGTGAAGGAGATGTTAACGTTATCGGTGAAGGAGCTATGAGGACTTCCTTGAAAGAAGCACGTGAAGATGATAAAATCAAAGCAATTGTATTGCGAATTGATAGCCCAGGTGGAAGTGCATTGACATCCGAATTGATTTGGAGAGAAATTGAATTGACTAAAAAAGTAAAACCGGTTGTAGTATCTATGGGTAATTTAGCTGCATCAGGCGGGTATTATATCGCCTGTAATGCTAACAAAATTATTGCAGAACCAAGTACAATTACCGGTTCAATAGGTGTTTTTGGAGTGTTACCCAACATGACTGAATTATCAAAAAAAATCGGCATCAATACTTCTCAAGTTAAAACACATGAACATTCTATTGGTTATAGCCCATTTAAACCAATTGATGAAAAATTCAAAGAAGTTACAACTGAATCAGTTGAAAACATTTATACTGTTTTTGTAAATAGAGTAGCTACCGGAAGAAAAATGACTTTTGAACAAGTAGATGCAATTGCACAAGGAAGAGTTTGGACCGGAACAGAAGCGTTACAAAATGGTTTAGTTGATCAATTAGGCGGATTAGATGTAGCTTTAAAAGAAGCCGCTAAATTGGCAAAAATCAAAAAATACAAAACGGTAAATTATCCTGAATTTGAGAAAACTTTTATGGAGTTTTTGAATGATCAAAATGGAATTCCTTTTGCCAAAAACAAAGAAAAATTGATAAAAGAAGAAATTGGTGAAGAAGCCTATCAAACACTTCAAATCCTAAAAAGAGTAACGGCAAAAAAAGGAATACAAGCCTCGTTGCCTTATGAAATTAAAATTCAATAGATAACAAAACCTGACTATTAACGGTCAGGTTTTTTTGATTTTATTAACAACTGTTATTTCTCAATATCCTTACATTTGTTAAAAAAACTTGGAAACAAAAGACAAACTCTTTGCCTATCAAATTTATTTCACATTAGGAGCATTATTCATTGCTTCACTGGTGGTATCCAATTTAATTTTTCAGAAATTTTTTTATTGGGACTTTTTTGGAATTTATCGATTTGAAATTTCGGTTGGAATACTCCCTTATCCAATCACTTTTTTAATTACAGATATTATTTCAGAGGTTTACGGAAAAAAGAAAGCTAATCAAGTTGTGACTTCCGGTATTTTTGCTTCTATTTTTTCACTTTTGATTGTTTATGTAGCAAATAATGCTCCGGCGATCGAAACTTCACCGGTAAATAATGTTGTGTTTTCAACTGTTTTTGGTCAAACTGCCTTGGCTGTATTAGCGTCTATGTTGGCTTATTTAGCCGCACAATATATCGATATTTATATTTTTCATTTTTGGAAAAATGTAACCAAAGGAAAAATGCTGTGGGTGCGAAACAATTTTTCTACCTTTACTTCTCAGTTTGTAGATACATTTGCGGTATTATTTTTGCTGTGTAGTTTTGAAATAATCAGTTGGGATTTGTTCACAAATTTACTAATTAGTGGATTTTTGTTTAAAGTTTTGATTGCCATTTTAGATACGCCCTTTTTATATTTAGCTGTTTATTATTTTCAAAAACGATTTAACTTGGCTAGGGGTGAAGAACTCAATTTAGACTAATTTTTTATAAAACATTTACAAACGGCTCAAAATTTACCAAGAAAAAATGATTAAGAAGATTTTAAAAGGTTTAGGTATTTTTTTACTAGTCGCTATTATCGCATTGGCGGTAGCACCCTTTTTATTTAAAGACAAAATTAAAGAATTAGTTCTTAAATCTATCAACGAAAATGTTGATGCAAAAGTGGCATTTGATGATGTGAGTTTGAGTCTTTTCAAAAGTTTTCCAAGAGCAAATGTAACCATCGATAGATTGAGCATTATCAATAAAGCTCCTTTTGAGGGTGATACGCTTTTTTATTCCGGACAATTGAACTTAAAAATGTCGATAAAAGAATTATTGAAATCAGAAGGCGAACCAATGGAATTAGAATCCTTTTCCAGCGTTGACGGATTGGTAAATATTATCTTTAACAAAGATGGTGTTGGTAATTTTGACATCGCCCTTAAAAAAGACAAAGAGGAAAAAGCTTCAGAAAGCAAGCCTTTTGCCATGAATATTCAAAATTATTCGATTGAAAACCTGAAATTTATATTTACAGATCAATCGTCAAACATTAATATGGTTATTGATAAAATCCACCACACCGGAAAAGGAAATTTTGCCGCTTCAAAATTAGATTTAGTGACAAAAACGGAAGCTATTTTGAATTTGGATATGGATAAAACCAATTATATGAAAAACGTATCGTTGAATTTGGATGCGGTTTTAGGCATTGATTTAGACAACAGTAAATATACGTTCAAAGATAACAAAGCTCTAATCAATCAATTACCTTTAGAGTTTACAGGTTTTATTCAGATGGTGGAAGCCGGACAAAATTATGATTTGACCTTTAAAACGCCTACCTCATCATTTAAAAACTTTTTGGGATTGGTTCCTTCTGCATATAAAGGTGATTTGGATAAAATTCAAACAACAGGCGATTTCAAAGTTGCTGGTTTTGCAAAAGGACTGCTTTCTGACACCACAATACCGAAATTTAATTTAGAAATTACCTCAAACAATGCTTCATTTAAGTTTCCTGATTTACCTAAAAAAGTTGAAAATATAATTATCGATACAAAAATCAAAAACGAAACCGGTTTGATAAATGACACTTACGTAAACATTGATAATTTATCGTTTAAAATTGATCAAGATGTTTTTAATGCAAAAGCCAATATTAAAAATATTGCTGAAAATCCTTTAGTTGATGCAGCATTAAAAGGAACTATTAATTTAGGAAACCTTAGCAAAGCGTATCCAATTAAACTTGAAAAACCGCTTTCCGGAATTTTGAAAGCTGATGTAACGACAAAATTTGACATGCAATCGGTGGACAAAGAACAATACCAAAATATCAAAAATGCAGGTTTAATTAGCATCAAAGGTTTTAAATATACGGATGAAAACGGCAAAGGAATGGATATTAGTGAAGCTGTAGTTCTGTTTAATCCAAGCTCATTAAATTTACAAAAATTTGTAGCTAAAACAGGAAAAAGTGACATTAATGTAAATGGTATTTTAGATAATTTCTATGGTTATGTTTTTAATAATCAAAAATTAAAAGGAAATTTCAATTTGAGCTCAAATCAATTGGCTGTTAGTGATTTTATGACTACTGAGGCACCAACTAAAGAAGGCCAAAAACCAAGTGAAGCCATTAAAATTCCGGCATTTTTAGATGTAACCTTAAACGCTAAAGCCAACACGGTTTTGTATGATAATTTAACCTTAAAAGATGTTTCCGGTAAGTTGATCATTAAAGATGAAAAAGTGACTTTAAACAATGTTAAAACGAACATTTTTGGCGGTCAAATAGGCTTAAATGGTAATGTTTCTACCAAAACAACCGTTCCTACTTTTGCGATGAATTTAGATTTAAAATCAGTAAACATCAGTGAGACATTTACACAACTGGATATGATGAAAAACATTGCACCAATAGCAAATGTTATCAATGGAAAACTTAACTCAACCATTCAATTATCTGGGAATTTAGACGCAAAAGAATTGACTCCGGATTTAAAATCACTTACCGGAGATTTGATGGGTCAGCTGCTCTCAACAACCGTAAATCCATCAAATTCAACTTTGCTGAGTGCACTTGATAATCAGATTAATTTTATTGATTTGAAAAAAATCAATTTAAATGATTTAAAAGCCAATTTATCTTTTCAAAACGGAAAAGTAAATGTAAAACCTTTTGACATTAAATACCAAGATTTAACAGTAAATATAGGCGGTTCACATGGTTTCGATCAAACCATGAATTACAACCTTAAATTTGATGTGCCGGCAAAATATTTTGGAAAAGAGGCGAATAACTTACTCTCAAAACTTTCTCCATCGGATGCGGCAAAGATTAAAAATATTCCTGTAAACGCAGTTTTGGGAGGAAATTTTTCAAAACCAACCATTTCAACCGATATGAAACAAGCGACTACTGCATTAGTGAATCAATTGGTTGAACAGCAAAAACAAAAATTAATCCAACAAGGAACCAATCAATTAACTAATCTTTTGAATCAAAATAAAAATCCAAAAGATACTGCTAAATCAAACGTTCCGGCTACCAAAGAAGAAGCAAAAGCCAAAACAGAAGAAGCTGTAAAAAACAAAGTAAAAGAAGGACTAAATAGTCTTTTAAACAGAAAGAAAAAAGAACAATAAAAAATATCCCCAAATCATTATAATTTGGGGATATTTCTAACTATCTAATTTATTGTTCTGTCATCAAAGTAATTCTTAGTTTAATTTCTTCCTTGACCGTAATCATCCCGCCTATTTTTTTGGGGGGAACAAGATTAAAATCACTAAAATTTATTGATACCATTCCATTAAGTTGATTTTTTTCAAATTTTAATGGGAGATTTTTAAACAGTTTTTGTTTTCCAACTAAATTTAAAGTTAAATCACAACTGTAATTCTCTTTTTCCCGTTTAAAGTTCATTAAATCAATTTTAACGTTGGGAAATTCTTTTTCTTTTAATGTTTTTCTGAAATCACCATTCAGAATAAAATTACCACAACCAAAATTTCTAACCGGAATAATCTGTGTTATCTTAGTATTTTTTTCGTTCTGATTAAAAAAAAGCGTGTCTTTGGTTTTCATATCATAATTACATTCAAAACCTCCAAATGAAGTAGTACCTTGAACAGTAAACTGTTTTGTACTGACCAACAGATAATCTTTAGGTGTTGAAAACAGTGTTGCTGTTACAACTAATATGATTCCAAAAACACGCATATTCAATCATTTTAGAATGCAATTACGGCTTCCGCTACAAATCCATTAAACTTACCTTCATGTAAGATATTGTTTTCGGCATAACCGTCATATTTTTGATTTACATATTCAAATTTAACCAAAATATTCTTTGTTATAAACCAACCGGCACCAATATTGAAACGTGTTACATCAACTTCATCTCCTGCTAATGTTTCACCGCTCACATTATTATATCTTCCGGCTACATATAGGTTTTCATTTTTACCAAATCTATAAATCAATTCTGCTCCTAATTGAGTAAAATCTCTTTCGTCTTCTTCAGCTTTAGTTTTTCCACTTACTTTTTCAACCATACCAAAGAATTCTAATCCTTTGTATTTCACAAATGGGTTAACCATAATAGCTGTTAATTCATTGGTAAATCCAGGAGTAATTAAACCTGACGAATAATTATCTTTTGAAGTAGCTAACGTATTTTCCATTACGAAGTAATATCTAGAACCGGCTCGGTCTCCACCATATAAAAATGTTCTGGCAGATTGAGCAGTATTGTAAATAGAACCGGTCAATCTGAAACGTAAATCAGTATTTATTTGTTTATCATAACCAATTTTTGCGATAACAGATGGACTTGTTACTCCGGGTGCATTTGTAGCTTGATTTAATTTTCCGTTGGTAGCTCCTAGCATTGCAATCCATCCTTTTCGTTGATAGTAAAACTCTGCACCTACTTCAGTTGTAAATGCATCCATAATATAGTTCCCTACAAATGGATTGTAAATAGCTAAAGCATTATCTGATCTTCTAAAGTGAGCATCACCATAGTTATTTTCCATGTGACCAATTTTAATAGTCATATATTTCATTGTTTCAGCCATAAAACCTTTTCTGATGAAATCTAACTTGTCAAATTGAATATAACCACCTTTTACATAAGGCTCAGGATGGTGGCGAGATGATAAATAAGTTCTCAGGTGAAGATTAACACCATCATACAAAGCAACATCTAAATCAAGATTGGCAGTAGCAAGGTTAAAATTATTTCCTAGAGCTGCCAACTGATTGGTGTTAACATTATTTGAATTTAATACCGAAACGGCATTGTTTTCGTGATCCAAAGCTTGGTATTGTAGAGCAAATGCTCCACCAATTCTTACTTTTACATTTTCAAAAGTTGTAACAGAATCTTTTGGAGCTTCAAACATGATTAAACCTGTTTTGTCATAAGGCCTCCAGTTATTTAACTGATATTGTTGTTGTTGTGCAATAGCAAATGTCCCAATAAGTACAATTGCAAGTGTGAATAGATTTTTCATTTTTTTAATTTATTAGAGGTTGATTTAAATTTATTTGAATCTTAGTGTAAAACTAATTTTTACATCATCACCGGTTTTTATAGTACCCATTAAAGCCGTTGGAGGTGAAATTTTATAATCCGTTAGTTTGAATGCATACGTTCCGTCAAAAATGGTTTGACCACCAACAGTCGTTTCTTTAATTTTTAAAGTAACAAATTTGTTTACTCCAGCAATTGAAAATGTTCCGGTAAAATTCCAAGAACCATCTGTATTTTTACTTGCCGATTTAAGATCAAATTTTACTGTTTTAAATTGAGTCGTCTTTAATGCTTTATATGCATTTTTGTCCATTCCGTTTTTTCCACTTTTGATACTCTCGGCAGGCATCTCGACAGTTAGAGAATTGATTTCAATAATTTTCCCACTTTCTTGAGTCGCTAACAATTTACCATTAGCGGTTTCAGAAACCATATCCCAATCATGCAAACTGGATGTTCCTGAAATTTTCAATAATGGTTTGCTTTCTAGCGTTAAAGTTTTTTGAGCGAAAATAAAAGTCGCGAATGACAAAAAAACAGTCAACAGAATTGCTTTTTTTGAATTTATTATTCGTATCATAATCATGAGGTTTTGAATTATGGTACAAAATTCCGTCCAAAAAAGCAGAAAAAAGATGACAAAAGTCAGTGTTTACATTCTTTTTTTATTCTACGTTAAAAGAAGGATGTATCGAAAACGTAATAGTAATGTCAGATGGAAATTTTAACAACATACCCTTCAAAAGTTCGCACATTAAAAACTGTTCCGTCTTGAAAAAGTAAATATTGACCTTTTATTCCTGAGAGTTTTCCGGTATATCGAGGTGATTTATCTAGGTTTAAACTCATCACTTTTTTGGGATAACTCAAAACCGGATAGTGAAGTTCAAAAAGATTTGGTGTTTCGGCAGCATAAAATTCTTGAACTTCTTTGGGAAGAAAATTTCCGGCTTTAAATCGTTCCTTAGCTAAATCAACAGATAGTATTTCATTTTTTAACATTTTTTGCCAATTGGTTTTATCAGCATACTGATTTTTCAAAGCCACCTCAGTAATTCCTGCTAAATAACGATTCGGAACTTCAACAATTGGCAACGCTTGAACCGCACCTTGATCTATCCAACGGGTGGGAACTTGCGTTTTTCGGGTAACTCCAACTTTCACTTCGCTTGAAAGAGCTAAATAAACAATATGGGGTTGCAATTGCACTTTCTTTTCATATGCTAAATCGCGGTCTTCAATATCTAAATGAGCAGTGCTGAGTTCAGGTTTCATGATCCAATCACCGGCAGAGGCACTCGACATAAAACAATCATAACAAAAACCTTGACGGAAAATTTTTTTCTTTTTACCACATTGCAAACATTGGTAGCCTTGAAAAGAAATTTCAAGTTCTTTGTCTAGTAACTGATTGAGATTGAGAAAACTATTTTCAAATACTAAATAATATTGAATCGGATTTCCAAACTCGGTTTGCATTTTGGTTAGAACGCCTTCGTATGTCATGAAAAAGAAAGTTTAAACACTACATTTTGTTGTTTTACAAAATTCGCTACATTTGATGAAGTTGTAAAGGTAAGTTTTGTTCTTTCAAAATTCAATTTCACTTATTAACAATTTAATTCAATAAAATGCCACTACCTATTATCAATTCGATTGCTTCTTGGATTTTGAAAAAAAGGATTCATCAAATTGAATTGTTTATGAAATATCCGAATGAAGTACAAGAAGAATTGTTGTTTTCACTTCTGAAAATTTCTGAAAACACGGTAATTGGAAGACAATATGATTTTCATAGCATAAAAAATTATCAAACTTTTTCTGAGCGAGTTCCCGTTTCTACTTATGAAGATTTAGAACCCATGATTGAGCAAACCCGAAAAGGAATGCAAAATATTTTTTGGCCAACTTCAATCAAATGGTTTGCAAAATCAAGTGGAACCACCAATGCGAAAAGTAAATTCATTCCGGTGAGCAATGAAGCCCTTGAAAACTGTCATTATAAAGCCAGTAAAGATTTATTGAGTTTGTATTTGAACAATAATGAAGATTCGCAACTGTTTGTAGGTAAAAGTCTTCGTTTGGGAGGAAGTAAAGAATTATACGAAGACAACAATACTTTTTTTGGCGATTTATCAGCCATTTTAATTGATAATATGCCGATTTGGGCAGAATTTAGTTCCACTCCAAGTAACCGAGTTTCATTGATGGGCGATTGGGAAATAAAATTAATGGCAATTGTACAAGAAACGATTCACGAAGATGTGACCAGTTTAGCGGGAGTTCCTTCTTGGATGCTGGTTTTATTGAACAAAATATTGGAAGAAACAGGAAAATCGAACTTACTGGAAGTTTGGCCCAACGCAGAAGTTTATTTTCACGGCGGAGTAAGTTTTGAACCTTATCGGGAACAATATAAAAACCTGTTTCCAAAAACTGATTTCAATTATTATGAAATCTATAATGCCTCCGAAGGATTTTTTGCCATACAAGACCTGAATTACTCCAACGATTTATTGCTGATGTTGGATTATGGAATCTTCTATGAATTCATTCCAATGGATACTTTTGGAACACCGGAACAAAAAATTATTCGCTTAGCAGAAGTTGAATTGTTTAAAAACTATGCCGTTGTGATTACTACAAATTCGGGCTTATGGCGATACATGATTGGTGATACCGTTCGGTTTACCTCTTTAAATCCATATCGAATTCGAGTAACCGGAAGAACGAAGCATTTTATCAATGTTTTTGGAGAAGAATTAATTGTAGAAAACACCGATCAAGCACTTGCAAAAGCCTGTAAAGAAACAGAATGTGAGGTTACTGATTATACTGTAGCTCCAATTTTCATGGATGGAAAAGAAAAAGGTGCACACGAATGGGTAATTGAATTCAAAAAAGCTCCTGAAAATTTAGACTACTTTAAAAAAGTTTTAGATGACTCTTTGCAATCCTTAAACTCAGATTACGAAGCCAAACGACGTAATAATATGACGTTAAATCCGTTAGTTTTAAATGTGGCTCGTACCAATTTATTTTATGATTGGTTAAAAGAACGTGATAAATTGGGCGGACAACATAAAATTCCCCGTTTATCAAATGAGCGAACGTATTTGGAACAATTATTACAATTGCAATTTGTAGAAAAGATTTAAAATGCATACTTTTACATCATGAAACAATTGAAAATCAATATAAAAGACAACAAATATTTGTTCATGCTAGAACTTTTAAAAAGCATGGATTTTGTTTCTATTGTTGATGAAAACGATTGGTATCAAAATTTATCTCCACAAGATAAAAAGAACATCGAAAATGGTGTTAACGATTTAGAAAACGGAAAAATTTTTTCGCATGAAGAAGTGATGTTGTTAGCCAAACAGAAAATTTCTACTTTAAAAAATAAATGAAAATAATTTGGTCTGCATTAGCTAAAGATTATTATCTAATGATTATAGAACAACTTTATGAAAAATGGAATTTATCAATAGTTGAAAAATTTGAAAAAGAAACTACAAAATTACTTTCTAACATTTCAAATTACAATCACATTTGTCCAAAATCAGTAATAATAAATTATCATAAGTGTGTAATCAACAAACACATTTCTTTGATTTACAGAATTGAAAATAACAATTTAGAAATAATTACTTTTTTATTTAACCAATCTGATCACTCATACTGATGAAAAAAATAGTCATTCTCTTATTCCTATCAACTTTGTATTCCTGCGGTCCAAAACGATTAGGATGTGGTCCTCGAAGATGTGAAGTAGATTTAAAAAAAGAAATTCCAAATAGTAAACCTATAAAAAATCCCGAAGTAAAAACTTCAGGATTAGTATAAATAAATATTTTTTTGTCTTTAAGAAACTGCCTTTAAGCGTTGTAGCATATTTTTGTTCAACGTATGTTCAGCATAGCTTTTTTCTATATGTAAAGACTTTTCGTCTGAACTTGGCAAATCATACATGGCATCTGTTAAGATGGCTTCACAAAGCGAACGCAATCCACGAGCACCTAATTTGTATTCTAAGGCTTTATCAACAATATAATCCAACGCTTCTTCAGAAATAGAAAACTCTACACCATCCATATCAAATAACTTTTGATATTGTTTGATTAAAGCATTTTTTGGTTCGGTTAAAATCGAACGCAATGTTTCTCTATCCAAGGGATTCATATACGATAGCACCGGAAGACGACCAATAATCTCAGGAATTAATCCAAAATCTTTGATGTCTTTCGGAATGATGTATTGCATTAGATTGTCTTTGTCAATTTGATCTGTATTAGCAGAAGCACTATATCCAACCGCTTGACGATTCAATCGTTTGGAAATAATTCTTTCAATTCCGTCAAATGCTCCTCCGGCAATAAAAAGAATGTTTTGTGTGTTTACTTCAATAAACTTTTGATCGGGATGTTTTCTCCCTCCCTTTGGCGGAACATTTACAACGGTTCCTTCCAATAATTTTAATAAAGCTTGTTGAACACCTTCACCGGAAACATCTCTTGTAATCGATGGATTGTCACTTTTACGAGCGATTTTATCTATCTCATCAATAAAAACGATTCCTCGTTCTGCTTTGGCTACATCATAATCGGCTACTTGCAATAATCGTGTTAAAATGCTTTCTACATCTTCCCCTACATATCCGGCTTCTGTTAAAACGGTAGCATCTACAATCGTAAGCGGCACATTCAACATTTTGGCAATGGTTTTTGCTACTAACGTTTTACCCGTACCTGTTTGACCCACCATGATGATATTACTTTTCTCAATTTCCACATCATCATCATGATTTTTCTGCATTAATCGCTTGTAGTGATTATAGACAGCAACAGACATGACTTTTTTTGTTTGGTCTTGACCAATAACATATTGATCTAAAAATTCACGAATTTCTTTTGGTTTCTTAAGCACTAAATCACTCAAGCCATGCGAATGCTTGTTTTGTTTCAGTTCTTCTAAAACAATTCCGTGTGCCTGATCGATACATTTATCACAAATGTGAGCATCAATTCCGGCGATTAACAAATTTGTTTCGGGTTTCTTTCTTCCACAGAAAGAACATTCCAACATTTCTTTTGCCATTTTTTATGGTAATTGGTTATAGGTAATTGGTAAAACCTTTTCCTAAACTATTTTCTTCTTAACACTTCGTCAATCATTCCGTATTCTTTCGCTTCATCTGAAATCATCCAATAATCGCGTTCAGAATCTTTATACACTTTTTCAAAAGACTGCCCGGAATGATTAGCAATAATTTGATACAATTCATCCTTCAATTTCAACATTTCTTTCAAGTTGATTTCCATATCAGTAGCAACACCTTGTGCCCCACCTGATGGTTGGTGAATCATTACTCTTGAATGCGGTAAAGCAGAACGTTTTCCGGCTGCACCGGCACATAGCAATACAGCTCCCATTGAAGCAGCCATTCCTGTACAAATAGTAGCAACATCCGGTTTTACATATTGCATGGTATCATAAATACCTAAACCGGCATATACGCTTCCGCCCGGAGAATTGATATAAATTTGAATATCTTTTGAAGCATCAACACTTTCCAAGAACAATAACTGAGCTTGTATAATGTTCGCTACATAATCGTCAACACCGGTTCCCAAGAAGATGATTCTATCCATCATCAAACGAGAAAACACGTCTAATTGTGATACATTTAATTGACGCTCTTCAATGATGTAAGGGGTCATTCCGCTTACAATTTTATCATAATACATGCTGTTCACACCGTGGTGTTTGGTAGCAAATTTTTTAAATTCTTTTCCGAAATTCATCTTAAATAGGCTTTATATAACTGCTCTTTTAAACGTAAAAAAGCGTCAAATTTTACATTTGACGCCCAAAGATACTACTTTTTTTGAAAATTCTTATTCTCCATACATTTCTTTAACGAACTGTTCGTAAGAAACTTCTTTTGTCTTAGCTTTTACTTTTTCTTTAAAAAGACCTAACATCTTTTCGTTCATTACTTGTTCAGACAATCTTTTTACTTCGTCTTGGTTAGAAAGTACACGTGCAACAATCCCGTCAATATCTTCCTGAGTTGGATTCATTTGACCAAACTGAGCCATTTGTTTCTTGATTAATTCAGAAGTATACGCTTTTAAATCATCAAAAGTTATTTGTAAGTTGTTTTCTGTCATTACCTTACCTTCAATCAATTGGTAACGAAGACCTCTTTCAGATTTTGCAAATTCTTCTCTTGCTTCTTCTTCGGTTAGCGGTTTTTCACCTGCGTTTTGCAACCATTTGATTAAAAATTCTGATGGCAAATCAAATTTGGTGCTTTCCAATAAAAATTCGGTAACATCGTTTAAGAATTTTTGATCGGCTTGTTGAGCAAATTGTTTTTCAGCATCTTCTTTAATTTTAGCTTTCACTTCGTCAACAGAAGTTACATTTCCTTCGCCAAACAGTTTATCAAACAATTCTTGATTTAATTCTGCTTTTTCACTAGTTGTTATTCCTTCAATTTTTACTGCTACTTCAACATCCAAACCATGCACTAAATCGTGATCTACTTTCAAATAATCCATTAACTTGTGGTCGTCATCAAATAGGCCTTTTGTGCTTACTTCCACAACATCTCCCACTTTTTTTCCGATGAATTTTTTAGCTGTTTTTTTGTCTTTAAAAACATCCAAAGAGATAGAAGCAGTATTATTGATTCCGTTTTCTTCGTTTGAAAAAGTTACATTCAAATCATCGCCTTCTTCTACAGTATCTTTTGCAATCAGTTTTCCGTATTGTTTTTGAATACGCTCCACTTGATCATTCAACATTTTATCATCAGCAATAATTTTGAACGCTGTAATGCTATTTTTAGCTGCTAAATCAACAGAAAATTCAGGAGCTAAACCCAATTCAAAATCAAAAGAAAAATCTTCTTTATCCCAATTAAAATCTTCTGTAATTTTAGGGAGTGGATTACCTAAAATATCTAATTTTTCTTCAACTAAGTAATTGTTCAAACTTTCTTGTAAAACTTTGTTAACTTCCTCTAACATGACCGCTTTGCCATATTGCTTATGAATTAAACTCATTGGCACAGCCCCCTTTCTAAAACCCGGAATTGAAGCATTTTTACGGTAATCAGCCAATACTTTCTCTACTTTAGAAGCATAATCATTTTTGGAAACTTCAACGGTAACCACCGCATTCAAAGCATCCACATTGGTTCTTGTGATATTCATTTCTGTTTATATACTAAAATTGGGTGGCAAAAGTACAACTTTTAAACCACCCAACCAAGTAATAATCTATTGAATTTTAAAATATTCTATCGGTTTTACTACTCATCTTTTCCGGTTAATTTAAAGACTAATGATTGAGAAATGGAGAGAATGATACTAAAAAACATGGCCGTCCAAAATGATTCCACATGAAATCCTCCCACAATATTGCTACACAACAAAACCAAAAGTGCATTGATAACCAACAGAAACAAGCCCAAAGTCAAAATTGTAACCGGTAAAGTAAACAAGATAATAATCGGCTTAATAAAAACATTCAATAATCCAAGAATGATGGCTACATAAACCGATTGAATAAAACTATCTATGTTAACACCGGGTAAAAGATGAGCAATCAACATTACTAATCCGGCTGTTACTAATATTCGAATGACTAAATTCATATTAAAAAGTTTTTATAAATGTATAAAAAAAATTACCTTTTCAAAAATTGGTTCACAATTGAAAAAAACAATTGCGGGTTTTCGGCATGCAGCCAATGCCCTACTCCAAGTATTGTTTCAAATTGAGCCAAAGGAAAAAATTGACGGATTTCATTATGCTCCTCATCTTTGATGTAATTGGAATTACCTCCTTTAATGAATAACGTTGCTTTCGAAAATAGTGCCCCTTCAGGCAAGGCCGTTCCTACTTGCTCTATTTCAGCATTGAAAACTGCTAAATTAAATCGGAAAGCCAATTGACCGGGTTCTTTCCAATACAAACTTTTCATCAAAAACTGTCGAGTACCAAAATCAGGAATGTATTTTTTTAATCGTTCATCTACTTGATTTCTATCCGGTTTTAATGAAAAATCAACTGCATTTAATCCGGCTAAAATATCTTGATGATGGGGACGATAATATCTTGGTCCGATATCCGCAACAATTAATTTATGAATCATTTCCGGATGATTTATCGCCAAAAACATAGCTACTTTTCCTCCCATGGAATGACCAATAATGTCAATGGTTGCAAGCTGATGAAATGCACAGTAGTTTAAAATATCATCAACCATCACTTGATAATTGAATTCATCTGAATGAAAACTTCTTCCGTGATTTCTTAAGTCAAGCATGTGTACTTGAAATCCTTCATCGGCAAATTGCGTACCGATGGTTTTCCAATTATCAGACATACCGAGAAAACCATGCAAAATCAAAAGCGGTTTGCCGGAACCTTCAATTTTTGAATGTAGTATCATGTAATTTTTTTGTTGGCAAGTTAGTTAATTACGGATAAAAACTCAAATTAGTACCTTCTTCCTTTCCATTCGAATGAACCAAATAATGACCAAATTGCAACTGCTGAACTAAAAAATGGATAAAGTAAATAGGTCGCAAAAAGATGTTTCAATCGAATTTCATAAAAATTAGCTACTTGAAAAGCTAGAAAAACATCGATTAACCCTTTTAAAATAAGTAAGGGCACTACTTCTAACTTTCCAAAAAAAAGCAAAATTAACGCTCCAATAAATGCACAATTTGCTGAAAAAACCACAATTGCTGTCATTTTTCCAATGAAAGAAGAATATGCAGTTGATTTTCCAGCCCATCTCACTCTTTGATAAAAAAGTGATTTCCATGATGGAGCACTTTTTGTGGATACATAAAAATTAGCATCTTTCAAAAATTGTACTTTTTCAGGAAATGTTTTTACTGCTTTTTGTAACAGAAAAACATCATCACCACTAGCAAGTTGTTCATTTCCTTTAAAGCCATTCAATACTTTGAAAAACTTTTTTGAATAGGCTAAGTTAGCTCCGTTGCACATAAATGGAATTTTTAATCCAAAACTACCCAACGTAACCGCTTGCAAACTTGCCATTTCAATTTGCTGAAAATAAGTTAAAAAATTATCCTCTTTTTGAAAAAAAACAGGACCGGCAACCATTCCGGCTGAAGTGTGATGAATAAAGTCCGACAACTTAAGCAACCAATCCGAAGGTACTAAACAATCGGCATCGGTGGTTACAATCCAATTCATCATTGAGTGTTGGATAGCTAATTCAATGGCTGCTTTTTTAGGCGAAAGCGATTTTTCAGTCACATTCAACAAAAGAATAGGCAAATCGAATCCGGAAATTTGAAAATCATCTTCAGAACAATCGTTGACCAAAATAATCTCAAAATCATCTTGTTTATAATTTAAACGTTGAAAACTAGAAAGAAGAGCAATTAAATTGGTGGCTTCATTTCGAAAAGGAACCACAATACTAAAAGTAATTCTTTCTGAATTTACATGAAAATCACTTTTCTTATATTTTCTAAATCCCAACAAAAAAGCGAACAGTAACAACAAATAAATTCCAAAAATGAAATAAAATACCATCATCATGAAATGTTTAATGGCTTATATTTCACTACATAGAAGGTTCCAATTAAAACCGGCAAAACTAAATTCATAATCCACATTAAGGTGGTGATAGAAACAATAATCCATTCGTCAACACCTAATTTACCGAACAAAAAAACAGCAACACTACCTTTTATTATAACATCCATCAAGTGAATGGTTGGAATAATGGAAGCCAAAAAATACATAGTAAAAACCGTCAAAATAGCATCAGAATAAGGAATTTCGACTTGGAAAACCAACAATAAAACGTAAAATTGATGCGAGAACAATAAATACCTCAAAACAGAATATTGAAAATTGGCAAAGTGTTTCCTTGCCGGAAAAAGTCTGATTTTCCCCCATAAATGTTCGATGGAATAGCCATAAAAACGCCACTTTTTGATTTTAAAAATAAAAATAAGCAACCCTAAAATGAATATAATGGGTAGCCAAAAAAGATAGCTGTTTTGAAACGATTCATAATCTCCAAAAAGTGGGGAAAGTATAAATAGGAATAAAACTCCCATTATACCGAAAAAAACCGTCACAATCATTTGAGTTGTATTTCCAAGAAAATTAAGGAAAATTATTTTTTTTGCTTTTTCTTTCGAATAATACAAACATTTTGCTGCATATTCCCCTACTCTGTTTGGCGTAAAAATAGAGGCCGTTAAAGAGCCTAAAGATTGTTCAACCGCTTTAGAAAAGGTGATTTTTGTAAAACTGGATACTAAATTTTTCCATTTCAAACATTCCAAAACCCAATTAAGCAAAGACATAAAAAATAGACCAATGAAAGTGATGAAGCTAAATCGCTCTTTAATCACATTCCAATTCACTCCCTCCTCTTTTTGTTTTAATTCGGAAAGTAAAAAAAATACCGCTCCACAAACAATGAAAAGTTTGATGAGAACCAAAAGGATTTGTTTAGTTTTGTATGAAATTGAAATCATTAACACAAAGAAACAAACTTTTCGTTTGATTCGATAAACATAATCAAAAAAGATTGGCAAACGAACGCATCATATTAGGTATCGACCCCGGAACCACCATTATGGGATTTGGATTAATTAAAGTCGTGAACAAAAAAATGGAGTTCATGCAATTGAACGAATTGATTTTGAGTAAATACGATGACCATTATACCAAATTAAAAATCATTTTTGAACGCACCATCGAGTTGATTGAAACGCATCATCCTGATGAAATTGCCATTGAAGCTCCTTTTTTTGGTAAAAACGTGCAATCTATGCTCAAACTTGGAAGAGCTCAAGGTGTGGCGATGGCAGCGGGATTATCTCGGCAAATTCCGATTACTGAATACGAACCCAAAAAGATAAAAATGGCCATCACCGGAAACGGAAACGCCAGTAAAGAGCAAGTAGCCAAAATGCTTCAGCAATTATTAGGTTTGAAAGAATTACCTAAAAACTTGGATTCTACCGATGGATTGGCGGCGGCGGTTTGTCACTTTTTTAATTCCGGAAAGGTAATTGGAGAGAAAAGTTATTCGGGTTGGGATGCTTTTGTAAAACAGAATGAGAATCGCGTAAAAAAATAGTTTACAGTCTCAGTTTACAGTCACAGCACTGCAAACTGAGACTGTGACTGCAAACTAAAAAAATGTCCGGCATCTACATCCACATACCTTTTTGCAAGCAAGCTTGTCACTATTGCGACTTTCACTTTTCAACTTCCATGAAAAAGAAAGATGAGATGGTTTTGGCTTTAGCAAAAGAAGTATCAATGCGAAAAAAGGAGTTCAAAAATGATATAGTGGAAACCATTTATTTCGGTGGAGGAACGCCATCTGTATTAACGACTGAAGATTTGAGATTGTTGATTGATGCAGTTTTTAAAAATTACAACGTCATTGAAAACCCAGAGATTACTGTCGAAGCGAATCCCGATGATTTATCCTCCGATTTGTCATTCCGAGGAACGAGGACACGAGCGATAGCGAACTGGCGAAGTAATCTCTTTGAGGAACTCAAAGCAATCGGAGTAAACCGTCTCTCCATTGGAATCCAATCTTTCTTTGAAGATGATTTGAAGATGATGAATCGTGCTCATAATGCCAATGAAGCTAAAAATTGTTTGGAAGAAGCCTCAAAATATTTCGACAACATTTCCCTCGATTTGATTTATGGTATTCCGGGAATGAGTAATGAAAAATGGATTCAGAATATTGAAACGGCTTTGTCTTTTGGTATTCCTCATATTTCGAGTTATGCCTTGACAGTTGAACCCAAAACCGCTTTGCATTCGTTTATCCAAAAAGGAATTATTGCACAGCCGGAAGACGAAGTCGCTCAGGAACATTTTGAAATTTTGGTTGAAAAACTAGAAGAAGCAGGATTCATTCACTACGAATTATCCAATTTTGGAAAGGAAAACTATTTTTCTAAAAACAATTCAAGTTATTGGCTTGGTAAAAAATACATCGGCATTGGTCCGTCTGCTCACAGTTATGATGGCGAAAAGAGAGGCTGGAATGTGTCAAATAATGCGTTGTATATCAAATCGATTCAGGAAGGAAAACTGCCGCTTGAAACCGAAACGTTATCCAAAACCGATCGCTATAACGAATATGTTATGACGGGTTTGCGAACGATTTGGGGAATTTCTCTTGACCGAATTCAAACCGAATTTGGACCAACCTATTTGGATTACCTCAACCAACAAGCAGCTAAATACGTTGAAGATCACTTACTTTTTGTGGATGAAAACATTTTGCGAACCACAAGGAAAGGAAAGTTTTTGAGTGATGGGATTGCTTCTGATCTTTTTATGTTGAATTTAGGTTAATTTTTAACATTAAGAAGTCAAGGATAATTAAGGTTTTCATTAAGCCTTTATTTATTTTTACTAAATTTGAAAAAGGTTTTAACATTAAGAAGTTAAGGAAAATTAAGGTCTTCATTAAGTCTTAACTAAACTTAATGAAATCACCCTTAATTTCTAAATGTTATAAAAAAGTTGAAACATTGAAAGCAACCATCACCCATCAAAACAAAACCTTCCAAGTAGATTTATCAAAACCCATTGATATTTCGCTGCCGTTATCCAATACTGAAAACAATCCGATTGCTTGGTATATTGAAAAACCGCAGATAGAACCTGTTCGTTTTGGTTCTTGGGTGGGAAGTGTAAAAGGCGGTGCAACAACTAATTTCAACAACATTTTTTTCAATCCGCATGGACACGGCACGCACACGGAATGTTTGGGACATATTACGAAGGATTTTTTCAGCATCAATCAAGCTCTGAAAACCTTTTTTTTCACGGCTCAACTGATTTCCATTCAACCGGAACAACAAGGAGCCGATTTTGTGATTTCGAAAAGTCAAGTTGAAAAAGCATTAGGGAATACAATTCCGGAAGCCATTATCATTCGAACCTTACCGAATTTAGAAGAAAAAAAATCTAAAAATTATTCCCATACCAATCCGCCTTATTTGCATGAAGATGCGGCTATTTTTATTCGCGAAAGCGGTATTCAACATTTATTAATCGATTTGCCAAGCGTAGATAAAGAAAAAGACGAAGGCAAATTATTGGCCCACAAAGCCTTTTGGAACGTAAAAGATGTGAATCGTCTGAATGCAGATGCACGAAAAAATGCCACGATTACGGAATTGATTTTTGTGGATGAGGATGTGAAAGACGGTACTTATTTGTTGAATTTGCAGATTGCTTCGTTTGAAAACGATGCGAGTCCGAGTAAGCCGATTTTATTTAGTTTGGAGTAGGGAGTTTTTAGTTGGGAGTAGATAGTTATGAGTAAATAGTTGGGAGTAAGGAGTTAAAAATAAAATATGGATTATAGAGATTTATTAGCCTATAAAAAATCATTTGCTTTGGCGATGATGATTTTTGAAATTTCCAAAGATTTTCCGAAGGAGGAGAAATATTCATTAACCGATCAAATAAGACGAAGTTCTAGAAGCGTGACTGTTACATTAACAGAAGCGTGTAGAAAAAGAACATATCCAAAAAACTTTTTTAGTAAATTAACTGATACCGAAGCAGAAAATTCAGAGACTCAAGTTTGGCTTGATTTTTCATTTTCTTGTGGCTATTTAAATGATGGAAAATATTCAGAATTAACTAGTTTAAATGATGAAATTGGAAAATTGATTCGATATATGATGAATAACCCTGATAAATTTGGCTCATCAAAAATTTGAATTATTTATCTTAATTTACTACCTACTAAAAACTCCTTACTCCCGACTATAAACTCCCAACTAATCATGAACATCCAACAACTATACGATTATTGCCTCTCCAAAAAAGGCGTCACCGAACATTTCCCATTCGATGAAGACACCTTAGTTTTTAAAGTCGGTGGAAAAATGTTTTGTCTCACTTCTTTAAAAGATTGGGAAAGTGGAACTCCTTCCTTAAACCTAAAATGCGACCCTGAAAGAGCATTGGAACTCCGAGCGGAATATGATGCAATAACGGCAGGCTATCACATGAGTAAAGTGCATTGGAATACGGTTGCTTTTCACAGTGATGTGAATGACAAAATGATGCGGGAATTGATTAATCATTCGTATGAATTGGTTTTCAAAAGTTTGACGAAGAAGGTGCAAAGTGAAGCCGAGAATTCTTAACCGTAAAGTTCACAACGGATTACGGACAGAACGCTAAAAAAACATCTTTGTGAAGCTGAAAATACTTAACCGCAAAGTTCGCAAAGTATTACGCAAAGAACGCGAAATAGTATGTTGAAAAGTTAACCGCAAAGTTCACAAAGAATCACGCAAAGAACAATACAAAACATCTTTGTGAACTTAGCGAAACATTAGCGTACTTTGCGGTTAAATAAAACTTTTAGCAGTTAAAAAACTTAAAGTGATTTCTTCTGTTTCTCCACAAAACCGTCGGCTTGAAGTTCTAACAATTCGATGGCTCGTTTTTTCTTGTAATCGTATAAAGCTTTGTCTTCTCGAATGTCGGCATACACTTTATCGTAGATGGAAGCGTCGGTTTGTTTTTGCAATTCGCTTTGGTATTTGTTTTGGGCTAAAACATTTTTTACCGCCCACTCGCCTTCTTCTTGTTTAAAATCGTATTCACCTCGTGGTGATAATAATTTGGCAATAATAGGAGATGTTTCAATAGCTAAGAAAAGTAACATGATGAAAAAAGACGGCAACCAAGGTAATTTTTCCAACGCATTAATGCGAGCCATCAAACCATCAAAACCATCAATGATGGGTTGTGTTTCGGCTACTTTTTTATCCAAATCTGCTTGCAAGGTTTTCCCTTTGGCTTCTAATTCGGCGATTTTGGCTTGATTGGTCGTTTTTAAAGTGGCTAATTCTTGCAACGCCGCATCGTGTTTTTCACGTTTTTCTTTGTAAACCGGACCTTTTCCGAGTTTTTTGGTTCCGGCAGTTCCTTCAGCTTCGGTAATGTAAACGGAATATAAATCATTAACTTCTTTTTCTTTTTTCAAGAGGTCGGATTTCAAACTGTCGATTTGAGCTTTGTTTTGATCGACGTCGGTTTGAAAATAATTGGCAACTTGTTTTTTGTTATTCATTGCCATTTCGTTTTTTTCTTTCAATAAAACGGTATTGATTTCTTTTTCAAAAATTTTGATTTCCAATGGTTTTGAAATAACAATAGCAATAATCACCGCCAACACAATTCGTGGTGAAGCTTGAATGAATTCATCCAGAAAACTGTCTCTTTTTTTGATGGTAGAAACAATAAAACGGTCGAGGTTAAAGATGAGTAAACCCCAAACGAATCCAAAAAATACCGCAGTATAAACGTTGTCAAAAACGGTGTAAAGAGCATAACTGCCCGCGATAAAAGCCATCACTGCCGTAAAGAAAACCGTAGCACCAATTCCGACATATTTGTTTTGTTCGCCGTTGGAACAACTTTCGATGATTTGCTTGTCGGAACCCGAACAAAGCAGGAAGAATTTTTTGAGCATGATGATTGATTTTTGATGATGATTGATACAAATTTAACGCCAAAAATTTTAAATTGTTGTAATTTGTTTCAAGTTTCAAGTTGAAAAGCTTTGATAACACACTTTGCACCCGGGATAACAGCGGAAAGCCCGAATTGGGGCCATAAAAAAACCGCTTACTCAACTGAATAAACGGTTATATAATTTGCGAATTTGCGGTTGATTATTTACTCAACTCTACAAAATATTTGTAAAACAACGGAATAGTTTCGATTCCTTTGAGGTAATTGAAGATTCCGAAATGCTCGTTAGGCGAATGGATGGCATCGCTGTCTAGACCGAATCCCATGAGGATGGTTTTGGATTTTAATTCTTTTTCGAAGAGAGCCACAATCGGAATACTACCGCCGGAACGCACCGGAATAGCCGGTACTCCGAAAGTTTCAGTATACGCTTTGTTGGCCGCTTGATAACCGATGCTGTCGATTGGCGTTACATAACCTTGACCGCCATGATGCGGCGTTACTTTTACTTTTACCGATTTGGGTGCGATGCTTTCGAAGTGTTTTTTGAACAATTCGGTGATTTCTTGCCAATCTTGGTTAGGTACTAATCGCATGGAAATTTTGGCGTAAGCTTTACTCGCAATAACAGTTTTTGCACCTTCGCCGGTGTAGCCTCCCCAGATTCCGTTAACGTCTAAGGTTGGTCGGATGGAGTTGCGTTCGTTGGTTACATATCCAGCTTCGCCGTGAATGTCGGCAATATCAAGTGCTTTTTTATAGTCGTCCAAAGAAAACGGTGCTTTGGCCATTTCGGCTCTTTCTTCGGTTGAAAGCTCTTCTACTTTATCATAAAAGCCGGGGATGGTAATGTGATTGTTTTCATTATGCAACGAAGCAATCATTTTTGCTAAAATGTTGATTGGATTAGCAACGGCACCGCCATAAAGACCAGAATGTAAATCTCTGTTAGGACCAGTTACTTCTACTTCTACATAACTTAAACCACGTAATCCAGTGGTTATAGAAGGTTGTTGGTTGGAAATCATTCCCGTATCGGAAATCAAGATTACGTCGTTGGCTAATTTTTCTTGGTTGCCTTCTACGAACCAGCTGAGGCTTTTTGAACCGACTTCTTCTTCGCCTTCAATCATGAATTTGACGTTGCAAGGCAAACAATTGTTGGCAATCATGTATTCAAATGCTTTTACATGCATGTACATTTGCCCTTTATCGTCACAAGATCCTCTTGCAAAAATAGCTCCTTCAGGGTGAATTTCGGTAGTTTTGATTACCGGTTCAAACGGTGGCGAAGTCCATAAATCCATTGGGTCGGGCGGTTGCACGTCGTAATGTCCGTACACCAAAACGGTTGGCAAATTCTTGTCGATGATTTTTTCTCCGTAAACGATGGGATAACCAGGGGTTTCGCAGAGTTCCACGAAGTCGCATCCGGCTTTTTCTAGGCTGGCTTTTACGGCTTCGGCGGTATCGATAACATCTTGAGCATAAGCCGAATCAGCACTCACGGAAGGTATTTTTAATAATTCTATAAGTTCGTTAATGAAACGTTCTTTGTTTTGTTGAACGTAATTTTTTATGTTGTCCATAATGAAAAATAAATGTGATAAAGTTCAAAAGTACGAAAAAAATAAGGGTAAAAAAATTGATTCATCTTGAATAAAATTCAAAATAATCTCTATATTTGCACCCACTTATTGAAACAGCTACTGTTTTATAACCCTGCGGGTGTGGTGAAATTGGTAGACACGCCAGACTTAGGATCTGGTGCCGCAAGGTGTGTAGGTTCGAGTCCTATTACCCGCACAAAGCTCAAATGAAAGTTTGAGCTTTTTTGTTTTGATTTTTTTTCAATTATTTATCAAACTACAACGTTTGAGAAATGCAGATTTTAAAAAAAAAGTTGTTAACTATTTAGATATATCTAAAAATAGTTATCTTAGTTTGCAATTTTCAATAAACAAAAAACACATTTAACTTTATGAAAAGAATTACGTTGCTTTTCTGTGCTTTTTTCTTGTTCTTATCTACTTCACATTACAGTCAAAATTTTGGAACTTTTGCATCCGCGGTTTGGTTGACAGATTGTAATACATCCAATTTTTTTAATACTACAGGTGAAGGACCAAGTTTAATTGGACCTCCTCAAAATGTATTTACCGATACCAATTTTGGTGTTTTTATTCAAAACTCCGGAACGTTTATATTACGCGGTGGTGAAGTGAAAACATTTAAAACCAGTAACGGTAACGCTTGTAGTGTTCGAATGAACTACCGAATTTACCTTGAATCAGACACTCCCGGCGGATTTAATACTATTGATTTTCCTTTTTTTAATGATTGTAACACGGCAATTAGTGAATTCCCTTCCGGTGGACCCTGTGGCGAAGGTGATCAAAAATGGCAAAGAGTTATCGCTGACGGAACTACCACGCCGTTTAGCCCGGTAAACTTAACGACTTTTGTACCCGGAAATTATGTATTGGAAGTGTTTTATGACGTGACCGGTGATTTTGATTCGCCTTCACAATGTGATGATACCGTTTTTGTGAGCAATAACGGAAATAATTTCAAAGCCTTCTTCTCGATTAGAGCCAATCCGAACTTTATACCATCAAATCCAACTACATGTTCAGGAACAGAAGGAACAATTACCATTGAAAATTTAAATCCAAATTCTTCTTATTCATTGACCTATAATGACGATGGATCATCAGTTGGGCCAACTTCTATAATCGCCGACAATAATGGACAGTTTGTGATTACGGGATTAAATGCCGGTAGCTACAGTAACTTTAACTTTGTGATAAACAATTGTTCAACTACTATAAACACGACAATTTCACTAAATGACCCAACGGTTAACCCACCTACATCCGGCGGAGATCAATCGGTTTGTGAAGACAGTCCAATTCAAACCTTAACTGCCCAAGCTACCACAAATGATGGGTCAATTATAATTTGGTATGATGCACCTGTTGATGGTACAATTGTTTCGGACCCAACTTTATCTAGTGTTGGCACAATAGTATATTATGCAGAAGCTCAAAACACAACTTCAAACTGTATTAGTTCAACCAGAACTCCGGTTAGTCTAACCATCAACCCTGCTCCATTGGCACCAACTGGTGATACTGTTCAGTTGATTTGTAATGATGCTACTGTTATCTTTACACTAGCCGATTTAATCGTAAATGGAGTTAATTTACAATGGTATGCCGATCAAGCTACTACTATTCCATTGGCTATCAGTACGCCAATTGTAAACAATACAACTTACTATGTTACACAAACCGTTAATGGTTGTGAAAGCAATTCAGCCCTAGCCGTGTTGGCGTTGTTGAACGATCAAATTGTACCGGAAGTTACTGTTGTTCAACCAACGTGTGCCACACCAACCGGCAGTATTGAAATTACTAATCCAATTTCTACCGGAAATGTATATGCTGATTTAATTATTTCTGAAATTACAGATGAGTCGCTTGGTTCTTTAACCTATATTGAATTATTCAACGGAACCGGAAACACGGTTGATTTATCGAATTACCGAATTAAAGTATATAATAACGGAGGAACAAATCCGTCTTGTAATTTACTATTGAGTGGTTTAATTCCTCATAATACTGTAAAAGTTGTCTCCATTGGAAGTAACGGAAATCAAGGTGGTGTAGTTCCGGATTTGGTTTTTGCGGGTTGTGGTGGTGTAAATATTGATGATAATATTCGTTTGACTTCAGCTTCTGATGTTGAAATTGATATATGGGAAAGAACTGATGGTGAAGCTTTTACACCAAATAACGAATCCGGATATACTTACCGAAGATTACCGACCGCTGTTGCACCAAGCACCTCATGGAATCCGGCTGACTGGGAAGCACTTGACCCACAAGATTATACGAATATTGGCCAGTTTATCAATGTTTCCTCGGGTTCTTTCGAATACAGTATTGATAATGGGACTACTTTTGTAACGAATCCCCTTTTTGAAAATCTTACACCCGGAACTTATACTGTTATTGTAAGAGATACCCAAACAGGTTGTATCTCTCAAACAGTAATTGTTGTTTTAGCCAATCCAAGTGGTAACGAAGTCCCTGTTTTTAATTTTGGAAATACATTAATCATTTGTTCAGGAGATGATGCTCCGGTTTTACCAACAGTTGACAATAATGGTGTAAATGGAACTTGGAATCCTAACACAATTGACAATACGCAATCAAATACGTATATATTTACCCCAAATGACACTCAATGTTTTTCAACTTTTACTTTAACTGTATCGGTTTCTACGTCAACAGTGCCTGTTTTTAATTTTGGAAATACATTAACCATTTGTAATGGAGATGCTGTGCCAACTTTGCCACTAGTTGACAACAATAGCATTTCAGGAACGTGGAATGTTTCAACCATCAACAATACCCAATCGGGAACTTATATTTTTTCGCCTAATCCAAACCAATGTGCTTCATCATTTACATTAACCGTAAATGTGAATCAAAATGTAGTGCCAATATTTTCTTTTGGAAATACCTTAACTATCTGTGCGGGTGATGCGGTTCCGGTTTTGCCAAATTTATCCAACAATTCTATTTCGGGAAGTTGGAATAATTCAACCGTAAGCAACACCAATTCAGCAGTATATACTTTCACCCCAAATGCCGGTCAATGTAGTAGTGTTTTTCAATTTACGGTAACAGTAAATCAACCCGTAATTCCTACTTTTAACTTGGCGGAAAATGTTTGCTATAATAGCCCAAGCAGTTTATTGCCAACTTTTTCTGATAATGGAATCACCGGAACATGGAATCCTGCAAGTGTGAATACTTTACAAACAACGCAATATTTATTCACACCAAGTTCTGGATGTGCAACCACAACTTTAGTAACTATTTCTGTTTTACCGCAAATTGCAATTGATGTAAATACTGATTGTGAAAACAATGTATTTACTATTGGTGCACAATTGGCAAACAATTCAGATTTAATAGTAACGAATTATGAATGGTTCAACCAAAATGGTCAAACAGTTGGGTTGAATGCTCCTACTTTTAATGTGACTGAATACGTAAGAAGTACTTCTGAAACAGAAACATTCCCTATTCAATTTTCTATTCGAATCACAACAGCTGATGGATGCTTTGTTGAACAACCTATAACTATAAATAACATTTTTTGTGGCATCCAAAAAGGAATTTCGCCTAATGGCGACGGAGCCAATGATTATTTTGATTTAGAATTGCTAGATGTTGAAAAACTCAGCATTTTCAATCGTTATGGTCTTGAAGTTTATCAAAAAAACAATTACAAAACAGAATGGATTGGTCGAAGCAATGATGGTAAAGAGTTACCCACGGGAACTTATTACTATGTCATCCATTTTAGAAACAGTGAAGCAAAAACCGGATGGATTTACATCAATAGAGAAAATTAATATCGCAAAGGCCAGTCAGATTTGACTGGCCTTTGTCTTAAAAATAAGTTAATCTAACTTTCCCACTTTTGAAAAATTACTATTTTGGCATGGCAAACAAAATAAACAATGAAAAACAAATTTTTAGCACTAGTAATCATGGGATTAACATTGGGACAAACCGAGGCTCAGGAAATTAAAAGACCTTTTTCTACCAATCCTTTTTTGAATCCTTATGATACTCCATTTAATGTTCCTCCATTTCATTTGATTAAAAATGAACATTTTAAACCGGCTATTGAAGAAGGAATAAAAAGACATGATTCCGAAATCAAAGCGATTGCCAACAATAAAAGTGTACCAACTTTTGAAAACACGATTTTAGCAATGGAAAATTCGGGAGAATTGCTTTCAAATGTTTCTACTGTTTTTTACAACTTGAATTCTGCAAATACAAATGATGAAATTCAAAACATAGCCAAAGAGGTAGCTCCACTACTTTCTTCACATAATGACAACATTTATTTGAACAGTCAACTTTTTGGAAAAGTTAAACAACTGTGGGATGCAAAAAGTAAATTAAAATTAAATCCTGAACAACACAAACTTCTAGAAAAAACATACAAGAGTTTCGTTAGAAGTGGTGCCAATTTGAATGAGGATGAAAAAAGACGACTAAGAGAACTTAACAGTGAATTAGCTGTTTTAACCTTAAAATTTGGACAAAACATTTTAGCGGAAACAAACAATTATGAATATATTGCCAACACCAAAGAGGAACTTTCCGGATTATCAGATGATTTAATTTCCGCCGCAGCCGAGACTGCAAAAGCAAAAGGAAAACCCGGTAAATGGATGATTACATTGTCTAATTCAAGTGTGATGCCATTTTTGCAGTATTCTTCCAACAGAAAATTAAGAAAAGAAATTTGGGAAGCTTATAAAAACCGTTGCAACAATGGTAATGAATTTGATAATAACACCTATGCGGTTAGAATAGCAGCTATGCGAGCTGAAAAAGCTAAATTATTAGGTTATCCCACATTTGCTCACTATGTTTTAGAAGAAAGTATGGCTAAATCTCCTGAAAAAGTACTAACATTTTTAAATCAATTATGGGAACCGGCTATTGCTAAAGCAAAAATAGAAGAAGCTGAAATAAAACAAATGATGGTGGCTGAAGGAATAAATGATGATGTTCAACCCTATGACTGGCGTTATTATAGCGAAAAAATCAGAAAAGAAAAATTCGATTTAGACGAGCAAGAATTAAGACCTTATTTCAGTTTAGAAGCAGTCACCAACGGTGTTTTCTTGGTTTGTGAAAAACTATACGGTCTAAAATTTAAAGAATTGAAAAACGTTCCTTTTTATCATCCGGAAGCAACTGTTTGGGAAGTACAAGAAAAAGACGGTACACATCTTGGTGTTTTGTATATGGATTTTTATCCAAGAGCTTCTAAAAGAGGTGGTGCTTGGATGACCTCTTATCGACCACAAAAAACCGTTAACGGTAAACGAATTGCTCCGGTAATTTCCATTGTTTGTAATTTTTCTAAACCAACCGAAAATGCTCCGGCTTTGTTTACGTTTGATGAAGTGACAACTTATTTTCATGAATTTGGTCATGCTTTACACGGATTATTATCGAATGTAACATACAAAAGTCTAGCTGGAACAAGTGTACCAAGAGATTTTGTTGAACTTCCATCACAAGTTATGGAAAATTGGGCCGCTGACCCGGATGTATTGAAATTGTATGCCAAACATTATAAAACAGGTCAAACAATTCCGGATGCATTAATCAAAAAATTAGAAAATTCAGGAACGTATGGACAAGGTTTTGCAACGGTTGAATATTTAGCTTCTGCTTTCTTAGACATGGATTTTCACAATTCTGATGGAAGAATCTCTGGTACTGCCAATCAATTTGAAATGGATGCCATGAAACGATTGGGTTTAATTAAATCTATTATTCCAAGACATCGAGCCAATTATTTCAGCCATGTTTTTGCCGGTGGATATGCCGCAGGATATTACAGCTACATTTGGTCAGGAGTATTGGATACAGATGCTTTTGATCAATTCAAACAAACTTCATTATTCAATGCAGCAAAAGCTAACTCTTTCCGCAAAAATGTTTTGGAAAAAGGCGGAACGGAAGAACCAATGGAATTATACAAAAAATTTAGAGGAAGTGAACCAAGTATTCAACCTTTGTTGAAAAAACGAGGTTTAGACAAGCAAACAAAATAATAAATAAGGTTACTATTAATTCAAAAAAAATCCCGAAAGCATTTATTTTTCGGGATTTTTTTATTTTTAACCGTGGTAAACTCTTGAAAGAATAATTTTAGCGTCTCTTATTTCTAAAACTTCTGCTACCAACATTTCTTCTTCACCTTCCACATTTCGAACATATTCCATAAAAACCCTATCTGAATTTGCGGTTAATGAAGTTACTTTATAATGTAATGTTGGCAATCGATCAAACGCATCTTTCCACCATTCACGCATGGCTTCTTTACCAATTACTAAACCATTTGTTTCAGGTTTTCTTGCTTTTAATTTCGGACTAAAATGCTGGGCATGATCATCATAAAGCGAAAGTAGCTGTTCTAAATTATGAAGATTGAATGCCTCAAACCATTTGTAAGCGATAGACAAATTAACTTCGGCACTCATTAAAATATTTTTAAATTGATGATTTCTTGCTCGGTTAAAAATCGCCAATTGCCTCTTGGTAAATTCTTTTTGGTCAATCCGGCGAAAGCAACTCTATCAACTTTTAGAACATTGTACCCAAATTTTTCAAAAATGGAACGAACCACTTTAACATTGGCAGTTCTTAATTTGATTCCTATTTCAGTTTTAGGTTGCTCTTCAATGTAACTGATTTCATCTACATAAAGTCGATGTTCATCAAAAGAAACTCCGCCTTGAATCTTTTCTAAATCTTCAAACTTTAAGTTTTTATCTAACGAAACTTGGTAGATTTTGGTTGATTTTTGATTCGGCAAACTAAATTTTCGAATCATATCGGTATCATTGGTGAACAATAACAAACCGGTTGTGTTTTTATCCATTCTGCCAACGGGTTGTAATTTTGTTGGTGTTGCGTTTTTAATCAACTCATATACATTTCGCATATCGCGTTCATCATCAACTGAGGTGGTAAAATTCTTTGGCTTATTCAACAACAAATATTCCTTTTTCTCCGGTGTAATATTCGCTCCGTCGAAATTTACCACATCGCCGGGTTTTACTTTATAACCCATTTCGGTAATCACTTCACCATTCACTTTTACATTTCCGGATTGAATATAAATATCCGCATCACGACGGGAACAAGCACCGGAGTTGGCAATGTATTTATTCAAACGAATATCATCCGATTTTACTTTAGGTTTGGCAGGAGTTACATCTGGATTAATTGTGGCTTTTTTAGGTTTTTGCGAACGCTTTGCCATTGCCGGTTTTGGTTTGCTGAAACCACTCGGTTTTCCTTTCGTATTTTTGTTGGAAGTTGATTTTCTGCTGCTTCCGTCTTTTTTGTTCATCATTTAAATTTTTGCAAAGATACGGAATTGAAAATTGGGAATGTAAATCGATTTTTGATTAAATATCCAACACTTCTCTTCCGTGAATTAGAACAGAAGGTTTGATCAAGACAATACATAAAACCCCGGCTACAATTATAAATTTCAGAATATTATGCAAAAGTAGGTAGTTCTCTTTTGAAGTGGATTTCCACAATTTAGCCAAAAAGAAAATCAAAATGATGAAACTGAGATAAAAGTAACTATCCATATAACCCACATCGTACATTTCGATAAGAATATAAACGGGAATCACCGTACATAAAACTAAAAATGTAATGATTTTTTTAGAAAAATTTTCACCTAAAATTACGGGAATAGTTCGATAATTTAAAACTAAATCCCCTTTAATATTTTCTAAATCTTTGATCATTTCACGAATCAAAATCAATAGAAATAGGAATGAAGCGTGAGCAAAAATGACATAATATTTTTCATTATTCAAATTTTGAAGAATCGCATCAATTTTTTGATAATACAAAAGGATGGCAAAAAAAGGCAAAACAGCCAACAAAGCCGCTGTTACATTTCCAATAATGGGGTATTTTTTTAGTTTATGTGAATAAAACCAAATCAGAAAAATATAGACAGAAAAAAACAAAACCGCTCGCCAAGAAACCAAAAAGGCAATCAGAAAAACAAAAAAATTAAGTCCAAAATACACTTGTAGTTTCGTTTTTTGGGAAACCAAACGATCCAACATCGTTTTGTTAGGCTTGTTAATCAAGTCTTTTTG
Organism: Variovorax paradoxus; assembly: GCA_943370635.1. Lineage (GTDB taxonomy): Bacteria > Bacteroidota > Bacteroidia > Flavobacteriales > Flavobacteriaceae > Flavobacterium. The sequence continues at coordinate 131,504 of CALRRY020000002.1, forward strand.
ACTGTCGTAAAAACTATTGATGATGTAACCGGAAGCTATAGTAAGCGTTGATGCCAAAACGATGATAAACATATTAAAATCCAATACCACGTCTAAAGCTCGCTTTTCAGCCAAAATAAAAATAGCAGAAAGATATTGAGCCAAAATAATGATGGGAATATTGTACCCTCTAACCACAGAAAATAAACTGATGATTTTCATCAATATCAATTTATTTTTTCTGGATAAAGTCATACTGAAGTGTTAAAATCAATATTAAAATTGATAAACCACTTCTAATTTATAGTCTTTTAAGGAAGCTTTGGCCTTTTCCAAATCTTGAGTAAAACCTAGAATATAACCCCCACCACCAGAACCACACAATTTTAAATAGTAGTCGTTTGTGTCAATCCCTTTTTGCCAAACTTGATGAAATTGTTCGGGAATCATGGGTTTAAAATTATTCAATACCACTTTAGATAACTTCTTAGTGTTACTAAAAAGCGATTTCATGTCGCCTTGTAAAAAGTTTTCTACACAGGCATCGGTATATTTTACAAATTGGTTTTTCAACATGGTGCGAAAACCTTGGTCTTTCAAATTTTCCATAAAAATGTTGACCATTGGTGCTGTTTCACCTACGATTCCGGAATCTAACAAAAACACAGCTCCTTTTCCATTGGCTACCTGCGAAGGAATTCCGGTTGGCTCGATATTATCTTTGGAATTGATTAAAATTGGCAAACTTAAATAACTGTTCAATGGATCTAACCCGGAACTTTTTCCATGGAAAAAAGATTCCATTTGAGAAAAGATATTTTTTAGTTGCAATAATTTTTCACGGGTTAAATTCTCTAAAACCGTGATGGTATTATTGGCATATTTATCATAAATAGCAGCCACTAAAGCTCCGCTACTTCCTACGCCATATCCTTGTGGTATAGAAGAATCAAAGTACATTCCTCTTTCAATATCTTGATTTAAAACTTCCAGATTGAACGTTACCAACTCCGGTTGTTCGGTTTGCAATTGAGCTAGATAAACCGCAAATCGCTTTAAACTTTCGTTGGATTTTATAGCTTCTGGTGACGGATTTTCACTCACTTTCAATGCTCCGTTATAAAAGTTATACGGAATCGAAAGTCCTTTTGAATCTTTGATGATTCCGTATTCTCCAAAAAGAAGAATTTTTGAGTAAAAAAGTGGTCCTTTCATAGTAGCTCTTTTGTTATAGTGTAAAGATAATTAAATATTATTAATTTGAACTGCACCATTTCCAATTTCGTCACAAATATACTGTTCGTTTTGACAATGCACAACTAATTCATTCTTAATAAATTGCAAAACTTCTTCTCTAACGTTTTCGGGATACAACAAATGCACATTTGCACCGGCATCCAATGTAAAACAAACCGGAATAGAAGTTTCCTCTCTAAATTTCCAAATTTTATTGATGATTTCCAGCGTATTGGGTTTCATCAAAATAAAATACGGCATCGATGTCATCATCATAGCGTGCAAGGTTAATGCCTCACTTTCAACAAGTTTCACAAATTCATTCACCTTTCCATTCGCTAAAATAGTTTTAATTTTCGACAAATTCTGATGAGCTTGTTCAAATCGTTTTTCGGCAAACGGATGACTATTCATCAAATCGTGACCTAATGTGCTGGAAACTTGCTTTTCGCCTTTGTCAACCAGTAAAATGGTGTCTTGATAATTTTTAAAATTAGGATGAAGTGTTGAAAATTCAACCCCAAATAAATCTGAACTGTTTTGAGTTCCCAGATGATTTCCCCAAATGACTACTTCGCCTTTTACACTTCTACAAGCACTACCGGAACCTAGACGAGCTAAAAATGAAGCCTTTTGGTTGAAATATTCGTCCGTCATTTCGGGATTTAATTTTTTTTCTAAACTCATAAAATTCACTGCCAACGCTGCCATTCCGGAAGCTGAAGAAGCAATTCCTGAACTGTGTGGAAAAGTATTTTGTGTATCAATCGTAAAATGATATTCTTTTAAAAAGGGTAAATACACTTCCACTCGTTCCAAAAATTTTTGAATTTTCGGTCGGAACGATTCTTTTGGTTTTCCTTCAAATAACAAATCGAAAGAAAAATGTTCTGCTTTTTCAATTTTAGAAAAAGATAAATTTGTAATGGTTTTACAATTTTTCAACGTAAAACTAATGGATGGATTGGCAGGAATTTGATTTTCCTTTTTTCCCCAATATTTTACTAAGGCAATGTTGCTTGGTGCTGACCATTGAAAACTGCCCTTTTCGATTGTTTGAGAATAATTTTTCGGAATAAAATCTGAAGGCGTAAGCATGCAATTTATTTTTGACAAAGATACATTTTTTGAATGATTCCCTCTTTTTTGACAACAGATTTGTTACATTTGAATAAAAATTCACCATGTCAAAATCTCTCAAAATTGCGATTGCTGTCATAGTTTGTTTAGCGGTTGGTTATGGTGCCGGAATGGCTACACAATCTTCCATTGAAACGTGGTATCCAACGTTAATCAAACCTATCTTTAATCCACCGAATTGGTTATTTGCTCCGGTTTGGACACTTTTATATGTGATGATGGGCGTGAGTGCCGGATTAGTTTGGAGCAAGATAGAAGTTGTTCCTGTTTTGGTTAAAAAAGCACTTTGGGTTTTTACCATTCAATTGATTTTAAATGCGTTGTGGAGTTTTTTATTTTTTGGAATGTGTAATCCGTTTTTGGCTTTCATTGAAATTTTGTTGCTTTGGTTGATGATATTGGAAACCATCAGACTATTTAAACCTATTGACGCCTTAGCCAGTAAATTATTGATACCGTATTTACTTTGGGTAAGTTTTGCTACGCTCTTAAATGGTAGTATTTGGTGGTTGAATCGTTAATAATTTAATTGTTTCCCACTAATCATATTTGATTTTAGCCACTGATTCGCTGATTTTAAGACAAGAATATTTTTAAACTCCCAAAACACTATCAATTTCTTTCACTTCACCGCTTTGTAAATCGCCTAAGTGAAAATTTCCAATCCGAACACGAACTAAACGTAGCGTGGGAAAACCAACGGCAGAAGTCATCTTTCTAACTTGACGAAATTTACCTTCCGTTAAAGTGATTGAAACCCAAGAAGTGGGTCCGTGACGCTCATCGCGGATTTTTTGTGAACGAGCAGAGAAATTTGGGTCATCAATCAATTTGGCTTGGCATTTTTTGGTTTTGTATTTGGTGCCTTTAAAGCCAATTAGAACGCCGTTTTGCAGTTGCTCAACGGCCTCTTGTGTGATGATTCCGTCCACTTGAGCATAATATTCTTTTTCCACTTTTTTGCTCCGCACTAGTTCACTCATCATTCCGTCAGTAGTTAGAATGATTAAGCCTTCAGAATCTTCATCCAAACGACCAATTGCCATAGTTCCCGGAGGAAATTCATGTAATTCTCCTAACAACTTTTTGGTTCGTTTTAGTTCATAGACAAACTGACTTAGGTAGCCGTAGGGTTTGTGGAGTAAAAAGTGTCGGTGGATAATCATTTTAATGAATAAATTCTTAATAAGATTCCTCCTATCGTCGGAATGACAAACTCAGTGGTTAAACTGCTATAAATCAAAAAAGCTATCCACAAAGTGGAAAGCTTTTCATTGGTCTAACTACTAAACCAGGACTTCCTTTCGGTCGTCCAAAACAACACAACTATTTTCAATGCTTTTTTGGGCAAAAAAGCACTTTGTTACCAAAGTGCTTTTAAAAATTTTCCCAATTTTAGCGGTCTGGACGGGACTCGAACCCGCGACCCCATGCGTGACAGGCATGTATTCTAACCAACTGAACTACCAAACCTTCGCTTTATTGCGGTTGCAAATATACAACGTATTTCTATATCTGCAAGTGTTTTTATTACTTTTTTTGGACATCACATAAAGTAGTTATCCAAACATTTGTTTTTCAACTAAATATGTCGTGAGAATTTTTTCAAAATTGGCTCCAACATTAACCGGAACATATTTTATTTTGTTTTGAGCACACGTCATGGCTACTTTTTTAAAGTATGCTTCAACATTTTTTTCATATACTTCTTTAATATTCTCTGCAAATAAATTGACCGTTTCACCTGATTCTACATCAATAAACTTGCGTGGAGCATTATCAAAATCGAAATTTAATTCTCTTTTTTCATCTACGACATGAAACAAAATGACTTTGTGTTTGTTGTGTTTTAAATGTTGTAATGCGTTGAATAACTTTTCTTCTTCACCTCTTTGAAACATATCGGTAAACAAAATAATCATTGAACGACGGTGCATTTTTTCGGCAATTTGATGCAAAAAAGTGACCGTTTCGGTTGGTTTAGCCACTTTAGGATTTTCCAAAAGGTCTTCTAATTTGTTTAAAATCATCCGATGGTGGCGATCACTTCCTTTTTCAGGAGCATAATATTCATAGGTATCTGAAAAAACACTTAAACCTACTGCATCCCGTTGTTTTTTGAGCAAATTCATTAAAACGGCAGCTGCTAAAACCGAAAATCCAATTTTACTTTCATAAAACGGCTGTCCTGATTCCAATTGAGGGAAATGCATGGAAGAAGAATTATCGATAATCAAATGACATCGCAAATTAGTTTCTTCTTCGTATCGTTTGGTATATAAACGGTCGGTTTTAGCAAATAATTTCCAATCAATGTGTTTGGTACTTTCGCCTTTGTTATACACTTTATGCTCGGCAAATTCGGCTGAAAATCCGTGAAATGGCGATTTGTGCATTCCGGAAATAAAGCCTTCCACCACTTGATTGGCTAATAATTCTAAATGCTTAAAACCGGAAATGAGTTCTTTTTGTTGTTCAATCATCATCTTTTCTTTATCTATGTACCAAATTGGTTCGATTCAAAGATAAAGAAAAGTTAAGCATTAAAAAAGGCCTGATTTTCATCAGACCTTCAATTTATTTTTATTGAAAATTATAACAACGCATCAATTGCATCCGTATAATTTTTCTTTGGAGCCACACCAACTTGTCTTCCTACTACTTCTCCGTTTTGGAAAACTAATACGGTTGGAATGTTTCTAACGCCGTATTTTGCAGCAAATTCTTGGTTAGCATCTACGTCTACTTTACCAACTACTGCTTTTCCTTCATATTCTGTTGCGATTTCATCAATAACCGGCCCAACCATTCTACAAGGTCCACACCATGCTGCCCAAAAATCTACTACTACCGGTTTGTCTGATTTTAATACTACTTCTTCAAAAGTAGCATCTGTTATTGCTAATGCCATATATTTTTTGTTTAAGGTTTAACTTTGTTTCAAGTTTTATGATGCAAATTTAAAAATTTAAAACTTAAAGTCGTGTTAATTGAAAATTAGTTTTGATTATGAATGTATTGGTGGAATTGATACTTAATTCAACCTAAAATCCACCTTCAAATTCTCCAACTCACTCAACAATTCATTTGAGATTTTTACTTTTAGTTTTCTGCTGGGTAAAGCTAATTTATTCAAAACCCTAACTTCTTCACTCGGTTCATCCACTTCTAACTCCATTTCTTCCATTGATTCTTCGTCCGTTTCTTCCGCATCAACAGGAACTAATTCAACCGGTTTGATGGTTGCCGCTTTTTTGATGTATTCTAATTCCAATACTTCAAACGTAACGGTATTCTCTCCTTGATAGGTTTTAAACACTTCATTCAATCCGGTAATAAAATGCTGGTGCAACTCTTTTATATCAATTAAAATGGTCAATTTTTTAGCAAATTGTGGCAAAACGTCGGCCAATAATTTAGCTTCTGTAAATTGAATTCTCGGATCAGATTTTTTCCCGGTTTCACGATTTACCCAACCTTCTTTGACCAAAACTTTGAAATAAACAAACTGATTTTGAATCAAAAAATGACGGAATTTCAAATACTCTTCATCAAAAATGCGGAACTCAAAACTTTCTTCATATCCTTCTAATACAAAGGTTGCCCAACCTTTCCCATTTTTAGCTGTTCGGTGTTGAATATTGGTCACAATTCCGGCAAAAGAAAGTGTTTTACTCACATAAAGTTCCAACTGTTTTAAGGCTTCTAGCTTGGTATTGCAAAAATATTTCATCTCAAAACGGAAATCATCCAACGGATGCCCTGAAATATAAATTCCCACCACTTCTTTTTCTTTGGCCAATTTTTCCATAGTATTCCATTCCTCACATGGCGGCAAAACCGGCTCAGCAATTTGCACATCACTTGCTTCTCCAAACAAACTCACTTGCGATGAATTTTCGTTTTCCTGAAATTTTGCCCCATATCGAATGGCTTTTTCCAAAAACGTAATTCCTTCTCCTTCAATGTGAAAATATTGTGCTCGATGCGTATTCGAAAAACAATCAAATCCTCCGGCTAAAGCTAAGCTTTCAAAAGCTTTTTTATTGGCAGCTCTTAAATCTATTTTTTTGGCTAAATCAAAAATCGATTTATAAGGAGCGTCTTTTCGGTTTTCAACAATCGTATCAACGGCATTTGCTCCAACACCCTTTACAGCTCCCATTCCAAAACGAATCGCATAATCGTTGTTTACCGTAAATTTATAATAGGATTCATTCACATCCGGTCCGAGTACTTTCAAGCCCATTCGTTTACATTCTTCCATAAAAAATGAAACCTGCTTGATGTCATTCATGTTATTGGAAAGTACCGCCGCCATATATTCTGCCGGATAATGAGCTTTTAAATACGCTGTTTGATAGGCAATCCAAGCATAACAAGTAGAATGTGATTTGTTAAAGGCATAACTCGCAAAAGCTTCCCAGTCTTTCCAAATTTTCTCCAAAACGGTAGCATCATGCCCTTTTGCAGCCGCTTGTTCTACAAATTTCGGCTTCATTTTGTCGAGTACATCTTTTTGTTTTTTACCCATCGCTTTACGCAAAACGTCTGCTTCACCTTTGGTAAATCCGGCCAACGATTGCGACAAAAGCATTACCTGCTCTTGATAAACAGTAATTCCGTACGTTTCACTCAAATATTCCGCACAAGCATATAAATCGTAAACAATGGGTTCTTCTCCGTTTTTTCTTCGAACGAAAGACGGAATATATTCCAATGGCCCGGGACGATAGAGTGCATTCATCGCAATCAAATCGCCAAAAACTGTCGGTTTTAAATCACGAAGGTATTTTTGCATTCCGGGCGACTCATATTGAAATATTCCAACCGTTTCACCTCTTTGAAATAATTCATACGTTTTCACATCATCAATTGGAAATTCATCAGGATTGAGTTCAATTCCGGTGCGGTATTTCACCAATTTCACCGTGTCTTTTATCAACGTAAGGGTTTTTAATCCCAAGAAGTCCATTTTCAACAAGCCGGCACTTTCTGCAACCGAGTTATCAAATTGCGTTACATATAATTCAGAATCTTTAGCAGTTGTCACCGGAACGAAATTGGTAATGTCATCCGGTGTGATGATTACTCCACACGCATGAATTCCGGTATTTCGCAGCGAACCTTCCAAAACTTTGGCTTGCTGAATGGTTTCTCCTGCCAAATCGCCTTCGTGAGCAATGGCAATTAATTCCTTTACTCTATCAAACTCATCCGAACGCAAGGCTTTTTTGACATCTTCTTCTTTTTCAGAAATAAATCGTGCTAAATTCCATTTTGATGGCATCATGTTAGGAATTAGCTTAGCAATTCTGTCTGCGTCAAAAAGAGGTAAATCCAACACCCGAGCTGTATCTCGAATGGCAGATTTTGTGGCCATTTTACCATAGGTAATGATTTGAGCTACTTGATTAGCCCCGTATTTATTGATAACGTATTCCATAACTCTTCCCCTACCTTCGTCATCAAAGTCAATATCAATATCCGGCATGGAAACCCTATCCGGATTCAAGAAACGCTCAAATAGCAAATCATATTTTATCGGGTCAATATTGGTAATTCCCAAACAATACGCCACCGCCGAACCCGCCGCCGAACCACGACCCGGACCAACGGAAACGCCCATTTTTCTCGCTTCAGCAATAAAATCTTGTACAATCAAAAAATAGCCCGGATAACCAGAATTGGTAATGGTGAGTAATTCAAAATCCAATCGCTCTTGAATTTCGGGTGTAATTTCACCATACCGCTTCTTCGCTCCTTCAATAGTTAAATGTCGTAAATAAGCATTTTCACCCCGAACGCCACCATCTACATCTTCCGGGTTTAAAAATTCGTCCGGAATGGCAAATTTTGGCAGTAAAACATCTCGATAAAGAGAATAGGTTTCTACTTTATCAACGATTTCCTGTATCGAAATAATGGCTTCGGGCAAATCAGCAAATAGTTTTTTCATTTCGTCTTCCGATTTGAAATAATACTCCTGATTGGGCAAACCATATCGATAGCCACGACCTCGACCAATTGGCGTGGCTTGTTTTTCACCATCTTTTACACACAACAAAATGTCATGTGCATTGGCATCTTCTTTATTGAGGTAATAGGTATTGTTTGTAGCTACTAATTTAACCTGATGCTTTTGCGAAAATTCAATCAAGGTTTTGTTCACCCGATTTTCATCTTCTTGATTATGACGCATGATTTCGAGATAAAAATCATCGCCAAATTGCTCTTTCCACCAAAGCAAAGCTTCTTCGGCTTGGTTTTCACCGATATTTAAAATTTTACCGGAAATTTCTCCATATAAATTTCCGGAAAGTACAATTACATCTTCTTTGTATTGTTCAACTATTGCTCTATCAATTCTTGGCACATAATAAAAGCCATCGATGTAAGCAATAGAAGCCATTTTGGCTAAATTATGATAGCCTTTTTTATTTTTAGCTAAGAACACCACTTGATACCCGTTGTCTTTTTTGGTTTTGTCTTTATGGTTATCACAAATGTAAAATTCGCAACCTACAATCGGTTTAATTTCAGCATCTTCCGGTTCTTCGCCATTGGCAACAGCCACTTCAATTTTAGCTTTTACAGCCTTATTGTGGTTCATCACAGCACTCACAAAGTGAAAAGCTCCCATCATGTTTCCTGAATCGGTCATGGCAACTGCCGTCATTTTATTTTTGGCTGTAGCTGAAACCAGTGCCGGAATCGCAATTGTAGATTGTAAAACAGAAAATTGTGTATGGTTGTGAAGGTGAGCAAACTTTGCGTGTTTAAAATCTCTTTTCTCTTCGGCTGAAATGGTAGTTTGAACCGTTTCGTTTTCAATTTTTTGAAGCTTCTTTCTAATTTGCTCAGACGCTTCTTTGAGATTGATGTGTTTTAATCCAATTAATTGAATTACCCTCGGATTTTTTAATTGAAAATCTTCAAAATATTCCGGTTCAACGTCGAGTTCTTCTTTGGTAAAAACTTCGGTTCGAATCAATTCTAAAAAACATCTTGTGGTGGCTTCTACATCGGCAGTGGCGTTGTGAGCTTCCGCAAAGGGTTCATTAAAAAGGTATTGATGTAATTCAGTAAGCGTTGGTAATTTGAATTTTCCACCTCTTCCACCAGGAAGTTTTAATAGGGAAGCGGTAACTTCGGTACACGTATCCAAAATCGGCATTTTAGACAAGGGTGAATCGATTCCCATTCTAAAAAATTCACATCCTAAAATATTGACATCAAACCCAACATTTTGTCCAACAATGTATTTTGTTTTTGTTAATGCACTATTGAATTTCTCCAACATTTCTATGAGCTGAATCCCATTTTGTTGAGCCAATTCAGTAGAAATCCCGTGAATTCTTTCTGCATCATACGGAATGTTAAATCCATCCGGTTGAATCAAATAATCTTGATGTTCAATAAGGTTTCCCATTTCGTCATGTAACTGCCATGCAATTTGAATACATCGCGGCCAGTTGTCGGTATCAGAAATGGGGGTTGCCCAGCTTTTAGGCAAACCGGTGGTTTCGGTATCAAAGATTAAAAACATGCGAGAGTGATTAGTGAATAGTCCTTAGTGAATAGTCCTTAGTGAATAGTCCTTAGTGATGAGTTAAAAACCTATCCATAATTACATTTTCAAAAGTACATTTTACGGAACATATTTTCAATTTTAGTTATTAACAAAGCACAAAAAACCCATCTTATTTTCATAAGATGGGTTTTGAATTTTATCAAGAAAAAATACTAGTATCTTCCTCCTCCACGGCTGTTTCCACCACCGTTGTAGCCACCGCCACCGCGATTGTTTCCACCACCGTAACCACCACCTGAGCGGTTGTTATTGAAGCTTCTTCTTTCACCTTCCGGTTTTGGTTCAGATTTGTTTACAACGATAGCACGACCTTGTACGGTAGCTCCGTTTAATTCATCAATTGCCTTTTGACCTTCGTCATCGTTTGGCATTTCAACAAAACCAAATCCTTTACTTCTTCCCGTAAATTTATCGGTTACAACTTTAACAGAGTCAACTGTTCCATAAGCCTCGAAAGACTCTCTTAAATCTGCTTCCTCTATACTCCAAGGAAGGCTTCCTACAAAAATGTTCATAAAAAAATATATTATTTAAAACAAAGGTAATCTATTAAAACGGTAATCTGTTCAATTTTTTAAATTAATTTCATAATAAGCTGAAAATAAATAAAAAAGCCGTTTCAAATCACGAAACGGCTCCTTAATATTTTGGTGAAAAATTAATCTCCAGGCACCACTCTAACCGGTACTTTATAAAAAACTCCTTGATTAAAGTTCAAAATTTCGCCACCAATAGGATTATTCAGCACGTTATAAGCATTGAAACGAAAATTACCTGAAATGGTTTTATTTACATCATCATATTCTGTAATTTCAATTTGACCATCTCCTTGAAAATCATCTTCTGTAGTAACACCCGTTTGATAAAATAAAGATGTGTCATCTTCATAATCAAATAAAAACGAAGCGGTTCTGTTCATGTTTTGCCCTAAAACATAAACTCCTTTATTTTTTGACGGCACTTTTAATGTCATCGTTTGCAACCTTGCTTTTGCCGTAATTACTAATGACCCATTTGGAAATAATTCTGCTTTTGAATCAATAGCTCTCCAAAACACATTTTCTAATCGCCCTTGAACGGATGGATTGTTAGTTTTAATGTCTTCTTCACAGGAAATCATCAAAACAGCTGTAAACAGAATAAGAAATATCTTTTTCATTTGTATCTAATTAATAAATGACAAAAATAGATTTTAAATCGAATATGCAAACTACTTTTTTTGTTAAAAACCAATTCATTAGACTTACATTGCTTTTTTTGAATAAAAAATAATCAAAGTGTTTTCAGTTTAAAAAAAATCACTACATTTGCACCCTTAATTAACAGAGGTCGTGTACCTCACAATTTAATCATTCGATTATGCCAGTAAAAATTAGATTACAAAGACACGGTAAAAAAGGAAAACCTTTTTTCTGGATTGTGGCTGCTGATTCAAGAGCCAAAAGAGATGGTAAATTCTTAGACAAAATCGGAACTTACAATCCAAACACAAACCCTGCTACTATTGATTTAAACTTGGACAGTGCAGTTCAATGGTTACACAATGGAGCTCAACCAACGGATACTGCAAGAGCAATTCTTTCTTACAAAGGTGCTTTGTTGAAACATCACTTGGACGGAGGCGTTAGAAAAGGTGCATTAACTCAAGAACAAGCTGATGCTAAATTAGCCGCTTGGTTGGATGAAAAAGCAAACAAAGTTTCTTCTAAAAAAGAAGGTTTATCAAAAGCTCAAGAAAAAGCAAAAGCTGAGGCATTAAAAGCTGAGAAAGCAGCAAACGAAAAGCGTGCAAACGCTGCAGCTGAAGCATTAAAAGCAGCTGAAGCTACTGAAGAAGTTGCAGAAGAAGTAACTGAAGAAGCTGTTGAAGCTACTACAGAAGAAACTACTGCTGTAGAAGAAGCTCCAGCTACTGAAGAATCAAGCGAAGAAAAAGAAGCTTAATTTTTTGCGATAATGCGAAAAGAAGAATGTTTCTATCTTGGCAAAATCGCTAAAAAATTTAGTTATAAGGGTGAAGTTTTAGTCTATTTAGACACAGACGAGCCCGAATTATATGAAAATATGGAATCAGTTTTTGTTGAAATAAACAAAGATCTGGTTCCATTTTTTATTGAAAACAGTGCTTTACACAAAAATGACTTTCTCCGTGTAAAGTTTGAAGACATTGACAACGAAGAACAAGCAGATGAAATTTTAGGCTGTGAGCTTTATCTTCCTCTTTCTTTTTTACCAAAATTAGAAGGAAATCAATTTTATTACCATGAAGTAATTGGTTTTGAGATTGAAGATCAACGACTTGGAGTGGTGGGAAAAATTGTTTCTGTTAATGATTCAACTGCTCAACCGCTTTTTGAAGTACTCAATGGAACGGTTGAAATTTTAATTCCGATGATTGATCAGTTCTTGGTAAAAATTGACCGAGATAATAAAAAAGTGGTCATGAATTTGCCGGAGGGATTGGTGGAGATGTATCTTTAGAAAGTTTCAGGTTTAAGGTTTAAAGTTTCAGGTTCTGAAATCAAAAATCTTCAATCAAAAATCGTTAATCACCGTGTTTCAATTCAAACAATTTTCCATTCAACAAGACCGATGTGCCATGAAAGTAGGCACTGATAGCGTATTGTTAGGAGCTTGGTGCCCGATTGAAAACCATCCCTTTTCAGTATTAGATATTGGTGCCGGAACCGGAATTTTATCTTTAATGATTGCCCAACGGAGCAATGCTGAACAAATTGATGCCTTAGAAATTGACGAAGAAGCTTACGAACAATGCGTAGAAAATTTTGAAAATTCACCTTGGGGCGATCGATTGTTTTGCTATCACGCCGGTTTGGATGAGTTTGTGGAAGAACCTGAAGAGCAATACGATTTGATTATTTCCAATCCGCCATTTTATAGCGAGGATTATAAAACCGAAAATTCACAACGTGATTTAGCCCGATTCCAAGACGCAATGCCTTTTAAAGAATTGGTTGAAGCCGTTGACTTACTCCTTTCAGAAAACGGAATCTTTGCCGTTATCATTCCTTACAAAGAAGAAGAAAACTTTATTAATTTGTGTGCCACAATTGAACTTTATCCCGTAAAAGTAACTCGCGTTAAAGGGACTCCCAACACCGAAATTAAACGGAGTTTATTGGCTTTTAAACGCTATGAATTGCCTGTTTTAGAAGCAGATGAACTAGTCATTGAAATGAATCGTCATGATTATACTGATGCTTACATCGATTTAACAAAAGATTTTTATTTGAAGATGTAAGTTTGTTTTCTTAAAAATATAACAATCGTTCATTGATTTGTTACATTTCTTTATTTACTTTTGCAAACGTTATAGTTGTTAATTATGCCAATAACTATTCACTAATCACTAATCATATAAAAATGAAACCAGATTTATTTCAATCACCTGATTATTATTTACTTGACGATTTATTAACCGATGAACACAAGTTGGTGCGTGATGCTGCTCGTGCATGGGTAAAAAGAGAAGTTTCTCCTATTATCGAAGAGTATGCTCAACGAGCAGAATTTCCTAATCAAATCATCAAAGGATTAGGTGAAATTGGTGGATTTGGTCCTTATATCCCAGAAGAATATGGTGGTGCCGGTTTAGATCAAATTTCGTATGGTTTAATTATGCAGGAAATTGAAAGAGGCGATTCCGGTGTGCGTTCTACCTCATCTGTTCAATCCTCTTTAGTGATGTATCCCATATGGAAATTTGGTAATGAAGAGCAACGTATGAAATACTTACCTAAATTGGCAACCGGTGAATTTATGGGTTGTTTCGGGTTAACTGAGCCGGATTATGGTTCAAACCCTAGTGGCATGGTAACCAACTTCAAAGACATGGGCGACCATTATTTGTTGAATGGAGCCAAAATGTGGATTTCCAATGCACCATTTGCAGATATTGCTGTAGTTTGGGCAAAAAATGAAGAAGGAAGAATTCACGGATTAATTGTAGAACGTGGCATGGAAGGTTTTTCTACACCCGAAACACATAATAAATGGTCGTTGAGAGCTTCTGCTACTGGCGAATTAATTTTTGATAACGTAAAAGTACCTAAAGAAAATTTATTACCCGGTAAATCCGGATTGGGTGCTCCGATGATGTGTTTGGATTCGGCTCGTTACGGAATTGCTTGGGGAGCCATCGGTGCAGCAATGGATTGTTATGATACCGCTTTACGTTATGCAAAAGAAAGAATCCAATTTGACAAACCAATTGCCGCTTTCCAATTGCAACAAAAAAAATTAGCTGAAATGATTACTGAAATCACTAAAGCTCAATTGTTGACTTGGAGATTGGGTGTGTTACGAAATGAAGGAAAAGCTACAACTGCTCAAATTTCGATGGCGAAAAGAAACAATGTGGATATGGCCATTAATATTGCACGTGAAGCTCGTCAAATTTTAGGCGGAATGGGTATTACGGGAGAATATTCGATTATGCGTCACAGTATGAATTTAGAATCAGTAATTACCTATGAAGGTACTCATGATATTCATTTGTTAATTACGGGTGCCGATATTACCGGAATACCAGCGTTTAAATAATTAAACAATAATTAAAATCAATACAAAAAGCTTCTTCTTTCGGGGAAGCTTTTTTACTTTTGTTAAAGTAAATTGAAATCAATTGCTTTTCTTTTTTTCGTATCTAAAATAAAATTTCCATGAACATTGAAACCATAAATCAGAAAATTAATTTCCATCGCGAACAACTTTTACAACATTCCTTATACCAAAATATACGAACCGTTGAAGATTTAAGACAATTTCAAGAGCACCATGTATATGCAGTTTGGGATTTTATGTCATTATTAAAAGCTCTTCAAATCAAATTAACTTGTGCTTCAACCCCTTGGTTACCTGTTGGAAATCCGGAAACCAGATATTTAATCAATGAAATAGTTTTGGCGGAAGAAACCGATTTAACTCTAGACGGAAGAAGACAAAGTCACTATGAAATGTATATTGAGGCTATGGAAGCTTGCGGAGCTGACACTCTATCGATTCAGTCGTTTTTAGAAAATGTGATTGAAACACAAAACATATTTGTTTCAATTAAAAAAAGTGATTTACATCCCAACGTAAAAGAATTTCTCACCTTTACTTTTCAAGTAATAGAACAAGGAAAACCACATGAAATTGCTGCGGCATTCACTTTTGGAAGAGAAGATTTAATTCCGGATATGTTTACGGCTATTTTGAAAAATTTTCAAGCCAATTTTCCGGAAACCGATTTGTCTAAATTGATTTATTATTTTGAAAGACATATTGAATTAGATGGAGATGAACACGGCCCAATGGCCATGCAAATGATTGAAGAATTATGTGGCGATTCTACACAAAAATGGCAAGAAGTAGAAGAAATTTCAATTCAAGCTCTCAAAAAAAGAATCGGGCTTTGGAATGCGATTGAAGAAAAAATCATAAATAAAGAAGTTTTTTGTTAAGATGATAAAATTATAATTTAAAATCAATCCTTTTTTATGAATAAAAATCTAATGATTTGTATTAAAAATGTATGGTTTACCATTATCATTTACACTCTTTTTGGTTGCTCAACTGAATCGAGTGAAAATACAACAAATGATAATATTCAGCCTATTGTAAAAATAAATTATTTGGCATTAGGAGATAGCTACACTAAAGGAGAAGCTGTTTGTGATAATTGTAAATTCCCAAGTCAGTTAAAAGATAGCCTCAAAAATTACACTGCTGAAAATGAGTTGGTCAATCTAAAGGTAATTGCTCAAACAGGATGGACAACTACAAATTTAAAAACAGCTATTAATAATGAAAACTTAAGTAATGAATACGATTTGGTTACCTTATTGATTGGGGTTAACAATCAATATCAAAACAAACCTTTTTCATTATATGAGCAAGAATTTACAGAACTTTTGAATACTTCAATACAACTTGCCAAAGGAAATTTAAACCGAGTCATTGTTGTTTCTATTCCAGATTATGCCTATACTTTATTTGGTCAAAGTGGTGATGAGGATTTTATTTCAAATCAAATTGATCAATATAATTTATTTGCCAAAAATCATTCAGAATCGAGGGGAGTAACATTTGTAAACATCACTGATATAACTCGGCAGGGTTTAGTAAATCCGGATTTAGTAGCCTATGATAATTTACATCCATCAGAATTAGCTTATACCAAATTTATAGAACGAATACTTCCGATAGCCAAAGGAAAATTAGGTTTAGAGTAGTTTATTGCTCAGGAGCAATCTCAATTTCCAGTCCGTCAATTTCAGGAGTAATTGGAATTTGACAACCTAAACGGGAATTTTCTTTTACATGATACGCTTCCCAAAGCATGGCTTCTTCGTCTGGATTTCTTTCTAATGAAATAACATCATTTAAAACATAACATTGACAAGAAGCACACATGGCCATGCCTCCACAAACACCAACAGTACCCTCTTCAGCTAATTCATATGCACGAATGAGTTCCATGATGTTCATGTTCATGTCGGTTGGAGCTTGCACTTCGTGTTTTACTCCGTTTCGGTCGGTGATTTTGATGGTGATGTCTTGTGACATAGTTTTTGTTTAAGGTTTCAAGTTTCAGGTTACCAAAAACTTGAAACCTGAAACTTGAAACAAATAATATCATTCTATCGCTTTTACAACCGCTTTTTCTGCTTCTTTTCGTGTTCCGTCAAAACCATCTACACCGGAAACGGTGGTGTATTTTAAGACGTATTTTTTACCGGGATTCAATCGGCTATAAACACTTTGACACATTAACGTGGCTTCATGGAATCCACATAAAATCAATTTTAATTTCCCTGGATAAATGTTTACATCACCAATGGCATAAATTCCTTCTATGTTAGTTTGATAATCTAACGCATTATTGACTTTAATGGCATTTTTTTCGATTTCCAATCCCCAATTGGCAATGGCACCCAATTTAGGTGTTAAGCCAAAAAGCGGAATGAAATAATCGGTTTCAAACGTTTGCCGGACGCCTTCGTTTTCTAAAACAATACTTTCAACATGGTCTTTCCCATTTATCGCTACAACTTCTGCGGGTGTAATTAAATTAATTTTACCGAGTTTTTTTAGTTCTTGCACTTTTTCAACTGAATCTAACGCTCCTCTAAATTCATTTCTGCGGTGCACTAATGTAACTGATTGAGCAACATTGGATAGAAAAATACTCCAATCTAAAGCAGAATCTCCTCCGCCGGCAATGACAATATTTTTATCCCGGAACAATTCGGGGTCTTTTACAAAATACTCCACTCCCTTTTCTTCATAAAAAGAAATGTTATCAATAGCGGGTTTTCTGGGTTCAAAAGTTCCTAATCCTCCGGCAATGGCCACTGCTTTTGCGTGATGTTTTGTGCCTTTGTTGGTTGTTACAATAAAAGTACCGTCTTCTAATTTTTCAATCGTTTCAGCTGTTTCAGCAAGTGTGAATCCCGGTTGAAACTGTTTGATTTGCTCCATTAAATTATTAACCAATTCTCCAGCCAATACTTCCGGATATCCGGGGATATCAAAAATTGGTTTTTTAGGATATAATTCAGCCAATTGACCACCCGGTTGCGGAAGTGCATCAATTAGATGGCATTTTAATTGCAATAATCCGGCTTCAAAAACGGCAAAAAGTCCGGTTGGGCCGGCTCCAATGATGAGTATGTCGGTTTGTATCATTCTTTTGAGTTACTGAGGTTCTGAGTTACTTAGGCTCTGAGGTTCTGGGTCGCTGAGTAACATAGTTTTTAAATTTTACTTTGCGAAAATAGTTGTTCTTTTTTCTTTTGAATATGATATTTGTCAGTTGGCAGGGATTGCGTGAGGGATAGTAGTGGAAAGCCCGGAGCACAAAATAACAAATTTTCTTGGGCTCAAAAAGCGACCAACGGAAGCTTTTTTGTGACCTTAGAAAATTGTTTTTTTGGGCGATCCCGATAGCTATCGGGATGGAGCGGATAGCCCGACCCTTGTGGTCACGCCCAAAAAAATTAAGCTACGTTTTCGACTGTTTCGATTTGTGGCACATATTTTTTGATGGTCGTTTCTACACCGGCTCTTAATGTCATTTGGTTTACGCTACAGCCTACGCAAGCTCCTTCGAGACGCACTTTTACGTGTTTGTCTTCGAGCACATCGATAAGGGAAATATCGCCTCCATCTGATTTTAGAAAGGGACGGATTTCGTCTAGTGCTTTTTCGATTTCTACTCTAATTTCTTCGTTTGTCATTATTTCTTTCCTTTTACAGCCGAACAGCCGGCCATTGTGGTTATTTTAATTGCTTCGGTTGGTGGTAAACTTTCGTTTCGGTTTACTACTTCTTGCACAACATTTCTGGCGATTTCTTCGAAAGCGGCTTCTAGTGGTGTTGCCGTTTGTAATGCCGCAGGACGACCATAATCCCCAGCTTCACGAATGCTTTGTACTAATGGAATTTCTCCCAACATGGGCACTTGTAAATCTTCGGCTAAGTTTTTGGCACCTTCTTTTCCAAAGATAAAATATTTGTTGTTTGGTAGTTCTTCCGGCGTGAAATAAGCCATATTTTCGATGATTCCTAACACGGGAACGCTAATAGCTTCTGATAAAAACATCGAAACCCCTTTTTTAGCATCGGCTAAAGCCACGGCTTGAGGAGTACTCACCACAACGGCACCTGTGATAGGAAGCGATTGCATAATGGAAAGGTGAATGTCACCTGTTCCGGGTGGTAAATCGATGAGCAGGAAGTCGAGTTGACCCCAATCGGCATCAAAAATCATTTGGTTTAAGGCTTTGGCTGCCATTGGTCCACGCCAAATAACAGCTTGGTCGGGTTTAGTGAAAAATCCAATGGAAAGAATTTTTACTTCATAACTTTCAACCGGTTTCATTTTTGACTTGCCATCTACCTCAACCGAGATTGGTTTTTCGTGTTCAACATCGAACATGATTGGCATCGATGGTCCATAAATATCGGCATCAAGCACTCCTACATTGAATCCCATTTTGGCTAAGGTGACAGCTAAATTCGCTGTTACGGTAGATTTTCCAACGCCTCCTTTTCCTGATGCAATAGCAACGATGTTGCTGATTCCCGGAATTGGTTTTCCTTTGATTAGGTTTGGATTTTCAGGTTTTTGTGGTGCTTCAATCTTAATGTTTACTTTCACTTTGGCTTTTTCATAAACTAAATCATGAATCGTTTTTATGATATCAACTTCCGCTCTTTTCTTAATGTGTAAAGCCGGAGTTGATAAAACCAAATCAACCACTACTTCATCACCAAAAGTGAGTACATTTTTAACTGCACCACTCTCCACCATATTTTTTCCTTCGCCAGCCACAGAAATGGTTTCTAAGGCTTTGAGTATTTCTTTTCTGTCGAGTTTCATATATAATTTTATCTCTTACTGTGAACTATTTTTAGTTACTAAAAAATCAGTTTAAATTAAACTGAATTTAGATTGCAAAGATAATACGAAAAGTACAGAAACAGTAGTTAAAGAATTGAAAATGTTTATGGAGAGATAGGGAGATGGTTATGGGTTAAAGTTAATTGGATAAAGGAAATTGGTGAATGGTGAATGGTAAAAAAGAATATTTTTGAAATTATTTGTAAATTTTTGAAAAATTAGGAAATAATTACAATTAAATCTCCGGCTCCCAAAAAACCTTCTCAAAATCAACAATTTGGTTGTCAACCACTTGAATACCTTCACTTTCCAGTAATTGCTGCATCAAATTTGTACCTTGAAAATGATGTTTTCCTGAAAGTATTCCTTTTCGATTGACCACCCGGTGTGCCGGAATATCTTCCCTATTGTGAGAAGCATTCATTGCCCAACCTACCATTCGAGCAGAACGAGCGGTTCCTAAAGCTTTGGCAATCGCACCGTAAGAAGTTACTCTTCCGTATGGAATTTGTTTGGTGATGGCATACACTCTCTCAAAGAAATTATCTTCCATCTAAAATATTATCGCGTGAAAATTTTAAATAAGGTAATCAGAGCCACAACTCCGGTTAAGGAACCGATGACATAATTGATGTTTCTGGACAAAAATGTATCTTTTTTTTCTTTCGATTTGAAAAAAGAAATATAGCCAAAAAATACTAAGAAAGCAGCAAAGGCTGAGGCGAGTGAAAACGCATAAATAAAAAATGTATCAAACATAAAATAACCATAAGAACCTAAGGTAATGCTAATAAACACATAATATGGAATAGGAAATAAATTAAGTGACGACAATAACATTCCTAAAAAGAAACGACTCGATTTACTTCGCATTTTGATTTCTTCTTTCTTCTTTTTAGCATTCGGTTTTTTTGCTATCCATAAGAAATAGATTGTAAGTACTGTGAAAATTACCAAACCTATTTCCTGTAAAATCACACTTATATCAGCTCTTCGATCTATAAACCGAGCAAATAAAACCGCTAATAACGTTTGGAAAAAAACAATTATCGAAGCTCCAAAGGCAAACCATAAGGCACGGTTTCTTCCGTCACGCATACTCACTTTTGCTGCAGTCATGTTGAGCAATCCGGGTGGAGTTGTTCCGATGGCTGCGGCTGAAAGTCCGAGAAGGATTGGGAGGCTGATGTTCATTTTTATGGTTATTGGTAAAAGGTGATGGGCAATGGGCTACTTACTTTATCTTAAACTGTATATAGGTTATAGCTTTGTTAATTTCTAAATATTGCTTTTCGTAAAATGTTTGAATGGCTGTGACCACTTCCGGCGAACCTTCATTTCGATAAACATTGTGGTTGGCATAAATCACTTCGTGACCTTCTCCGTGCAATAGACCAAGTGTATAACCATGCATGAATTCGCTATCCGTTTTCAAGTGAATAATTCCGTCTTTTTTCAATACTTTTTTATAGCGTTGCAAAAATTCGGTGTTTGTCATTCGGTGTTTTGTCCGTTTGTATTTTATTTGCGGGTCCGGAAAGGTTATCCAAATTTCATCTACTTCATTTTCAGCAAAACAATATTCAATCAATTCAATTTGTGTGCGAAGAAAGCCTACATTGTTCAGACCGGTTTCCACAGCCGTTTTTGCACCACGCCAAAATCGAGCTCCTTTGATGTCGATCCCAATGAAATTTTTGTTTGGGTAACGTTCGGCTAAACCCACAGAATATTCTCCTTTACCACAACCTAATTCCAAAACAATTGGATTATCGTTTTTGAAAAAATCTTTATTCCAATTTCCTTTCCATTTAAAATCACCCGAAACTACTTCTTCACGTGTTGGTTCTATTACATTTTGAAACGTTTCATTTTCTTTAAAACGCTTTAATTTATTCTTACTGCCCACTTAATTTAATTTTTTGGTAAAATTAGGGAAATATACCCAATCAAAATTAATACTACTTTTACATTTATTAAATGAGTTATCAAGACTTGGAAACTGTTAAACCAAAAATTCTCGTTGCTCCTTTAAATTGGGGCTTGGGACACGCTACACGTTGTATTCCGATTATTGAAGCATTATTGGAAAACAATTTTGAACCCGTTATTGCTTCAGACGGAGTGGCATTACACATCTTACAAAAAGAATTTCCGGAATTAATTTTTTTGGAATTACCTTCCTATCAAATTGAATATGCCAAAAATGGTGCTTTTTTTAAATGGAAACTGATTAAAAACAGTCCAAAAATGATGGAAGCCATTTATTTGGAAAGAAAATTGGTAAAAAAGTGGGTAAAAGAATATGGTTTAGCCGGCATCATTTCTGATAATCGATTAGGGATTTATTCTAAAAAAGTGCCTTCTGTATTTATCACCCATCAATTGAATGTATTAACCGGAAATACGAGTTGGATTACTAGTAAATTGCACCAATACATCATTAAAAAGTATGAAGAATGTTGGGTTCCCGATGTGGCAGAAATCCCAAACCTTACAGGCAAATTAGGCCATTTGAAAAATCCTCATTTTAAAATCAATTATATTGGTCCGTTAAGTCGATTAAACCGAAAAGAATTGCCGAAAAAATATGATTTAATGGTTATACTTTCCGGTCCGGAGCCGCAACGATCGATGTTGGAAATGCACTTGAAAGAAGAAATCAAACGCTATGTGGGCGATGTTGTTTTTGTGCGTGGCGTAATTGAAACTGAACAAAAATCGAAACAAATTGAGCATGTAACGTTTTATAATTTTATGACTTCCGTACAACTTGAACAGACGTTCAACGAGAGTGAATTAGTGCTTTGTCGTTCAGGTTATACAACCGTAATGGATTTGGCAAAATTGGGTAAAAAAGCATTTTTTATTCCCACTCCGGGACAATTTGAGCAAGAATATTTGGCTAAGAAATATAAAAAAGATGGATTGATTCCTTATGCTAAGCAAGAAAAATTTGTAATCGAAAATTTGTATGAAGTAGATTTATATAAAGGAATACAAAGTTTTAAAAGTGAATTGAACTGGAAGAATTTATTTCTGCTTTTCAAGCGTAAATGAAAATTCTGACCCCACACCAAACTGACTTTCTACATAAATTTTTTCATTGTGGCCTTCGATAATATGTTTTACGATGGCTAACCCTAAACCGGAACCACCTTCAGAACGTGCACCACTTTTGTCTACACGATAAAATCGTTCAAAAAGTCTTGGAATGTGTTGTTTTTGAATTCCTTCACCATTATCGGTTACACGAACAATTAACTTGTTTTTTACTAAGTTTTCTATACTTACTTCTGTGGTTCCACCATCTCGACCATATTTTATGGAATTCATAACCAAATTAGTTACCACTTGCTGAATTTTTTCCTGATCGGCATTTACATAAATTGGATTTGGATACTTAGTATCAAAAGTTAATGTAATGTTCTTTTTTGTGGCACGCATTTCCAATAAATCAAATACATTTTTAACCAACTCAACTATATCAAAAATTGAATATTCTAGATTCAAGTCACCGGTTTCCAATTTGGTAATCATATCTAAATCTTTCACAATGTAGATTAATCGCTCCACTCCTTTTTCTGCTCTTTCAAGGTATTTTTTTCGAAGGGTTTTGTCGCTCATGGCACCATCTAAAAGTGTAGATATATAACCTTGAACAGTAAACAAAGGCGTTTTAAGCTCATGAGAAACATTTCCTAAAAATTCTCTTCGGTATTCTTCACGGACTTTTAAGGTTTCTATTTCCAATTTTTTATCGGTAGCGAATTTTTTTACTTCTTTAGTAAGCGTAGCCATATCAGTTGTGATAGGTTGATTTCTTAACGATGTAGAATCTAAAAGCGAAACATCATCATAGATTTTTTTCACTCGCCGATAAATAAATCGTTCTACTCGATATTGAATTACAAAAAAGCAAAAAAGAAATACAGAAATACCAAACAGAAGAATAAAAAGCCAATTGATTTGGTAAAATAAAAAAGTAAGAATAAACAAAAAACCCATTGAAAACAGGGAAACATAAAGTGCCGATTTAAGGGCAAATTTGTATGTTTTTTTAAATTTTATGGCCATTGAAAACAGCTTTCTACTCCTTTTATTGCTGCCAAAGATACACTATTTTCAATCAAAGTATTTGCCTAAATTTCTATTTTGTAACCAACTCCTTTGATGGTTTTGAATAGATCATCGCCAATTTTTTCTCTTAATTTTCTAATGTGAACATCAATTGTTCTACCTCCAACAACTACTTCATTCCCCCAGACTTTATCTAAAATTTCTTCTCTTTTGAAAACTTTTCCGGGTTTTGTAGCAAGTAAATAAAACAACTCAAACTCTTTTCTAGGTAAAACGATTTCTTTACCATCTTGAATAATTT
Organism: Variovorax paradoxus; assembly: GCA_943370635.1. Taxonomy (GTDB): domain Bacteria; phylum Bacteroidota; class Bacteroidia; order Flavobacteriales; family Flavobacteriaceae; genus Flavobacterium. Next base: position 155,243 of record CALRRY020000002.1, read on the forward strand.
TATATTCTTCGCGATTTACTTCAATGTTGCCAACGGTTAAGACATCGCTTTTGGTATCTTCTTCTTTTAATCTTCGTAAAAGGGCTTTTACTTTGCTTACCAATACTTTTGGTTTGATTGGTTTAGCAATATAATCATCGGCTCCGGCTTCAAATCCGGCTACTTGGGAATAATCTTCGCTTCTGGCAGTTAAAAAAGTAACTATCACATTGCTTAATTCCGGAATTTTACGGATGTGTTCGCAGGCTTCCATACCATCCATTTCAGGCATCATTACATCCATGATAATTAGATGAGGTAATTCCTTTTTGGCTTTTAGAACTGCTTCTTTTCCGTTAACTGCAGTTACAATTTGGTAGCCTTCCTGAGCAAGATTGTAGCCAACGATTTCCAATATATCTTGTTCATCATCAACCAATAAGATTTTAATATCCTTTTTTTTCATAACCAGATTTAAATGCGTTTTGCGATGTAAAGGTAAAGATAATACAAAATGATTTACGTTGTTAACCGTAATTTAATCTGTTAACGTTTTCATAACTTAAGTCAAACGCAATGGTAACAAGTCTATAACGCTCACTTTAAATAGCTACGTTTATTTTGCACCAAAATTTAATCTAAACCAATGAAACAATTTTTCTTTTTAGTTATTCTTTCATTCAGTTGCTTTGTTCAAGCCCAAAAAGGAACGATTTCCGGATTATTGACAGACAAAGACATGAATAATCAGCCCTTACCCTTTGCAAATGTTCAAATTAAAGGAACAACTATTGGAACTACTTCAGATGAAAACGGAAAATATACATTACAAGTTGAAGCTGGGAATCACGTAGTTGTATTTAGTTTTCTTGGTTATCAATCTATTGAGGTGCCAGTCACAGTTAAAGCCAATCAAACGATAACCATAAACAAATCAATGACTTCAGGAGATGGAGTTATGTTAAATGATGTGGTGGTGGCAACTTCAAGAAGAAAAAATACTGAAGCAGCTTTGGTCACTGAAATGAAAGAAGCTAAACAAGTTGTTAGTGCCATTTCTGCTGAACAAATGAGTAAAGGAACCGATGGAAATGCTGCTGAAGCCGTTCAAAGAGTACCTGGTGTTACAATAGTAAATGGAAAATTTGTAATGATTAGAGGTTTAAATGAACGTTATAACAATGTATTAGTAAATCAGTCAATTGCTCCATCTACTGAGGTTGACAAAAGAACTTTCTCCTTTGATTTAATTCCAACAGATGCTATTGACAAAATTGTAATTTACAAAACAGCATCTGCTGACAAACCTGGGGATTTTTCCGGAGGGGTAATAAGTATCACCACTACTGAAAGCAATACAGAATTTACAAGAGTTGGAGTTGGCTTTGGATACCGAAAAAACACCACTTTTGAAGATTATCTTCAAAGTGAAGGTTCTGAAACAGATTTTTTAGGTTTTGATCGTAATTTTAGAATGTTACCATATGGTTTCCCAAGTAAACAACAAATTAATGAGTTACCTGGTGTAAATACAGCCGCAGCAAGAAGATTGGAAAATAATTTTAATCCTACGGCTTCAACAGCTTTTATTGATAACAGTATCAATTTTAGTATAGGAAGAAAGAAAAATTTTGCAAATGGTTGGAAACTTTCTACTACAAATAGTTTAAACTATTCCAATAGTTTTCAAACGTATGTAAGACAATTTAACCGCTATACTTCTCTAAATGAAGGTGAGACAAGACCACCACTTTGGTTTGAATATCTTGACAATACAAACAAGAATGAAACAAGAATAACTTTCCTTTCCAATTGGAATTTAAAATACAATGAAAATAATACAATCAAATTCAAAAATTTATTCAATCAAATTGGAGAAAATGAAACGATAATAAGAGAAGGATTCAATTATTTACAACGAGGTCAAGATTTCTTTAGAAATTATTTACTAGGTTATAAAGCAAGAACTATTTATATCGGACAATTTGAAGGTGAACATAAATTGACTGATACTAAAAAAATTGACTGGGTAGTTGGAACAAATTATATTTATGAATCAGAACCGGACTTAAGAAGATTTAGAACCATTCAAGCTGCTGACAACCCTAATGGACCATTTGAAATGATTGATCCTGCTTCAACAAACCTTTTTGATACCGGAAGATATTTTGCTCAATTGGATGAGTTTTCGGTTAACCATGGTTTGAACTTTACTTACAAAATTCCAAGAGTAAAAAATGATGAAGAGATTGGAGATGCCGTTGTAAAAGCTGGTTATATTTTGGATGGAAGAAAAAGAAATTTCAAAGCCCGATATTTTTCTTACTTGTTACCCGGATATGTAACGGAAAACAGAAATGAATTAAAACAATTACCACTTACTGAAATTTTTAATGAAATCAATGTTAATCCTAATAATGGTTGGATTTTAAGTGAAGGTACCCGCCCTATAGATTCGTACACGGCAAGCAACTATCTAGGTGCAGGTTACTTGTACGCAGAATATCCGGTAGGAAAATTTGATTTAAGTGGAGGTCTAAGAGTTGAACACAATATTCAGAAACTAGATAGTTTTACTGATACTGATCCTGTTAATGTTGAAAATCCTGTTACATCAGTTTTACCATCGCTTAATGTGGGTTACAACATTACCTCTAAGTCAATTTTGAGATTAGCATATGGAAGAACTGTAAATCGTCCTGAATTCAGAGAAATAGCTCCTTTTGTATTTTATGATTTTCAAAACGAAGCTGGAAGAAGAGGGGTTGCCGATTTGAAAACAGCAACTATAGATAACTTGGATTTACGTTTTGAATTATATCCTTCAAAAGCAGAGACCATTAGTTTAGGTGCCTTTTATAAAAATTTTAAAGACCCAATTGAAAATGTAACTGAAATTACAACTGAACAACCCCAATTCAAATACCAAAATGCTGATAATGCATATAACTACGGGGTGGAGTTAGAAATTAGAAAGTCATTCAGTGATATTGCAACAGTTCCGTTTTTTAGTAGATTGTCAACCAATATTAATGCTTCTTACATTGTTTCACGTGTAGATTTAGGAGGTAATGTAACTTCACAAGACCAAAAAAGAGCACTTCAAGGACAATCACCTTATATTATTAATGCAGCTTTGGGTTACGACGATGAAAAAGGATTTTCAGTCAATGCAATCTACAATCGCTTTGGAAATAGAATTTATTCAGTTGGTGATAATATTTTTCCAACTATTTATGAACTTTCAAGAGATAACATTGATTTAACTATTTCAAAGAAATTTAATAAAACAACATATAAGCTGGGGATACAAGACTTGCTTAATGCTAAATACCAGTTTTATGAAGATTCAAACCGTGATGAAAAAATCAGTAAAGATAGAGATAATCCTACCTCAGTTTTCAGAAGAGGAACGCTGTTCACTTTAAATATAACTTATAACTTCTAAATAACACATTCATTTAACATTACTAATTATGAAAAAAAATCTAATTTACTTAACAAGCATATTCTTTTCAATGCTTACCATAACATCTTGTACAACAGAAGATGTACCGCCAATCACAATTATAGTAGAAAATCCGGGTGAGCCTGATCCTGATGAAGAATATATAGAATTGACAGGAACTCTTCAGACACAAACTTTAACAAAAGACAATAAATATTTACTAAAAGGTCAAGTGTTTGTTCGAGAAAATTCAATTCTAACAATTGAACCAGGAACAATTATTTTTGGTGACAAAGGTACTAAGGGTACATTAATCATTGATAGAGGTGGTAAAATTATAGCTGAGGGAACTGCAAATGAGCCTATCGTATTTACTTCCGCTTTAGCACCAGGTTCAAGAGATAGAGGAGATTGGGGTGGAATAGTAATCCTAGGAAAAGCTAGAACTAATCAAGCTGACCCGGTTATTGAAGGTGTTACTCCAACGGTTATTTTTGGTGGAGATAATGATGATGACAACTCAGGTATTTTAAAATATGTGCGAGTAGAATTTGCCGGAATTGAACTTACTCCCAACAATGAAACTAACTCCATCACTCTAGGAGGTGTTGGTAGAGGAACAACTATGGAATACTGCCAAGTTTCTTTTGGGGGTGATGACGGTTTTGAATGGTTTGGAGGTGCTTTAAACGCAAAACATTTAATTGCATTTGGAATGTGGGACGATTGTTTTGATGTTGATTATGGATTTACCGGTAAAGTTCAATTTGGTTTGTCTGTTCGTTATGGTAGTTATGCTGACCAATCCGGTTCTAACATTTTTGAAACTGATAATGGTCCAAATGACAATGTAACAACTTTGATAACAACCGGTGTGTTTTCAAATATTACCGGTATCGGCCCTAGACTTACAAATAGTCAATCCATCAATAGTAATTATCAACACGCTATTGACATGAGAAGAAGAACAGCATTAACCATTGCCAACTCTGTTTTTGTAGGAATGCCAAGAGGAATTCGTATGAATCAACAATCTGTATTTGACAATTATAGTAACAATTCCGGTGCATTACTAAACAATTATTTGTCTGCACCTGCACAAACTTTTTCTGTTGGAACCGGTATGACTGCCAATGCAGCTAGTGTTCAGGCATTATGGAATGCAACAAATGAAGTAAATACTGAAGCTGACTTAGCTATTGTTTACGCTCAATTAGGTTTAAATCAAAATATTTTCTTTGGTACAAATACTAGTACAGGATACTCATCAAATGCAACATTTACTGTTACATCTGGTTCGTTGACTAGTGGAGCTTCTTTCTCAGATAGTCGTTTGACTGATCCATTCTTTACAACAACAACTTACAGAGGAGCTTTTGGAGCAACAGATTGGACAGATGGCTGGGCGGAATTCAACCCAATTGGAAAAACATATTAATTAAATTACTTTTTTTTAAAAGAGCTTGATCATTTGATTGAGCTCTTTTGTATTTTTATCATATGAAAAAATTAATGTTTTTATTATTTATACTTTTTCTTATCTCTTGCGAAAAAAGTGAATTAGATATTCAGCAACATGAGCAATTTTCTGATGCTGATTTAATCAATTTTAAATCTAAAATAGTTCGTTATATTGATAAATTGCCCCCAAGAGCTACTCACCAAAACAAATTCGAAACTCAATTTGATTCTATTTATCTTGAGAAAGCGAAAAGATTAGAATTAGTTCATTATACCAAAATTGAGGATACCATTTACTTTGCCGTTTATAAAATTGCTCCTAGTTTAAAAGTAAAAAAAACAGCAACTTTGGGTAAGCTTTTTTTTGATAAAAACGATTCTATTTCTTTTTATGAAGAATCTTATAGAACATGGAAAATGGAACAACCTGAATTAAATCAAAAAACTGAAAAGTTATTTCGGTTATACATTAATAAGGAAAGTTTAAAACCATATTATACAGAAAATGCCAATGGTAAATTTTACATTGAATTTCCGGATGAATTTACTTTTTACGATAAAAAAAATAGAGTTTGGGTTTCAAAAAAACGCTTTTGATTATCATCTCTTCATTTTCAATCAAAAAATGGTACACTATTTGAAATAATTTTTATACTTTTACCAAACCAAATCGGAAAGATGACAAAAAATTACTTTTATACCATTCTTTTAGCGGTTTTTCTTATTTTCCAAGCGGCATCAGCTCAGGATTATAAGCCACAACAACCCACCAAAACTCAGGAAACTTCTATTGAGGGTCTTAATATTTACCCTAACCCTGTGAGCAATGGTAAAATTTATATTACTTCTAAATCATCTTTGGAAAAAGAAGTTATCATTTTTGATATTTTAGGAAAAACCATCTTACAATCTACGTTAACTTCTAAAGAGTTAAACGTTTCATCTCTTACACCTGGCGTATATTTCATTAAAATCAAAGAAGGTGACGCTATTGCTACACGAAAATTGATTATCAAGTAGTTACAATTTAATCTATTCTTCCCAATTTACAAACTTTTAATCAAGTTATCTTTTGTAACTTAGTTAATGTTCCTATATTTGTACCATAAATTTTATAAAAATGAAAAAACTTTACACTTTATTATTTTTAGCATTTTCATTGTTTACTGTTCAAGCTCAGTACTCAATCAATTTTGAAAATGAAACTAAAACAAGTTATGCATCAGCAACAGTAGCATTATCAGGTATTGATTGGGACATGACTGAAACATTAATTGGAAACGCTACTGCAGATTGGAAAAACGGAACTAAATCTGCCAGATTACGAGGTTATGGAACTTCTTCTATGTCAATGTTGGCTAATAAAACTGGCGGTATTGGTAATTTATCTTTCCTATACAGAAGATATGGAACAGATGCTCAAGTGGATTGGAAAGTAGAATATTCTATAAATGATGGAGCTAACTGGATTCAAGTAGGAAGCACTTTTACAGCTCCTGCTTCAGATGAAGTTCAGACTTTTTCTGCTCAAATGGATGTAAATGCAGATGTTCGCATCAGAATCAAAAGGGCTACTGAAACAGGTACAACTAACGCCCGTTTAAATATCGACGATATTGTAATGACTGATTTTGGTGCTGCAGCCTCTCCAAGCTTAGCCATCGGTTCGCCATCTAACGGTATTGTTTTTGCTCCGGGTTCAGATGTAACTGTAAATTTAACTGTAACTAATTTTATAGTGGGTAATCCAGGTGCTGGTATAGACGGTCACATCAATTATACACTCTCTCCAGGAGGTTCATTAGTAATGAAATATGATACAACTCCTATTGAATTTTCAGGTTTAGCTGCCGGAATTTATACCTTAACATTAGAATTAGTAGATAACGCAAATAACTCATTGAACCCTGCTGTGGGTGCAACTGTTGTTTTTGAAATTGCTGCTTTAAATGTAGTCGGTAATTTAGGTGAAATGCGTGCGGATGTTATCGCTAACGGAGCAGGAAAATATTACCAAATTATTGAAGAACCAGTTGTAACTTATGCTAGAACAACGCGTAATCAAAAATATGTTCAAGATGCTTCTGGAGCAGTATTAATTGACGACGTTGCCGGAATCATTACTACTCCATTTGTTGAAGGTAATGCTATGTCAGGTTTAACCGGAAGAACTTCTTTATTTAGCGGTTTATTACAGTTTACACCTACTGCAAACGCTACAGTTGCTTCATCCGGAAATACAGTTACTCCAATTGTAGCTTCTCTAACTGATGTATTAGCAAATGTGCAAAATTATGAAAGTAAATTAGTGCGTTTTAACAACGTAACATTTGCTGATGGAAATGGAACTACTACTTTTGTTAACCCACCAGCTACTAATTACAACTTTACTGATGGAGTGGATACAGTTGCCTTCAGAACTACATTTGCTGAGGCTAATTACATTGGTTCACTTGTACCAAGCGGTGCAACTTCATTCGTTGCTTTAGTTGGTAATTTTAACGGTACTGCACAAGTTACTGCTCGTTCGTTAAACGATTTAACTTTATCCGTTCGCAACAATACCATCAACGGTTTAAAAGTATATCCAAATCCTGTAAATGATGGTATTTTATATATTTCTACCGATTTGAATGAAGAGAAAAATGTACAAGTATTTGATGTACTTGGAAAACAAGTTTTAAACATCACCTCTTCAACAGAAGCTATTAATCTTTCTTCTTTAAACACCGGTCTTTACATCGTAAAAATCACCGAAGGTGGAAAATCAGCTACTGTGAAATTGGCTGTTAAGTAATCTGTTACTTTCAACATAAAATCAAGCATCAACGAAAGTTGGTGCTTTTTTTATTGTTACTTTTGCATCCATGAATCCCTATCCCGATATATTTTCTATCCGAAGTCAGAAAGAATTTGAGAAAATAGCACTCAAAGTTTTTCGGCATCAGTTTGAAAAAAATAAAGTATATCAGGATTTTTGTTTGTTACTGAAAAAAGACAAATCGAATGTAAAAACCATCAATGATATTCCTTTTTTACCGATTCAGTTCTTTAAAAGTCATGAAATTGTAAGTTCAACAAACCCGATTCAGGAAACGTTTACCAGTAGCGGAACAACAGGAAGTATAACCAGCAAACATTTGGTTACCGATACTACATTATACGAAAAAAGCTTTCGAAATGCCTTTTCACAATTTTATGGCAATATAGAAGATTATGTGATTTTGGCCTTGCTTCCCTCCTATTTAGAACGAAAAGGTTCTTCATTAATCTATATGGTCAACGATTTAATTGAAGGTTCCAATCATCCGAAAAGTGGTTTTTATTTGCACAATTTCGATGATTTAATTCGCACACTTATCGAGTTGGATTCATCAGGTCAGAATGTACTTTTAATTGGCGTTACATATGCTCTTTTGGATATGGTTGAAAAACAATCTTTTCAATTGAAAAACACCATTGTCATGGAAACCGGTGGCATGAAAGGTAAACGAAAAGAAATCATTCGCGAAGAATTGCACACTCTATTATGCAATGGTTTTGGTGTGCCAAGTATTCACTCCGAATATGGTATGACCGAATTATTATCGCAAGCCTATTCGTTAGGTAACGGTTTTTTTGAGTGTCCACCTTGGATGTCCGTACTCATTCGAGATACCGAAGATGCGTTGACGTATGTGGATAATGGAAAAACCGGCGGTATCAACGTGATAGATTTAGCCAATATTAATTCTTGTTCCTTTATTGCGACGCAAGATTTGGGCAAAAAATATCCCAACCATTCGTTTGAAGTGTTGGGACGTTTTGATGCGAGTGATATTCGAGGGTGTAACTTGATGGTTGTTTAAAGTTGTTTCAGGTTTCAGGTTTCAGGTTTCAAGTTTCAGGTTTCAAGTTTAGCTTCGCTCTGTTCGGCTTCGTCTCGAGTCAAGTTAAACCGCTCGTAAAATAAAATAGGTTTTTTTTCCGCGTTGCAACAATACAAATTCATCATTGATTAAATCATTGGCAGAAAGCGAAAATTCCTCTGTTACTTTTTCTCGGTTTACCGAAATTGAATTTTCCTTCAAGGCTCTCCTCGCTTCACCATTGGAAGACATGAAACCGGATTTACCGGCCAAAGCATCCACAATGTTGATTCCGTTTTTTAATTCTTCTTTTGAAATTTCCGCTTGAGCAATTCCATCAAAAACATCTAAAAAGGTTTTCGAATCCAAACCTTTTAAATCTTCTGAAGTAGAATTTCCAAACAAGATAGAAGACGCTTTTACTGCTTTTTCATATTCCTCTCTTGAATGCACAAAAACAGTGATTTCTTCTGCTAATTTCTTTTGCAACAAACGCAAATGCGGTTCTTGTCTATGCTTATCAATCAATTCTTCAATTGTTGCTTTATCTAAAAAGGTAAAGATTTTGATGTATTTCTCCGCATCTTCATCTGAAGAATTAAACCAAAATTGGTAGAATTTATAGGGCGAAGTTTTATCAGCTGTTAACCAAACATTTCCTCCCTCCGATTTTCCAAATTTGGACCCATCTGCTTTGGTAATTAAAGGCGTAGTTAAGGCAAAAGCTTTCGCACCTTCATCATCTGTGTTTACATTCAAACGACGAACCAATTCAGTTCCTGTAGTAATATTTCCCCATTGATCAGAACCGCCCATTTGCAACTTACAACCGTAATGTTTGTGTAAATGATAAAAATCGTAGCCTTGAATCAATTGATAGGTAAACTCTGTAAACGACATTCCTTCCCCCTCTCCGGAAAAACGTTTCTTTACCGAATCTTTTGCCATCATATAATTAACGGTGATTCTTTTTCCGACATCACGAGCAAAATCGATAAATGAAAAGTCTTTCATCCAATCGTAGTTATTCACCAGTATCGGTGCATTTTCATCAGTGGAATTAAAATCTAAAAAGCGTGAAAGCACTCCTTTTATTCCTTCTACATTTTTATTTAGCGTAGCTTCATCTAACAAATTTCGCTCATCTGATTTACCGGAAGGGTCGCCAATCATACCGGTGGCACCACCCACTAAAGCAATTGGACGGTGACCAAAATTTTTCAAATGCACCAATAAGATAATTTGCACCATGCTTCCAATATGCAAGGAATCGGCCGTTGGGTCAAATCCAATATAAGCAGTGGTAGATTCTTTCAACAATTGCTCTTCCGTTCCGGGCATCATATCGTGAAACAAACCTCTCCAACGTAACTCTTCAACTAAATTTTTCATGCTGTAATTTTTGGCAAAGATAGTTTTAATTCGATAATTTGAAAATGTGGTCAAGAAACATTTATCTTTGTTTTTATGAATTTAGTTACAGGCGGAACAGGATTGGTTGGAGCACATTTATTGCTTCATTTGCTTCAAAACGGAGAAAAAGTAAAAGCTTTGTTTCGCACAGAAAATAGCATTATAAAAACCAAAAAACTTTTTAACCAGTTTAATCAAGACGATTTATTTCATCAAATTGAATGGGTTGAAGGCGATGTAAACAATATTCCAAGTTTAGAAATAGCGTTTGAAAACATCAGTACTGTTTATCATTGTGCTGCACTTATTTCCTTTGATTCAAAAGATGAGGCTCTATTGAGAAAAGTGAATATCGAAGGAACAGCCAATATGGTGAATTTGGCTCTTGCTTTTGGTGTAAACTCCTTTTGTTATGTCAGTTCTATTGCAGCACTAGGTGATTTAAGCGAAAACGAAACCATTATTACAGAAGAAACAGAATGGAATCCTGAAAAACCACATAGTGATTATGCTTTATCAAAATATGGAGCCGAAATGGAAATATGGCGGGCACAACAAGAAGGACTAAATTGTGTAATTGTAAATCCCGGGGTTATTTTAGGAAGCGGTTTTTGGGATAAAGGAAGTGGTGAAATTTTTACTAAAATTGCAAATGGTTTACCCTTTTATACAAAAGGTTCCACAGGATTTGTAGCGGTTGAAGATGTAGTGAAAATAATGTATATTTTACAAAAAGAAAATATCAGCGGCGAACGCTTTACGATTGTAGGCGAAAATATCAATTTCCATACAATTTCTTTCACTATAGCTGAATGTTTAAAGGTTAAACGACCTTTTTTCTATGCAAAACCATTTTTTACCGGATTATTTTGGCGTTTAGATTGGATTTTCGCTGTATTGTTTTTTCAACCGAGAAGATTTTCAAGAGCCACTGCAAAATCATTGCATTCAACCGATTTTTATTCCAATAAAAAAATTAAAGATAAACTTAACTATTCTTTTTTACCCATCAAAGAATATTGTTCATCCATTAGTTCGTTTTATTCAAAAAACGGTTAACCTTCTGGCTTCTTTTTTTCCTTTTCAATTTGTTTGTATCCTTTTGGGTTTTTGGAAGATCTATAGTTTGAGTAGTCTTTTTCATTAAACTATCATTTAAAACTGTTTCCTCCTCTAGCCTTTTTTCAACTTCTTCATACATCTTTTTGTATGATTTGATATCTGCAGCGTAATATTTATTATTTTCAACAAGTTGCAAACTATCGATAGCGTATTTTTGATAAATATAGGTAGATAAATTGATGTTTTTTTGTTCCAATAGTGGTGCTTGATTGGATTTTAAAGCATCTAAAACAGCTAAGTCATACAAAATATTAGTCATCGTTTTTTTATCAATCAACTTTTTTGGTTTTTCTACCATTTCATCTTTACAGGCATAAAAAACGAAAAAAAACATGCTAAATAAAATTATTCTATTCATCGCTTACCGATTAAATAACAAACGCATACCAACTTTATCTTCACTCACTTTTGATTGATGATACACCAACGAACCGTTCACAAAAGTATGTGTAACTTTTGATTTAAAAGTAGTTCCTTCAAACGGTGACCAACCACATTTATATAAAATATTGTCTTTTTTTACCGTCCATGGCAAGGCAGGATTCACAATGACTAAATCGGCATAAAACCCCTCTTTTATAAATCCTCTTTTTTCTATCTGAAAAATTTTTGCAGGATTATGAGCCATTTTTTCAACAATTTTTTCAATCGAAATCTTTCCTTGATGATAGGCTTCAAACATAGCAACAACAGCATGTTGAACTAACGGACCTCCAGAAGGTGCTTTTGTGTATACTTGCTTTTTTTCTTCCAAAGTATGTGGAGCATGGTCTGTTGCAATCACATCAATTCGATCATCTAACAATGCTTTCCACAAAGCCTCTCGGTCTGTTGCGGTTTTAACAGCTGGATTCCATTTGATAAAATTTCCTTTAGTTTCATAATCCGCATCGGAAAACCACAAATGGTGAATACAAACTTCTGCTGTAATTTGCTTTTGCTCTAACGGAATTTTGTTGGTAAATAAGTCTAGTTCTTTAGCCGTTGAAATGTGAAATACATGAAGACGAGCACCTGTTCGTTTAGCTAAATCAATCACTTTTACAGTTGATTTATAACAAGCTTCTACACTTCTAATTTCCGGATGAAATTTTACCGGTATGTCATCACCATAGATTTCTTTATACTTTTCTAGGTTACTCTTTACTGTGCCTTCATCTTCACTGTGAACAGCAATTAATAATTTAGTTGACGAAAATATTTTTTCTAATGAATCGGAACTGTCCACTAGCATATCTCCGGTAGAAGATCCCAAAAATAATTTTAACCCAGCAACATTTCTAGGATTGGTTTTTAATATCTCTTCTAAATTATCGTTTGTACCTCCCATCATAAAAGAATAATTGGCATACGATGTCTCTGCGGCAATTTGGTATTTTTGTTCTAATAGTTCTTGCGTAACTGCATTTGGAACCGTATTTGGCTGTTCAATAAAGGAAGTAATTCCTCCCGCAACAGCTGCTTTAGATTCAGTTGCAATTGTTCCTTTGTGTGTTAATCCCGGTTCACGAAAATGCACTTGATCATCAATGGCCCCGGGAATCAAATAATTTCCTTCGGCATCAATGATTTTATAATCTGATTTAGCACTGATTCTATCGGCAATTTCAATAATAAATTGACCTTCTATTAAAACATCGCCTTCTGAAATTTTACCTTCATTTACAATTTTGGCATTCTTTATTAAAATCCTTTTCATCTTCAAATCTATTATAATCGATTAAATAGTTTTTTTATACGAAGCGTAATAACACCAAATACTGCTTCTTTGATAATGGTATTGCTCATTTTTGATTGACCTTTCGTTCTATCCGTAAAAATAATCGGTACTTCTTTAATTTTGAACCCTTTGCAATACGCTCTGTATTTCATTTCAATTTGAAAAGCATAGCCTACAAATTTAATTTTATCTAAATTAATTTGTTCTAACACTTCTTTTTGATAACAAATAAAACCAGCAGTAGCATCATGAATTTTCATTCCTGTTATCAATTTTACATAAATCGAAGCAAAATAAGATAACAAGACTCTACTTAATGGCCAGTTTACAACATTAACTCCTTTTACGTATCGTGAACCTATGGCCATATCAGCTCCATCATTTTCACATGCTTCATATAATTTTTGAAGGTCGTTTGGATTGTGTGAAAAATCGGCATCCATTTCAAAAACATAGGCATAATTGTTAAATAAAGCCCATTTAAATCCATGCACATAAGCCGTACCAAGTCCTGATTTTTTTTTACGAACTTCTAAAAAAAGTTGGTCCGGAAACTCATTTTGCAACATTTGAACTTTTTCAAATGTTTTATCAGGAGAATTATCATCCACAATCAAAACATGAAAAGGCTTTTCAAGTTGAAAAACAGCCCGAATGATTGCATCTATATTTTCGATTTCATTGTAAGTTGGAATGACCACCAATCCAAGTTTCATAAATACCAATTTTCAAAGCAAAAGTAAACTTTTTATCCATCATGATTCATAATAAAATGAAAATAAACGATGAGAAATAAAAAAATAGTAATTTTACAAACTGAATTATGGAAATTTTATTTCAAGAAAGAATAATAGCTACGAAAGACTGGGCAACTGTTTTGTTTGTCTTGTGTTTTATTTTGATTGCTATAACCAAAACCTTTTTTGAAGCCCGTTTCAGTGAATTTTTAAAACTTTTAGTTACTGATAAATACATAAAAATTTATAAAGACCCCTCTCATATGATGAGTTGGTTTACGATAAGCTTATTTTTTGTTCAACTGATTTCGTTTTCGTTTTTTGCTTTGATCTTACTTGATCATTTCGGTTTAGCAGATAAAAATGACAGTATTAAATTCATACAAATTATTACATTGATTGGTGTTTTTGTGTTGTCTAAATATTTAATTGAAAAAATTGTTGCCACCTCATTTAAAATTGAAGAATTTACAGAACAATTTAATCTTCAAAAGGTAAGCTACCGCACTTTTCTTGGATTAATTTTATTACCGATAAACATTTTACTTTATTACAACGATATTTTACCTGGATTTATCATCTATTTTTCGTTATCTACATTACTGATTATCAATGCTTTTACCTATATTTTGTTATTGAAAAAATATCAAAACTTACTATTTAGTAAGATGTTTTATTTTATTTTGTATCTTTGTGCCCTTGAAATAGCCCCTTATTATTTCATGTATTATTGGTTTACAAGACGTTAGTTTTTAGAACAAGTTCGATATGAAAGTGAAAACAATTTTGGTGTCGCAACCAGAACCAAAAGTAGATAATTCCCCTTACTTTGAGCTGATACAAAAGCATAAAGTAAAAATCGATTTCAGACCCTTTATTCATGTCGAAGGTGTTCCTGTTAAAGAAGTTAGAAGTCAGAAAATTGACTTGAATAACTTTACTGCCATTATCTTAACCAGTAAAAATGCTGTAGACCATTTTTTTAGAGTGGCCGAAGAAATGAGATATAAAGTTCCGGAAGATTTAAAATATTTTTGTCAATCAGAAGCAGTAGCTTTTTATTTGCAAAAATATGTTGTTTACCGCAAAAGAAAAATATATGTTGGTCAAAAGGATTTCATTGATTTATCTCCTTTAATTAAAAAATACAAAGAAGAAAAATTCTTACTACCAGCTTCTGATCAGTTAAATTTTGATGTTCCACAAACACTAAATGGTTTAAAAGTTAATTGGACGCAAGGAATTTTTTATCGCACCGTAATGAGCGACCTTTCTGATCTAGCAGATGTTTATTATGATGTTTTAGCGTTTTTCAGTCCAACCGGAATCAAATCATTATTTAAAAACTTTCCCGATTTTAAACAAAATGAAACTAGAATTGCAGTATTTGGCAGTACTACGCAAAAAGAAGCATTGGAACACGGTTTACGTGTAGATATCATGGCTCCATCACCGGAAGCTCCCTCTATGACAATGGCTTTAGAAAAATACATTTCGAAAGTAAATAAGGATAAATAATTAAATTAAGAATTAAAAAAAAAGAGCCCCACAAAATTGCGGGACTCTTTTCGTTTGGTTAGTTAGTGTAAAATTATAATTGAGGTCCGGACTTTATTAAGTTCTGTCCTTCTTCATTATCCGTATATTGTACAAAGTTTTTGATAAACAATCCGGCTAGGTTAGTAGCTTTTGCGGTCCATTCTTCTGCATTGGCATACGTATTTCTTGGATCTAAAATGTTTGAATCTACGTCATGTAACGCAGTTGGAACTTCAAAATTAAATACCGGAATTACTTTTGTTTCTGCTTTTTCAATTGAACCGTCTAAAATAGCATCAATGATTGCTCTTGTATCTTTAATTGAAATACGTTTTCCGGTTCCATTCCAACCCGTGTTAACCATATAGGCTGTTGCATTGTGTTGTTCCATTTTCTTCACCAATTCTTCACCGTATTTGGTTGGATGTAAGGATAAAAATGCTTTACCAAAACAGGCTGAAAAAGTAGGTTGTGGTTCTGTAATTCCTCTTTCAGTTCCGGCTAATTTTGCCGTAAAACCTGATAGGAAATAATATTTAGTTTGTTCAGGTGTTAATTTAGAAACCGGCGGCATTACTCCAAAAGCATCAGCCGTTAAGAAAATAACTTTAGTAGCATGACCCGCTTTTGAAATCGGTCTGACAATATTTTCAATATGATAAATCGGATACGAAACACGGGTATTCTGTGTTACTGAGCCATCTTTAAAGTCAATTTTACCGTCTACATCAACCGTTACATTTTCTAATAAAGCATCACGCTTGATGGCACCATAAATATCCGGTTCGTTTTCTTTACTCAAATCAATCGTCTTTGCATAACAACCGCCTTCAAAATTGAAAACACCTTCATCATCCCAACCATGTTCATCGTCACCAATTAATTCTCTTTTTGGATCTGTTGATAAAGTTGTTTTTCCTGTTCCAGATAATCCAAAGAAAACAGCTACATCACCATTTTTCCCTTTGTTGGCAGAACAATGCATGGAGGCAATTCCCTGTAAAGGCAAATAGTAGTTCATCATCGAAAAAAGTCCTTTTTTCATTTCTCCACCATACCAAGTACCACCAATAATTTGTATTTTTTCAGTTAAATTGAAAGCAATATAAACCTCAGAATTTAACCCATGAGCAGCAAAATCTTTAAAAGATGATTTAGAACCATTCATCACAATAAAATCTGGTTCGCCAAAATTTTCCAATTCTTGGTCCGTAGGACGGATAAACATGTTCTTAACAAAATGTGCTTGCCATGCAACTTCCATAATGAAGCGAACTTTTAATCGTGTATTTTCATTGGCACCACAAAAAGCATCCACAACATACAATCTTTTTCCCGAAAGTTGATTTACAGTAGTTTGTTTTAAAGCATTCCAAGTGTTTTGAGAAATGGGTTTATTATCATTTGGTGCTTTATGAGAATTCCACCAAATAGTATCTTTGGTAACCTCATCTTCAACAATGTATTTATCTTTTGGCGAACGTCCGGTGAATTCTCCGGTCATTACATTCACAGCTCCTAATTCTGAAAGTTGTCCTTTTTCGTATCCTTCTAAATTTGGACTTAATTCTTCATTATAAAGCAATTCATAGGAAGGATTATAAACAATTTCAATAGTGTTTTTGATACCGTATTTTTCCAACGAAATCGATTTCGTAAATTGAGCGTATGTATCCATAAATTTGTCGTTTAGTTGTGTATAAATATTTGGCAAAAGTAAAAATTAAATCTTTACAATTATATTTTTATGCTAATTTTATCTTTTTTGTTTAAAAATACTCAAAAAAAGCACTCCCCAAGCCATGATTAATGACAATCCTCCAATTGGCGTAATTGGACCTAAAAATTTTACATCAATTGAAAATAGGTCATTTGTGGCTAATAAATAAATGGAACCTGAAAAAAACAAAACTCCAAACAAAACCAGGTAATAAATAATTTTTTTGATTTTTGCAGTCACCCAATTTGTAGTACCTAAAAAGAGTAAAAATAAAGCATGATAAAATTGATACCGTACGCCGGTTTCAAAAGAAATCAATTGATTTTCATTCAAAACTGCTTTTAAAGCATGAGCTCCAAATGCCCCTAAAATAATAGCTGTTAGTCCAAAAAAAGTTGCTGTCAACAGAATTTTTCTTTCCATTTTTCATAAAATAATTCTCAAAATTAAGGAATAAAACGGAATGCTCAAACGTAATTAACACCTTAAAATTTGTTAGGAATATAACATCTAATTACATTTGTGTGATTTTTATAAAAAACAAGATGAGAAATATATTGATTATTGGTGCAGGTCGTTCTGCTTCTTCCTTAATAAAATATTTACTAAACAAATCTGAGTCAGAGCAGTTACAACTTACTATTGCAGATTTGTCTTTAGAATTGGCCAAGAAAAAAACCAATAATCATTCAAATGCAGTTCCGATTCAATTGGACATTGCCAATATCGAACAGCGTCAAAAAGAAATTCAAAAAGCGGATATCGTTATTTCGATGCTTCCGGCACACATGCACATTGATATTGCCGAGGATTGTTTAGCCTTCAAGAAACATATGGTCACAGCTTCCTATATTAGTCCTAAAATGCAAGAATTGGATGGTTTAGCCAAAGAAAAGGACTTGATATTCATGAATGAAATTGGTCTAGACCCCGGCATTGATCACATGAGTGCAATGAAAATCATTGATGAAATCAAAGAAAAAGGCGGAAAGATGATTCAATTTGAATCATTTTGCGGTGGATTAGTAGCTCCGGAAAGCGATACTAATTTATGGAATTATAAATTTTCTTGGAATCCGAGAAATGTGGTTCTAGCCGGACAAGGAGGCGTTTCAAAATTTATTCAAGAAGGGAAATACAAATACATTCCGTATAATAAATTGTTTAGAAGAACGGAATTCATGGAAGTTGAAGGATATGGTCGGTTTGAAGGATATGCCAATCGTGATTCCTTAAAATATAGAAGTATTTATGGACTAGATGATATTTTAACGATGTATCGCGGTACTTTAAGAAGAGTGGGATATTCAAAAGCATGGGATATGTTAGTTCAACTTGGTATGACGGATGACACTTATAGTTTAGAAAATACTGAAAACATGAGTTATCGTGAATTTACCAACTCCTTTTTGCCATACCACCCTACTGACTCTGTAGAATTGAAATTGCGTCATTATTTAAAAATTGATCAAGATGACGTGATTTGGGATAAATTTGTAGAACTCGATTTGTTTAATGCTTCCAAAAAAGCCGGTATTAAAAATGCAACACCTGCACAATATCTAGAACATATTTTGGCTGAAAAATGGGCTCTTCAACCGGAAGACAAAGACATGATTGTGATGTATCATAAATTTGGATATGAACTAAACGGAAAACAGCATCAAATTGACAGTACAATGGTGTGTATTGGTGATGACCAAACCTACACTGCTATGGCTAAAACAGTTGGACTGCCTGTTGCGATGGCTACGCTACAAATTCTGAATGGAAACATTAAAACACCCGGGGTGCAATTGCCTATCAAAAAAGAAGTGTATGTTCCTATTTTGAAAGAATTAGAAACGTTTGGAGTAATATTTAATGAAAAAGAAGTTCCTTATATGGGATATAACCCAAATAATGTTGGTAGTTAAACAGCTTTAGCTTTTATGTTTATTGATTTCGTCTTGTAACTGACGACCTAATTTTTGTTCTTTTTCAAGGGATTTTCGTTTGAAATCTTCAAAATCTTCTTCCAATTTTTCAAAATTGCGTAACGATTCGTTGGCAATCGTTTTTGCATTTTTAAAACGGAACAAAATGATTAGGGATAGGAAAAGTAACGCCAAAACAATTCCCCACATAATCATACTATAACTGGATTTAGCGACAGAAATACCAAAAAAATTCATACTTTTTTGAGCGTTTTTCACTTCTTCTAGTGTAGATTTAGTAGTAGCCAAAGTATCTTTTAACGATTGTAAATTTTTATCGTAAGCCAAAAAATTACCTTTTAATTGCTCCAATTCTTTCTTAAATCGATTAACAGAATCGGTGCTGTTCTCTTTCAATAAAGCAAAATATTCTTTCTTAATTACTTTATATTCTTGAAAACTATTTGATTTCTGAAATACATAATCAAATTGTTGATTCAAATTTCCATTAATGGAAGCAGGAAGACTATCTTTTGAAGCCGTTTGAGCATTTCCAAAGACAAAAATAAAAACGAATAAAAGGGAGATAATTCTGCTCATAATGATAGTTTTAAAAGATGGTAGATGAACAAATTTAGTGGATTTTTTGTTAGCATCCTATTTAATGAAATTCGAGATTGATTAAAAAGTATAATTTTTTTAATTAATAATTAGTAATTTAGCAAAAACTCAAATCAAAATTTAGATTTTACTTAAATATATAAACCATGAAAGTCAACTCACTTGAAATAGAAATCGATGGATTAGACAAAGAAATTCTTCGTGATTTAATGGAAGATGCTCGGAAACCGATTTTACAAATTGCGAATCGAATTGGTATTTCCGGTGCCGCTATTCATCAACGCTTACGAAAATTGGAAGATGCAGGTGTAATTTCGGGTTCAAAATTTGTAATTAATCATAAGGTTTTGGGATATAAAACCATGTCATTTATAGGCGTTTATCTTGACAAAGCTTCCAACAATGCAGATGCCGTTCGAGAATTAAAAAAAATTCCGGAGGTCTTAGAATGTCATTACACTACCGGTAATTGGAGTATCCTCATAAAAGTAATTTGTAAAGACAACGAACACTTAATGCAATTATTAAACAAAAAAATTCAACCTATTGATGGAGTTTCAAGAACCGAAACCTTTATTTCGTTGGAACAGCAAATTGAGAGACAAATTCAGTTGTAGATTATTGTTTCAAGTTTTGGATTTATTTTTGATTTGTATTTTAGTAAAGTTTGTATTATTTCAAAAAAAATCCGTCACTTTCGTAACGGATTTACTATTTAAAATTAAAATTAATCTATTCCCTAGAGCCAAATACTTGAAGAGCCCAATATAACAAGGATGCTAACGCACCAATTGCTGCTACTAAATAAGTTCTAGCCGCCCATTTTAAAGCATCTTGAGCTCCTTCATATTCTTGTTGTCCTACCATATTTGCTTTTTTTAACCAAGCTAATGCTCTGTTACTCGCATCATACTCAACAGGCAAAGTAATAAAACTAAATGTAGTAGCCAAGGCCATTAAAATTAAACCGGCAACAGCAATGTAAAATCCAAACGCACTGCCGGAAGCAGCTCCTAAAATCAATCCGCCAATTACCAACCATTGCGACATACCGGATGAAACACTTACAACAGGTACCAATTTTGAACGCATGGTCAACCACTCATAAGCCGTAGCATGTTGAACGGCATGACCAACCTCATGTGCAGCAACCGCAGCAGCAGCAGCATTTCGTTGGTTATAAACTGCTTCACTTAAATTGACCGTTTTGTCTACCGGATTATAGTGATCGGTCAATCTTCCGGGAGTTGAAATGACTTTTACGTCATAAATCCCATGATCTTCTAACATCCGTTGAGCAATTTCAGCACCACTCATTCCATTACGTAGTTGTACTTTTGAATAAAAATCAAATTTTCGCTTTAACTGATTACTTACTAACCAACTCACTAAAGCAATAACCCCAATTAAAATATAATATCCTATCATTTTTTTTAATTATTTATATATTTTCATCATCAAAACCTAAGCCAAATTTATAATGTGCCAGAATGACATATTTATAAAATTACAAATCCAAAAACAAAACGATTGTTTCCGTTTTCTCTTATATTATTGATTACAGAGCCAAAATCCGATTTATATCTTCCTCTTGTTAAACCAAACTCATAACCTGCATTCACTTTTATTGGAAAAGATTTTTTGAACAAATAAAGTGAAAGTGATGGGCCGGCATAAAACATTTGATTCGTTAAACTGATGTGACCACTATTGTTACTCGGATTCAAATCATTTAAATCAATAGTATTGGTTTTAGAAAAAACATCAATTTCATTCGTAGTAAACGCCAATGACAAACCGGTTGTGAATGCAAATTTTTCTTTGTTTACTATATTATAGTGTACTTTACTTCTAATATCAAAGCCTACCTGCAAAATTTCTACACTATTTTGGTCAGGATTGGAATATAAAAACCCGAATTCAATATCGCCGGACATTTTTTCACCAAAAAAATCTAATCCTAAGACTAAAGAAGGAATCGTTTCATTGAGTTCAGTAATATTTTGACTTCGAAGTTTTTTATTGATATTAAAGGCATCATTTGCCAAAACATTAAAACCAATACTCATATTTAACTTAACTTTATCTGTGCAGGTTGAATCTTTTGGTTTAGATTCTTCTTGAGCCAATAGTGTTCCAAAAGAGAAAAACAAAAGTGCAAAAACTGTTTTTTTCATGTAAATTAATGTTTTAAGTGTTTGAAATATAAAAGTATGAAATAAACCCGTAGTGCATTATTAAACTAGATTAATTTTTAAGTTGTTAATATTTCTGTTGAATACAAATTTATTGAGATATTGAATTGTTGTCAAAGTAGTAATCTTTGCTAAAATTCTAGTTTTAAAACCTTCGAAAGACTTTGCATAAT
>CALRRY020000003.1:0-114784 GCA_943370635.1 Variovorax paradoxus
ATTATGCAAAGTCTTTCGAAGGTTTTAAAACTAGAATTTTAGCAAAGATTACTACTTTGACAACAATTCAATATCTCAATAAATTTGTATTCAACAGAAATATTAACAACTTAAAAATTAATCTAGTTTAATAATGCACTACGGGTTAATATTAATATTTAATATTCATTGAACCATTGGTCAATGTAATTAAACTATCATCATCTAAATTAACTAAACTACCTGTAAAAGTTGCTACATATCTTCCACTTGAATTTTTAGTAATGGAAGAAATAAAAGAATCTACATTTTGTATTTCATAAAAAGTTCCATTTGTGTAATAACTACATCTCCAAATTTCACTTTCACCGATTACACCAAATTGTGAGGCAATAATTATTTTTTTTGTCAGATCACTTTCCATTGTTGCAGAAATGATAACATCTTTGTATTCCGTGTAATCTTCTATATCAACAGAAATTATATTAAATTTCATGTCAACTCCATTAATTTTTGCTTTGATGTAATTTATATCTGATTTATCACTATCGGATGAACAGGAAAATAAAATTACAATTGAAAATATGGCAATTAGAAGATAATTTGATTTCATTACTTTTTTAGAATTTTACATTGAAAACACCATTAGACAAAGATAATGTTTCTCCACTATTTTGATTAGTTAATTTTCCGGAAAAACTACCTTCTAAATGGTTTTCATCACTCTTTGTAACAATTGTGGTAAATGCACTATTTTCTCTTGTATAAAGAATTCCATTATAAGTGATATTAAATCGCCATATTGATTCTGCACCCAACTGACCTTGTTCTGCAATAATTTCAATAGAATTTAAAGGATCTTCATTTACATA
Organism: Variovorax paradoxus; assembly: GCA_943370635.1. Classification (GTDB taxonomy): domain Bacteria; phylum Bacteroidota; class Bacteroidia; order Flavobacteriales; family Flavobacteriaceae; genus Flavobacterium. Next base: position 852 of record CALRRY020000003.1, read on the forward strand.
TCCTAAAATCCTAACATCAGTCCATTGATAACCGGTTTCACTATTTGTATAATCTTGTTTTGAAACATTAAAATTCTTAAATTCAACTATTTGACCATCAATTGTAGTTTTTATGGTTTCAATTTTTTTTAACTCATTGTTATCATCATTATCAGAACAAGCTGTAAAAATACTAACGAAAATCAACAATAATAAATATTTCTTTTTCATGTTAAAAATTTTAAGTTTTATGCAAAGTAAGAAAATGCAACTTGATTAATTAAAGTAAATCGGTAAATTACAGTTTTAATCGATTAAATAATTAATTAAAGAAATAATGAAAAAAGAACTGTTGTTAAAATAATCAGAATTGGACCTACTAAACCTATAAATAAACCTCCTATTCTAAATTCAGATTGGTCTATGTAACCGGTGCTGTATGCAATTGCATTCGGAGGTGTAGAAACCGGTAAGAGCAAAGCACATGAGGCACTCAATCCAATAACCAGCGGTAAAACAATTGGGTTTAATCCACTTGAAATAGAAGAAAGAGAGATAGCAACCGGAATCAAAATGGTTGTTGCCGCTGTATTACTCATAAAATTGGATAATGTAACCGTTGTAATTGAAAATAGAAAAAGCAACAGATAAACATTTAATTCTACATTGCTGATTTTTGAAATAAAATAATTGGCAATTCCTTGTTCCTGAATGGCTAATCCTAATGCTAAACCTCCTGCAACCAACATTAATGTATCCCAAGGCAATGCTCTCACATCATCAGCATCAATAATTCCTAACATGGTTAAAGCAACAATCGGAATACCCGAAACTGCAGCAACCGGAATGCCGGTCCATTGTGAGCTTAGCCACAATATAAGAGTAGTAAGCAATACAGTTAACACTATTCGCTTTCTAATTTTTTCCTCTTCTTTGTATTCTTCTTCGGTTTCAATATTATCTTGAAGAAAATCAAGCGATACTAGTTCGTTTTTGATAGCATATTTTACTAATAATACTTTCCAAAAAAGAAAAATTAATATTACAGATACCGGAATACCAATTGTCATCCATTCTATAAATGAAATTTTGACTCCAATTCCTTCTAATGCTCCAACCGCAATTGCGTTGGGTGCCGAACCAATTATCGTTCCCATTCCTCCAATTGAAGCTGCAGCCGGAATTCCAACAACCAGCATTTTAGTAATGGGTGAATTTTTTCCTAATTGCACAAACAATGGGGCAACAGTGGCAATCATCATCGCTGTGGTAGCGGTATTACTCATCAACATCGAAATAACTCCGGTTGTCATCATAATGCCCAAAACGATATTCTGGGCTTTATTTCCAAATCGAGGTGCAGCAATTTTTAACAATTGAAAATCCAGTTTTGTTTTCTTCATTCCTTCTGCCAAAAAGAATCCACCTAAAAATAGCCAAATTACACCGTCTGACCACGTTTGTACATATCGTTTGGCATCCATCGTATTTTCTTGTCCCATTGTGAAGACTAAAAAACCTACAATTAAAATACCTACAGCAAATGGTGGTATAGCCTCAGTAACCCATAATCCGATGGAAAAAAACAATAAAAATAATACATAATCTTGTGTGGGTGTAAATGAATTATCTCTTAAAATCATAACTAACAAGATGGAAAGTACAGCCGAAAATAAAAATAAAATCGTCCGATTTTGACGGGCAACTTTTAATTCAAACTTAGTCAACTGTTTGAGCGAATAATTTCTAGAATCTGCCATTTTGTTCTAATTTTTAGTAAAATTAAGCACTTTTATTAGGTTAAAAATTGATAATAATCATTTTTATTTTAACTATCTACGCAATCGTTTTCTCTAATATTTCTTATTTTTGTGGTCTGTTGGATGATTTCTCTCCCTGTAAAAGTAGGAATGGTAAGTTACTCATTTTTTAAATAGTATTAAAATGTCAGTTTTAGAAAAAACCAATTCATCAACATTAATCGCTTTAGAAGATCAATACGGAGCTCATAATTATCATCCGCTTCCTGTTGTATTATCCCGTGGAGAGGGAGTCTATGTTTGGGATGTGGAGGGAAAAAGATATTATGATTTTTTATCCGCTTATTCTGCTGTTAACCAAGGTCATTGTCATCCTAAAATTGTGAATGCTTTGGTAACACAAGCTCAAACCTTAACCCTAACTTCTCGAGCTTTTTACAACGATAAATTAGGGCCATACGAAAAGTTTATTACGCAAATGTTTGGTTTTGAAAAAATCCTCCCCATGAATACAGGAGCTGAAGCTGTGGAAACTGCTCTCAAAATTTGTCGTAAATGGGCGTATGAAAAGAAAGGGTTAGACGAACACCAAGCCCAAATCATTGTTTGTGATAATAATTTTCATGGTAGGACTACTACGATCATCTCTTTTTCAAATGATGAAAATGCCCGAAGAAACTTTGGTCCCTACACCGAAGGATTTATTCGCATTCCTTATGATGATGTTGAGGCTCTTCAAAATGTGTTAGAAAATAATAAAAATATTGCCGGATTTTTGGTAGAACCAATCCAAGGCGAAGCAGGGGTGTATGTGCCCAATGAAAGTTTCTTAAAGCAAGTTAAAGCTTTATGTGAAAAGCATAACGTTTTATTCATTGCAGATGAAGTCCAAACCGGAATTGCCAGAACAGGTTCTCTATTAGCAGTTTGTGGAAATTGTTCTTGCGAAAACCATTGTGAGCAACAAGATACTTTCGCTAAACCGGATATCTTAATTTTAGGTAAAGCAGTCTCAGGTGGCGTTTATCCTGTTTCTGCTGTTTTAGCCGATGATGAAATCATGCACGTGATTAAACCCGGTCAACATGGTTCTACCTTTGGCGGAAACCCACTGGCCGCCGCTGTAGCAACTGCTGCTTTAGAAGTAGTATATGAGGAAAACTTAGCTCAAAACGCAAGACGATTGGGTAAAATTTTCAGAGAAAAATTAAATCAATACATTCAAACCAGTTCAATTGTAAAATTGGTGAGAGGAAAAGGTCTTCTGAATGCAATCGTAATCAACGATACCGAAGACAGCTCAACCGCTTGGGACATATGTATGAAAATGGCTGAAAATGGTCTACTGGCAAAACCTACTCACGGAAACATCATACGTTTTGCACCACCCTTAGTAATGAATGAAGAACAATTGAACGAATGTGTCGAAATCATTATCAAATCGGTAAAAGAATTTGAAAGATAAAAAAAAGGGGAAAACTCCCCTTTTTTTATTGTCCGAACATTTCTCTGATCTTTTCTTCCATCAATTCTTGGTCTTGCATTCCTTCATATCCAAATGTGACAAACAACCAAATGACAAATAGTAAATAAATGATACTTAAAATTAATCCGATATAAGCTAAAACTTTACCTGTTTTTATGTTGGAATAATTGGAATATAATTCTTTATTTTCCATGTAGAGTTGTGTGTCTTTATTGGCTAAATACAAAGCAATGACAGACAAAAGAATTCCTAATACACCATAACAGCAACAGGTTAATATTGAAAAAATACCTAAAATTAAAATAGCTGTTGAATTGGGTAATTTTTGTTTTTCCATACGATAAATTAAATTTGATTATTGATTAGTAATAAAGTAGTTTATAAAAATAAGAGGTAACCATCATTATGGCGGTAATAACTCCTAGTGTCATGATAATTTTATGATAGTTCCTTGATTTATCTATAAAGTTAATCCCTATAAAAAGAAAAAAAAGAAGCATCGTATAAATTGCCGGGTACATGTAAAAAGCGGCTTCAAATTCTCCTTGAAAAAGTAATACAACCGCACGTTGGATACCACATCCGAAACAATCAATACCAAACATTTTTTTTGATAAACAAGGTAACATGTATTCTTCCATGAAAACGATTTTGCTTTTACAATTTTACAAAAAAATAAAATGTTTTGAAAGGTTTCAATATTATTTTACCTTTACTTTCATAATTTATTACTTATAAAATGAAAAATTGGTTTTTGATTCCGATGTCTATCGCCGTTTTCTTTGCTTTTTATTTGCCTAAAGATTCTCCCTATCAGCTGTATGGAAAAACGGCAGCCATTATTTTTGTAATGATTGGTGTCATGAAACTCATGCAAAAAATCCCAAGTAAAAACCAAAACGAAGAAGAAGATGTTTAAAATTGGTGACCCGGTTATGGCTATCGATGATGATGTTAAAGGATCAATTGTGGCCATCAAAAAAGATACTATTGATGTTGAAACCGAAGATGGATTTTTATTGACATTTCATCAAAAGGAATTAATTCTTGACCAACAAAAGGCTGAATTTCATTCGTTTTTTTCGCGAGAAAAGGTGAACTCTGCTTTAAAAGAAAAAGCTGATTCAAAAAAAGCAATTACTCAAAAAGCTAAAAAATCCAGAAAAGAAGAGTATGCCATAGAAATTGACCTACACATAGAAAAATTGGTTCCCAATAAAAAGGGAATGAACAATTATGATATCTTAAATCTACAACTCGAAACGGCTAAACGCCAATTGGATTTTGCTCAACGAAATAGAATACCAAGAATAGTTTTTATTCATGGAGTAGGAGAAGGCATACTCAAATATGAATTGGAAAGCCTACTAAAACGGTATGAAAACATAACTTTTCAAGAAGCCAATTTCCAAAAATATGGATTTGGGGCCACCGAAGTTTATTTCATCCAAAAAAACGTACTCTAAAGCGGTGTAACAATTGCTCCTAACGCATAAGAATCACCTAATTTAAAGGTAACTCCGTTGCGTTCCATGGTTACTTTTTTCAACGTAATCGTTTGGCGATAACCAACTAACGGACTCTGATTGTCGGTTGGAATTTCGTATTCTTCGGTTGTTACTACTTCAATGATTCCACTTACGTCGGTTACACCATTTTGAGCTGTCCATCGTTGTAATAATGAGGGAGTTGTTGGTGTTGGACTTGCACACATAAAGGCATCGTTAATGTTGTCAGCATAATAATCCAATTGCAATTGATAGGTAGAACCGATTAAAGCTTTTCTGGGAGTATCTGCCGGTGTTACTTCATTAAGAAAAAGACTACCATCTGTAGTTAACCTTAGGGATTGAATACCCACCACTTTATAAACAAAATTAAAAGAAGTATCACATGCTTTCAAGGTAAAATCCACAAAATTAGAGGGTGGAGTAGCGGTTGTAATGTAACTTCCAAAATCTAAAACACTATACAATTGTTGAGCTCCATTGCTTTTTTCAAAATTCACATTTCGAATGATTACCGAATGTGTATAACCGGAAACAAATGAGGAATTATCCGTTTCATTAGTTGTTTTATTGGCAGTCGTCGTAATTTCAATTGTTCCCGAAACAGCATTCCATTCTTCCGTAACGTTTGGATTGGCAGGCGGAATGGTCGTACATATTGCTCCACTTGTTACGGTACCATTATATATTCTATATATTAATTTATTTGCACCACTAATACTAACTGTTCGTGGTTCACCGGCTGGTGTAATTTCATTAATAAAATTATTTTCCGGAATTTGCAACAAAAGTACTTCTGAACCATTGATTTTATAAACAAAAAATCCTGAGACTCCACTATTACAGGAGGCAGAAGTAACGGTTGAAAAATCAAAAGTATCAATATTGAAATCACCATCGTCACATCCAAATAGACTAATGGTTAAAAGTATAATCCAAAAAAAGTGTTTCATAATTCCAAAATAATAAGCAAAAATAGAACTTTTAACTTCTCTAAAAAGCATTTCTTTTTTAATTAGGATGTTTTTAACCATATTCTTTATCTTTGGAATTCAAAAAAATATAAAAATGAACAAAGTAGCACTGTTATTTTTTGTGATAATAACCCCTTTTGCAATGGCTCAAAAACTAAATTCTCCCAACAATCAATTGGAACTAAAAGTAGGTGTAAATAAAATAGGAAGACCATATTACACCTTGAATTATAAAAATAAACCGATTATACAAACTTCATTTCTCGGTCTTACGCTCAAACAAACCAATACGCTAGCAGCCGATTTTGAAATGAAAAATCATTCCATAAAAACAGTGAATGAAAAATGGAATCCTGTGTTGGGTGAACATAAAGAAATCATTAATCATTATAATGAGTTAACGGTTGAATTGCTTCAAAAGCCAACCCAACGCAAAATGAACATTGTTTTTCGGTTGTTTGATGAAGGGTTGGCGTTTCGCTATGAAATCCCTATCCAAGAAAAGTTAAATTACTTTGTAGTCTCTGATGAAGTTTCCCAATTTGCCTTAACAGAAGATTACAAAGCTTTCTGGATTCCGGGTGATTATGACAGTCAGGAATATGCATATAATGAAACCAAATTATCCGAAATTGATGTTACCAAACTCGATATGAATAACGGAATTGGTATGAAAGGACCAATGACAAAATCCAGAATCCAATCGCCGGTGATGCTAAAGTCAACTAACGGAATCTATGTCAATATTTTTGAAGCCGCTGTAGTCAATTACCCAATTATGCATTTGGATGTAGACACGTCAGCTTTTTTAATGCAATCGCATTTGGTGCCGAATGCTATTGGTGACAAGGCATATCTTCAAGCACCGGCCAATACACCATGGCGAACCATCATGGTAAGTGATGATGCACGAAAAATTCTTTCATCAAAAATGACACTCAATTTGAATGAACCCTCAAAAATTGAAGACACTTCGTGGATTAAACCGATGAAATATGTCGGTATTTGGTGGGAAATGCACGTGGGAAAAGCCACATGGGATTATGCCGGTTCACAAAATGCTCAGATGGCTCAAGATGCTGAATTAAAACCAACCGGAAAACACGGTGCCACAACTGAAAACACCAAAAAATACATTGATTTTGCCGCCAAACACGGTTTTGATGGCGTTTTGGTAGAAGGCTGGAACGTAGGCTGGGAAGATTGGTTTGGCAATTGGAAAGAAAATGTATTCGATTTTGTAACGCCTTATCCGGATTTCAATGTAGAAGAAGTTAAAAAATATGCTCAATCCAAAGGAGTTAAAATGATCATGCACCACGAAACTTCTGGTTCGGTAGCCAATTACGAACGCAGATTGGACCGTGCGTTTTCATTCATGAAAAAACATGATTATGATGCCGTTAAAACCGGTTATGTGGGCAAAATCATTCCGCGTGGTGAATGGCATGACGGACAAACAATGGTGAACCATTTCAATTGGGTGGTAGAACGTGCTGCGGAATACAAAATCATGGTCAATTCTCACGAATCATCACGACCAACCGGTGTACATCGTACCTACCCAAATTACATTGCAGCCGAAGCTGCTCGTGGAAACGAGTTCAATGCCTGGAGTGTAGGAAATCCACCTGCTCATGAAACGATTTTACCGTTTACTCGCTTTTTGGGCGGACCAATGGATTATACACCGGGGATTTTTGAAATCAAAATGAGTCATTACGATGCTACTAAAAAAGAACAAGTGCATACCACTTTAGCCAAACAATTGGCCTTGTATGTGACAATTTACAGTCCGCTACAAATGGCGGCTGATTTACCTGAAAATTACGAACGTTATCCGGATGCCTTTCAATTCATCAAGGATGTTGAAGTAGATTGGGATGACACCCGAATTTTGGAAGCCGAACCGGGAGATTACCTCACCATTGCCCGAAAAACAAAAGGAAAAGAAACCTGGTTTTTAGGAGCTATCACCGATGAAAATCCAAGAAGTACTGAAATAACAGTAGACTTCCTAACACCGGGTAAAAAATACAAAGCCACCATTTACCAAGACGGAAAAGACGCTCATTGGGAAAATAATCCAAAAGCGTATACCATCAAAACCATCGAAGTAACCGCAAAGTCTAAAATAAAATTGAACCTAGCAGCCGGAGGTGGAACAGCGATTAGTTTCTTTCCTCTTTAAGGGTAATTGGTGAAAGGCAATTGGTAATGGGTAATGCGAAAATGAAATTCCATCTTTTTGTCATTCCGCAAGATGACGAAGTCGAAATAGGAACCTCCTGCATAGCAGGACAAAAAGCAAGATAATCCATGTTTTTGTCATTCCGCAAGATGACGAAGTCGAAATAGGAACCTCCTGCATAGCAGGACAAAAAGCAAGCTAATCCATCTTTTTGTCATTCCGCAAGATGACAAAGTCGAAATAGGAACCTCCTGCATAGCAGGACAAAAAGCAATAAAAAGCCAACAAAATGAACAAAATATACCTCGATAACGCCTCCACCACCTCCATCCGCCCTGAAGTCATTCAGGAAATGGTAAAGGTGATGCAAACCGAATTCGGTAATCCGTCTTCAACGCACAGCTATGGTCGGGGAGCAAAAGTAATTTTGGAATCGGCACGCAAAAGCATTGCCAAGCAATTGAATTGTTCGGCTCAGGAAATTATTTTCACTTCCTCCGGAACAGAAGCCGATAATTGGATACTCCAAAATGCTGTACAAAAATTGGGAGTGAAACGCATTATTACAACCAAAATCGAACACCATGCCGTATTGTATCCGGTATTGGCATTGCAAAAAGAATGTGGAATTAAAGTTGAATTTCTATCCATTTTAGAAAACGGTCATATTGATTATCGTCAACTTGAACGTTTATTAGAGTCAAACATTCCAACTTTGGTGACCTTAATGCAGGTGAACAATGAAACCGGAGTGGTATTGGATATGGAGCGAGTGGCGTCACTTTGTAAAGACCACAAAGCCTATTTTCATTCCGATACGGTACAATCCATTGGAAAAACAGAATTGGATTTGCAACAATTACCCATTGATTTTTTGACGGCAAGTGCTCATAAATTCCACGGACCAAAAGGGGTTGGCTTTGCTTTTGTGCGAAAAAATACGCCCATGCAATCGCTACTTTTAGGAGGTGAACAAGAAAAAGGCTTACGTGCCGGAACCGAATCCATCCATCAAATTGCCGGAATGGCAAAAGCACTCGAAATCGCTTATCAAAATTTAGATACCGAACGAAATGCGATTTTTGAATTGAAAAAATATGCCATAGAAAAGTTGATTGCTCACTTTCCTACTATTAAATTTAACGGTGGCTTGGAAACGTTTTACTCCATTCTGAATGTGCAATTGCCTTTTCCAAAAGAAAAATCAGCGTTGATTTTGTTTGAATTGGACATGAAAGGAATTGCGGTTTCCAGAGGTAGTGCCTGCCAATCGGGAAGCAGCAAACCTTCTCACGTATTGGCCGAATTTTTAACTTTGGAAGAATTAGAACGCCCCAGTATTCGACTGTCGTTCAGTCACGAAAATACAAAAGAAGAAATCGATTATTTTGTGTCGTGTTTGGTAGCGATGTAAGAGGGATTCCTTATTTTTGCACCACAACAACACAACCATGTATGAACTTCTGATTCGACCGCTTCTATTCTGTTTCGACCCGGAAAGGGTGCATTATTTTACCTTTTCACTCATTCGTTTTTTACATCAAATTCCCGGCATGGGAAAATTATTTCAATCACTGTATGAAGTCAAACATCCAAAATTAGAACGGGAAGTTTTCGGATTGAAATTCAAAAATCCGGTAGGATTGGCAGCCGGATTTGATAAAGATGCGAAGTTGTACCAAGAGTTGTCTGACTTTGGTTTCGGATTCATCGAAATAGGTACGTTAACCCCAAAACCGCAGGAAGGTAATCCTAAAAAAAGACTATTCCGACTTAAAGAAGATTCGGCCATCATCAACCGTATGGGATTTAATAATGGAGGCGTAACCGACGCAGTTGAGCGTTTGAAAAAAAACAAAGGAGTATTAATTGGAGGAAACATCGGGAAGAATAAAAATACACCCAATGAAGAAGCCACTTCGGATTATGAAATATGTTTTGAAGCTTTATTTCCTTATGTGGATTATTTTGTGGTGAATGTGAGCTCACCAAACACGCCCAATTTACGGGCATTGCAAGACAAAGAGCCGCTGACCCAATTGTTACAAACCCTTCAAAACCGAAATGAAACTAAACCTAAATCTAAACCTATCTTATTAAAAATTGCTCCGGATTTGACAGATGAGCAATTGTTAGACATCATCGACATTGTCAAAGCCACAAAAATAGCAGGGGTCATTGCCACAAATACCACACTTTCACGGGAAGGTTTACTATCAGAAAACAAAACCGAAATGGGCGGATTAAGCGGTAAACCGCTAACCAAACGTTCTACTGAAGTCATTCGTTTTTTGAGTGAGAAAAGCAATCGTGCTTTTCCTATCATTGGAGTAGGAGGGATTCATTCAGCAGATGATGCGATAGAAAAATTAGAAGCCGGTGCCAGTTTAGTCCAACTTTACACCGGATTCATTTATGAAGGTCCGAGATTGGTGAAGGAGATAAACCAACGAATTTTACAAAACACCAACCGATAACAGACAACAGACAACAGACAACCTCCAACCAAAAAATGCTCCCCTTCCTCCTCGCATCCATCGCCTTAACTCTTTCACCCGGACCGGACATTATTTACGTCCTGACCCAGAGCATTTCCAACGGGAAAAAGTACGGCATTGCAACCGCAGCAGGTTTAGTGAGTGGTATTTTGGTGCATACAACTTTAATTGCTTTGGGTGTTTCTGCAATCATCCAGCAATCAGAAATACTCTTCACCGGAATTAAAATAGCGGGAGCATCCTATTTACTTTGGATTGCCTATCAAGTGTATAAAGCTCCGGATACGATTGAATTATCGACCCATCAAAACACCAAAAAATCGCTTTTTTCATTGGTAAAGCAAGGGTTTATCATGAATGTGTTAAACCCAAAAGTGACCCTTTTTTTTCTGGCTTTTTTTCCGGGTTTTATTGACGAACAAGCCGGAAAGGTGACACAACAAATTTATGTGCTAGGCTTAGTTTTTATGGTGCAAGCCTTTGTCATTTTTACATTAGTGAGTATTGTAGCAGACCAACTAACGGTAATGATTAGAAACAATAAAACGTTTGCTGTTTTTTTAAAATGGTTTCAAATCATAGCATTTTTGGGAATTGCAGTGATGATTTTGTTGTAACTTTTTTAAGCACTTATTTCATAGCCCTGACCGAAACGGAAAGCTCGGAACCCAAAAGGCGTGTTTTTTTGGCGGAGGCAAAGCGACCAAAGGAAGCTCTTGAAAACGACTTTAAAAAACCGCCTTTTGGGTGAGGACTTGTAGAGTAGGGCAGGAATAGCTTCATCCAATGAAAAAACTAGGAAAACGATTTCGTAGATTTATTTTCTTCCTTATATTTGGGCATCTATGCAACCAATAAAAATTATTGAATGTCCACGCGATGCCATGCAAGGCATTAAAACCTTTATTCCTACCGAACGAAAGGTGCTTTATTTGCAGTCGCTCTTGCGGGTAGGTTTTGATACACTGGACTTTGGGAGTTTTGTTTCGCCCAAAGCGATTCCACAAATGGCGGATACCGCAGAAGTATTGGCTCGATTGGATTTATCGCAAACCCGCAGCAAATTGTTAGCCATCATCGCCAATACCAAAGGAGCAGAACTGGCAGCGGTGCACAAAGAAATTCAGTATTTGGGTTTTCCTTTTTCGATTTCGGAGAATTTTCAAATGCGAAACACACACAAAACCATTGCCGAGTCCATCATCACCTTACAAGAAATTTTGGAAATAGCCGACCAATCGAACAAAGAAGTCGTAGCCTATTTATCAATGGGTTTCGGAAATCCGTATGGCGACCCATGGAATGTAGAAATCGTAGGGGAGTGGACGGAGAAATTAGCCGGTATGGGGGTAAAAATTTTATCATTATCCGACACTGTGGGTAGTTCAACCCCCGAAGTCATTGATTATTTATTTTCGAACCTGATTACCAAATATCCCGAAATTGAGTTTGGAGCCCATTTGCACACTACACCCAACAAATGGTTTGAAAAAGTAGATGCGGCCTACAAAGCCGGTTGCCGCCGTTTTGACGGAGCCATTCAAGGATTTGGTGGTTGTCCTATGGCAAAAGACGACCTCACCGGAAACATGCCTACCGAAAAATTACTATCCTATTTCACCACTCAAAAAGAAAATACCAACTCCAGTCCAATGAGTTTTGAAAGTGCTTACAATGAAGCAACGAAGGTGTTTGGGGAGTTTCATTAAACGGTTTTCTGTTGACGGTTTTCTGATTTTGTTGGCAGAATTAAATAAATAGAAGAGGGTAAAAGTTTTTATTTACGAATAAAATTCTTTCGTGACATAAAAAACAGTATCAATGAAAAAAAGATTCCCTTTTAAAGTAAGAACATTTTCATCGTGTAAATCCTCCAATATTACACCCCATTTATGGTGACAATAATCGTTATTTCTGGTGTTAATAAATCCATTAGAAGTTAAAAATCGAGATACATCTTCTAAATTTGTATTTGTATCACTTTCAACAAATGGTTGTTCTACTACAGCATAAAGTACATCTTCAAGTTCAAAAAAGCCAATTAATTGATAAGCAGTATCCGAAAAAAAATAATTGTGTAAGAGTAAGTTGTTAAAGTAATCTTCCCAAGTTTCATAATAAATACTATCATTCAGTTTGATTACTTTTTGTTTATTTTGAAGGTAAACTTTTTGTTCTGCTCCGGCAGAAATGAATGCATCCAAGTCAATAACAGTGATCCAAAAACTGTTTCTATCGCAAAATTGTTTAATTAGCGTTTTTTCTTCACTTTTGATTGACTTGCAATCCGAAGTCGTTCGGCTTGAGCTCTTGCTTTTTCTAAGGTAACGGGTGATTGTTTGGATAGTATCTCCATGCCTAACTTGGCTCTTTCCTGAAAGGATATGTTGTAGTTCATGTTTCATGGAATTTTAACAAAGGTAAAATAAAAATCTGTCTTTACAAATAAGATAAATTTGCTTGACAGATTTCCACAGATAACCGCCAACCGATAACCGCCTATTCCTCCACCCGAATCTCAAACATTTTATCCCAATTCTTCCCCGTCACAAAAAGGGTTTTGGTTTTGGGGTTATAAGCAATCCCGTTTAATACATCAATATCAGGATGTTGAGTAACCAATTTCTTCAAATCTCCCAAATAAATTACGGATTCCACCGCACCGTTTTTTGGATTGATAATAGCAATGGCATCTTTTTGGTAAATGTTGCCGTAGATTTTACCGTCTATCCATTCCAATTCATTCACGGCTTTAATTTTATTGGCACCGGAATAAACGTTGATGTGTCCTTCAATTTGTTGCGTTTCAGCATTTAGCGTATATATTTTTTCTGTACCGTCCGATTGATAAAGCTTTTGGCCATCGTTACACAAACCCCAACCTTCAATACGTTTGGCATAATCAAATCGTTTGATTTCTTTGAACGTATCGGCATCATAAATAAAACCTACTAAATTTTGCCAGGAAAGTTGATATACTTTGTTGTTTAAAATGGTGATGCCCTCCCCAAAAATAGCTTCGGGATAGCTAACAATTTTATACACTTCTCCTGTCTTATAATTCGTTTTACGCAAACTGGAAACTCCTTTGATTCCGGTTGAGTTTCCGGCTCCGTTCCCGGTTCCTTCATATAAAGTATCACGATGAAATTCTAATCCTTGTGTGTACGCTTTGATGTCATGCGGGTAGGTGTTTACTAAGGTATATTTCAACAACTTTGGCTCAATATTCGAAACCAATTCTATACGATGCGTACTTTCTACATATTCATTTTCAAAATAAACCAACGCTTTCAAATTGATATAGCCTAGTTTTTCCTCTGCTAAGACATATTTAAAGGGCGAAGCACCTTTTACAGCTCCAATCTTTTGATCATTACTGAAAAATACAATACTGTCAACCGTTTTATTTTTTGTATTGGTCATGGATAACGTAGCTGTTTCATTAGAAGTAAATTGAGCCTTATTGTCGGTTGTGCTCAACACAAACCATCCTGACTTATCTTTTTCTTTGTCTTCGCAAGCCATAAAAAGAGAAGCTAATAAAATGAAGGCTAATAAGTTATATTTTTTCATGAGGGTAAATCGTATATATGGGACAAATATAGCAATTTGAACGAACTATTTTCCTTGCAAAAACATAAAAAGATTGTATATTTGCACCGGCAAGTCCTACACGACCAGCTCCTGCAAACTCCTCCAGGGTGGGAACACAGCAAAGGTATGCGGTTGTAGCGGTGCGATGTAGGTCGCTTGCCATTTTTTTTCTCTTCAATCAAATTTATTATCACCATTTTAATAACCATATAAGTCATATAAGTTTTTACTTGTAAACAATTTTTATGTATTTAACTTATATGACTTATAGGGTAAAAATTATCCGGTTTTACTTTTTATTCATTTCTTTACCTTTCTTTTACTACCTTTCCTTTTTCTAAACTTGACGAATGAATATAAATTGGAAAATAGTCCACCACCAACTAAAAGAACCGTTCAAAATTGCCTATGGTGTCTATGATTTCAGAAAAGCATTAATTGTTTCCATTAACTATAATGGAAAAATTGGTTATGGTGAATGTACCGAAATTGATTATTACCACATTCATTTGGATGATTTTGTGAAGGATTTGGAACGAATACAACCTTTTGTAAATCACTTATCCATTGAACATCCTTTAGATTTTTTCAAGAAACTTCAAACTTTTTCTTTGCATCCTTTTTTACATTCCGCCATCGATTGTGCGTTTTGGGATGTGTATGGAAAGCTACATAACAAAACATTTGCCGAGTTAAACCATTTGCCAATTACTCATTTTCCCCAATCTTCCATTACGATTAGTATGGATGAAGAAGCTGTTCAACTCCAAAAAATCATCGAATCCGATTGGGAATATTGCAAAGTAAAAGTCAATTCATGGTCGACATCTTTGCGTGATAAATTATTGACTACAGGAAAAAACATCAGCATCGATTCGAATGGCAGTTTTTCGTTGGAAACGTGTGAATTGATTCAAAACGATCCACTTTCAGCAAAATTCTTGTACTTTGAACAACCAATGTCCAAAGGGGCAGAAAACTATAAACATTTATCCCGTAACAGTTATGCTAATTGGATGGCAGATGAAGATATACAATCAATTGATGATTTAGAAATATTACAACCTCATTACAAAACGCTGAACATTAAAGTGATGAAATGTGGCGGATTGACTCCCTCATTAGCTATTCTCCAAAAAGCAAAAGCATTTCATTTTAACATCATGATCGGCTGCATGACCGAATCAACCGTTGGTATTTCTGCCGGAATAGCCTTGGCTTCTTTTGCCGATTATCTCGATTTGGATGGAGCCAACTTAATTGCAAATGATACCTTCAATGGTTCAAAAATTGTAAAGGGTGAAGTGGTTTTGAGTGAAAATGCAGGTTTGGGGATAGACTAATCACTAATTACTAATCACTAATTACTATCTTTGCCTTTTAACCCAACCATGTCAAAAGTAATTCTCATCACAGGCGGTTCCAGCGGAATAGGTAAATCCATAGGAACTTTTCTCCATCAAAAAGGCTATGTTGTGTATGGAACAAGTAGAAATCCAAATCAAGTAAAAGATTCCGTTTTTCCATTGTTACAATTGGATGTGCGTGATGTGGATAGTATCAAAACTGCCGTTTCCGAATTAATTCAAAAAGAAGGGAAGTTGGATGTGGTTATCAACAATGCCGGTGTCGGAATTACCGGTCCGCTGGAAGAAATTCCCACCCAAGAAATCAAAAACAATTTTGAAACCAATTTCTTTGGTTCGATTGAAGTGATAAAAGCCGTTTTGCCTCAAATGAGAAGTCAACAATCGGGTTTAATTATCAATATTACGTCCATTGCCGGTTATATGGGATTACCTTATCGAAGCGTTTATTCCGCCTCCAAAGGTGCTTTAGAACTCATTACCGAAGCCATTCGCATGGAAGTAAAACCGTTCGGAATTCAATTAACCAATGTCGCTCCTGGCGATTTTGCTACCAATATTGCTTCCGGTCGTTATCATGCTCCTTTAAAAGAAGATTCCGCTTATAAAATCCCATACGGGAATACACTAAAAATGATGGATGAACACGTTGATTCCGGTAGTAATCCAAACGAAATGGCGTTTGCCATTCATAAAATCATTGAAACATCTAAACCAAATGTGCATTATAAAGTAGGCAGTTTTCTACAACGTTTTTCAATTGTTTTAAAGCGAATTTTGCCTGATAAGGTTTATGAGAAGATGTTGATGAAGCATTACAAGCTTTAAAATGTGGTTGTTGCTCCATCACTCTAATTTTCTTGCATTGAAAAAATGAAAGAAAATCTCGCTAAGACGACGAGACGCAAAGTGAAGTCTGAAATTTGCGACTTTGCGTGAAATAAATTAAACGCTTGTTTGAGGAAAAACTTGAAACCTGAAACCTGAAACTTGAAACAAAAATAGTAACTTTGCAACCGAATTTAAACACAACTCACATATGAAATTTTTTATTGACACGGCCAACCTAGACCAAATTAAAGAAGCACAAGCACTTGGTGTTTTAGATGGTGTAACCACCAATCCGTCTTTGATGGCCAAAGAAGGCATTAGCGGAAAGAATAATGTATTGAAGCATTATGTAGATATTTGTAACATTGTGGATGGCGATGTAAGTGCCGAAGTAATTGCCACCGATTACGAAGGAATGATCAAAGAAGGTGAGGAGTTATCAGAATTACACGAACAAATCGTAGTGAAATTACCAATGACCAAAGAAGGCGTAAAAGCATGTAAATACTTTTCAGACAGAGGAATTAAAACAAACGTAACGTTAGTTTTTTCTGCCGGACAAGCATTGTTAGCTGCAAAAGCGGGAGCAACGTATGTTTCGCCATTCATCGGAAGATTAGATGATGTTTCTACCGATGGTTTAGCCTTAATTGAAGAAATCAGAGAGATTTATGATAATTATGGATATCAAACAGAAATTTTAGCTGCTTCTGTTCGTCACACCATGCACATCGTGAATTGTGCTAAAATCGGTGCGGATGTGATGACCGGACCATTATCAGCTATTTTAGGCTTGTTAAAACATCCGCTTACGGATATTGGTTTAGCTCAGTTTTTAGCTGATCACGCGAAAGCGAATCAATAACATATTATATAAATTAAAAATGCCTCAATGAAAGTTGAGGCATTTTTTTTTAGTGAAGTAATTTTTCAAACTTTACATCAAAAAGATTGACAAATCCATTGTCTATTTTTCCGTTTTCATCTAAAAGAATTACACGGTGAAGTTTAGTAATTACCCATTTTTCTTTTAGTTCTTCAAAGTCATTCGCTCTAAACTCATTAATGTTACCAAACTGATGAGTTTCCAATATTTTTTTCCATTCACCTTGATTATCGTCCATATTAATGGCTATATATTGGTAGGTAGGATTCTTTTTCATAAAATCAAGTGCTTTTTTGTGAGCAGAGACCATGTGTGAATCTGCATTTTTGGTCCAAAAGAAAACAACAGATTTTTTATTTAAAATAGATTTACTACTAATTTTCTTCCCATTTAAATCTATCAATGGTATTTCAGGTAATTCATTCCCTTTTTTTAATTGTTGGATGGAACCGCCTATTTTATTGATTTCTTCAATATGGTTTTTATCGGTACTGAGTTGGTTGTAACGGTCTATAAATACTTCGTTTTTTGACACATCTTGGTCTTCCAACAAATAAGAAAAGGCAATATTGTTCAAAATTTTGTTGCGAGTTTTTCCGTTTCTAAATAATGTATCAGCAATATTTAATTTATGTAGGTGAAGTTCCAATACGTCTTCTTCAAGATTGGTCTCTTTTAATTCATGAAACGAAACATTGCTCATCATGTGTGTCAAATAACGAACAAACGGTGAATAAGTAGTGAGTAATTTGTTGTTGAACTCAACTTTTCCACGGTGATTATAGTAATTTACAGGTAGCATTGAGGAGACATTTTCACCGGTTCTCATTTTGTGAGCCATTGGATAAATCTCTTTTTTGGCAAAATGATGAAAATCCAACATTGATTTGGCATACAAATCAAAATCTTCAGACCAATTCATTTTTTTCTTTTTGTCGTTATAAAATCTTTTTTTTGATTGATAGGAAGAATCAATATTGTTTACAAATTTTTTTACAGGGTAATCAAACAAATCAAACATTTTGTTTTTATCGTCTTCATTTTTCAGATATAACTCCATTAAAAAGTTATTTTTTTCATCACCTCTTCCACAAAATACAACCGACTCATCAAATTCTAGCGAATTGATTCTAACCATCAAACTATCATTTTTATCAAAATATACATATTGATACTCCGGTTCATGCATAAAAGTGTACATACCGGGTGCAAGTGAATCGAACTTTTTGAGAAACTGATTTTTTTTGTTTAAGTACAGAGTATCTATAACTTCGTCATCCTTCATAAATAAAACATAATTATTTTTCGGATTGATAACTTCACCACCAAAGTAAGCTACAAAGTTATCATCTGAAAAATCTTTTTTACATCCTATGAAAGTAAGGATTACAGAAATATTGAGTAGTAAAAGTATTTTTTTTGAATAGGCAATCATTTTGTGGCATTATTTATAACAAAAGTATTTTTTCTAATGTTTAAAGCTTGTTAACAGACAGTTAAATTAAACCTATATTTATTCTAAATAACGGTGTGCCAAAAATGCTTTATTTTTTCTACTTTTGCAACGCTTTTAAAAAATAATAAAACATGTTGACAGTTTCAAATTTATCGGTTCAATTTGGTAAAAGAGTTTTGTTTGACGAAGTGAATGTAACCTTCACTCAAGGCAATTGTTACGGAATCATCGGAGCAAACGGTGCCGGAAAATCTACGTTCATGAAAATTATTTCCGGTGATATGGATCCAACTTCCGGTCGCATTATTTTGGAACCGGGAAAAAGAATGTCGGTTTTGAATCAAAATCACAACATGTTTGATGAACACACAGTGTTAGAAGCGGTTTTGATGGGAAACAAAGTTTTGTATGCCGTAAAAGCAGAAATGGATGCTTTGTATGCTGATTACAATGATTCAAATGCGGATAGAATTGGAGAATTGCAAGTGCAATTTGAAGAAATGAACGGGTGGAATGCAGATTCTGATGCCGCATCAATGTTGTCTAACTTAGGAATTTCAGCAGATTATCATTACACTTTGATGAGTGAAATGGAAGGAAAACTGAAAGTGCGTGTACTTTTGGCTCAGGCTCTTTTTGGCAATCCTGATGTGTTGATTATGGATGAGCCTACCAACGATTTGGATTTTGAAACCATTGGTTGGTTAGAAAACTTCTTGGCGAATTATGAGAATACTGTGTTGGTGGTTTCACACGACCGTCACTTTCTAGATGCGGTTTGTACACATGTTTCCGATATTGATTTTGGGAAAATTACGCACTACTCAGGAAACTATACTTTTTGGTACGAAAGTAGCCAATTAGCAGCCAAACAACGAGCTCAACAAAACAAAAAAGCTGAAGAAAAGAAAGCGGAACTAGAAGAATTTATTCGTCGTTTTAGTGCCAACGTAGCCAAATCAAAACAAGCTACTTCGCGTAAAAAAATGATTGAAAAATTAAATTTAGACGAAATAAAACCGTCCAGCAGAAGATATCCGGCCATTATTTTTGACCAAGAACGTGAAGCCGGCGATCAAATTTTAAATGTGGTAGGTTTAAGTGCTTCACTTGAAGGTGAAACGTTATTTAAAAACATTGATTTAAACATGGCTAAAGGCGACAAAGTAGTCGTGTTTTCAAAGGATTCACGTGCTACCACCGCTTTTTATGAAATTTTGAATGGCAATTTAAAAGCAGATTCCGGTACTTTTGATTGGGGAATTACGACCACGCAATCTTATTTACCAGCTGATAATGCAGCTTTTTTTGATAACGATTACACACTTGTAGATTGGTTACGTCAATGGGCAAAAACAGAAGAAGAACGAGATGAAGTGTATGTTCGTGGTTTCTTAGGGAAAATGATTTTTTCCGGTGAAGAAGCTCTTAAAACCGGACGAGTTTTATCCGGTGGAGAAAAAGTGCGTTGCATGATTTCTCGAATGATGATGCTTCGTGCCAACGTGTTAATGCTTGATGAACCAACCAATCACTTGGATTTGGAATCGATTCAAGCCTTCAATAACTCATTAAAGAATTTTAAAGGCTCGGTTTTGTTCACTACGCATGACCACGAATTTGCTCAAACCGTTGCCAATCGCGTAGTTGAAATTACCCCAAATGGTGTAATCGACCGCTACATGACCTTTGATGAATATTTGGAAGATGATAAAATCAAAGAATTAAGAAAGAAAATGTATAGCTAATTATAAATTGAATCCTGAGACGTTGTTTCGGGATTTTTTTAAAATCCAAATCGTAAAAAAAGTATATCTTTACACACCAAACAACACTACCATGAGTCAAAAAGTATTGCTCACTTCAAAAGAAGTCAATATCATTCTCCATCGTTTGGCCTGTCAGCTGATTGAAAAACACCTTGATTTCTCAGATACCATTATTATTGGATTACAGCCGCGTGGTTCTTTTTTAGCCAAACGCATTGTGAAATTATTGCAAGAAGAATACAATATCAACACTATAAAATTCGGATTGTTAGACATCACTTTTTTTAGAGATGATTTCCGTCGGGGCGAAAAAACGTTGGAAGCCAACAAAACCGAAATTGATTTTATAGTAGAAGATAAAAAAGTGATATTCATTGATGATGTTTTATATACCGGCAGAAGTATTCGTTCCGCTTTAACCGCTATTCAATCCTTCGGGCGACCAAGCGAAATTGAGCTTTTGGTACTCATCGATAGACGTTTTAGTCGTCATTTGCCCATTCAACCCGATTACAGAGGAAGACAAGTGGATGCCATCAACAATGAAAAAGTAAAAGTTTGCTGGACTGAGAACGAAGGCGAAGACACCGTATATTTAGTAACTACTAACACACAAACACCTGAAAATGTCTGAACTGTCTGTCAACCATTTATTAGGCATCAAATACCTTCAACCGGAAGATATTCAACTTATTTTTGAAACAGCCGATCATTTTAAAGAAGTAATCAACCGTCCGATTAAAAAAGTGCCGTCTTTACGGGATATTACCATTGCCAATATCTTTTTTGAAAATAGTACGCGGACAAAATTATCCTTCGAACTCGCTCAAAAAAGACTTTCTGCCGATGTAATTAGTTTTTCTGCAGCTCAATCCTCCGTAAAAAAAGGGGAAACCTTAATTGATACCGTCAACAATATTTTGGCGATGAAAGTCGATATGGTAGTAATGCGTCATGCCAATCCCGGAGCAGCTTATTTTCTCTCAAAAAACGTAAAAGCAAGTATCATCAATGCCGGAGATGGTGCTCACGAACATCCTACACAAGCATTATTAGACAGTTATTCCATCAGAGAACGATTAGGCGAAGTAGGAGGGAAGAAGGTAGTGATTGTGGGTGATATTCTTCATTCCCGAGTGGCACTTTCCAATATTTTTGCTTTGCAAATGCAAGGAGCTGAAGTGAAAGTGTGTGGACCAAAAACATTAATTCCCAAACACATTGAAAGTTTAGGTGTTTCGGTGGAACCCAATTTGAGAAAAGCATTAGAATGGTGCGATGTAGCCAATATGCTTCGCGTGCAAAACGAACGAATGGATGTGAATTATTTTCCTTCCACCCGAGAATATGCTCAGCAATACGGTGTAGATAAAGCATTTTTGGATTCACTTAGCAAAGAAATCGTTATCATGCATCCGGGGCCTATCAACCGAGGTGTAGAAATCACAAGTGATGTAGCCGACTCCAAACAATCCGTAATTTTAGAACAAGTAGAAAACGGCGTAGCAATCAGAATGGCGGTTATTTATCTTTTGGCTTCAAAAATTAAATAATTTTTTGTAACTTAGAACCTCAGAACCCTAGTACCTCAGCACCTCAAAATAAATGAAAGTCGATCAAAAAGGACATACTACCATTTTAAAAAACACCCAAGGTGATTGTTTAGCTTTTTTAGAAAAAGTCACCACGCAACACAACAGTTTTAAAAATCAAAATTTGATTTTGGACATGTCGATGGATAAATCGGTTGACTTAAAACAAATTAAGCTGTTTGGCGATTTATCAAAAATTCATAAAAAAGGAAAAAAATCATTTGTTATCGTGGCAGATGGAATTGATTTTAATGCCATTCCGGCCAAATTAACCGTTGTTCCCACACTCTTAGAAGCTCACGACATCATTGAGATGGAAGAAATTGAACGCGATTTGGGATTTTAATTGGAGTTGGGAGTAATAAGTTTGGAGTTGGAAATGTTTAACATAGTTTTTCAACTTGAAACCTGAAACCTGTAACCTGTAACCTGAAACTTGAAACCTGAAACCTGAAACAAAAAAACATTGAAACTCACCATCCTCGGCTGTTACGCCGCCACACCTCGCACCATCACCAATCCCACTTCACAAGTGTTAGAAATTAAAAGCCGTATGTTTTTGATTGATTGTGGCGAAGGAACTCAGGTGCAACTGCGGAAAAACAAAATTAAATTCTCCAAAATCAATCACATCTTTATTTCGCATTTACACGGTGATCATTTTTTTGGTTTAGTGGGATTGATTTCTACTTTTATGTTACTTAATCGTGAAAGTGATTTGCATGTGTATGGACCAAAAGGAATCAAAGAGTTAATATTAATGCAATTAAGAGCCGGAAATTCATTTACGGGTTACAACCTTTATTTCCATGAATTAGAATCAAAAGAAAGTGAAGTGCTTTTTGAAGATGAAAAAGTGATTGTAAAAACCATTCCGTTAAAACACCGAATTTACACGAACGGATTTTTATTCCAAGAAAAAAATAAAGAGCGAAAACTCAATATTGATAAAATTCAAAACCTTGGTATTGATGTCGTTTATTACCAAAAAATCAAATACGGTGGCGATATTACGTTAGATAACGGAACAATTATTCCCAATCATGAAATTACATTTGATCCTGAACACGAAAAAAGTTATGCTTTTTGTTCGGATACGGTTTATAATGAAGAGTTAATTCCGATAATTGAAAATGTAGATGTTTTGTATCACGAAGCTACTTTTTTAGAAAAAGAATCACATCTTGCGGAAAAAACAATGCATACAACTGCCAAACAAGCCGCTACAATCGCTTTAAAAGCAAATGTCAAAAACCTTGTACTAGGTCATTATTCCACTCGTTACGAATCAATAGAACTTTTCAAATCTGAAGCAGAAACTATTTTCCCTAATGTGCTTTTAGCGGATGACGGGAAGGAGTTTGAGTTATAAAATTAGTTTCAAGTTTCAGGTTTCAGGTTCTGGAGTTACTTATAATCGCAAATCTGGTTGTTGTAAATCCTTTTTCATCCATTTTCGCTAAGCGAATAAAAAATCAGTGGAAATCCATTTCATCCTAAAAATCCGTGTGCTATTAAAGCTGAGTAATTAAATAATTCCACTTTTTTCAGCTTTTCCTTTTATTCGTACCTTAGCCACATAGAACTCTAGCACCTCAAAAAAATGGAAGATCTCAGCAATTACCGAAAATCATATGAAAAAAGTGAACTTCTCGAAAACAATATTCCGGAAGATCCAATCAATTTGTTTCACCGTTGGTTTTATGAAACCGAAGAACAAAGTGATATTGAGGAAGTCAATGCCATGACTGTTTCCACTATCGGTTTAGATGGATTTCCGAAAGCTCGCGTAGTTTTATTGAAGAAATTCAACGAAGAAGGATTTATTTTCTATACCAATTATGAATCTGAAAAAGGGAAAGCCATTGAAGCCAACCCAAATGTTTGTCTTTCTTTTTTTTGGCATTTGATGGAGCGACAAGTCATTATCAAAGGAATTGCCGAGAAAACTTCTGCCCAAATCTCTGATAATTATTTTGATTCGCGACCGGACGGAAGCAAATTAGGTGCACTAGTTTCCAACCAAAGTAGGGTAATTGCTTCCAGAACTGTTTTAGAAGAGAAGTTGAAAGTTTTGGAATCTAATTTTGAGGGAAAAGAAATTCCAAGACCAACTTTTTGGGGTGGATATTTAGTGCGACCACAAGAAGTTGAATTTTGGCAAGGTCGTCCAAATCGATTACATGACCGTATTCGGTATCAATTGCAAACCGATTATGCATGGAAAATTGAAAGATTATCACCTTAAAATGTAGGAAAAAAAATTAATATATAAAAAAAACAAGTATTTCATCGATTTTATTTTGCACTTAAACGACATTGTAGTAATATTGACTCAACAAATCAAATGAAACGTTCTTATTAATAGCATAAAGATATTTGCCCCACATCTATTTTAACGCTTTAATTAAAAATAATTAAAACAACATAAAAGTATTTGCCCCACATCTACTTTTAAAAACTTAACCTACTACTATGAAAGCAAAAATGTTTAGAGCATTGTTGCCGTTAGCAATCGTGTTCACTATGGTATCTTGTTCTTCTGATTCTTCTGAAGAAACTGCAGCTCCAATCGTTGAAAACTTTTCATATTCTGATGTTGAATTAGACCTTATGGGTATAATCAATGACCACAGAGCTAGTTTAGGTTTAAATGAGTTGCAACCTATCAACCATATTTCATACAAATCTTCTGAGCACAATGACTACATGATTGAAAATGATGTTGTTGGTCACCAATACTTTGAGCAAAGAGCCAGTAATATAAAGCAAGTTCTTGGTGCAAGACAAGTAAGTGAGAATGTTGCTTATAATTATCAATCTAATGGTGGTGTATTAAATGCTTGGTTAATGAGTGATGCACACAGAGAAAATATTGAAGGCGATTATACACATTTCGGAATATCAATTAAAACAAATCCTAACAACGGAAAAAAATACTACACCAACATTTTTATGAAAAGGTAATTTTGCCCCGAATTTACCTTAACCTAAGAAGAACCATTCGTTATCGAGTGGTTTTTTTTATGTTTAACTTATAGATATTCGAAATCATTTCTTCTGTATCATTATCTTCACAAAGTAAAAACGAAATTTCTTCGGCTGAATTTTTATAAATTGTTAAGCCTTCAAATTTATTTTTTGAAGAAATTTTTTGAATGAACTTGACTTCAAAATGATCAACATCTAAATATCCTATCCAGCTTCCTAAAACCAATCCATCTTCATATGTTGATTTTGAATCTTCAGCGGCTGCTAAAAAATAAATTTTGTTTCCCATTAAAACAGCATCGGTAAAAGTGGCATTGATTCCATTTTCATTTACCAATTGAATAGGGATAAAGTTGATTTTTTGAGCTGATGACAATGAACCGTTAATGATGATTATACCATTTTGAGAAGCTGTTCCATTGCCTCGTTGAAATAATAGCCATTTGTTTTGATACTTTATTACCCCTTCAATATTGATGTTTTCCTGATCAATACCGGTTATTTCTTCTATTTTGGTAAAAAGTTGAGTTAAATCAATTAAGATTGGTTTTTGATGTTCTAATTGGTACTCAATTCCTTTCCTTCTTTTCTCGGTTGAACCAGAACCAAAAAGAAACAATGAATTTTCAATTTTCAAAATGGATTCAAAATCGGGTTTTTCTTTTTTGATGATATTTTCGTGGCTATTTTCAAATAGTGAAATTTTTATTAATTGATTTTTTTCAATTTGATACTCATATAAAAATGAACTGGAATCTGAAATTAGGAATAAACTGTTTTTTTCATAAACTAAACCGGAGGTTGAACTTATCCCCATAATTTGAAAAAATAATTCAATTGTAAAGTTTTCCATTTTTTTTGTATTTTGCTGTAAAATTAATCATTCTTATCCGTTTCAAATGAAAAATATAAAACCGGAGCATTTCAGAGTTGAGTCAGAAATAAGTCTGGCTAAAACTCCTACTTTTCTAGACATAGAAGCGTCTGAAAAAAAGAAGGAAAAACAATTACAAAAAACCAGAGAAAAATTAAGTAAACTGCAAGACAAATTATATGCACACAACCGTTATGGGGTTTTAATTTGTTTGCAAGGAATGGATACCGCAGGTAAAGACAGTTTGATTCGTGAAGTATTCAAAGAATTCAATGCCAGAGGAGTGGTGGTGCATAGTTTTAAAACTCCAAATTCAACTGAGTTGGAACATGATTATTTGTGGCGACATTATTTGGCTTTACCCGAAAAAGGAAAATTTGCTGTTTTTAATCGAACACATTATGAAAATGTTTTGGTAACGCGTGTTCATCCCGAATACATTCTCAATGAAAATATTCCCGGAATAGAGTCGGTAGAAGATATAAAACCGGAATTTTGGGAAAACCGATTTGAAAGCATTAATGCATTTGAAAAACATGTAGCATCAAACGGTATAATTATCTTAAAATTCTATTTGCATTTGAGTAAAGAAGAACAACGACAACGTTTGTTAAGAAGATTAGAAACCGAAAAACACAATTGGAAATTTTCACCCGGTGATTTGAAAGAGAGGGCACTTTGGGAAAAGTATCAAACGTGTTATGAAGTGGCTATAAATAAAACTTCTAAACCGCACGCTCCTTGGTATATTATACCGGCCGATAATAAAGAAACGGCTAGATTTATTGTAGCGAAAACCATTTTGGAAGAGCTCCAAAAATATACGGAAATTAAAGAACCGGAATTGGATGAAAAAGTTAAAGAAAACATTAAAATGTATCATGATTTGCTAAAATCGGAACAATAAATTTTGGCCGCACTACGGGCTATCCGCTGCAATTCCTCAAGCTAAAGCACAAAAAACTACGCTGCAAAAAGAGCTTACTTCGGTCGCTTTTTTGAAGCAAGTTTTTTTAGTGTTTTAGCTTTCCGGGATTTCCGCTGCTATCCCTGGCGGAAAAAGTGCTTACCAACTTTTCAACACAACCAAATCTTAATTTTCCCTTAAAAAGTTTATGTTTTTTACCCTTTTTAGTACTTTAGGAGAAAAAATACAATGAAACCAATTTTCCTTTCTTTTTTGGTATTAACCTTTTTAAGTTGCAAAGCACAAGAAAAACAAAAAGATGTTGTACTTCAACCCGAAGTTGTTAATTATACTTTTGAAAATGTTGCCTCTTATATTGCTATTCCTTGGGGAATGACTTGGCTTCCGGATGGTTCCATGTTAGTTACAGAAAAATCCGGTAAAATTTATCATATAAAAAATAAAACAAAAACCGAAATCACCAATGTTCCCAGAGTGGTCGCCAGAGGGCAAGGTGGTTTGTTGGATATTGCAGTTCATCCCAATTATGTCCAAAATGGTTGGATTTATATTACGTATTCTTCAGATGAAGGCGAAGAAAAAGGTGCCAATACCCAACTTATTCGTGCCAAATTGGAAGGAACGAGTCTAACGCAAATTCAGACACTGTATAAAGCCACACCCAATACAACTCGTGGACATCATTTTGGCTCGCGGATTGCTTTTGATAACGAGGGATATGTCTATTTTACAGTTGGAGATAGAGGCAATCACCCTGAAAATCCTCAAAATATAAACCGTGATGGCGGAAAAGTGTACCGTTTACATGATGATGGAAAAATTCCGGCAGACAATCCATTTGTTGGTCAAAATGGAGCAAAAGAAGCTGTTTTTTCATTCGGTCATCGCAATCCTCAAGGAATGACTAAGCATCCCGTTTCCGGTAAAATTTGGACGCATGAACACGGTCCAAAAGGTGGTGATGAAATTAATATCATAAAAAAAGGAGCCAATTATGGGTGGCCTGTAATTACCTATGGTATTGATTATGACGGAACCATTATCTCCGACCAAACTCAAAAAGAAGGAATGGAACAACCGCTTTATTATTGGGCTCCATCCATTGCTCCCAGCGGAATGACATTTGTTACGGGTGATGTTTATCCGAATTGGAACGGACATTTGTTAGTTGGTTCTTTGGTTTTTCAATATTTGGAATTGGTTAAATTAGACGGAGAAAAAGTGATTGGTCGTCAAAAAATAGGAACAGATATTGGCCGATTACGTGATGTTAAACAAGGACCAGACGGCTATATTTACATGGCTGTGGAAGGAAATGGAATCATCAAAATTGTACCAAAAGGATGATGAAAGGAATTTATTTGATGTTATTTTTCTCATTCGGAAATTTTATATATAAAGAAAATAAATTAGCCTATCGTTCGATAAATCAATCGAATCAAGAGTTAGTAAAAAGCATCACTCGAGGAAAAGAAATCTATACTGATTTTTGTATACAATGCCATTTAGGTAACGGAAAAGGGAGTGAAACTGTTCCACCATTAGCCGGTTCGGATTGGTTAGTAAATAAACGAAAAGAAAGTATTCATGCTGTGAAATATGGTCAATCCGGACCGATAAAAGTGAATGGCAAAAACTATAATGCGATGATGTCTCCGATGGGTTTGACTGATGAAGAAGTGGCTGATGTAATGAATTATGTGATGAATTCTTGGGGAAATAAACAATCCAAAATGGTGACAGATTCAGAGGTGAAAGCGGTTAAAAAGTGAATTAGTTAAATCGATAACTCAAACTCATCCCACCATAATAATTCCTTGGATTTCCCGGATAAAAGTATCTTGGAGCATTATTTCCAAAACCAATGGCATTAGGTAAAATGCTCGCCGCATATTTTTCATCTAAGCTATTTTGAATACCCAATTGAAGGTTTACTTTTAAATTCTTCCAAACTGAAAAAGTATAATTTGTGTTGATGTCCAATAATTGATAAGGCTGTGATGAAAGCGAATTGGCATCATTCAAAAACATTTTTCCTACGGTTCGATACGAAGTTGAAAAAGAGAATGATTTTAGAGAAAAATCAAGACCAACATTCCATTGAAATTCCGGTACACTTGGCAATTGATTACCGGAGAAATCGTTGTCATTGTCAACGAAATCTACAAATTCAAAATGATTTAAACTTCCAGAAATATAGGAATTTAATTGAATTTTTTCAGTTGAAAGCAGTTTGCCATTTATCAAAAATTCAATTCCTTGGTGCAGACTTTCTCCGGCATTGATGCCAACATATTGATCTTCTGCAATTCTTCGGGCAACTAATACATTTTTAATGGTTGTTGCAAAAAGGTTTACTTCTGTGTAAATTCTATTTTTCATAAAGTTTCCTTTAAACCCAACTTCGTAATTGATTCCAGTTTCCGGTAAAATGGCAGGATTCAATTGACCTTCGGGAGTTAATGTTTCGGCTACAGTGGGATGTGAAAACCCTTTACTAACGGAAAAATAGAGATTTTTTCCTTTCGAAAATTCATACGACAAACCAATTCTAGGTGATAAAATGGCATCAAAGGAATAGTTTTCTCTCGTATTTTCATTCGATTGGAATGCATCCTTTTGTTCATATTTGGTTTGATTAAAAGCAAGTCCGGTTTCAATATTTAGTTTGCTTGATAATTGCATTTCCATTTGCCAAAAAAGATTGACATAATTTCTGTTCTGACTTGCGTCACTAAATTTATCTCCTTGAATGCTTCCTTGATTGGGTTGAGTTTGGTATAAATTTTCATACAATGAAAAAGTATATTTTTCTCGCAATAACTCTGTTCCAACACTCATTTTTGTGGGTATAGAGAAAAGTTTATCGGTATAATTTAATTTACTTCGAACACCAAAATTCACGATATTATCTTCTAAAATATCAAAAGGTCGCGGTTCGTATGCTTCTTTAAAATTTGAAAATACAGTTGAATTCCAATGCCATTTTTCTGAAAATGTATGATCATAACCAATTCCAAGAAGCAATTTGTCATATGATTCATAACCTCCAGCCGCAGCCCAATTGGTAGCCGCAATTTCAGGAGAATTATCAAAATCCGTTTGGTTGATTGAACTCGGAATAAACGCTTTCAATCGAGTTGCAATTCCAATAAAATTTAATTTTCCTTTTTCCGAAAGTTGATGTTTTCCAAATAAATTTATCGATTGTCGGTCATAACTGCTGTTTGCTCTAAAACCTTCGCTTTGCAAATTGCTGTAATTGGCATATACATTTGTTTTGGAATTTGACATTTGTCCTGAAAACGAATTTTTGAACAAACCAAAACTACCAATCGTTGTAGCTGATTTTACAAATGAAATTTCTTCAGAAGATGGATTTCCAAACAAATGAATCACGCCACCCAAACCCGCACCGAAACTACTTGAATTGGGTCCTTTAATGATTTCGATTTTATTCAAAACACTCAAATCAATATCTTCCAAAGTGGTTTCGCCCTCTCCTGTAGAAAGCGGAATTTCTTCAAAATAGGCTTTCACTCGGTTGGTGCTAAATTGCGAACGGGCTCCAATACCACGAATCGTTATTCGATTGGTGTTCAACGTTCCTTGTTGCATATACACACCGGCTGTTTTGTTGAGAAGCGGAGTTAGAATCACTCCATCTGTTTGACTGATTTCTTTGGCAGAAATTAAACCTACTGATGAAGCAGTTTTTTGTAGTGTATTTTTTATCGGCGAACCTATCAAAACTACTTCTGATAGTGCGGTTGTGTCTTTTATTGTTTGTGAATTTCCCTTTGACATGACCATAATAAGAAATCCGAAAAGAAAAATTGAAGTTGTTGATTTTAGCAATTTTATTTTTAAGGTTAAAAATAGTATTTTATTTACATAAATCAAAAGTTGTTGTAGCTTAGTATTATTTTTATTTTATTTCCTAAAAAATTTATATTTATTTTTGAAATCAACAATTAAAATGTCTCTAACATATAATAACGAATTCAATTACAATTTGTGTTTATAACAGTAGCAGAGTTAGATAATAAAATAAAAAAGCATATCCGTATTTTTTAACAATAATTAGAAACCTAGCAATGAGATTGAAAGTATATATTTACGTTTTATTATTCTTTTTTACCATTTCTGTACAAGCCCAAAAAGAATATACATTTGATGTGTTTACTCATTATAAAGTTGAAATGAATAATAAAAAATACAATAGAGTAGGTTATGTGAATTCAAAGGACCAAAATTATTTTTTGAGTGTCTATTTAAATAAAGAATTTACTACTGCTAGATTATATGATATAAATTTAAATGTATTTCATGTATTCAAAGTAAACCAAACAGAAAATACAAATTTTGATTTTATTTACTTGGAAACAAAGCCAATTAATAAAATTATAAATAACGAAGTAATAACTCTTGATTTTGAATCAGATAATACTAATGAAAATAAGATGATTCTTAAAATTTTTAGATCTGCTAAAAGAAAGAGACCTTTTAACAAATATAAATTAATAGTAAAACCCTCAGATATTTACCTTTTTCATGCATTTAAAACAAGTTCTCTACATCCATATGAATTGTATGAAAATTTTATTACTAAGCACAATATTTTAGTATTAGAAGCAAAAGATGATAGAAAATTAATTAAACTCATAGACTACAAACCCGTTTCTTTTTCTCTAAAAATTCCTGATACAAATTAATTTAATAGCAATTAAGTTCATTTTTAAAACCGTATTTTTGTGCCCAATTTGTAAAAAATGAATCTCAAAAAATATACGGCTGAATTTGAATATAACCTTCGTCTTGCTTATCCGATTATCATCGGAATGTTAGGACACACTATTGTTGGTATTGTAGACAATGCAATGGTTGGTCAACTTGGTCCAAAAGAGTTGGCGGCTGTATCCTTGGGAAATAGTTTTATTTTTATTGCCATGTCATTGGGAATTGGTTTTTCTACCGCCATCACACCTATTGTTGCGGAAGCGGATGGGGCTAACTCAATTGAAAAGGGTAGAAGTGCTTTTCACAACGGATTGTTTTTGTGTACTTTATTAGGAATCATGTTATTTTTAATGATTTTTTTCGCCAAACCCATCATCAGCTTTATGGGACAACCGGACGAAGTAGTGAATTTAGCAAAACCCTATTTGGATATTGTTGCATTTTCCCTCATTCCGTTGATCATGTTTCAAGCCTATAAGCAATTTGCCGATGGAAAAAGTGAAACCAAATATTCGATGTGGGCAACCATTATTGGGAATATTGTAAACGTAATCATTAATTATTTTCTGATTTTCGGAATTTGGATTTTTCCACAAATGGGAATCGTTGGAGCTGCAATCGGAACCATTACTTCACGTATTGTGATGCTCGCTTTTATGCATTATGTCATGGTAAAAAAACCTAAATTTCATCCTTATTTTGAAAAATTCAGTTGGAAGGAAATCTCAAAATCGATGATCAAAAAAATTATCAATTTAGGAACTCCCTCTGCCATGCAAATGTTTTTTGAAGTGGCGTTGTTCACCGGAGCCATTTGGCTTTGCGGAATGATTGGAACAACTAGTCAGGCCGCTAATCAAATTGCATTAAGTTTAGCTTCGCTGACCTTTATGTTTGCCATGGGTTTAAGCGTCACAGCTATGATTCGTGTGGGAAATCAAAAAGGATTACAAGATTATAAAAAGCTGAGAGATGTAGCCATTTCTATTTTTTTATTAGCAACTATTTTAGAAATTATCTTCGCTATTCTATTTGTTGTTTTCCATACTGTTTTGCCGCTTACTTTTTTAGATATGGAACAAACAAGGTATTTAACCGATAATCTTGAAGTAGTTGAGATTGCATCACAATTGCTCTTGGTAGCCGCTTTGTTTCAAATTTCAGATGGTTTACAAGTCGTTGTTTTAGGAGCTCTACGTGGATTGCAAGATGTGAAAATTCCAATGTATATCACTTTTGTTGCGTATTGGATTATTGGTTTTCCTATTTCTATTTATTTAGGTTTATATACCGATTTGAAAGCGATTGGTGTTTGGATTGGTCTTTTAGCAGGACTTACAGCTGCTGCTGCTTTTTTGTTTATCCGTTTTAATAATTTGACTAAAAAATTAATCTTAACTGAAAAATAATGATAGAACTAAAACCAACTTTTGGATTGAATCAACTGCTTTTCGGAATGAAAGAAAAAGATGTGAAGTCTCTTTATGGACAACCAAATTTAAATTTCAAGGATGATGAAGGCAATATAATCTGGGTGTATAATGAATTGAAAATGCGTTTGACTTTTTATGAAGAAGAAGATTTTCGTCTAGGATATATCATTTGTTCTCATTCAGATGCAACTTTATTTGGGAATCAAATCATCGGAAAATCTATTGAAGAAATACAACCCATACTTTCCAAAAAAGGAATTAATTCTTTTGAAAAAGAAGCCTTCGACATTCAAACCAATTTTTTTAACGAAGAAAATTGGATTATTTTTCAAGTAGAGTTTAATGAAATTGTAAAAATTGAAATTGGTGCTGTCGTAAAAAATTTGGATGAATTTGATTGGAAGTTCAAAGCATAAAAAAGCCGAAGATTTTTCTTCGGCTTTCTACTTTTATTTTATTTCAACTAATTCGGTGTTGAAAATTAAGGTTGCTTTTTCAGGAATAACAGGAGGTCTTCCATTTTCGCCATAGGCTAACCAATAGGGTATAATTAATTTTGCTTTTGCACCTTTGTTCAATAAAGCAATTCCTTCTTCCCAACCCGGGATCACCATTCGTTGACCCAATTTGAATTCAATGGGCTGGTTTCGGTCATACGAACTATCAAATTTTTTACCATCGGCTAATTCACCAAGATAATGAACTGATACTGTATTTCCGGCAACAGCTTTGTTACCGGTACCTTCTTTTTCAAGTATATATGCTAATCCTGATGGTAAGACTGTAGCTTTTGGATAAGTTTTCTTTACAAAATCAAAGAACTTTTGTTTTTCTTTTTTCAAATCTTCCTCTTTCTTTTTCTTCATCGCTTCTTCAATGGCAGAACGACTTTTAAATACACTTGGAGCATCAAATTTTTTAGCTGCTTCACCTACACGAATAATGGTTATTTTATCAATTATATCGTTTTGAGCTATTGCATTAACAACATCTTGTCCTACTAAAACATTTCCAAAAACAGTATGTTTTCCATCTAAATGTGGAGTTGGAACATGGGTGATGAAAAATTGAGATCCGTTTGTGGCCGGACCTGCATTTGCCATGGATAAAATCCCCGGTTTATCGTGTTTTAAATCGGTAATTTCATCAAAAAATTTGTAGCCGGGACCACCTGAACCATTCCCATCAGGGTCACCACCTTGAATCATAAAACTGGCAATCACTCTGTGAAACTTTAATCCGTTAAAATAAGGTTTTCCTTTGAATTTTTCTGCCACATCAGGATTGGTTCCTTCTGCTAAAGAAATAAAATTAGCCACTGTAATTGGCGTTTTTTCATATTCCAGTTTTAAAAGGATTTTCCCTTTAATGGTATTGATTTCGGCATAAATTCCATTTTCTTTTTGAGCATGAGAAAAGATCGAAAATGAAAAGATCAAAATAAAAAGTAGTTGTTTCATAAAAATTAATTATTTGTTGCGTTTTCTAATAATTCTAATTCAAATATCAAATTGGTGTTTGGGGGAATTACACCTCCTGCTCCGGCTTCTCCATATCCTAAATGCGAAGGAATAAAAATGAGTGCTTTGTCTCCAATACTCATTTTTTCTAAACCTTCAATAAATCCGGGAATCAAACCGGTTTTATTACCATATTCAAATGGGAACGGTGTATAAGCTTTAGCATCTGCTTTTTGTTGATTGAATTTACCAAACTTTTTAGCAATGTCCTCATAACTCGTATCAAAAAGTTCGCCATTTTCAAAATATCCGGCATAATGAACATAAACGGTACTACCGGCTGAAGGTTTTTTACCTTTACCTTTTTGTACTATTGCAACCTCTAATCCGGTTGAAGATTTTTGTGCATTTTTTTTCTGCGTTTCAAAAAAAGCTACCTTTTCATCAATCACATCTTTGAATTGAGCTAAAAATGCTGCTTTTTCTTCCGCAGCTTTTTTATCTGCTATTTTTCTGTTTTCAGCTTCTACTTTTAAACGGTCATTGAATACTTTAACCGCATCAAACTTTTTGGCATTTTCACCATTACGAATAATTTTTACGGTTTCCATTTTGTCACCGGCTACAATTCCATTAACGATTTCTTGACCTTCAACTACTTTACCAAAAACAGTGTGTCTTCCATCTAAAAATTTGGTTTCTGCCAAAGTGATAAAAAATTGGGAACCGTTTGTACCAGGTCCTGCATTTGCCATTGACAGAATTCCGGGACCCTCGTGTGATAAATCCGAAATTTCATCCATAAAATTATAACCGGGACCACCACTTCCGTCACCGGCAGGATCTCCACCTTGAATCACGAAATTAGGTTCAACCCGATGAAAAATTAATCCATCATAAAAAGGTGTCCCCTTTTTCGCCTCATTCGTTACATGTGTGTTTGTTCCTTCTGCTAAGGAAATAAAATTTGCAACTGTAATTGGAGCTTTTTCATAGGCTAATTGCGTCACAATTTCTCCTTTTGAAGTAGTGATAACAGCAAAAATTCCATCACCTAAATGGCCGTAATCTTTTCCGCAACTCGTTAAAAATAAAGCAAAAAGACTGAATAAATAAACTTTTAAAATTCTCATATTTACATTAGTTAGTTTTGTTGGTAATATCTTTTTCGTGAATAATTTCATTAACAGTAACAATACATTTAATTGGCACATTTGGTCCAATTCTGTTTTTATCTCCAATGTAGCCAAAGGCCAAATGAGAAGGAAATAAAAACATTATTTTTTCATTTTTATGCATTAGTTTGATTGCATCTCGTAATCCAATCATAATTTCTTGTTTGTCAACATAATACTTTTGAGGTCTCAATTCTAAAGCGGTATAAATAATATTGTCATTCAAGTCATATATTTCGTAATCAAATTTTACGATGTCTCCAAATTTAGGTTTTAATGTATCGGTTTCATTTTTAATCTCATAACTATACCAATACCCTTTTTTAGAAGCAATAAATTCTTTGTCAGGATTTTTCTTTATGATAGAATCTATTTTCTTTTCTTCCAAAGCAATCAATTTTTTGTTGCGTTGAATAGATTCTTTGATAAAACTTCCCGTTGATTTTTTTATTGGTCTTCTTGCTTCTTGTTCTTGACAACCAATGACAAAAAGTAAGCCAAAAAGAAATCCAAATAATACTATTTTATTTTTCATTATTTCAAATTAGGATGATTACGCACAATTTCTTCAAAACGCAAAATAGTTTCTTTCATGGAATCAAAAGATTTTCCTCCAGCCGCATTGATGTGACCACCTCCATTAAAATGCAATCTGGCTAATTCATTTACATCAAAATCTCCCGTTGAACGTAATGAAATTTTAATAATACCTTCTTCTTTGTTTTCAATAAAAATAGCCGTTAAGATCACATTTTTTATAGAAAGGCCGTAGTTTACAATACCTTCTGTATCTCCTTTTTTAAATTGAAATTGATCTAACTCCTCTTGGGTTAACGTAATATAAGAGGTTTTATGTGGTTTAAGCACTTTCATATTTTGCAATGCTTTTCCAAGCAATTGAAGACTTTCATACGAATTATTATTAAACAATAAGTGATGAATTTCTGAATTATTAATACCGGCATCAATCAATTCCGCAACAACTCGATGTGTTTTAGCGGTAGTTTTAGGAAACTTAAATGAGCCAGAATCAGTTACAATTCCGGTATAAATGCAGGTTGCAATGGTTGTATCGATTAGATTTTTTTGATTCAAATCAGAAATGAAATCAAAAACCATTTCGCAAGTAGAACCATAATTGGTATCAGAAAACGTTACTAAAGAATAATCATCAGGAGCTTGATGATGGTCAATCATTATAAATGGAGCCTTCAATTCAGCTAATACATTTTCCATTTCTCCAGTACGATGCAAGGCGTTAAAATCTAATGTAAAAATGAGTTCAGCAGATTTTAGCACTTCTTTAGTATTGACTTTATCTTTTTCATAAATTAAAACGCTTTCTGAACTCGGTAACCATGCCAAAAAATCAGGAAATTCATTTGGTGATATTACTATTGGTTGATGGTTTAATTTCAACAAAAAATGGTATAGAGCCAAAGTAGAACCCATAGCGTCCCCATCAGGATTGCGATGAGGGATAATGGCAATCTTTTTTGGACTAGCTAATAATGAAAGTAGCGTTGCAATCTGAATTTCTGTCATAGGTTGCGAAGTTACATTTTTTTACCAAATGGAAATTATTTTACCAAAAAAAGTCCTGCCCATACTGCAATTAAACCTAAAAAAACACTCAACAGAATATAGGTTATTGCTATTGCTGTTTGTTGGTTTTGAATTAAAGAAATGCTTTCCATACTAAAGGCTGAAAATGTTGTAAAACCACCGCAAAAACCTGTAATAAATAAAAATTTCATATCCTGACTTACATACATTTTTTCAAACATTCCAATGGCTAATCCAATTAAAAAACACCCAATTAAATTTACAAATAGAGTAGAAATAGGAAATGAACCATTGTAGTACTTAGCGGTAGCTATTGATGTCAAATACCTTAACACACTTCCAATTCCGCCTCCAAAAAAAACCAAAAGTAAAGTTTTCATCTTTGAGTGGGTATAAATTCCAAAAATTAAAATATTTAAATGAAAAAACCTTCTATAAAGGAAGGTTTTTTAAATATTAATTTACAATTAACTTTTTAGTTACACTTCCGTTATCGGAATTTATTTTTAAAAGATAAAAACCACTCGTTAAATTTTCCAATCGATATTGATTATTAATACGAATTGGTTTTTGCAGTTTAAGGATAAGTTGCCCATTTATATTAAATAAGTTTACTTCTGCAATTTCATTTTCACTTTCAATAATTACCTCATTTGAGTAGGTTGGGTTGGGATAAACACTAACTTGCATAGTTTCATTAAATGTTGGTGTTGATAAAAAATTGCCCCAAACAGTTTGCACCCATTGCGGGTTATCAATGTATGGATTTCTGTTTCCTTGATATTGGAAAACATCATTATTTCGTTCAATTTCTTTTTGTGAAACAGGGTCATTGATGTGCCAAGAATAAAGAATATCTAAAAATGGACTAGCAATTACTTTGTTTGAACTACCATCAAACATGGCATAAGATGACCAATTGGCTACAAGATTTTCATATCGTGTTACAAAGTAAAAATAAATACGAGCAATATCTCCTTTAAATTCATTAATGGGTTCAAAAACCACACCTGAAAATCCGGCTGCAATTCCTGTATTGATTCCATTACCTGCTTTTGAACCATTCATAGTTGGGTTAGAAATACCGGATTGAGATATTAAATTGGAACCAACAATTCCGTAAGGCAAATTTCCTCTTAGTCCATTTACTCGTCCATCTGTAGGCAAAAGGTGATGTGCATCGCCTCTCATTGGACTATTAGAACTAAAAAAAGATTGTGGAATAACGTGTTCCTTGTTATAACAGTCACCTTCGCTATCATAATTTCCACACGCATTAGAAACTTGATAGTTATATGGGTCCGGTGCGGTTGGACGTTCAGAGTAAACATCTAATATTGTATTATCATTTTCATAATATACATCTAAATCTGCAATTGGAAAGAAATTATCAATCATATTATATCCTTGGTCGTTATGATCTTTGATGATATTGTATAATTGAGTTTTCAGAGTGAAACCTGTTCCTGTGGCAGAATTATAATAACCTGCCGGTGGTTGAGCAAATGCAACAAGTGTTGAAAAGACAAATAAAAAGGTAATTTTCAATTTCATAGTAATTATATTTTACGTTCTAACAAGGCCATATAAAACCCGTCAAAACCTGATTCTGAGGCTAAAATTTTGTGTTCTTTTACAAAGGTAAAGTTTTTTCCGTTTTCTGTTGTTAAGAAATGCTTAACTTGATCTTGATTTTCAGAGGGTAAGACCGAACAAGTAGCATAAACTAATTTTCCACCCGGTTTTACAATTCTGGAATAATTTTCTAAAACTTCGGCTTGTACCTTGCGAATATTGTCAATAAATTCGGGTTGTAATTTCCATTTACTGTCCGGATTTCGTTTTAAAACACCCAAACCGCTACAGGGAGCATCAATTAAAACCCGATCGGCTTTGTCGTATAATTTTTTGATCACTTTAGTGGAATCAATAATTCTGTATTCGATATTGAATGCCCCATTTCGTTTGGCACGAAGTTTTAATTGCTTTAATTTACTTTCATACAAATCCATTGCAATAAGCTGACCTTTGTTTTGCATTAAAGAAGCCATATGCAAGGTTTTTCCTCCGGCTCCTGCACACGTATCAACCACTCGCATTCCGGGTTGCACCTCTAAAAAGGCAGCAACTAGCTGCGAACTGGCATCTTGCACCTCAAATAAACCTTCTTTAAAGGCATCGGTTAAAAAAACATTGGCTCTTTCTTTCAATACCAAGGCATCAGGTTGGTCATTTAAAAAATCCGTAGCGATGTCTAAATCCATTAGAATGGCACGTAATTTTTCTTTTGTAGTTTTTAACGTATTTACCCGTAATATAACTTGAGCTTGTTGGTTTTGAGCAGCAATTTCTTTAGTCCAAAGTTCTTCGCCTAATTCTTTTACACCTAATTCATCCATCCAATCGGGAATAGATTCTCGGTATTTTCTGATTTTTGATAATTCGTCAAAACGACCTTTGATTTTGCGTTGTGGTGTTCCTTCCAATTGTCTCCAATCGGGAATAGGATACCCTCTTAACACAGCCCAAACGGCAAACATTCGCCATAAATCATCGCGATCGTAAGGTTCTTTTACTTCGGCAATTTCAGCGTATAAACGCTTCCATCTCACAATTTCGTAGATGGTTTCGGCTACAAACTTTCTGTCGGAACTTCCCCAACGTTTGTCCTTTTTTAAAGCTCTAGCAACCACTTTGTCGGCATATTCGCCTTCGTTGAATATCGCATGCAACGAATCAATGGTAGTGTAAACTAAATTTCTATGTAATCTCATTTCAATAAAATAGCCCGCAAAGGTACTACATATTATGAGTCAGGAGAATATTTATCGTAAAAAAATCAAATCCTGACAGAAAAACGGTCAGGATTTGAAAAAACTTAAGTTTGTTAAAGAAAATTATGCTAAAACAGTTTCTAGCGTTGGTCCGGCATATACCAATTTTTTACCTTCTTCAGTATTAGTATATTGTTCAAAGTTTTTAATGTAGCGAGATGCTAAATCTTTGGCTTTCACTTCCCATTCTTCTTCTGATTTATATGTTTCTCTTGGGTCTAAAATACCTTTGTCAACCAATGGCAATTCAACCGGAATAGTTAGATTTAAGAATGGAATGTGTTTAGTTTCCATTTGATCAATTTCACAGCTGATGATGGCATCAATGATAGCACGTGTGTTTTTCAATGAAATTCGTTTTCCTGTACCATTCCATCCTGTGTTTACCAAATAAGCTTTGGCTCCGTGTTCTTTCATTTTTCCAATCAGCGTTTTAGAATACATCGTTGGATGTAAGGTTAAAAACGCTTCACCAAAAGCGGGAGAAAAGGACGGTTGAGGTTCTGTAATTCCTCTTTCCGTTCCGGCTAATTTTGATGTGTAACCACACAAGAAATGGTATTGTGCTTGGTCCTCATCTAAGATAGAAACCGGAGGCAACACCCCAAATGCATCGGCTGACAAGTAAATAATTTTCTTCGCATGTCCGGCTTTAGACGGAAGTACGATTTTGTTGATGTGATAAATTGGATAAGAAACTCTTGAATTTTCGGTGATAGAATGATCGTAATAATCCACTTCACCATATTCATTCACCACCACATTTTCTAGTAAAGCATCGCGTTTGATGGCTCTCCAAATATCGGGTTCGTTTTCTTCACTTAAATCGATCACTTTGGCATAACAGCCTCCTTCATAATTAAACACACCATTATTATCCCAACCGTGTTCATCGTCTCCAATTAAATAACGTTTTGGGTCAGCAGACAAAGTGGTTTTTCCTGTTCCTGATAATCCGAAGAAAACGGCAACATCACCTTCTTCACCTACATTGGCTGAACAGTGCATGGAAGCCATTCCTTTAAGTGGAAGATAATAATTCATCATGGCAAACATTCCTTTTTTCATTTCGCCACCATACCATGTACCACCAATAATTTGAATTTTTTCAGTTAAGTTAAAAACGATAAAGTTTTCTGAATTTAAACCATGTTCTTTCCAATTCGGATTGGTTGTTTTGGAACCATTCATCACTACGAAATCTGGTTCTCCAAAATTTTCTAATTCATAAATGGATGGACGAATAAACATATTGGTTACAAAATGAGCTTGCCATGCCACTTCCATTACAAAACGCACTTTCAAACGGGTGTCGGGATTGGTTCCGCAAAAAGCATCCACCACATATAATTTTTTTGAAGTAGAAAGCTGCTTTAAAACCAATGATTTTAATTCGCTATACACTTCTTGCGTTGTTGGAAAGTTTACTTTATCATCCCAATAAATAGTATCTTTAGTAATATTATCTTTCACAATATATCTGTCTTTGGGAGAACGTCCGGTAAAAACACCGGTTTTCACTGCAACTGCTCCCGTATCGGTTAAAGCACCTTTTTCATATCCTTTTCGCATGTGAGATGTCTCCGCTTGAAACAATTCTTCATAAGACGGATTATAAACCACTTCGTGATAGCCCGTGATGCCTAAATCGTGAAGTTCCTGAATGACTTTAATGTTTTTCATAGTTGTTGATTATTAAGGTTTTAATTTCATTTTCTTTACTTCAAATTTCCGACTATTCTATTGAAATAAACCTGATAAATATCACTTTTCCATGAAATCTACGAAAACGTTTTCATAGCTAATTGTTGATTTTCATTAAGTTAACAAGGCTGGTTTAATTCATTATGATATCAGCCGGTATTTTTTAATCCACTTGACAAAGCGTTGATAATACTTAATAATTTTGTAAGAAATTTTTCTTTGTCATTAATGT
Organism: Variovorax paradoxus; assembly: GCA_943370635.1. GTDB lineage: Bacteria > Bacteroidota > Bacteroidia > Flavobacteriales > Flavobacteriaceae > Flavobacterium. The sequence goes on from CALRRY020000003.1 coordinate 42,683, forward strand.
TCTCTTCTGATAAATTTCTCCAATGTTTTAGCTGTTGATGATGCAACTCATTCAAAACGTAAAGTTTTTCACTTCTCCATTTCAAATTATCGTACTGACCTTTTCTGCGAATTTTGGCTTTTTCATCAAAAAGTTCTTCTAAAAATTGTAAGGAATCATTGTATTCTGTTGTGATTTTTGACATGAATAACAATCGTTCTTCATCATTATCATCCAAATTGAAATATAAATTCATTACTTTAACATCGGAAAGTAAAAGATTTGTTTCCGTTTGAATCATTAAGAATTTTAGAAACGGCCAGTTTTTTATGTTTTGTTTCAAACGTTGAAAATCATCAGGTTTTTCTGTTTTTAATTTTTTCAAAGCATAACCCAATCCATACCATCCTGTCAGAGATATTCTGGAAAGATTCCAACTGAATACCCAAGGTATTGCCCTCAAATCATTTAATGTTCTTGTACCGGTTCTTCTGGCAGGCCTAGAACCAATTTTACTTTTTTCTAAAACATCAATGCAAGTAACTTTGCTGTAAAAATCAATAAAACCGTCGGTTTCAATTAAATCTCGATAATGTTCATATGACTTTTGAGAGAGATAATCCATAATATCAAAAGAATACTGCTGATCATTCAAACTTAATTTTGAGGCAATACTTTGTTTGGCAACTCCTGAGGTTAAGGCATTAAGATTGTAGGTAGCGGTTATAGGATTCCCAAACAATTGTGCAATTGATTCTCCTTGAACCGTAATTTTAATGGTCCCGTTAACCGTATTCAAAGGCATACTTTCTAAAAAACGATGGTATTTTCCACCACCTCTACTTATAGTACCGCCTGTTCCATGAAAGAAATAAAGTGAGGAGTTATTTTTTATGGCAATTTCAGCTAATTTTTGCTCTGCTCGATGCAGATTCCATTTACTTGCAATAGTACCACCATCTTTATTGCTATCACTATATCCAAGCATAACCTCTTGTGCGAATTTCAATTTTGAGGCTCTTTTTTTAGTAATTGGATGTTGTAAAAATTTTTCTAAAATAGAAGGACCGTTTTTCAAATCATCAATTGTTTCCAAAAGAGGAACTACTTTTATGGTGGTGTTTAATAATTGAGTTTCTTTCATGAAAAAATAGACCACCAATAAGTCACTCAAATTTCTTGTCATACTAGTAATGAATGAACCAATTCCATCTGCTCCGAATTGATAAATATGTTGACTAACTACTCGATAACAATCTAAAACATTATCTGCTTCCGGTCCATAGGAAATAGTAATGTCAGTTAGTGGAGAATTTTTTTCTAAAACGGAATTCAAATAATCAACCCGTTTTTCTTCCTTCCAATTTTCAAAATCAACATCTTTTTCACCAATTGTTTTTAAAATTTGTGTAATTGCTTTATCATGAAAGGCACTATTTTGTCTGATGTCAAGTTTGGCCAAATGAAATCCAAAACAAGCAACCATTCTTTCTAAAGGAAAGAGAATATCATACGCTAACCCATTCATTCCATTGTCAATTAAAATTTCTCTAAAAAATTTTAAATCATTTTGAAGTTCATGACTAGATTTGTAATAAATAGTTGAATCAGCAAGATTGTTTAGAATAGTATTTTCTAATTTCACACTAACTAAATTGAGGTATTGTCGCCAAGGTTCATAAGGATTCCGTTTTACAGCTTTTTCACCACTCTCTCCTAAAACAGCTGCTTTTTTTTGAATGATTTCAATTAATGAATCAGGAACCGAATTAGAAATAGCCGACACAGAAAATTTAGAAGTTATTTCAATTATTTTATTTTTAATTAATAAAAGTGCTTTTTTACGATGCAACTCCAAGGTTTCTTGCGTTATGAATGGCGTCACAAAGGGATGACCATCACGATCGCCACCAACCCAACTTCCAAAATTTATTTTAGGAAAAACATCCGGATTATTAATTTTATCGAAATTGAAACCAATTTCTCGCCAAGCAGCTTTTAATTGCTCATCACTTTTTTCTAAAACGATTGGAAACTTTCTTTCTAAATAGTAAAGTATATTTGCTCTTTCGTCTTCAACTTGGGGTTTTTCTAGGTAAATTTCACCGGTTCTCCACCATCTTTCCAAAAGATGTATAATTTTTTCTTGAATACTTTTTTGTTCTAACTTACTCAAGGATGAATTTTCCCTCTTCACCAATAACAAATATAACTCTCTGTGAATTTCTATAACCGTAATTCGTTTAGCTTCTGTTGGATGAGCGGTTAGCACCGGATTAACATGAGTAGCTGAAATTACACTCAATATTTCGTCTTCTTTTATATTATTTTCTTTCCAAAAGTGTAATGCTTCTGACCAAGAACCTCTGATGGAATTGATATTTTCATCATCTTCCATTTTTCTTCGGAATTGAGTAGCCGCATTTTCCTCCACTAAAGTCATCAATTGAAAATAAATGCTTAGTGCTTGAATTATTTTGTCACTTTTTGATTGATGATTATTTAGTTCTGAAATTTGATTGTTTTTTAGGAGTTCAATTATTTCATATTCATCAATCCTTGATAACATTTCTAAGTAGCAGTCAATAATAAAGATACGATCGTTTTCAATTTTCTGAAAAGAGTTATTGGTAGTCATTTTACTTATTTTAATTTTGTTTACTTCAATAAATTCAACTTGTTCTAATAAAGTATAAATTCAATTTGTGAAGATGTTGTCAAATATCTAACTAATCCTATAAAACAAACCTGATAAATATCACATTTCAAAGAATTATACGAAAACGTTTTCAATGTTGATTATTGAAAATCAGTTAATTGTTTGGTTTTTAATGTATCTTAATCAAATTAGCTAAAGTTTCACAATTCAATCCTTAAAAGTACCAAAAAACATTCGTAATTTTGCAATCGTTTAACTGATTTTCAACTACTAAATAAAACTATATGAGTCAATTTGATGTGGCCATTATTGGTTCAGGACCGGGCGGATATGTTGCTGCTATCCGTTGTGCACAATTGGGATTTAAAACGGCTATTATCGAAAAATATTCGGTATTAGGAGGAACTTGTCTAAATGTAGGCTGTATTCCTTCTAAAGCATTACTTTCTTCTTCTCATCATTATCACGATGCAGTGGCTCATTTTGAAGAGCACGGTATTGAAGTAGGTAAAGTAAAAGTAAATCTGGAGAAAATGATTGCCCGCAAACAAGCTGTGGTAGATCAAACTACAGGTGGAATTAAGTTTTTGATGGATAAAAATAAAATTACCGTTTTTGAAGGAGTTGGTTCCTTTGAAGATGCTACCCACGTGAAAGTATCCAAAAATGATGGTTCTTCTGAAACAATTGAAGCGAAATATTCAATAATTGCAACTGGTTCAAAACCATCAAATTTACCATTCATTACGTTAGATAAAGAACGAGTAATTACTTCAACGGAAGCATTGAAATTAAAAGAAGTTCCGAAACATTTAGTTATTATTGGTGGTGGCGTAATTGGAATTGAATTAGGTCAAGTGTACCTTCGTTTAGGAGCAGAAGTTTCTGTGGTGGAATTCATGGACAGAATTATTCCGGGAATGGATGCTTCGTTATCGAAAGAATTGACCAAAGTGTTGAAAAAACAAGGTATGAAATTCTATACTTCTCATAAAGTAAAATCGGTAAATAAAAAAGGGAAAACCCTTACTGTGGAAGCGGAAACACCAAAAGGAGAAATTTTATCTTTAGAAGGCGATTATTGCTTGGTTTCTGTGGGAAGAAGACCTTATACCGATGGTTTAAATGCAGATAAAGCAGGAGTAAAAGTTACCGATAGAGGTCAGATAGAAGTTAACGATCATTTACAAACATCAGCTTCCAATATTTATGCCATTGGCGATGTAGTTCGTGGAGCGATGTTAGCTCATAAAGCAGAAGAAGAAGGCGTGATGGTTGCCGAAATTTTAGCCGGACAAAAACCGCACATCGATTATAATTTGATTCCGGGTGTGGTGTATACTTGGCCGGAAGTTGCCGCTGTTGGAAAAACAGAAGAACAATTAAAAGAGGAAGGTGTTGCTTTCAAATCTGGAAGTTTCCCATTCAAAGCATTAGGAAGAGCAAGAGCCGGTGGCGATACGGACGGATTTGTGAAAATCTTAGCCGATGCCAAAACCGATGAAGTATTAGGTGTTCACATGATTGGTCCGCGTTGTGCTGATTTAATTGCAGAAGCCGTTACTGCTATGGAATTTAGAGCCAGTGCCGAAGACATTTCAAGAATGAGTCATGCACATCCAACCTTTGCAGAAGCAATCAAAGAAGCCGCTTTGGCTGCTACGGATAATCGGGCTTTGCACGTGTAAGGAATTGAAATTAATTATAGAAAAACCCCGAAGAGATAGCTTTTCGGGGTTTTTTATGAATTCAAAATTTTAAATTGGATTCCAAAATTTCTTCACTAATTTTACAAAAAAAATCTATGTCAACCATCCTTGCCTTCGCCGGAAGTAATTCTTCCACTTCTATAAACCATAAATTGGTTACTTATTTAACCACTCAACTAAAAGATACTTCGTTTGAATTGTTTAAATTATCCGATATGGATTTAATCGTGTATAGTGAAGATGAACAACGCGATAACGGATTTCCATCGTCTATCAATCAAGTATACAAGCACATTCAAGCTGTCGATGGTTTGCTTATTTCGGTAAATGAACACAATAGCAATCCATCTGCCTTTTTTAAAAATGTATTGGATTGGTTGTCCCGATTAGACAGAAAGTTTTTAGAAGGCAAAAAAGTGTTTTTATTGAGTGCTTCCACAGGAGCTCGTGGCGGAATGAGTGCCTTGGAAGTAGTTGAAAAATTAATTCCTCGTTTTGGCGGAGAAGTTATTGCAACGTATTCATTTCCTTCTTTTAAAGAAAATTTTTCTATCGAAGAAGCGAAAATCAGCAACGAAGAAATTAAAAATGAGATTGTAGCAAAGCTGCATCAGTTTGAAGTCTTATTAAAGTAATTTTTTTCAAAAATGCTCAGAGCTACAAAAGTCTTTTCCATTGAACATCCTGAAATCTTCAAACAAAAATTGTTGATTTGGGCGAATCAATTTAGAGAAGTTGTTTTCTTAGATAGCAATAATTATCATCATAAGTATTCCAATTATGATGCGGTTTTAGCTGTGGATGCATTTACATCCATCAAAACCGATTATTTCAATGCATTTGAAGACTTACACCAATACCAAACACATACCAAAGATTGGTTGTTCGGCTATTTGTCCTATGATTTAAAAAACGATACCGAAGCTTTAACCTCTAAAAATTTTGACGGATTAGAATTCCCAGACTTGTTTTTCTTTCAACCGAAGAAGTTGTTTTTTTTGAAAGGGAATCAAGTTGAAATGGAGTATTTGAATTTGTGCGATGATGAAATGGATGATGATTTTTATGAAATTTTAAAAGAGGGAAGATGGAAGGTGGAAGATGGAAGAGAAATTAAAATCCAACAACGCATTTCAAAAGAAGCCTATCTTCAAAAAGTTACAAGAATGTTAGAATACATTCATCATGGCTACATTTACGAAGCCAATTTTTGTATGGAATTTTATGCTATTGATGTATTGATTAACCCAATTGAAATTTATCAAAAACTCAACGCCATTTCGCAACCGCCTTTTGCCGTTTATTTCAAAAATAATCATCAGTTTTTGCTTTCTGCTTCACCTGAAAGGTATTTAAAAAAGGAAGGAACAAAAGTTATTTCCCAACCTATAAAAGGAACTGCCAAAAGAAATTCAGACCCCATTTTAGACGAGCAATCAAAAGTTGAATTATTAAGTAATCCGAAAGAACGAGCCGAAAATATTATGATTGTCGATTTGGTTCGCAATGATTTATCACGAACAGCCACAAAAGGCTCGGTTGAGGTTGAAGAATTATGTGGTATTTATACTTTTAAGCAAGTTCATCAAATGATTTCGACGATTGTTTCTCAAGTGGAAAATACAACTTCTGCTGTAGAAATTATCAAAACAACTTTCCCGATGGGAAGCATGACTGGTGCTCCCAAAATTTCGGCCATGAAAATCATTGAAGAATTGGAAGAAACCAAACGCGGACTGTATAGTGGGGCTGTTGGTTATTTTTCTCCCAATGGCGATTTTGATTTTAATGTCGTAATTAGAAGTATTTTATACAATTCCAAAAACCAATATTTGTCTTTTTCCGTGGGAAGTGCCATCACTTCTGAAGCAACTCCCGAAGGCGAATATGAAGAATGTTTGTTGAAAGCGAAGGCAATGTTTGAAGTGTTGAATTAGCATTATTCCATTCACACAAAATTCCTTACTTTTGAACATGCTTTTGAAATTCCAAAATCACTTATCAATTCATTTTCCTTTTCTGCAAAAGGCAAAAATGTTCATCGCTGTTAGTGGCGGATTGGATAGCATGGTTTTATTGGATTTAATTTCAAAAACGAATATAGAATTTGCGGTGGCTCATTGCAATTTTCAACTTCGAGTGGATGAAAGTGATACAGATGAAAATTTTGTAAAATCCTATTGTGAAGCAAATTCCATACAGGGATTTTTTCAAAAGTTTGATACCAAGCAATTTGCCGAAGACGAAAAATTATCAATTCAAGTCGCTGCCAGAAAGTTGCGATACGAATGGTTTTATGAATTATTAGCCACCGAAAATTTTGATTTTGTGGCGACCGCTCATCATTTAGATGATCAATTGGAAACTTTTTTAATTCATTTTTCTCGTGGAACCGGTTTGGATGGACTGACCGGAATTCCATCTCAAAATGATAAAATTATTCGACCGCTTTTAACTTTTTCCAGAGCAGAAATAGAAACGTTTGCAAACGAAAATAATCTAAAATGGCGAGAAGATTCCAGTAATGCTTCTGATAAATATGTGCGAAATAAAATTCGTCATCAAGTGGTTCCGATTTTAAAAGAATTGAATCCGAGTTTTTTAGATTCGTTTGAAAATACTCTTCAAAATCTCAATCAAGCACAAAGTTTAGTAGAGGATGCCTCGCGAATAGTGTATCGAAAAGTAGTAAAAGATGTTGATAATCAAAAAAAAATTGATTTAAATGAATTGTTACAACTACCTAATTATCAAGCGTATTTGTATCAATGGCTGCTGCCTTTCGGATTTTCAGCTTGGCAAGATATTTATGATTTGGTAGAAGCTCAATCCGGTAAACAAATTTTTTCGGAGCATTTCAGATTGCTAAAAGATAGAGAAACACTTATTATTGAACCAAAATTTGTTAAAATTTCTGATGAATTTTTTATCCAAGAAAACCAATCTCAACTTAATTTTCCCTTAAAGTTATCGTTTTGTATCGTGGATGACATAACTATAACCGATTCTAAAACTATCTTTGTAGATGTTGAGAAGTTAAATTTTCCTTTGCAACTTCGAAAATGGCAAGAAGGTGATTATTTTTACCCTTTTGGGATGAACGGAAAAAAAAAGATTTCAAAATTTTTTAAAGACGAAAAAATTTCTGTTATTGACAAAGAAAAAATTTGGTTACTCTGTTCCGAAAATAGGATTGTATGGATTGTAGGAAAACGGATGGACGACCAATTTAAAGTTACGGAAAACACACAAACTATCATAAAAATTCAATTAAGATAATGAAGAATTTATTTTTTACGCTATTTTCCTTTTTTGTAATTACGATTACGCAAGCACAAATATTAGATCCTGTAAAATGGAAGACTTCGATTGAACAAAAATCAGATACCGAATTTCTTTTAAAATTTGATGCAACTATTCAAAAGGATTGGCACTTTTTCTCACAGTTTACTCCCGATGGAGGTTCTTTGCCAACTGTATTCATTTATAACGATACAAAAGGAAATTATCAATTAATAGGTAAAACAACAGAAAGTAAATACAAAAAAGTCTATAGCGAAATTTTCGAAGTAGATGAATACATGTTTGAAGGTTCAGCTCAATTTTCACAATTAGTAAAAGTCACGAATCCGGCTTTAAAGTCGATTAAAGTCGAGGTTGAATACCAAGCGTGTTTAGAGCAATGTATACAGCAATTTAAGAATTTTGAATTTCAATTGCCAGGTAGAGAAAGTGTACTAAATACGACTCAAAAAGAGGATACAATACCAGTAGTAAAAGATGATATTCAAGAAAAATTAGATAACAAATTGGTTAAGGCCAAAAGTGATAAAGCAGATAAAAAAGAAGAACAAAAAGGACTTTGGACGATATTTATTATCGCATTTTTCTCCGGTTTTGCTGCGTTACTTACTCCATGTGTGTTTCCAATGATACCAATGACCGTGAGTTTCTTTACCAAACAAAGTAAGGACAGAGCCAAAGGAATTAAAAACGCCATTATTTATGGTATTTCTATTATCGTAATTTATGTAGCTTTAGGTTCAGCTATTACGGGAATTTTTGGAGCTGATTCGTTGAATGAATTATCAACGAGTGTGGCATTTAATTTTATTTTCTTTGCTTTATTAGTCTTTTTTGCTGCTTCTTTCTTAGGTGCATTTGAAATTGTTTTACCTAATTCTTGGGCCAATAAAGTCGATCGTCAAGCGGACAGAGGAGGTATCATCGGTATCTTTTTTATGGCATTAGCGTTAGCCATCGTTTCCTTTTCGTGTACAGGTCCAATTGTTGGAACCTTGATTGTGGAAGCCGCTTCGAAAGGCGGAATTGCTCCAATTGTGGGAATGTTAGGCTTTTCATCAGCCATTGCTTTACCATTTATGTTATTTGCTTTATTTCCTGGCTGGATGAATTCCTTACCAAAATCAGGTGGTTGGTTGAATACCGTAAAAGTTTCATTAGGATTTTTAGAATTGGCTTTTGCGTTTAAATTTTTATCCAATGCCGATTTGGTTTTACAATTGCATTGGTTTGAAAGAGAAACATTTTTAGCCATTTGGATTGCCGTTTTTGGTGCTTGGGCATTGTATTTATTTGGAAAAATAACATTACCTCATGATAGTCCGTTGACACATATTTCCGTTGGAAGATTATTTATGGGATTGTTTGTATTGAGTTTCACCATTTATATGATTCCCGGACTTTGGGGAGCACCTTTAAAAATTATATCAGGTTTTCCACCACCACTGAATTATAGTGAAAGTCCAACCGGAATTGGTAGTGGAAGAGGAGGTTCGTCAGATACTGGAGCTTTGCCAAAAGGAGCTCATTCCGGTCCGCACGGAATTATTGCTTTTCATGATTACGAAGATGGATTGGCTTATGCCAAACAAATAAATAAACCTATTTTACTTGATTTTACCGGTTATGCATGTGTGAATTGTCGAAAAATGGAAGATTATGTATGGTCGGATAAAAAGATTCTTTCTATTTTAAAAAATGAAGTGGTTTTAATTTCTTTATATGTTGATGACAAAAAGGAATTAGCTGAAAATGAAAAATATGTTTCCAAAGAAACCGGCAAAAAAATCAAAACCATCGGAAATAAATGGAGTGATTTTCAAATTACCAAATACAAAGCCAATGCTCAGCCGTATTATTTGATTTTAGATACGGATGGAAATACCATTTCTGATGAACCGGCAAGTTATGACCCGGACATCGATTTATACGAAAAATGGTTACGGGACGGAATCTCAAATTTTAAAAAATAATAAATCCAATCTCTGAATGTAAAATTTAGAGATTTTTTTTTCGCCAATCAAAATGATGAAAAACTAAAAATTGAAGATTATGGTTCATTTTAAATGTACTATCCACATTCGATTCAATCAGTTGATTCATGTATGCTAGTTGAAACGTAACATATTTATATTGATACCCTAATCCGGCTGAAATTCTGTTTTGGTCCAATCGAAAACTGTTTTTAATTTCACTGCCGGCATTAAAAAGTAATTCATCTGAGGCGGTAAGAAATAGTTTGCCGGTTTTTTCAGTCTTGAAAAAGTAACGCATTTGTACTAAATACCGAAAACGATAATTAAAATTAAATTCATTTTGTAAATTATCATCCACAATAATTTCTCTATAACGAGCTTCATATCTCAACCGATGTAAAAATGTAAAGGAATTAGATTGATGTTGATAAGTTGATTGTCCCCATGGTCGATGCTCCGGTCTAAATGTTGATTTTCCCTCAGGTGGATAAAATTCTGCAAAAGCATAGCCTAGCGTTGTTGTAAATTGTTTTTCTTTTCCAAAATGATAGATTAAACCGGTGCGAACAATTCCAAAACTCTCCGGCACCCAATGAGCATCATTCCACCATGAAAGATGATTAGACAATTTAGTTTGTGTGATATATCCCAACCAAATTTGTTGCTTTTCTATGATTTTTTTTTGTGAAAAGGTAAAGGCGGGTAAAAGTAAAATCAATACTATTTTGAGATATTTGGAACTACACATTTAATTTTTTTTTCAAAATTAAAGTAATTATTCAAATCAATTTGTGATATTTGTCACATTAAATGTATACGCCATGTTAGTTAAAGTATTTGGAAGTGCCGTTTTCGGCGTTGAAGCCACCACGATTACTGTTGAAGTAAATATTGACAAAGGAGTGGGCTACCACTTGGTCGGATTGCCCGACAATGCCATCAAAGAGAGCAGTTACCGCATTGCTGCCGCTCTCAAAAATAACAATTATTCTTTACCGGTTAAAAAAATTACCATCAATATGGCTCCGGCTGATATGCGGAAAGAGGGTTCTGCTTATGACCTTACGATTGCTATTGGTATTTTGGTTGCTACCGGACAAATTCAAGCGGAGGAATTAGATCGGTACATCATTATGGGAGAACTTTCGCTTGATGGAGGTTTACAACCCATAAAAGGTGCATTGTCAATTGCCATTAAAGCGAAAGAAGAGGGCTATAAAGGATTTATTCTCCCGATTCAAAACGTAAAAGAAGCCGCCATTGTGGAAGGATTGGATGTTTACGGAGTAGAAAATGTTTTACAAGTCATTGACTTTTTTGAAGGAAGAGGCGATTTACAACCAACTGTTATTGATACACAAACGGAGTTTTCAAAAACATTAGATTTTCCGGAATTTGATTTTTCGGATGTGAAAGGGCAGGAGGGAATCAAACGTTGTATGGAAATTGCTGCTGCCGGAGGTCATAATATTATTTTAATTGGACCACCCGGTTCAGGAAAAACGATGTTAGCTAAACGAATGCCGAGTATTTTGCCACCTATGACGATGAAGGAAGCCTTGGAAACCACCAAAATTCATTCTGTTGCCGGAAAAATAAAAGATGCCGGATTGATGAGTCAACGACCGTTTAGGAGTCCGCATCATACCGCTTCATCGGTTTCATTGGTAGGAGGTGGAAGTTATCCACAACCAGGTGAAATTTCATTGGCACATAACGGTGTTTTGTTCTTAGATGAATTACCGGAGTTCAAACGTGAAGTATTAGAAGTCATGCGTCAGCCTTTGGAAGACAGAGAAGTAACCATTTCCAGAGCAAAATTTACGATTACTTATCCTTCTTCATTTATGTTGGTGGCCAGTATGAATCCGAGTCCGGGCGGATATTTTAACGACCCTGATGCTCCGGTCAGTACTTCTCCGGCTGAAATGCAACGGTATTTAAGTAAAATTTCCGGTCCGCTTTTGGATAGAATTGATATTCATATTGAAGTGAATCCTGTTCCGTTTGAAAAATTAACCGAAACCCGAAAAGCAGAAAGCAGTGCAGAAATTAGAAAACGAGTTACTCACGCCAGACAAATTCAATCCCAACGATTTGAAGCCTTTGAAAATTTACATTACAATGCTCAAATGGGAAGTAAATATATTCGACAGTTTTGTGTGTTGGATGATACTTCATTGAGTTTATTAAAAACAGCAATGGAGCGATTGAATTTATCCGCTCGAGCGTATGACCGAATTTTGAAAGTGGCCCGAACCATTGCCGATTTGGAAGCTGCAGAAAATATTAAACCGAATCATGTTGCTGAAGCGATACAATATCGAAGTTTGGATAGAGAAGGGTGGTTGGGTTAATCAATATCAATATCAAAATTCAATATCAAAATTTAAAAAAATTTAAAATCAATATTTCCAGTGCAATAGCACTAACTTGCCTCCGACTTCAGTCGGAGGAATAAAAAATATATAATCCAAAATCATAATTATATGCCCTATTTAAAAATATACATTCATTTTGTTTGGAGTACAAAAAACAGACATCCCTATTTAAACACATTTGAATCTAGACAATTAGTATGGAATCATATCAAAGAAAATGCAAAGCAAAAAGGAATACATGTAGATTTTGTTAATGGATATGAAGATCATTGCCATTGTTTGATTTCATTAGGCATCAATCAAAGTATTGAAAAGGTCATGCAATTGATAAAAGGCGAATCGTCGTATTGGATTAATAAAAACACCGATTTATTTCCGAATTTGAAAGGGGAAAAATTTGAATGGCAAAGTGAATATTTTGCATTGTCAGTATCGGAATCTATTTTAAAGCGAGTTCGAAATTATATCAAAAACCAAGAGAATCATCATCGTAAAAAATCATTTGGGGAGGAGTATGATAAGATTAGGGAGGTTGTTTTTTCTTCATCCGACTGAAGTCGGACGAAATTTAGTGCTACGCACAAGGAGAGATACATCCGACTGAAGTCGGACGGAATTTAATAATGTCGTTCTGAGTGGAGTTAAAACACAAACTCATAATACCTCGCACCCACCAAAACCGGATTATCTTTTTCGATAGAAGCTAAAACAAATTCATTTTTGGATGCTAAAACAGAATGTTGCAATTCTTTTTTATGAAGCTTTTCATAGGTTTCAAAATCAATAGAATGATTATTTTCTAATGTTTCGAATAGATTGATTTGATTAATAACCAATTTCCAATTTTTGCAAACGGTAGCTTCAAACACTTTTGATTTGGAGCCACTACCATAGGCTATGAATCCTACTTTTTTGTTTTCTAAACTAGTGTTTTGTTGTGCATGGTAACATAAAGCGGAAAGCATTCCTAAGAAAATAGAACCGGTATAAATATTGCCTATTTGACCCGAAGCAATTTCTGATGGATAAATTTTTTCATTGATGAGTTCCAAATATTCCGAACTTTTAGTCAATGCTCTTAGTTTGTCTTTTTCGGTTTCGCCAATTTGATTGTTGAGTAATTCAGGATTTTCTTGAGCAAAAATTTCTATAAAAGTTCTTCTTCCTTGAAAACAGTATGGTAGATGCATCAAAATAGATGACCAATTTTCATAGACTTTTCCGGTTTGTTGGCTTTCTTTTTTAAAATGTTCATAAGCTTCTGTAATTCTGTTGATATAGCATTGGTTGGAATACTGCCCGTCAAAAACGGGTTGCTCTTTATAAATAGAAACTTCATTTTCTAACACACTAAACCAATCCGGATTATCTAAAGAATTAGTTATTTCTGATTTTGAGAATGCTCTTCTTGGTTTAAAAAAATCAAAAACACCTTCAGTAGAAACACCAACTTCATTGGAGAAACTCAAAATTCTTGGGTTGGAAGTAATCAACATCGCAATAGCACCGGCACCTTGTGTATATTCTCCGCTTGATTCCAAATCATATTTAGCATTATCGGAAGCAATAACTATTGCTTTTTTGGTAGGATTTAATCGAATGTAATCTAAACAATTTTGCAAGGCATCTACACCTCCAATACAAGCAAAAGTTAAATCAACCACATCACAATTTCGAAACGAACCAACTCCTACTTTACTTTCTAATAATGATAAAACGTACGAAGCAATTGGTTTTGAACTGTCCACACCACTTTCTGAACCGATGTAAATTCGAGCAATTTCAGTTGGATTGATATTTTCTTGTTGAATTAATTTTAAACCTGCATTCGCAGCAAAAGTCACCACGTCCTGATGTTTATCGGGAAAACTCATTTTGTGCAAACCTAACCCTTTAATCAATTTATCAGGTTCAATATTTCTTTGGTTTGCAAGGGTTGATATGGGTAAGTGTATTTTGGGAATATCAAAGGAAATGCTATCGATGCCAACGTTCATTTTAAGAGCTTTTAGAAAGCAAAAGTAAAAAAGTGATATTCATAAAGGTTATAACATTTCATAAAAAATCCCTAATTTAAAACGAATTATGAATGTTTTAAAAAAGAGATATTTAATTTTTCAAAAGAGCAAAAAAAGACAACAAATTTGATTTTAATTCAAAGCTGCAAACGTATCTCCTTGTTGAATATCTCCGGTTTTAAATCCTTTTCCAAACCATTTTACCCGTTGTTCTGATGTTCCATGCGTAAAAGAATCAGGAACCACATGACCTTGCATTTTCTTCTGAATGGCATCATCACCCACGGCATGAGCGGCACTTAAGGCTTCTTCAATATCACCTTCTTCTAAATATTTACTGTTAAAATGTGTCCAAAGTCCGGCATAAAAATCGGCTTGTAATTCTAACGAAACCGAGAGTTTATTTCCTTCCTCTTTACTGAGTTTTTGTTGCAGTTGTCTCACTTTACCGGAAGTTCCTAATAAGGTTTGCACATGATGACCGACTTCGTGAGCAATGACATACGCAATGGCATAATCACCACCTTGGGCACCGAAACGCGTTTGTAATTCATCAAAAAAATCTAAATCCATATAAATTTTTTGATCAGCCGGGCAATAAAATGGTCCTGAAGCGGATGTAGCACCACCACATTCTGTTTGAACAGAACTTCTAAATAATACCATTCCCGGTTCTTTGTAGGTCATACCGTTTTCTTCAAAAATTTTATGCCAAACATCTTCGGTATCAGCGAGAACAGTTGAAACAAATTGTCCCATTTTTTCATCTTCTTTACTCAAAGGTTGTGCAGGACTTTCTGTAGATTGCTGTTGATTTAATTGTTCCAATAGTGGTGTTAGATTTTGAGCACTTTCGCCACCAAACATATTGATTAGAAGTAAAATAATACCTATTAGTCCACCGCCGGCCACTACTTTTCCAGTGTTGCCCATGCCACGGCGATCTTCAACATTTTTGCTTTGTCTTCTACCTTCCCATTTCATAATTTAAAGTTTTATGTATTAAATGTACAAAAAAATTAATATGTAATCCATTTTGCAATAACTTCTTCCAAACTTCCTTTGATTATTGGTTTTGAAACATAATCATTCATTCCTATTTCGAGGCATTTTTCTTTTTCACCAATCACGGTTCCTGCTGTTAAGGCGATAATCGGAATCGTTTTTCCATGATCCATAGTTCGTATTATTTTAGTCGCTTCATAACCATTCATCAATGGCATTTGAATATCCATGAAAATAATATCAAACTGTTCAACTTCAAATTTTTCGATGGCTTCTTGTCCATTGGATACTGTTGTGATTTTCGAATTGGGAAGAATCTTTTTTATTAATGTTTTTGCCAACAAAGAATTGATATTATTGTCTTCTACAATTAAAACACGTAAGGCATCAAAATTTTGATAAACGAAGTCTTCATCTACTTTTAATAGATTAAGATTTGTTATTTTTTCTTTGCTGGACGATTGAACATCAACATCAAAATAAAAAGTACTACCAACATTTGGTTCACTAATCAATTCCAATTTACTGTTCATTAAAGCAAGTAATTTATTAGAAATGCTTAAACCTAAACCTGTACCGCCATATTGTCTGGTTGTTGAACTATCTTCTTGGGAAAAAGCTTCAAAAATTTTGGCTTGGTTTTCTCTTCTAATTCCTATTCCGGTATCAATTACAGAAAAACGAAGTCGGGTTTGATGAGTAGTAATTCTATCCATCACTTCAATTTTAAGTTTTACTTTTCCATTGGAAGTAAATTTTACGGCATTACCAAGAAGATTAATTAAAATTTGTTTCAAACGAATAGCATCAATCCAAACCGTTTTTGGTACATCTGCGTTGACATGAACATCAACATCAATTTTCTTTTGAATGGCTTCAAATCGAATGGTGTCAATTACTTCGCTAGCCAATTCTTTTAATTTAGTTTCTTCAATAACCAATTCAAGATTTCCGGATTCAATTTTTGAAAAATCCAGAATATCATTTATAACACTCATCAACGATTTGGCAGATTGATTCACTGTTTTCATGTATTTGGCTTGACCTTTTTCTAAATCTGAATTCATTAATAAGTCAGTAAAACCAATTATACCGTTCAAAGGTGTTCTAATTTCATGACTCATGTTGGCCAAAAATTCAGATTTTGCTTTGTTGGCAGCAATAGCCATTTCTTTTTCTTTGATGGCTGCTTCTTGTAGTTTACGCTCTGTTATATCAATAAAAATTCCTTCTATAAATTCAACTTGATTGTTTTTTAAAATTACATCACCAAATTCTTCCACCCACACTATACGCTCGTCTTTGTGAATAATTCTATAAATAAAATGAATCTTTTGGTTATTTTCTAATGCATATTTTTGATCTTTAACTACTCTTTCACAATCATCAGGATGTATGATGTCTAAATACGAAATTTCATTATTCAAAAATAATTCTTTAGCATACCCTGTTAATTTTTCTATTTCATCGTTCAGATATATTTTGGTAAATTTTGAATCATATTTAGACAAGTAAATGGTTCCGGGAATATTATCTGCTAATAATCTAAAACGTTCTTCACTACTGTAAATTAGGCTTTCGTTTAAGCCTCTTTCAATAGCAGAAGAAATATTATTCATTAATGATTGGAGGATATTTATTTCATCTTCTGTCCAAATTCTTTCAGTTGTACAATCATCAAAACCAATAGCACCTACTAAAATATTTTTTACATGAATAGGAAAAATTAAAACAGATAAAATTTCTTGTGATTTCATCAATTCTTTGAAATCACTCTCAAACATATTTTTAACAAGTTTATTATAGACTTTACTTGATTTTAATGGGATAACAATATCCAAGAATATTTCATATGGAACGTTTTGTAATTCTGGGTTTTCTAATTGAGGTTCTATTTGACCCCTAACCCATTCAAATTTTTGGGAAATGATTCTTTTTTCTTCTATAGCTTCAAAATAATAAGCTCTATCTGCTTTAGTAGCTTTTCCGAGTGTAGCAAGAATATCATCAAAGTCTTTAAATGTGTCTTTTGAAACTAATATTTTTTCAGAAATTTTGGTTACTGCAGTTAATAAATCACTTTTATAAACTAAATTTTCTTCTATTTGTTTTCTTTTTATCGTTTCGAATCCTAATGTTATAATTTCAGATACAGAACGGGTAAAGTTAATGTCTTCATTGTCCCAATATCTTTTTTTATTTGTAGTTTCAAAGCAAATGATTCCATGTAATTTTCCATCAATAAAAACAGGATAATCCAATAATGATTTAATATTGTGTTCATTAAAATAATTATCTACAAATTCAGATGTTTCTTTTTGTTTCATCACATCAGAAGCTACAATAATTTCCTCTTTTTCTATAGAATCAAAATAAATAGGAAGATCTTTTTTATACAATATCAAATGATTACTATGTTTATCTATATCAAGTTCATATAAATCTCTGCAATGAATACTGTCCGGATAATAATTCCAAAAACTGATTCTATTAATTCCGGATGCTTTTGCTACATTTTCAAAAATTAATTTAATAACAGGTGTAATATCATCAAATATCGCAAAACTGGTTGTTGAGAGTTTGGAAAGTGCATTATTGTATTTTTTAATTTTTTCTTGTCTTGAGCTTCTTTCAATTTCTAAACTTCTAATTAATGTGATATCTCTTGCAATACCTGTATAACCTATAATTTTGCCATTTTCATCTCGTTTGATTGTCACTTTTTGGGAAATCCATACTTCTTCTCCATTTTTTTTCAGAATTGGAAATTCCATAAGGGGTAGATTATCGGCTAGTTCCCTCAGGTCTTTAGTGTAAAAGTTTATAATTTTTTCTCGAAAATCTTCTCTCACTAATTCTCCAAAATACAAGTTCATCAGCTCTTTCATTTTGTAATCTAACAATTCGCTAGTAAATGAATTGATGAATAAAAATTTTCCTTCTTGATTAGTTTCAAAAATTAAATCGGTAGCCGTTTCAACTAAATTTTTATATTGGTTTTCAATCTTTATTTGTTCTGTTACGTCGATACCAATTCCAACAAATAAGTCTTTCCCAAATTCTTTATCAACCCATTGAATATATTTATATTTTCCATTTTTACATTTTAATTTTCTTTTATAAATACGGTCTCTTTGATAATCATTATGATAGGCCTCACCCACAAACTCAGGATCTTCAGTGAGTTTCCAGAATCCCATACCAAGCACATCTTCAACTGAATAGCCTAAAATATGTTTTACATTTTCACTGCAATAGGTTAGTTCTCCATTCTTTTTTGTTGCTATTACTAATGAATTTCCTTTGTTTACAATTTCCTTTGTAAAATAAAACTTTTCTTTATTATTGATTAAGGCATAATGTTTCATTTGATTGATTACAATGATCAATAAACAATAAACCAATGTAATTACTCCAATATTGGTTGAAATTTGTTGAAATAATGTGGTTAAAGTGAATAAAAGAGTAATAATCAAAATAAATCCTAAATAGAATTTATAGTTATTGAAAACATTATATGAAAAGAGAATTAGGATTAAAACCCCTGAATAGGTAACTAATTCGAATGGTTTTGAAAAGAAATTAATTAATACTAAAATAGAAAATACAATATACATAAATGTAAATATTGCTGCTAAATTTCTTTCAATGGATTTAATTTTATAGCTTAAAAAATAGATACATAAAAATACTGAACCAAATGCAAAACTTTGAAGTAAAAGGGAATAACTTCTGATATTGAATAGCTCAAAAACAATATCACATGTAGGTATTAAAATTCCGAAAAATAAAAAATATAGGCGATATAAATAAACATCATTTTTGATGTCTGAAAAATCTGTCTTTATGCTGTCTATAATTGATGTTTTTCTTTTGTTCAATATTAATATCATGATGCCAATTAGCAGAAAAAGCAATGTTAACATTGCAAAATTCATCATATAATCAGATATGTTTAAAAATTTTAAAGAAATTGATGGGACAAAATTTGGATACAGTTGAGAAACTATACAAGTGTATTTAAGTTGAAAAATAAATTTCAATAGTTCAATAAAGGGCATTTGTTTGTTTTATTTGGTTTATAAAAATAAAAAAAAAGAGTTGCATTCTACTTACAACTCTTTTTTTATTTCAACATTTCATGAACTATTCTAAAAAGGATCCGATTTCTTCAATTTCTGAAGTTTTATCAATAGGAACTGCTTGATTATAAATGGTATAATTTAAAGAATACCAAAAAGGTAAAGTGAAAAAGATACCAATACAAAAACCAATTAGACCAATCATTATTGCAAAAAAACCTATAATTGCTAATCCAATAATAATCAGAGGTTGTTTTAAAGCTAGTTTAGCACTCGACTGAATAGCTTCAATTGCATTTAAATTACAAAAAATTATAAGTGGTACCATAAAAATAGTAAAAAAAGCTATCACATATGATATAATACTCCCTAAAATTGGAATAGCAAAATATTCTAAAAGGGTAGAAATGCCTAAATTAACAATAGAAACAATCAATGTAGAAAAAAATAATTCTTTGAAGTAGGCTGTCTTGAAATAATCAAATACAGTACCGATTGAGAAATCTTGATTGTTTTCAGCTAAATGTGCCATTTTTAAAAATCCGGCACCAATCGGACTCAATAAAGCAGAGAAAAGTACCATTATACCAACATATAACAAGACATATTCAATCCCAAAATTGAAAATTGAAAAATCTGTTAAGGATTCTGTTAAACTATTTATTCCAACTAGTGAACCAATAATTGTTCCTACCAAAGCTAAAAATAAAATAACCAATAGAATGATGGTTACACCTGCTAACAAGGCAATTTTTTTATAATTTTCGAAAGCTTTTTCAAAAACAATCCCAAAATCTAGATCATATCCTTTAATTAGGGCGTCGTTTAAAGTATCATTTGTTTTATACATTATTACATATTTTTTTACAGCCAGTTAATTATTTTTTTTACCCATTTTAGTTTATTTTTATAAGGAGCATAGCGTATAGGATTGTCTCCCCATGTTGGTTTTTTTACAATTGCTTTGTGATGTGAAAAAGTATCAAAACCTAGTTTTCCATGATACGCTCCAATGCCACTATGACCAACACCTCCAAAAGGTAAACGCTTGTTTACAAATTGAATCATGCAATCATTTACACAACCTCCTCCAAAAGAAAAAGTAGTGATCATTCTTTCAGCCCATTTTTTATCGTTTGAAAAAACATAAAGAGCTAAAGACTTTTCATATCGGCGAATGATTTTATGTAAGTCATTTTCGTCATGATAGGAAATAATTGGAAGTAAAGGTCCAAAAATTTCGTCTTTCATCAATTGACTTTCCAATTCTGGTTCGTCAATAATTGTAGGGCTTATATAGTTTTGTAATTCATCTGTTTGACCTCCAAATATTACTTTGGTCGGGTCAATTAATTCTGTTAATCTTTTCCAATGCCGGGCATTTACAATGCTGGCTAAATCTTTTGATTCTTGTGGATTTTCACCATAAGCAAGTATAATTTCTTGTTTGAGCAATTCAACAAAATTGTATTTCTCTTTGGCTTGAATTAATATATAATCAGGAGCAATACACGTTTGTCCGGCATTAACAAATTTTCCCCAAACAATTCGTTTAGCGGCAATTTTTAAATCGGCACCTTCACCAATAATGCACGGATTTTTTCCACCCAATTCTAAGGTTACCGGAGTTAAATTTTTTGCTGCGGCTTCTGCTACAATTTTCCCTACAGCAACACTACCTGTAAAAAAGATATAATCCCAACGTTGGGATAACAAAGTTTGAGTAAATTCTGCACCGCCATGAACCACAACAGCTTCTTTTACATCAAATACGTCTTCCACAATTTTAGTTATGATTTGTGATGTATGAAAGGTTAGTTCAGAAGGTTTAACTACCACTGAATTTCCGGCTGCAATTGCTGCGACAAGAGGACTAATGGCCAGTTGAAACGGATAATTCCATGGCGAAATAATTAAAACTCTTCCATACGGTTCTTTATAAATAAATTCAGAAGAAGGAAGATTTAGAATAGATGGCCAAACTCTTTTGGGTTTACTCCAACTTTTCAAATGGGAAATGGTGTATTTTAAATCAGAAATTACATAATTGGTTTCTGTTAAGAAACCTTCAAAAGTGGGTTTTCCGAAATCTTTTTGAAGAGCATTCCAAATCTCTGATTCTCTTTTTTGAATCGAAACTAATAATTTTTTTAGTAATGCTTTTCTTTTTTCAACAGATGAGAGTGAACTCATTTTAATATTTTTGGGAATGAATTCAAATATATAAATTATATTTTTCCTAATCCCAATCGATAACCAAAATAAAAATCTGCTTGTTTACTATCCTTTATCAGTGCAGTGACAACTGAGCCAGAGCCGACGAAAAACCCATAGGCTCTTAAACCAAATCCTGCATTAAATCCTGCAATTTCTGTTTGTGAAAGTGGTGTAAATACTTCAAAATTTTTCAATGAAAATCGTGGAGTTAGCGTTAAAATATTTTGAGCGGTAATTTGGTCATTTTTAGTATCATCATTTAATTTTTGCTGTATAAAAACCGAAGTGTAAAAGCTTGGAACAATTTTTACATCTGCATATAAGTTGATAACAGTTGGTAACTTAACCCTAAAATCACGATTTTGGGTAGTGGAAGTCAAATATCCACTGTCTAATAGTATTTGTTCAACATCTCTAATACTGTTTATACCATCAAATTGATTTAAATCCAAACTTTCATTTGCCGGAATTGAAAGTGTATAATTGGTACTTGAATTATTGGAGTCACTAAAAGTCATCTTCCCCATGTTTCTTACAGAAATTCCTGTATTCAGTTTGTAACCATCTAAACTGTCTTTGATAGTAAAGGAAGCACCAATATCTGTAGCCATTCCATTTAATCCCCCGAAAATAGAATTTGAATAATCATCAAAGTTAGAATAATCATTTGCTAAATTTCCTGAATAAGAAAAATTTAGACTTGCAGATGCGTCTGATAAAAAAGAATTACCTCCAGTGGTAGTAATGGTTCCATTAAATTGTTCGGTACCAAAGTTGGCATATGAACCGGGAAATAATAATTTAAAGGTTGCTCCGCCATTAAATTTGTATTTTTCAGTTTCCCATAAAGTTCTGGCTACGCTAAAAGCCAATTCGCCATAAGAGGTTCCGATAAGACGCTGATTATTGTCTCTATTTAAGGTTGTGGTATTCAACAATGAGTTTACACCATCATTGGCAATGGCATCACCAATATTTACATCAATATCTACTAAATTGAACTTTGCATATGCTTTTGAAGCTATTCCAAATCCCCATTTTTTTATTCTAAACGCTACACCCGGACCCAAAATTTCAGCATCAAAACGCATGTTTACAGGTTCATTTCCTCTAAATAATAAGTTTTCAAAATCTTCATTACCAGTTAAGTCACTAAAACCAATTTTATTATTGGAAACATTAAAACTAGTAGCAAAAAATTGAACATCTACTTTAGAAGTTAGATTGGCTAACTCAGCAGGATTGAATGTCCCATTTAACAAACTGATTCTTCTTGAAGTACCAATTCCTGCAAAGTGTTCTTGAGCAAAAGATGATATATTCATGGCTACTAATAATAAGACGACTAGTTTTTTCATAATATAAAGTTTGTTTGTATAACAATTGAAAGCGATATTACCCTACAAATAAACGTAAAAAAGTACTTAGATTTCAATGGCGTTCCAAATAACGTCTTTTGGAACAGGTGCAACAATGGTTAATGCTTTTTTTGAAACCGGATGAATAAAACAAAGTTTTCGAGCGTGAAGATGAATGCCACCATCCGGATTGCTTCGATCAAAACCATATTTCAAATCGCCTTTAATTGAACATCCGATTGCTTGCAATTGGGCTCTAATTTGGTGATGTCTTCCGGTGTGCAGTTCGATTTCCAGAGCAAAATAATTGTCTAATTCTGCAATAATTGTATAATGCAAACTCGCTTTTTTACTATCCGGAACTTCTTTGGAATGAGCTTTAGACGTATTGTTTTGTTGATTTCTTTTGATGTAATGAACGAGTGTATCTTCTTCTTTTGGTGGTTTATTTTTGACCACTGCCCAATAGGTTTTTTGTGTTTCACGCGAACTGAACAAATCATTCATTCGGGTGAGTGCTTTACTCGTTTTAGCAAACACAACAATACCGGTTGTTGGTCGATCAAGCCGATGAACAACACCTAAAAATACATCACCGGGTTTGTTGTATTTTTCTTTGAGGTATTCTTTGACGATGTCGGGTAGGGGTTTGTCGCCTGAATTGTCGCCTTGAGCTATATCGCCGACACGTTTATTCACTACAATCAGATGATTATCCTCATGAAGAATTTGTAAATTATCTTTTGTAGTAAGTATTTTCATCCACAAATTTTCTCAACGACACATTGCCACATTAATACTGTTCATTCGCATTTGGAAAATCCAATGCTTTTACATCGGTTACATATTGTCCGATGGCTTTTGTCATGTCTTCATATAAATTCATGTATCTTCTGAGGAATCTCGGACTAAATTCATGTGTCATGCCAATCATATCGTGAAGCACTAACACTTGACCGTCCACACCACTTCCGGCACCAATACCTATTACCGGAATTGAAATACTTTCAGCCACTTTTTGAGCTAATTTGGCCGGAATTTTTTCCAAAACCAAAGCAAAACAACCAATTCGTTCTAACAACTTGGCGTCTTCCACTAATTTTTCCGCTTCTGCTTCTTCTTTCGCACGAACGGTATAAGTTCCAAATTTATAGATGGATTGAGGAGTTAGACCCAAATGTCCCATCACGGGAATACCGGCATTTAATATTTTTTTGATGGATTCTTTGATTTCGCTTCCTCCTTCTAATTTTACGGCATGTCCGCCACTTTCTTTCATAATACGAATGGCAGAACGCAAGGCTTCTTTCGGGTCAGATTGATAAGTTCCGAAAGGTAAATCAACAACAACTAACGCACGTTCACACGCTCGTACCACACTACTCGCATGGTAAATCATTTGATCTAATGTGATGGGTAAAGTTGTTTCGTGTCCCGCCATTACATTACTGGCAGAATCACCTACTAAAATCACGTCAACACCGGCAGCATCTACAATTTTTGCCATTGTATAATCATAAGCCGTAAGCATGGAAATCTTTTCTCCATTGGCTTTCATATCAAATAAAGATTTGGTTGTAATTCGTTTGTAATCTTTTTTTGCTGTTGACATCTTTTTAGAATTTTAATTAATGATTCACAAATGTAAGGAATGTTTGTGATAAGCTTAATTTATTATGATAAAGAATAAAAAAAACATTTTATTATATTTACTTTTGCGTTTAATTAAATATGGATGAATTATGATTTTTGCAGTTCTTACTATAGCCGTTTTGGGGTATTTCTTTGTTATTTTTGAATCAGCTTTAAAAGTTAATAAAACGATAACAGCTATTCTTACTGGTTCTTTGTGCTGGGTTTCCTTTGCATTACTTTATGAGGGTGAACAAAGCATGCTTTCTGAAAAACTATCACTTCATTTTGGAGAAATTGCGGGTCTTTTAATTTTTTTATTAGGTGCAATGACCATTGTTGAATTGATTGATTTACACAAAGGATTTTCAGTAATTACTCATCGAATAAGAACAAAATCTGTACTAAAGCTACTTTGGATAGTTGGAGGAGTTACTTTTTTTATGTCTGCTTTGTTAGATAATTTAGCTACAGCTATTATTATGATAACTCTTCTAAAAAAATTAATGCCAAAAGGGGAAGTGCGAATGACCTTGGCAGGTATTGTTGTAATTGCTGCAAACGCTGGTGGTGCTTTTAGTCCGATTGGAGATGTTACTACCACCTTGTTATGGATTGGTGGACAAGTCAGTGCATTAGGAATTGTTAAAGTATTATTTATACCTTCAATTTTTGTTATTCTTATTCCTTTAATCATTGCAAGTTTTCGAATGCGTGGTTTTGCTGCACTTCGAGTACAATTGTCAATGGCTGAGGTTATCCAAGAAGAAAAAATGAGAGGAAGTTTGAGTGTTTTATTGGCAGGAGCTTTTGGCTTAATTATGGTTCCTGTTATAAAATCGGTAACAGGTTTACCACCCTTTATTGGGGTTTTAATTGCTTTAGGTTTTGTAGCACTTGTTTCATTGATTTATCACAGAGATAAACCTCAAGCGGTTAAAGATTCTTATTCGGTAGCTCATGCTTTAACCAAAGTTGATATAAGTTCAATTTTGTATTTTATGGGAATTTTATTAATGGTTTATGCCTTGCAAGACACAGGGATATTAGGCAATTTTGCCGATTATTTATTAAAAAATCTTCCAAGTGTTGACTTGATGATTATACTGATAGGTGTATTATCATCAATAGTAGATAATGGTAGTTTGGTAGCCGCTTCTCAGGCTATGTTTCCGCTTTCAGAATACCCGATTGACAGTTCGTTGTGGGATTTAATGGCACTTTGTGCAGGAACTGGTGGTAGTATGTTGATTATTGGCTCTGCGGCAGGAATTGCAGTGATGGAAAAAGAAAAAATTACCTTTTTATGGTATTTAAAGAAAATAACACCATTGGCAGTAGCAGGCTACATTGCGGGGATTATCTCTTTCTTTGTAATGTATTGGTTAACCCATTAATTAGCTAATGAAAAAAGTATTAGTATTTGTAATCATATTGATTAATCAAGTTTTTTTCGCTCAAGACTCTGAAATTCAACTCACAATTGGAAAATTTTTTAACGCTTTTCACCAAAGGGATTCCGTTGCTTTGAAAAAGGTGTGTTCGGAAAATTTGGTTTTACATTCTATTTCTGAATCGGAAAAAGGACCTAAATTTTCAATTCAAAAAGCATCGGATTTTTTTAAATCCATCGCAGCAATTCCATTATCCATGAAATTTGAAGAAAAAATTCTAAGCTTCAAAGTTCAAGTTGACGGTTCAATGGCACATGTTTGGACGCCGTACGAATTTTATGTGAATGATAAATTAAGCCATTCCGGAGTGAATTCTTTTCAATTGTTTAAAGAAAATGATGGTTGGAAAGTGGTGTGTATTTTGGATACGAGGCGGCGGTAAGCTTTATGCCTTTGTTTTATTTATTTTTAAAAAAAATTGATGAAGAAGATTTGGCATTTTAATTTACTTATACTTTTGGTTTTTTCTTTGTCAGGAAAGGCACAAAAAAATGATTCGCTAAATATAGATTTTTCCGGATTTATAGAAAGTTATTATGCCTATGATTTTAATACACCAACAGAAAATCAAAAGCTGCCTTTTATGTATAATTACAATCGACACAACGAATTCAACATCAATAATGCGTTGTTGCGAGTAAAAGCAAGTTATGAAAATGTTTATGCGTCCTTTGCTCTTCACGCCGGCACATATGTAGAAGATAATTATGCTGCGGAAGATGTAAAATGGGTTAGCGAGGCTATAGTTGGAATTTATTTAGATAAGAAAAGAAAGCACGCTATTGAAATGGGAATTATGCCCAGCTACATAGGTTTTGAAACGGCCATATCAGCTTCAAATTTAACAGTAACCCGATCGGTATTGGCCGAAAATTCACCTTATTTTATGACCGGTATAAAATACCAATTTCAACCAAATGATAAATGGATTTTCGCCACACTTTTCACCAATGGTTGGCAACGAATTTCCAAACCTGACAAATCTGCTCTTCCGGCTTTTGGTTCTCAGATTATATATAAACCTACCGAAAAAGCAGTCTTAAATTGGAGTACTTTTATAGGTGATGAACCAACCGAATTTGGGTTACGAACTCGTTATTTCAGTAATTTGTTTTTTGATTATCAATGGAATGAGAATTGGCGAACCATTGTCGGTTTTGATGCTGGAATGCAAAAATCAAGTGTTGGTAACAATTATGAAAAATGGTTCAGTCCGGTTTTTATTGCTCAATATACCTTCAATTCGAAATGGCAAACTGCTTTTCGAACGGAATATTATCAAGATGAAAACAATGTTATCATAAATGTAAATGATATAGCCTTTAAAACCTTTGGAAATTCTTTTAATATCGATTTTTTACCCACTAAAAGTCTAAAAATCCGAACGGAAGCCCGTTGGTTAAAATCACAAGAAGCTATTTTTATCAAAGATAATCAACTGGTTGAAGATAATTTCTTTATTACGACAAGTATGAGTTTTGAGTTTTAATTAACAATCGGCCAAGTTTACCCCAACTGCCAATCCACCTTCACTCGTTTCTTTGTATTTGGAGTTCATGTCTTTGGCGGTTTCCCACATGGTGTTGATTACTTTATCTAACGGAACTTTCGCATTATTGGCATCGGTTTCTAAGGCCAGTTCAGCGGCATTAATCGCTTTAATTGCCCCCATCGTATTGCGTTCGATACAAGGAATTTGAACCAATCCACCAATCGGGTCGCAGGTCATTCCCAAATGATGTTCCATCGCAATTTCGGCAGCCATCGTCACCTGAGCGGGTGTTCCACCCATTAATTCACACAAGGCTCCGGCTGCCATGGCACTAGATACGCCAATTTCAGCTTGACAACCACCCATAGCGGCAGAAATTGTAGCTCCTTTTTTGAAGATACTGCCAATTTCTCCGGCAACCAATAAAAATTGTTTGATTTCTTTTTCACCGGCATTGTGGTTTTCAATCACTAAATAATACATTAAAACGGCTGGAATAACGCCGGCACTTCCATTGGTAGGAGCAGTCACAACTCTTCCCAAAGCAGCATTTACTTCATTCACAGCCAAGGCAAAACAGCTTACCCATTTTAGAATTTGACGAAATTTCACTTCTGTTTTTCGGATGGTTTCCAACCATTCTTGTGGAGTAGAATAAGGAAGTTCGCCTTTTAATCCTAAATGCATATCATACGCTCGTCGTCGCACATTCAATCCGCCGGGTAGAATGCCTTCAGAATGACAACCGATATAGATGCATTCCAACATCGTATGCCAAATTCGCATCAATTCATGGTGAATTTCTTCTTCGGAACGCATCGATTTTTCATTTTCATACACAATTTCGGAAATCGATTTGTTTTCTTTTTTGCAATACTCTAATAATTCATCTGCTTTTTCAATCGGAAAAGGGAAAGCACATTTTATCTGAATTTTCTTTTTAGCATTCGTACGTTCTTCTTTAACCACAAATCCGCCACCGATAGAGTAGTAGGTTTCGCTAAATTCTTTATTAGCTGTAAATAATGTAAAAGTCAACCCATTGGCATGAAAAGACAAAAAGTTTTTGTTGAACACGATATCTTTTTCAACCTCAAAATCAAGTTGAATTTCATTTCCTAAATTGATTTTTTTGTTCGTTTTGATCGATTGAACAATTCCGTCAATACTAGCCACCGGAATAGTTTCCGGGTCTTGACCACTCAATCCTAACATCACGGCATAATCAGTGGCATGACCTTTTCCTGTTAAAGAAAGCGAACCGTATAAATCAACTTTGACTCGAATAGCTTGATTCAGAATATTTTTTTCTCTGCATTCGGCTAAAAAGCGTTCGGCAGCTCGCCACGGTCCGAGTGTGTGCGAACTAGATGGACCAACTCCAATTTTTAACATATCAAAAACAGAAATACATTCTTCCATAACTAAAACGTTTGAGTAAGGCAAATATAAGATTTTGTTTATGATTCATAACAAAGGATTTTTGAGTAGATCGATTTTTAGTAATTCTTAACTTTTACTATCGTTAAAGCGTAAAAAAATTAATCTATATTTGATTTTTAAAATAACAATAATGAATCGATATTTAGTTGCCATTTTACTGTTTACCATAACATTTTCTTTTGCACAGCCAAAATCACCCTATGAATTTCTTCCTAATTACGGAAAACAGGTTTCTCATTATCATCAAGTTGAGGCTTATTTTCAGCAATTGGTCAAAGAATCGGACTGGATAAAACATGAAAAATACGGTGAAACCACTCAGGAAAGAAATCTGAATGCCTATTATATTTCCACTCCTGAAAACTTGAAAAATTTAGAGGAAATTCGAAGAAATCATTTACATGAAATCGGATTATTTCCAACTAAAAATAACAGTAAATCAAAAGCTGTTGTATGGTTAAGTTTTAATGTACACGGAAATGAAATCGGAGCAATTGAAAGTGCTTTATTAGTTGCATTTGAGTTAGTAAATCCAAATAATAAAGAAACCAAAAAGTGGTTGGAAGATATTGTGGTTATTTTAGATCCATGTTTAAATCCGGATGGTTTTTCCAGATATGCGAGTTGGTTACGAGATGTTTCCGGTTCAAAAACACATCCCGGACTTTACGATCGTGAGCATATGGAACCATGGCCGGGTGGCAGACAAAATCATTATGTGTATGATTTGAACAGAGATTGGGCTTGGCAAACCCAACGTGAGACTCAGTTGAGAATGGATTTATACCATCAATGGATGCCAATGGTGCATGCCGATGTGCATGAAATGGGATACAATGAACCTTATTTTTTTCCACCGGCTGCTGAGCCTTATCATGAGCAAATTTCTCCTTTTCAGAGAGATTTTCACAAAAAAATTGGAGAACTTACTGCTAAAAAGTTTGACAAAGAGGGATGGATGTATTATTCCGGTGAGCGATTTGATTTATTTTATCCAAGCTATGGAGATACGTATCCTTGCTATAATGGTGCAGTTGGAATGACATATGAACAAGGTGGAATTGGTGCAGGAAGAGCAGTCACGATGAAAAATGGCGATGTTTTAACCATAAAAGATCGTTTGGAACATCACACCAAAGCAATTTTGGCTGTAGTTGAATTATCGTATGTACAAAAAGAAATATTGACAAAAGAATTTAGAAATTTTTTCAAAGACAGTCGCACTAAACCAAAAGGAAAGTACCAAACCTATATTGTAAAAGATCATCCAAAAAATGCAGAACTTCTAAAACTATTGAATCGAAATCGTATTGAGGCTTCTTTTGCTGATGAATCAAAAAAACTTACCGGTTATCATTATCAGTCAAATGCTGAAAAAGTATTTTCAGTTGAACCCAATGATATTATTATTTCGGTTGACCAACCTAGAGCAGTTTTGACTCAGGTTTTATTTGAGCCTCACCATAAATTATCGGATAGTCTTTCTTATGATATTACTGCCTGGTCGCTTCCTCATGCATATGGAATTGAAAGTTATGCTTTAAAAGGTAAAGTAGCTTTCAAAATGAAATCAAAAGTGTCAGTTATTAATCCTGAAAAATCGAATAATGTTTATGCGTATTACTTACCTTGGAATAATCGTTCTTCAGCAAGAGTATTGAGTCTTTTACATCAAAATAATATTAAAGTTAGATATGCTTCAAAGGAAGTCACTTTTGGTGATGTTGTGATTCAACGTGGCGGATTAATTGTGACCAAAGGGGATAATAGTAAAGTTGACAATTTTGAAAAATCAGTTGCAGCTTTGATTGTTGAAAAGACCGATTATAAAGTATTAGAAACCGGAATGGCAAAAAGTGGTGGCGATTTAGGAGGTGAAAATTATCCTTTGTTAAAAGCTCCAAAAGTGATGGTATTAAGTGGTAGTGGAGTGAGTAACATTGATTTTGGACAAGTTTGGTTTTATTTGGACCAAGTGGTTGAATATCCAACTAGTATTGTTGATGTACAAAATTTTAGTCGCGTTAATTTAGCAGAATATACTACCTTAATTTTACCGGAAGGATGGTATTCTTTTTCAGACAACCAAAAGAAAACAATTGAAGAATTTATTGCAAGAGGTGGAAAAGTGATAGCC
This sequence comes from Variovorax paradoxus, assembly GCA_943370635.1. Lineage (GTDB taxonomy): Bacteria > Bacteroidota > Bacteroidia > Flavobacteriales > Flavobacteriaceae > Flavobacterium. Next base: position 73,528 of record CALRRY020000003.1, read on the forward strand.
ATTGGCGGTGCAGTTTCCCAATTTGAAGATAGAGAGGGATTTCATTTGACAAAGTTTGCCACCGAAGACGAAAAAACGCAAGCTCAAAAAATATTGGAAGAACAAGAACTTGCCGATCGGTTTTTAGAAGTTGAAAATGCAGAAAGAAGATCAATATCTTCATTTGTTCCTGGTGCAATTGTTGAAAATAAATTAGACAAAACACATCCTTTATCGTATGGATTAGGAGAACAATATTATAGTTTGAAAACTTCTGAAAACAAGTATAAATTACTGAAAGGAGCTCAAAATATTATTTATGTCCCCAAAAATTATCAAAGTTCCGGTTTTATTGGATATAAATTGAAAAAGTCATTAGAAGAAACGGTAACTTTTGCTATTGATAATTACGGACAAGGAAAAGTGATTTACATGATTGATAATCCGTTGTTCAGAGGTTTTTGGGAAAACGGTAATTTATTATTTAGCAATGCGTTGTTTTTGGTAGAGTAAAGCTTGAAAAATGTCATAATGTCATATTTTTTCTGATTCGTCAGTCAAAATATGACATTTTTATTTGTTTTTGGCCTTGGCATAATACTTGTCATTTAGGGTTGTAAGTTTAACAAAACGAAATTAAAAACAAGCATACAAATTTATAATTATGGGCAAAATAATTGGAATCGATTTAGGAACTACCAACTCATGCGTTTCTGTAATGGAAGGTGGAGAACCGGTAGTAATAGCAAATGCAGAGGGAAAAAGAACAACTCCATCAGTAATTGCATTTGTTGAAGGTGGTGAAATTAAAGTAGGTGATCCTGCTAAGAGACAAGCAGTGACTAATCCAACAAAAACCATTGCGTCTATCAAACGCTTTATGGGAAATAAATATTCTGAAAGTGCAAAAGAGGCTGGAAATGTTGCATATAAAGTGGTAAAAGGTGATAACGATACGCCTCGTGTAGATATTGACGGTCGTTTATACACTCCACAAGAATTGTCTGCCATGACGCTTCAAAAAATGAAAAAAACTGCTGAGGATTATTTAGGGCAAACCGTTTCAGAAGCGGTAATCACTGTTCCTGCATACTTTAATGATGCACAACGTCAAGCTACTAAAGAAGCGGGTGAGATTGCAGGTTTAAAAGTAATGCGAATCATCAACGAGCCTACTGCTGCAGCTTTGGCCTATGGTTTGGATAAAGCCGGAAAAGATCAAAAAATTGCGGTGTACGATTTAGGAGGAGGAACATTTGATATTTCTGTCCTTGAATTAGGGGACGGAGTTTTTGAAGTATTATCTACAAATGGAGATACTCACTTAGGTGGTGACGACTTTGACCAAGTAATCATTGATTGGTTGGCAAATGAATTCAACAGCGAAGAAGGGGTAGATTTACGTAAAGACCCAATGGCTTTACAACGTTTGAAAGAAGCAGCTGAAAAAGCGAAGATTGAATTGTCTTCTTCAACGCAAACAGAAATCAACTTACCTTATGTAACCGCTACAGCTAGCGGACCAAAACACTTAGTAAAAACCTTAACGAGAGCGAAGTTTGAGCAATTGGCTGAAAATTTAGTAAAACGTTCTATGGAACCGGTTGCAAAAGCATTGAAAGATGCAGGATTATCCACTTCTGATATTGATGAGGTAATCTTGGTAGGAGGTTCAACTCGTATGCCGGTTATACAAGAGCAAGTAGAAAAATTCTTTGGAAAAAAACCATCCAAAGGTGTAAATCCGGATGAGGTTGTGGCTATTGGTGCTGCTATTCAAGGTGGAGTTTTGACAGGAGATGTAAAAGATGTATTATTGCTTGATGTAACACCTCTTTCACTAGGTATTGAAACAATGGGTAGTGTGATGACTAAATTAATTGAGGCTAATACTACTATTCCAACTAAAAAATCACAAGTGTTTTCAACTGCAGTAGACAATCAACCATCGGTAGAAATTCACGTGTTGCAAGGTGAAAGACCAATGGCAAATGACAATAAAACAATTGGCCGTTTCCATTTAGATGGAATTCCGCCTGCTCCAAGAGGTGTACCACAAATTGAAGTAACGTTTGATATTGATGCGAATGGTATCATCAAAGTTTCTGCAACCGATAAAGGAACCGGAAAATCACATGATATTCGTATCGAAGCTTCTTCAGGATTAACACCGGAAGAAATCGAAAGAATGAAAAAAGAAGCCGAAATCAATGCCGAGTCAGATAAGTTAGCTAAAGAAAAAGCTGATAAATTGAATGAAGCAGACAGTATGATTTTCCAAACGGAAAAACAATTAAAAGAGTTTGGTGATAAATTATCAGATGCTAATAAACAACCTATCGAAGCGGCTTTAACCGAATTGAAAGTAGCTTTTGAATCCAAAGATGTAGCAGTAATTCAGCCGGCATTAGACAAAATCAACGAAGCTTGGAAAAATGCTTCAGAAGAAATGTACAAAGCTCAAGCAGAAGGACAAGGTGCACAACAAGCTCAACCACAAGCTGATGCAAGTGGCGATCAAACACAAGATGTTGATTTTGAAGAAGTTAAGTAATATTCTAAATTAAATAGTGAAGAAAAGTCAGGTTTTTTGCCTGACTTTTTTTATTTCTTTACTTTAATAAAAAATAAAATTATTATTCATTAAAAAATTAGTAATTTTAGTAGCAGATTTTTAATCTTGTTAATATGAAAAATCTAAAGTTTTGGTCTATTCTACTTTTATGTGTCGCTGTAGTAGAAGTTACTGCTGAATATTTCAGAATTTTACCTTTGATTTATGTGTTTAAACCATTAATTTCTATTGTTTTAATGGTTTTGTATTTTAAAAGTTCCGTTAAAAATGACCTTTTATTTTATTTAACTATCACCACTTCTTTGATTACAAACGTACTCTTTATTCCGAATAATCTTTATTATATATTCATTGGTTTAGTAGTATTTATTTTTCATCGATTAATTAATATTTATTATGTCATAAAAGTGATGAAAATAAAAGATTTTATCCCCGTAATCTTGGCCTCAGTTCCCTTTTTCTTAATTTTTTTCTATATCTTTTTTGATACAGATTTGTTAAATGAAAAAGTGTATTATATCATGATAGTTCATAATAGTTTAATTTCATTATTGGGAGGATTGGCACTTTCTACCTATATAATGAATGATAGTGCGGTAAGTTCTTGGCTATTAATATGTGTTTTGTCGTTTGTGACGCTTCATTTTATCATTTTCATTGAAAAATTTTATATTGATTTAAAAATTTTCAGACCGATTGCAATGAGTTTAAATGCTTTTGCTTATTACGCATTTTATCGATTTATCATTTTTGTTGAATCCAAAAAAACGGAAAAAAACATTGTGACACTTTAGAAATACTCAATTAACTATACAAGTATTGATTTTCCTTTGGCAGTAAAAGAAGCATCATCATCAAAATAGAAATCTATTCTTCCCAAGTTGACACCAAAACATCCCACTTGATTAATTAAGACTTCTTTATCAATTGCATTTTTTACAATTACCGGTTTATCTAAAAATGTGTGTGTGTGACCACCAATAATTAAATCAATATCTTGTGTAAGTTCAGCTAATTTTGTGTCGCAAATTTTATTGGGTTCATTTTTATAAGCGTATCCTAAATGTGATAAACAGATAATTAAATCACACTTTTCTACTTTTTTCAAAAGGCGAACCATATCAGTTGACATTTCAACCGGATCTAAAAAAACGGTTTCTTTATACATTTTTTTATCCACTAGCCCTGCTAGTTCAACTCCTAAACCAAAAACGCCAACTTTTATACCGTCTTTCATAAAAATATGGTATGGTTTTACAAAAGGATGCATGATGGTGTTTTTAAAATCATAATTAGCAGATAAAATTTGAAATTTAGCATGTTGCATTTGTGCTGCTAATCCATCAATTCCATTATCGAATTCGTGGTTGCCAATGGTTGTTGCTTCATAACCCATTTTTGACATCAATTTGAATTCTAATTCTCCACCATAATAATTATAGTAGGGAGTACCTTGAAAACTATCTCCGGCATCCAATAACAAAACATTTGGGTTTTCTTTTTTAATTTGTTCAATCAGTTTTGCACGTTGAACTACTCCTCCCATTCCGGGATATTTTGGGTGGTTTGCCGAAAAAGCATCAATGTGACTGTGCACATCATTGGTGTGCAAAATAGTAAGCTTTTTGGTTTTAAGTGTGTCAAAACTACTCAAAGAAAGTCCACCCAAACCAACTAATGTTGAACTTGCTAATGTATTTTTAAGGAAATCTCTTCTTTTCATCTACTAAATTATTCTACAATTATTCTTGGCTTGGTTGAAATTTCAATCGTGTCCACTTTTTTGAAATAATCAATTAACAAGTTTCTGATTTTATATTCTAAATCAAAAAACCGAATATTCTCTTTAAAAAAAACCATATTATCACCACCATTTGCTAAATAGTCAGAGGTTGCCACATAATATGTTTTATCGTCTTCTAAAAGTTGGTTTTGAATAGAAATCGATTTAATTTGAAGTTGTTTATCCACAATTAATTCCATGCCACTCAAAGGATGTGGTTTTTTTTCTACCAACAAATAATTGACTATTTCGCGTATGGTTTTTCCTTTTAAGGCTAATACAACTATATTGTTTTCAAACGGCATGACTTCAAATGCGGTTCGGGTAGTTACATTTCCTTTTGGAATGATAGAACGAATTCCACCATGATTAAGCAAACAAAAATCAATTGATTTGCCGTAACGTTTTTTAAATATTATATTGCTTTCTTTCATGCAAACATCAGCCATAAAGTTACCAATATTGGTTTGCCATTCACCTTTGCTTTTATCTAACGTTTCCGGGCAATAGGCTAAAATACTATCTAAATCTTTGTTGATGTGTGAACGATAAGGAGCAATAAATCCATCTAAAGATGAATTGTCTTCTTGAAGATTTACAATCGGAATTTGTTTTCCTTCAACTTTATAATTGTGGTAAGAAGTTTTGCAACCCAATAATAAAAAGAACAAAAAAGTAAAAACGGTTAAATGTTTTATAAAATTGATTTTGTTTTTAAGATTTCGCATTAAATAATGACTTTAATTCAATAAATTTGTATTTTAAGTAAAGGTACAATGTTTTTAAAGTTTTTCAAGAATTTATCCGCAAAAAGAATCGTTAAAAAAAAGGCATTAAATGTTACAACCGACATTTCGCCTAATCGAATTCAAACAGTTGGTGTTTTGATTGATGAAACCTATTTTGAACATAAACATGATTTTATAAAATTATTAATTGAGTATGGTTTTTTGCCGGAAAACATTAGTGTTTTAGCATACAAAAAAGCGTATAAAAAAAAGGAAGAAGTTAATTATCCTCATTTTAGCAAAAAAGATGTTTCTTGGATGGGAAATATTGATAAAGAAGATGTGGTGTACTTTAAAGCTCAACCGTTTGATTTACTTATTAACTATTATGACTTGAAAAAAACACCATTGGTAATTGTAACTCATAGCTCAAAAGCAAATTTTAAAGTAGGTTTTTCCTCAGTTGATAAAAGATTAAATCATTTTATGATTGATACAAAAGTGGAAAATTATCAACTTTTCACAGAAGAATTATTTAAATATTTAAAAATACTTAACAAAATATAATATGCAATCATTAATTGGAACGGGTGTAGCACTTATTACTCCGTTCAAAAAAGATTTCTCTGTAGATACTGAAGCGTTAACCAGAATAGTAAATTTTCAAGTGGATAACGGAATAGACTATTTGGTTGTTTTAGGTACTACAGCTGAAAGTGCAACCCTATCATCTGCAGAAAAGGAATTGGTTATCCAAACAATAATTAAAGCAAACAATAACCGACTTCCTTTAGTTTTAGGAGTGGGAGGAAACAACACTCACCAAGTTGTAGAAGAATTAAAAACAAGAAATTTAAATGATTTTGTGGCCGTACTTTCGGTATCACCTTATTATAACAAGCCATCTCAAGAAGGAATCTATCAGCATTTTAAGGCAATTGCAGAGGCATCGCCTTTACCGATTATTTTATATAATGTTCCCGGTAGAACATCTAGTAATATGTTGCCATCTACCGTAATTCGTTTGGCGAATGATTTTAAAAACATAGTAGCCATTAAAGAAGCAGCAGGTGATATTGTTCAAGCGATGAAATTGATTCAACATAAACCCAAAGATTTTCTTATAATTTCCGGTGATGATATGGTAACTTTACCAATGGTTTTAGCGGGTGGAGCAGGGGTTATTTCGGTAATTGGTGAAGGTTTTCCAAAGCAATTTTCAGATATGGTTCGCTTAGGTTTGAATAGAAAGGTAGATGAAGCATATACATTACATTATCAACTTGCAGATGCAATAGATATGATTTTTGAACAAGGCAATCCGGCAGGAATAAAAGAAGTATTCAAATCAATAGGTTTGTGTGAAAATGTGGTTCGGTTACCATTAGTAAATGTAAATGAAGATTTATCAAATAGAATATATCAATTTGTAAAAAAAGTAAATAATTAAATTAAAAAAAAGAATATGTTATCGAAAAAAGTATTAGAAGCATTAAATGCTCAAATAAAAATGGAAGGAGATTCGTCTCAAGTATATTTAGCCATGGCTTCTTGGGCAGAAGTACAAGGATTTGAAGGCATTTCAACTTTTATGTATAATCAATCTGATGAGGAAAGAATGCACATGTTGAAATTAATCAAATATGTAAACCAAAGAGGGGGAGAAGCTAGAGTTGGTGCTACTTTAGAACCTAAATTAGATTTGTCTAATTATAAGGCTTTGTTCAAACAATTGTTAGAACATGAAATTAAAGTGTCAAACAGTATTAATGATTTAGTTGGAATAACATTGGATGAAAGAGATTTTGCTACGCACAACTTTTTACAATGGTATGTAGCTGAACAAATTGAAGAGGAAGCCAATGCAAGATATATACTTGATAAAATAAATTTGATTGGTGATGATAAAGGAGGTTTGTATTTATTTGACAATGAAATGAAAAATTTTGTAAGTCCCGTTGCACCAACTGCAAAATAATGTTAATCTAAACATAAAAGATGCTTATAATTAAGCATCTTTTTGTTTTTTTACACGTAATTCAGATGATAAAAAAAATGTTTTGTAGTCTGTAATTAATAACTAAATTTGCAATTCGATTTTTAATGCATATATGGCACAAAAATCAATTACTAAAATTCATCAAATGAATAAGTTTTATACGTTGTCTTTACTTTTTTTACTATTAATATCTTGTAGTCCTTATCAAAAAGCACTTAAGAGTGAGGATATGGGGGTTAAATACACAGCCGCGGAAGAAAAGTATAATAACGGAAAATACAATAAAGCTATTCGTTTATTTGAGCAAATGGCTACTTCTTACAGAGGAAAACCTCAAGCTGAAAAAATGTTTTATATGTATGCTCAAAGTTATTATAAAACTAAACAATATTATTTAGCGGGATATCAGTTTGAGAGTTTTGCAAGTTCTTATCCTAAAAGTGAAAAATTAGAAGAGTGTGCTTATCTAGGTGCTTTTTGTTATTCAAAGCTCTCACCTATTTATTCATTAGATCAAACGGATACAAATAAAGCAATTGATAAAATGCAAGCATTTATTGATAATTATCCCGAATCATCCTACATGTCTGATGCAAATTTAATAGTAAAAGAACTTAGAGAAAAAGTTGAAAAGAAAGCTTTTGAAATTGCAAAACAATATAATACCATTTATGATTATAAGTCTGCATTAATAGCGTTGGATAATTTTATTACAGATTATCCGGGTACTCCTTACAGAGATGCAGCTTTGTATTATAAAATTGATTCTGCATATCATTTGGCTATAAATAGTGTGCCAGAAAAGGTTAAAGAACGTTTGCTTAATGCAAAAGAAGCGTATGAAAAATTTTCTCGAATGAGCAACACAAAAGAATATACTGAAAAAGCCGACGATTTGATGACGAAAATTAATGAAAATTTACAACAATATTCTAAATAGAAGAGAGCATGGATTTAAAGAAAACAACTGCACCGGTAAACACAATTACCTATGACAAAAGACTTGTAGAGGAAAATACCGGTAATGTGTATGAAGCAATTACGATTATTGCGAAAAGAGCAAACCAAATTAACTCTGAGATAAAAAAAGAATTAATCGAGAAGTTAGATGAGTTTGCAACTTATAACGATAGTTTAGAAGAAATATTTGAAAACAAAGAGCAAATTGAAGTTTCTAAATTCTATGAAAAGTTACCTAAACCTCACGCTCTTGCAGTGCAAGAATGGTTGGAGGGTAAAATTTATCACAGAGATACTACAAAATAAAACCTATGTCAGTTTTAAAAGGTAAAAAAATACTGCTGGGAGTTACCGGTGGAATAGCCGCTTATAAAACTGCAAATTTGGTTAGACTTTTTATAAAGGCAGGTGCTGATGTCCAAGTGGTCATGACACCTGCCTCTAAAGATTTTGTAACCCCCCTTACATTATCCACACTTTCAAAAAAACCAGTTTTTTCTACTTTTTATTCAGAAGAAGAAAATGAGCTATGGAATAATCATGTTGAATTAGCTCTTTGGGCTGATTTGATGATTATTGCTCCAGCAACTGCTAATACGTTATCAAAAATGGCCAATGGTAATTGTGATAATTTACTCATGGCGGTTTATCTTTCTGCAAAATGTCCTGTTTACTTTGCTCCTGCAATGGACTTGGATATGTATAAACACCCAACTTCTATTGATAATTTCCACAAACTAAAACTCTTTGGCAATCTTATGATTCCCGCTGAAAAGGGTGAGCTTGCAAGCGGATTGTCAGGTGAAGGAAGAATGGCCGAACCTGAACATATTTTGGCGTTTATAGAAGATGATTTAAGTAGTAAATTGCCATTAAAAGGAAAAAAAATTCTAATTACAGCCGGGCCAACATACGAACCAATAGACCCTGTACGTTTTATAGGTAATCATTCTTCGGGAAAGATGGGGTATGATTTAGCTTTGGAGGCTGCAAATCGAGGAGCAGAAGTAATTTTAATTAGTGGTCCTTCACATTTGAACATTCAACATTCAAATGTGCAATTGATTAAAATAACTACCGCTGAAGAAATGTATGAAGAATGTCATAGGTATTACAAAGATGTTGATGTGGCAATTGCAGCAGCAGCTGTTGCTGATTATCGACCAAAATCAGTGGCCAATCATAAAATTAAAAAAACGGATGAGACCTTTTCTATCGAATTAGAAAAAACAAAAGATATTTTGACGTCATTAGGGCAACAAAAGGAAAATCAATTTTTAATTGGTTTTGCTTTAGAAACTGAAAATGAAATTGAACATGCTAAGTTGAAAATTCAGAAAAAAAACTTAGATTTGATTGTTTTAAATTCACTCAATGATGAAGGAGCAGGATTTGGAAAATCAACCAATAAGATTACATTTATTGATAAATCATTTCAAATCAATCCGATGCCACTAAAATTAAAAGAAGAAGTAGCAAAAGATATTTTGGATAAAATTCAGTTTTAACATGAAAAAATATTTAATCTTTACTTTCTTTTCATTCCTTTTAACAGGAAAAGCTCAAGAATTGAACGCAACTGTAACCGTAAATACCGACCAAGTTACAAATGTCAATATGCAGGTTTTTAAAACCTTACAAACATCTTTGAATGAATTTATCAATAAGACAAAATGGTCCACTCAAAATGTAGAACAAAACGAGCAAATAGAGTGTTCTTTTTTTATTAATGTTTCTGAGGTCAATAACACAACGTTTGTGGCTACATTACAAGTTCAAGCATCAAGACCTGTTTATAATTCTATATATAATACTCCTATTTTGAATATTAATGACAAAGATTTTGTTTTTAGATATTTAGAATTTGAAAGTTTAAATTATAATCCAAATTCATTTGATTCTAATTTAATAGCAACTATTGCATTCTATAGTTATATGATTTTAGCTTACGATGCTGATTCATTTGAGATTGGAGGTGGTACACCTTATTTAGATTTAGCACAAAATGTTGTAAATCTTGCTCAAGGTTCAGGTTTTAAAGGATGGGCTCAAGCTGACGGTTTACAAAACCGATATTTTTTAGTAAATGATATGTTGTCAACTACATTTGAACCGATTAGACAAGCTTTTTTTGAATACCATGTAAATGGTCTAGATGTAATGGCTAATGATGTGAAAAAAGGAAAAGAAAGTATTAAAGAAGCTCTCATCACTTTATTTAAAATTCATAAAATAAGACCAAATGCCTATTTGACTAGGGTGTTTTTTGATGCTAAATCGGATGAGATTTTATCCGTTTTCAGTGGTGGACCAAGTGTTGATTTGGTAGATTTAACGGATAACTTAAATCGAGTTTCACCAACAAATTCCAGTAAATGGAGTCAAATTAAAAACTAATTTTTTAGTAGAATAATTTTCATAATCAAACCTTTTTTTGTTAATGCTATCGCACTTAACCATTAAAAATTTCGCTTTAATTGAAGAATTATCCATTTCCTTTTCGGATGGATTTTCAATTATAACCGGTGAAACAGGAGCCGGTAAGTCGATATTGCTTGGTGCTCTAGGATTAATATTAGGAAAAAGAGCCGATTTATCGAGTCTTAAAAACAAAGAAGAAAAGTGTGTGATTGAAGGTGTTTTTATGATTTCAAAATATCAATTAAGGTCATTTTTTGAATCAAATGATTTAGATTATGAAGAACAAACAATCATTAGAAGAGAAATTCTTCCATCTGGTAAATCAAGAGCATTTATTAATGATAGTCCGGTTAATCTTTCAGAATTAATACTATTGGGAGAAATGTTAATTGATATTCACTCTCAACATCAAACGAGCGAATTAGCTGAAGAAAATTTTCAGTTTGCCATAATTGATGCTATTGCAGATAATCGAGTTCTACTCGAAAATTATGCTCAAAAGCTAAAAGACTATAGAAAATTAAAAACATCACTTGAAGAGCTAGAAAATTCGTTAACTTCTGCATTAAAAGAGCAAGATTACAATTCTTTTTTATACAATGAATTAGTTGAAGCTAAGTTGGTTGAAAATGAGCAACTTGAACTTGAGTCAGATTTAGAAAAATTAACCCATGCGGAGTTAATTAAAGAGCAATTTGAAAAATCAATTTCGATAGCAGAATCTGAACAATTTGGTTTGTTAATTCAATTAAAAGAGGTAAAAACTGCTATTCAAAAGATTAGTACTTTTTCTATTGAATATTCTGAGCTTTTTAATAGAATAGATAGTTTGACCATTGAACTCAAAGACATAGTTTCCGAAATGAACCAAATGGCAGAAACTGTCATTCATGATCCTATTCAATTGGAAAATATCCAGCAAAAATTACAAGTAATTTATAGTTTACAAAAGAAGCATCAGGTCACTTCTGTTGAAGAACTATTACAAATTCAAAATGAATTGCAGAACAAAGTGGTTTCTGTAACAGCTCTTGAGAATCAAAAAGATAGTTTAATTAATGCAATTGAAAATTGTACCTTGGAATTGAATGAATTAGCGTCAAAAATTCATAAAAATAGGTTGAATAGTATTCCTTTGTTGAATGATTTATTGGTGAAAATTTTAGTGCAATTAGGTATGCCAAATGTGCAATTTGATTTAAAAATTATGGCTACTAATGTTTTTTATTCAAACGGAAAAGATACCATCCAATTTCTCATTTCAACCAATAAAGGTTCTGATTTCGGCTTACTGAAAAAAGTTGCTTCCGGTGGGGAAATGTCTCGAATTATGTTAGCAGTTAAATCTATTTTAGCAAATTATACAAATTTACCCACATTAATCTTGGATGAAATTGATACAGGTGTTTCGGGAGAAATTGCTGATAAAATGGGAGAAATAATGAAAGAAATGAGTGGTAAAATGCAATTATTTGCTATATCACATTTACCTCAAATTGCAGCAAAAGGCGATATGCATTATAAGGTTTACAAATCAGATAATGAGTTGAATACCAAAACTGAAATTAAAAAATTAAGCAATGAAGAACGTGTGTTGGAAATCGCACAAATGCTTTCCGGTTCAAGCGTTTCAGAATCTGCTATTAATCATGCAAAGGCATTATTAAACTAATTTTTTATTTATATTTGAACCGTTTATCAATTTAAAACATAGAATATGTATAATTTATTAAAAGGTAAAAGAGGAATTATTTTTGGAGCTTTAGATGAAAATTCTATTGCATGGAAAACAGCTGAAAGAGTACATGAAGAAGGAGGAACGTTTGTATTAACAAATGCTCCTATTGCCATGAGAATGGGAAGTATTAAAACATTAGCTGAAAAAACAGGTTCACAAATTATTCCGGCTGATGCCACATCACTTGAAGATTTGGAGAATTTAGTAGATAAAGCAACAGAAATACTTGGTGGTAAATTGGATTTTGTTTTGCATTCAATTGGAATGTCAGTTAATGTTAGAAAAGGAAATCATTACACTAACCAAAACTATGATTTTACGCAAAAAGGATGGGATGTTTCAGCCGTTTCATTTCACAAAGTAATGCAAGTTTTATATCAAAAAGATGCCATGAGTGAATGGGGAAGTATTGTTGCATTAACATACATGGCTGCTCAACGCGTTTTTCCGGATTATAATGATATGGCAGATAATAAAGCATATTTAGAATCTATCGCTAGAAGTTTTGGTTATTTCTTTGGAAAAGATAAAAAAGTAAGAGTGAATACCATTTCTCAATCACCTACACCAACAACAGCCGGTCAAGGTGTAAAAGGTTTTGATGGTTTTATTACCTATGCAGATAAAATGTCACCACTTGGAAATGCTACTGCCTTAGATTGTGCAAATTATACCGTAGCTATGTTTTCTGATTTGACCAAACGAGTAACATTGCAAAATTTATACAATGATGGTGGTTTTTCAAACATGGGTGTAAGTCAGGATGTTATGGAATACTTTACAAAAGAATAAATACATTTAACATAAAAAATGATACCCATAATTGAATAATTATGGGTATTTTTTTTACCTTTACCGGATTAATAATAAACAACTAAAAATGAAAAAAATTACTTATTTGTTTTTGATGGTCGGTTATTTGGCTTTTGCCCAATTCCCTGCACCTTATTGTGGGCCATTGGCTTTTCAGTTTGCTACTGAACCCACTACATTGGTCAACTTTGCCGGGATTAATAATCCTTCAAGTAATGTTGTTGCTGGAGCTACTCCACATGAAGATTATACTCAAGTTTCGGGTGCAGTTTCGGCAGGACAAACCTATACAATTACCTTGAAAGGTAATACAGACGGAAATTTCACTAATCGTTTTGTAGTTTTTGTTGATTGGAACCAAGATAATGATTTTGCTGATGCTGGTGAGACTTATGAGATTACTCAAACCATTCTAAATTCTACCGGTTTAGATGCAATTCAAGCCACTCAAGATTTAGTTGTTCCAATTACTGCTTTGGGTGGAACTACCAGAATGAGAGTAAAAAAGATTTTTGGAACAACTGAATTTTTGAATCCATGTTTAGGAACTGGTTATGGTCAGGTTGAAGATTATACATTAGTAGTTACTGCTTCATCTGATTGTACAGGGACCCCTGCTCCCGGAAATACAGTTTCTTCTGTAGCTTCTGTTTGTGCCGGAATTTCCTTCAATTTGAGTTTACAAAATGATGTTGCTGCCTCAGGAATTACATATCAATGGCAATCATCCGCTAATGGTGTAGATTTTACAAATATTGATGGAGCAACAAATTCTACTTATACTGCAACACTAAATGCTGTAACGTATTATCAGTGTATTGTAACTTGTGGACCTTCATCTTCAAGTAGCACAAGTACACCAGTTATGGTTGGATTAAATCCAGGTAACCAATGTTATTGTAGTCCAATTTATACAGATGGAACAGTTGATGGAGATTTAATATCAAATATAGAAATTACGGGTACTACATTAGCAAACAACTCTGGTGCTGAACCAGGAGGACCTTCTTATACATATTACACAGGTCAACCAAATTATACTGCAGAATTACAAGCAGGAAACAGTTATACTGTAAATGTTACTGTAGGTGAATTTGGAAATCAAAACATAGCCGTTTGGATTGATTACAATGATAACGGTTTATTTGAAAGTAATGAAAGAGTAGGTTTTACAACTGCTTCAATTCCTGCTGACGGCTCTGCTTCTTTCACCATTACTTTAGCTTGTAACCCACCACTAGGTACACACAGAATGAGAGTAAGAGACGTATGGAACACTACAGGTGCTTCAATTGATCCATGTATTTCTTATGGTTGGGGTGAAACAGAGGATTATGACGTAACGATTACTGCCGCTGTTGCTTGTCCGCAACCTTCAAATTTATCAGCTTCTGAAATTACACAAACATCTGCAGTTTTATCTTGGAATGCAGGATGTGCTGAAACTTCTTGGGATATTTATATTGGCGAAGTAGGTGGTGGAGAGCCAACAGCTCCAACAGCTACAAATGTTGTTAACCCTTATGTTGTAACAGATTTAGTACCTGGTACAGCTTATGCATTCTATGTTAGAGCGAATTGTGAAGGAGATGGATTTAGTTTATGGACTGGACCATTTGAATTCATAACGTTAAATGAAATACCTGGTTGTTCAGATGTTGTTGCTCCTACTAACGGTCAAGTAGATGTTGAATTGATTGATGGAGGTGCAACTTTTACTTGGACAGAGCCAACCACAGGAGGAATTCCTGATGGTTATAATGTATATCTTGGTACAGCTCCGGATGATTTAGTGTTGTTAGGATTTATAGATGCTCTTACAGTTGAAATTACCGGTTTAGTATTTGGAACTACTTACTATTGGCAAATCGTTCCATTTAATGATGGTGGTACTGCTGTAGGTTGTCCGGTATGGAGTTTTACTATTCAAAATTCACCTGGATTCTGTTTAGACGGGGAATTATTCCCTGCAGCCACTTACACACCTCAAACGTGTGATGGTACTACTCCAAATCAAATTGTTGACAATGCATGGGCCGGTGAATATTCTAATGTGAATGTTACATCAGGTCAAACTTATTCTTTCAATAGTTCAGTTCCAACTGATTTTATTACTATCGGTAATGAAGATGGTTCTGCACCAATTGTTTTTGGTACAACTCCTGTAGTTTGGACCTCAGATGTTACTGGTGTAATTCGTTTTTACATCCACTTAAATGAAAATTGTGAAACGGCTGATGTAAACCGTGTTCGTACAATTTTATGTGGTGAATCGTTAAGTACTCCATCGTTTGATGCGGATAACTTTAGAGCGTATCCAAACCCGGTTAAAGATATCTTGAATGTAGCGTATTCAACTTCAATCAGAAATGTAAATGTGACAAATTTATTAGGTCAAGAATTGCTTTCAAAAACAATTAATGCTAATGAAAGCCAAGTTGATTTATCTTCATTGTCAGTTGGTACTTATTTAGTGAAAATTACAACAGAAGACAATATTCAAAAAACAATTAAAATTGTAAAACAATAGTTTTATGTTTTTAAATTTTAAAGCCACACAATTTGTGTGGCTTTTTTTATGCCGTATATTTGTTAAAACAATAAGATGTATTTTTCAATTATCATTCCGGTCTATAATCGTCCTGATGAAGTAGATGAACTTTTAGAAAGTTTAGTTCAACAAGATTTTAACCAATCCTATGAAATAATTATAGTTGAAGATGGTTCAACAATAAAATGCGATTCAATTGTTGAAAAGTACAATGAACAATTATCTATTCATTACTTTTTTAAAGCAAATTCTGGTCCTGGTGATTCAAGAAATTATGGAATGCAAAAAGCAAAAGGGGATTATTTTATCATTTTTGATTCAGATTGTATTATTCCTAACCATTATCTTTCTGAGGTAAATGCAGCTTTAAGTCATAATTATACGGATTGTTTCGGTGGACCGGATAAGGCTTTAGATTCTTTTTCGGATATTCAAAAAGCAATTAATTTTGTAATGACTTCTTTTTTAACAACAGGTGGAATTAGAGGTGGCTCTGAAAAAATAGGAAAGTTTCAACCCAGAAGTTTTAATATGGGAATTTCTAAAAGAGCATTTGAAGCTTCAAAAGGGTTTGGATACATTCATCCTGGCGAGGATCCCGATTTATCAATACGTTTGTGGAAATTAGGATTTCAAACTCAATTGATAGCTAATGCATATGTTTACCACAAAAGAAGAATTGATTGGTCAAAGTTCTATATACAAGTTAATAAATTTGGAATGGCGAGACCTATATTAAACAGTTGGTATCCTGAATATGCTAAATTAACGTTTTTCTTTCCTACTTTATTTATGTTAGGATTTATTGGCTCTATTGTAGGATTACTTTTCTTTTCTTTCTACTTACCAATTTTATTATTTATAGTTTATTTCGTTTCGCTTTTTATAAATTCATGGTGGGATAACAAAAGTCTAAAAATTGCGTTTTTATCTTTAATTGCTACTTTTATTCAGTTTTATGGTTACGGATTTGGTTTTTTAAAATCATTTGTATTTGTTCAAATTTTGAAAAGAAAACCGGAATCAGCAATACCGGAATTATTTTTTAAAAAATAAAAAATGTCAAAATTAATTGGTTTAACTGGTGGAATTGGTAGTGGAAAAACAACTGTTGCCAAAATGTTTGCAGCCAAAGGAATACCGGTTTATATTGCCGATGAAGAAGCTAAAAAATTGATGAATAAAACTGAAATTATTCAAGCAATTGCGAATAAATTTGGAAAAGAAATCATCAATAACGGAAAAATTAATCGAACACTATTGGCTGAAAAAGTTTTCAATAACAATGAAAAACTGAATACTTTAAACCGAATTGTGCATCCTGCTGTTAAAGAAGACTTTAAGAGTTGGCTTAAACAACATCAAGAATTTCCTTTTGTAATGAAAGAAACAGCAATCTTGTTTGAAACCGGAGGAAATAAGGATTGTGACCTAGTCATTACAGTTGTCGCTCCACTTTCTGAACGTATTTCAAGAATTATAAAAAGAGATAACTCTACAGAACAATCTATTCATGATAGAATTAAAAATCAGTTGGATGATGATTTTAAAATAATGCATAGTGATTTTGTTATTCAAAATAATGCATTTGAATCTACTGAAAATCAGGTTGATGAAATTGTTAAAGCGTTGAATAAAATACAATAAATTGCTTGGATGTTAATGTTAGGTTAATCTATTAACATCCAAAATGTTAAAATGTTAAATTTGTATCGATGAATAAGGTGTTATTTAGGCTGCTAATCTTATTAATGAGTATTTCGCTTATTGGAATCATATTTGTGCAAGTCTATTGGTTTAATTCATCTTTAGAAAATAATCAGGAACAATTTAAGTTTCACGTTAAGCAAGTATTAGGAAATGTTGCTGATCAGCTTCAAAAACAAGAAGTGCTCTCTTTTGTAGAGCGAATAAAAGAGTATAAAGATAGTACTGGAAGTGATAAATTAAACTCTGAATTTTTAGAATTCGGATATTACCAAAGAAATGCACAAACCAACGAAACTATTATTTATTCGAATAGTATAAGTTCACAAGATTTTACTATTTCTCCAACGTTCTTTGATAAAAAAAGTGACAGTTTAAAAGTCAAAAGTTTTTCATCCAAAAGGAAAACAGAAGTATATCTAAATGGAATCGATAAAAACAATACACAAAATGCCTTAAATCCGGATGTAAAGATCGAAAAATCAGGGGATTTGAAAATTTTAGATAAACTGCTTTACGATATATCCTTTAATGATATTGCCTCCACTTATCCTATTCAACGTAGAGTTTCTAAAGAAAAATTACAAGAACTACTTAAAAGAGAACTGAATGAATATGGTGTAATAACTCCATTCGAATTTGGAATTTACAGTAACGGACTCGCAACTAAAGTGAAGTCTGAAAATTTTAAATTCAATAAGGAAGATACCTATAGCATACCCGTTTTTGCAGATAATGATGGAATTAGCCGCTATCAGTTATTGGTAAGTTTTCCAGAAAAAAAGAAGTTTATTTTTTCTGATTTAATCGGAATTGCTTCAATTTCGTTGATGTTTACACTCATTATTATTATTGCCTATGTCAATGCCTTAAATCAGTTTTTTAAACAACGACAGATTTCTGAAATCAAAACAGATTTTATAAACAATATGACGCATGAGTTTAAAACACCTATTGCTACAATCAACTTAGCCTTAGATGCTATTAAAAATCCAAAAGTAATTGAAGATAAAGATAAAGTTTTCCGTTACCTTCAAATGATTAGAGATGAAAACAAGCGAATGCATGCTCAGGTTGAAAATGTATTGCGAATTTCTAAATTAGAAAAGAAAGAATTAGAAATCAATAAAGAACCACAAGATGCATTAGCATTAATTGAGGATGCCATTGACCACGTAAGTTTGATTATTGAAGATAGAGGAGGCACCATTACAACTCATTTTGAGGCCATGCGAACAACTGTACTTTTGAACGATGTACACTTTACAAATGTCATGGTTAATATTTTGGATAATGCTATTAAGTATTCACCCGAAATTCCAAAAATTGACGTTTATACTGAAAATGTAAAAGAATTTTTAATCATAAAAATAAAAGACCAAGGAGCTGGAATGTCTAAAAATGCTCAAAAAAGAATATTTGAAAAATTTTACCGCGAACATACCGGTGATATTCATAATGTAAAAGGGCACGGTTTAGGCCTTGCTTATGTTAAAAGAATTGTTGAAGAACATAACGGCGAAATATCCGTTGAAAGTGAAAAGGGAAAAGGAAGTACCTTTTTTATCAAATTGCCTATAATAAATTAAATACCACTAATTGATTAACCTATGGAAACTGAAAACAAAAAAATCCTTTTAGTAGAAGATGATCCAAATTTTGGAGCAATTTTAAAAGACTATTTAATGTTAAACGACTTTGAAGTTGTCTTAGCTAAAAATGGAATGGAAGGCTTTGAAAAATTTAAAAAAGATACTTACGATTTGTGTATCTTAGACGTAATGATGCCTTACAAAGACGGATATACGCTTGCCAAAGAAATTCGTGAAAAAAATAAGGAAGTCCCGCTTATTTTCTTAACTGCCAAAACCATGAAAGAAGATGTATTAAAAGGATACAAAGTGGGTGCAGATGATTATTTAAACAAACCTTTTGATTCTGAAGTGTTGTTGATGAAAATAAAAGCCATCATGCAACGCAAACAATCAGAAAGCAAAACCGATAATTTGAAATTCGAATTCCAAATTGGTAAATTCCATTTGAATTCTAAATTACGTTTTTTAACGTATCAAAATGATGAACCAATCAAATTGTCGCCTAAAGAAAACGAACTATTGAAAATTCTGGCCCTTCATGAAAATGATTTGATGCCACGTGAATTGGCCTTAACCAAAATTTGGAGAGACGATAACTATTTTACCTCCAGAAGTATGGACGTATATATTGCCAAATTGAGAAAATACCTTAAATCAGACGAAGATGTTGAAATTTTGAACATCCACGGAGAAGGTTTCCGATTGGTAATCAAAAACAAAGTTGCCCAGTAACTAGAAAAGCTCTCAATTTAGGGAGCTTTTTTTTTGAACCTTTTTCCAGCTTTTCACTACAAGATTTTAGTCAAAAAAAAGAATTCTACAAATCAAAAATAGCTTCCTCTGGGCGCTTTTTTGCTTTAAGAATTCTAACTTTTTTGCCCAAAAAGCTTTCCGTTACAATCTGGGGTAGGATTACTTGCTATATTCCAATTTCAGAGCAAAACTGGTTTTTCCGTTCTTGGTCACTATCATCAGTTCCGGATTTTCTTCCGATGAAGTTTTTATTTCTACTTCGTCATTCCAATGCAATTCTCTCAAAAAATTCATGTCAAATGCCTGAATTTGATGTTTTAATATGAGATTGGCATTCAAACCATCCAAACACCATTCTAAATATTTGACATTGTTAGCATGATTCACTATATCCAAATCAGATAATAAAATAGTTTTATGCTTTAAAATTTGCAAAGCAACATTCAAATCAATTTTCTCAAAAGATTTAACCGTAGGCAACCTCTCCGGATAAAAAGTAAAATGTTCAAAAGGCAAAGCCAATGCTTCAGGTTTTCGTAATTCGGTATTGATAACTACCCAATAGGTAAGAGCTCCTGCCAATTTTCGGTCTCCCAAATACAACTCCAAAGCCCTAACTGAACGCGAATCTTTCATTTCTACAATCCACGTTTTTACGGTAACCACATCACGCCATTTGGGTAAATCACTAACTTCTACACGCATTCTACTCAATACCCAAGCCTGATGAAAAACTTGCATATCGCTAAAACTCAATCCACCCAACTCGGCATGTAAACCTGCCGTAAGTTGCAAAATGTTACACAATTCGGTATGTTTTAACTGCCCGTTTGGATAGCATTGAATAAAATTGATTTCCCATTCTTTGGAAAATTCGGAGGTAAAAAGTGGGGATATGGGCATTTTAATGGTATTTATTGAACTTCAAAAGTGAAGGTGTTACTCTCTAATTCACTGAAATCTGTAACCAAAGAATGTCGCGTAAAATTGCAACCCACCTGATTCGGATTATAGGAAGCTATGTTGTAAACGGTGAGTGTATAAGTGCCGCTTTCCAGTAACTTTATACCAAATTTACTTTTAAAAGTGTCATTTTCTTGGGTTAAAATTACAGTATTAGATTCTGCTTCTCCCTGTTCCACAACCGATGTATTATCGTTTAAATACAAATAAAAAAAAGTGTTGTAAACAGAAGATTTCTTTAAGTCAATATAATAACTGAGTCTGGTATCGAAAGCGAATAAATCTATTACTGCATTTCCATTATTTTGATTGCGATCTACAGTAGTAGACAACCACAATACTTCTCCAATAGTATAGGTCGTTTGTTGATTTTCTATTGAAATCAAATTTGGTTTTTGCCATTCAACGTAACGACCACAAGGACGATCATCTTCATCACATTGTGTAGCTAGTAGAAAAGGAAACAAAAACAAGATTAGGGCAATTTTTTTCATATCATTTAATTTATTAGGGTTCGTTGGAAATTAAATTTGCTATACGTTGAATGATTTTAGATCTATCATCTTCAAAATCAAACCAATTCACATTTTCAGTTCGTTTAAACCACGTGAGTTGTCGTTTGGCAAAATGGCGGGTATTTTTTTTAATTTCTTCCACAGCATACTCCAAGCTGGTTTTTCCATCAAAATAGTCAAATAATTCTCTGTAGCCAACGGTTTGTAAAGCATTCAGTTGTTTATTTGGGTATAGTTTTTTGGCTTCTTCTACTAGCCCTTCTAGCAGCATTAAATCGACCCTTTGGTTAATTCGTTCATACATTATTTCTCTATCGGCTTCCAAACCAATAACAATTGGAGTGAAGTTTCGCTCGTTTTTTTTCTGATTTAAGAACGATGAATATGGTTTTCCGGTTCCAAGACAAACTTCTACAAAACGCATCATGCGTTGCGGATTTTGGAGCGTTTGCGGATTTTCAGAACTTATTTTTTCAAAATAAAAAGGATCTAATTCTTTTAGTTTCTCCTGTAAAAAATCCAAACCCTTTGACTCATATACGGTCTTAATTTCCTCCCGAACAGCTGGATTAATATCCGGAAAGTCATCAAATCCTTTCAAAATGGCATCTACATATAATCCCGAACCACCAACCATAATTTGAAAGTTATTCTTTTTAAATAACTCATCCAATTTCAATAGGGCATCCCGTTCAAAATCACCAACCGAATAACTTTCAAAAATCGATTTGTGCTGAATAAAATGATGAGGAGCAGCTTTTAATTCATCATCACTTGGAACAGCTGTACCAATTTTCATTTCTTTAAAAAATTGCCGACTGTCGCATGAAATGATATCACAACCAAAATGTTGAGCTAAAGTAATACTTAAAGCCGTTTTTCCAATAGCCGTAGGGCCAATAATGGTAATAAGAAAATTATTATTCATCTAAATTACTTCCACAATTTTGACAAAACTTTGCATTATTTAAATGATCCTCTGAACCGCAACTGTAACAATGTTTTTTGAAGGATTTTTTTTGTAGCGTATTTTTTGTAATCTCAGCAGTTACAATTCCGGTAGGAACGGCAATTATTCCGTAACCCATAATCATTACGATAGAAGCAATAAATTGTCCGAGTGGTGTAATAGGAGTGATGTCACCAAATCCAACAGTAGTTAAGGTTACAATACACCAATAAATACTAATTGGTATACTGGTAAAACCGGCTTCTTTTCCTTCCACAACATACATTAAAGATCCAATTATTATACAACTAATTAAAATAAAGTAAATAAATGCTACAATTTTTCCACGGCTGGCTATAAGCGAATTTTTTAATTGAACCGATTGACCCGAAAAATGAGGATGGTTTAAAATTTTGAATAATCGCAACAATCGTAATGCTCTGATTATCATTAGTAAATTTGAACCGACAAAAAAATAGGATAAATACATTGGTAAGATGGCAAGCAAATCAATGATTCCGTAAAAACTAAAAATATACCGCTTGGGTTTATCAATGCAAATTATTCGTAGTATATATTCAATGCTAAAAAATACAGTTATAATCCATTCCAACATGACTAACTGTTTATGGTATTTTATATTGAAACCCTCTACTGTTTCTAACATAACCAATAAAACACTAAGAAGAATTAATCCAAGAAGAATAAGGTCAAAAAGTCTACCGGCAACCGTATTGGTGCCATAGATTATAATATGAGCTTTTTGCCTGAAAATTTCAAATCTTGATTTAATTTCTTTCATAACATATCTAACTAGTCAAATATAAAGAAATTATAATTTAATAATCTTCATAACTCTGTGTTTTCTCAGGTACGCTTGAATGATATTCTTGGTATCTCGGTTATTTTGCATTGGGATGATAATGTTTTTGAGCACCTCAATATTTGTAATTTGATAATTCAAATCATAAAAACAATACCCTTTGTAAATTCCGTTTTCAATTAAAATAGCGGAGCGTTCTTCCAAACTTCTTCCTCTATCAATTACCACCATATTGTCGTTTTCAAATTGACTTGATTCGATGAATTCCTCCACTCTTGAATTATATTCTTCAGTTGTAATTTCTCCAATACAAGCCCCGTCACATTCTTTTATCTTATATTTGAAACAAGCATTTTTTGTATCATACAAACCGTTTATTTTTTGGCATAAATTAAATTGGTCTGTAATTTTAAATAAAGCATTTTTTCCTTCTTGAACAGAGGTATAACTAGTAATCTCTTTTTTTCTTCCATCTGTTTTTTGAAGGGAGAGTTTTATATAGCCGTTTTCATCTTTAATTGGATACAACGCCCACTGAAATATAGTTTTCCGTTGGGCACGATTGTAAATAGGTTTGTTAATCTTTATTTCTTCACTTTCTTTTAAAAGAGCGATGAGTTCACTACCGGTTTCTTCATAAGTAACCGTATACACTTCCATTTGAATTTTTTTACACTTACGGCTTGTTCCGGTAAAATGTTGGTTGACACGTTTTTTGATGTTCTTGCTTTTACCGATATAAATCAAATCACCTTTTTCATTATGGATATAATAAATTCCTGTTTTAGAGGGAAGATTTTCCACAATATCCAATAATTTCGGTGACATACCGGATTTAATTTCGGTTTTGACAGAACTTTTTAAAATTTCTTTTTCAACATCTTTTGCCAAAAGCATTTTGAATAATTTCACCGTTGCCATGGCATCACCACTTGCCCTATGCCGGTCGGCCATTGGAATTCCAAGTGCTCGAACCAATTTTCCTAAACTATACGAAGCATGTCCGGGTAATAATTTTTTTGATAACTCAACGGTACAAAGGGTAGGTTTTTGAAATTTAAAGCCCAATCGTCTGAATTCCGTTTGCAAAATTCGATAATCAAACGAGGCGTTGTGAGCCACCACAATACAACCTTCTGTAATTTCAATAATGCGTTTTGCTACTTCAAAAAACTTGGGAGCCGAACGCAACATGGCGTTGTTAATGCCGGTTAATTTTACCACAAACGGCTGAATCGGAATTTCCGGATTCACCAAACTGATAAATTGGTCCACTACTTCATGACCATCAAATTTATAAATGGCGATTTCGGTGATTCCTTCTTCATTGTATTGACCTCCGGTGGTTTCTATGTCTAGGATTGCGTACAAAAAAGTGAATAGTAATTAGTTTATTATCTGCTTCCAAAGATATTGCTTCCAATTCGAACCATCGTGCTTCCGCATTCGATGGCGAGTTGATAATCGCCGCTCATGCCCATGGATAAAGTGGTCAATTGGCAGTTGTCAGTGTTCAGTTGGCTGTGTTTGTCAAAAATTGATTTCAAATGTAAAAATTCGCGTTTGATTTGCTCCTGATTTTCAGTAAAAGTAGCCATTCCCATCAAACCGACAATGCGAATATTTTCAAAGGTATTCAATTCTTCCGATTGTAAGATTTCATTCAATTCTTGTTCATCTAAACCAAATTTAGTATCTTCTTCAGCGATATGAATTTGCAACAAACAATCAACTGTTCTTTTCCACTTGGTAGCCAAACGATTGATTTCTTTTAGCAATTTCATACTATCCACACCGTGAATTAAACTCACATACGGAATCATGTATTTTACCTTATTTGACTGAACGTGACCAATCATGTGCCATTGAATGTCTTTGGGCATTTGCTCCCATTTTTCAGTCATTTCCTGAATTTTGTTTTCGCCAAAAATGCGTTGTCCGGCATGGTAGGCTTCCATCAAATCAGCAACAGGCTTGGTTTTGGAAACAGCAACTAGGGTTACATAATTTGGTAGTTGTGACTTTATGTTGAGGAGTTTATGTTGTATTATTCCCATTTTTTTTTTCGTAAAAAATATTATCTATTTTAGTAGATATTAAATCAATCCAATATATAAAACTTTGACAAAAGCTGAAATAAGTTATATCATTTTTTTTTACCGTTGAAAGATCTGTAAAAATCTTATAAGTGCCATTGTAATATCTGTTTAAAACTTTCATGTTTTTAATCTTATTGTTTTGATAATACAATTCTACAGTAACATATTCAACACTTTTTTTGTTATAAATTATTTCATATTCATATGAGGCTTTAATTATTTCAGGCTTTGGAACAAAATAATCGGGACCGACTGTTTCTATTCTATTAACTTTAATTGAATCAGAATATGAAGTTTTATAAATTTTTAGTAAAGCTTCTGCTTTAACTTTTACTGTCTTTTTGTGGCTAACATCAACCTCTCTTTCAAATTCAAACTTCTCTACAATAACATTTTTTGATATTAAACAAATACTATCAATCTGCTCAATAGTAAGTAATTTACTTTGAGAAAATGCAGAAATTGAAAATAATAAGAAAAAAAGAAATTTTTTCATGTTAATTGTTATTTTTCATATTTTTCAGAATCATTAATCAAAATAAGATTTCTCTTTGGGCTAAATGAAAAAATTGATTATAATCTCTATATTCTATTTTCTAAAATCTACAACTCATACACCATCAACCCACTTCTAAACTTAGGTTCAATATACGTACTCTTAGGAGGCATGATCAAATTGTTATCCGCCAATGCTTTAATCTCCGAAATATCCGATGGATAAAGCATAAAACCCACTTCAAATTCACCTTCATCAATTAATTCTTTGATGGTTAAAATGGATTGCTTTCCGGGTATGTATTCGATGCGTTCGTCGTTTCGCAAATCCTCTATACCAAGTAAAGGTTGCAACACTTTATCATACAAAATTTGGGCATCCAAGTTTTCCAAAATGGAGGGATTAGTTTTTTCTAATTTATAAAAAAGAGCATAAAAATTTCCATCCAAATACATGCCAAATTCAAACTTACTTTGGGGTTTCCACAATTCTTGTTCTTTGTTTTTGATGATAAAATGTTCCTCCAATTTGGCCAAAAAAGGATTGACTTCATGTCCATTCAAATCGCGGATGATTCGATTGAATTCATAAATTTTCACTTCACTTTCAGCAATAAGAAAACTCATAAAATAGTTTAAGTTTTCATTACCGTCATCTTTATATTCATCATGTAACAACTCAGCCGAAGCCGAACGGTGGTGTCCATCTGCAATATACAACTCCGGAATTTTATCAAACTGTTGTTGCAACCACTGAATTTCTGCTTCATTATCAATTTTCCACAATTGATGTTTCTCTTTGTTTGTGGTGGAATAATTGTACAATGGAGTACTTTTTTTCTTTTCAGCAATCCATTGATTGATCGAGAGATTATCCGGATAAGTAATCAAAACCGGTTCCGTATTAAAACCTGTTTGATGTAAATAATCTTTGAACAATTCCACGCGATATTGTAACGTGTCTTCGTGTTTTTTAATGACATTATTTTTGTAATCTTCAATTGAAGTTCCCGCTACAATTCCGATAAAAGAATTGGTTTTTGTCTGAATTTCATATACAAAAAAAACGGGTTTTGTTTCTTCTACAAAAACACCATCGGTCTTAAAATCTTGGTATTTATGAGCCACACCTTTGAAACGTTTATCTAAGGTGATTTTTTGCGAATGTACATACGCCGGATGAATCACATGCAAAAACGAATACGGATTAAAACTCAACCAAGCGGCAAGCTCAGCCGAACTGTAATCGTCATAATTTCTACACGTTACTAAGCCAACTTTATCTGCAGTGGGACGAACGGCTTTAAAAGGAACTATTTTTGACATTAAAATAAAAAAATAACCGTAAAGTTACAAATTTACAAATGCAACACTACGGTTAATTTCAAATTTATGCTTTGTCTAAGCTTTGTTTTCTTTAATCTTTAATTAGAATTTGAATTCAAATGAAAAATTAATTGTATTAATCTGTTCTAATTTTCTTTCAACACCATTTTTTTTCATTTTAGTAAAATCAGATTGCGTTTCAAAACCTATTCCAAAATTCGTATTTTTTGTTATACCAAATCGCATTCCAACATTAAAACCTAAACCAGCATTCCAGCCTTGATTTTTATTTTTTAGTGTTTCATCAATTGTTTGAACTTCTTCTTTTAAAAGTGTATTTGCATAAACTCCAATTCCACCATAAGCCGAAAGTTTGCTATCTAGCTGGTCTTCTAGGATATATAAAGAATAATTGAGGTTGATTGGAATTCTTAAGTACGATTGTTTTAAAGCATAACTTTCACCAGCAGAAACGCCATTGGCATTAAAATCTAACATTCCCACTCCTCCGCTTAGTGTTGTTCCTGATGCAAGTCTGTAAAAGAAAAGTACATCTCCGGCATTTATACTTCCATTTAATGGTACCATTCCGGATTGATTTAGCTTAGCAAAACCTAGTTTACCGGTTACATTAAAACCTAATTCTGTTTGTTTTGTTTCTTCTTGTGCTTTCACATTCAATGTGATTAATACGAGCAATAATGTAAAAATTGACTTTTTCATATATAAAAAATTTAAAGGGGTTAAAAAAGTGTGATTATTATTTGATTTATTTGTTAAAGAAATTACAGATTTTTGATACCCAAACATCACGTTCATTTTCATCAACATAAAATTTGAACTCTTCATTTGCTTTTTGAATGATTAAAATATTGTTTATAAATCCCAAAGTATCATGTTGCTCCACTTTGGTGATTTCATTTAGAGGAATTTCAACGAAAGTCTTTTTGGAATTTAGTTTGTGAGGTTTAAACGCTAGTCTTTTTGTGGTAAGGATAAGTTTTCCACCCGCTGAAAATAATTTACATTTTAATGTTGAAGCTCCTTCAAAAATAAATTGTTCATCTTCATTTAACTCAATAATTGTTTTTTTAAGAGCTCTATTTGTTGCAATTTTTGTAATTAGAGGAAAAAGAATTCCCATAAATATTCCAAAAAAAGTAGCATTAAATATAAATTGCCAAGTGTTGAACTTTTCTCCCCAAATAAATCCAAACAAAGCCATTAAACCTGCATACGTAAAACCCATAATAATTGTTTGCACAATCATTAATTTTAAGTTTAATTTTGCCATAGTTTTTAGATTTCTTTACAATGCAATAGTACAATGCAATAGTACAATGCAATAAAATCTTAAAATTGTAAAATTGAGACAATTCATATTTAATTTTCAAAATACCAATACGTGTCTTCGTAACCGAGATGTGAAACTTTAGAAAGTAATGTGTTCGGGGTTTCTTTAGTGATTGATTTAAAGTGCTTTATGAAGTGAGCTTGATCGTAATACATGCTAAATAATGCTACATCGGTGAGATTTATGATTCCTTTATTTTCTTGAAAATAATTGAAAGCTTGTCTAAACATAACCATTTTTCTATATTCTTCTATCGACATTAAGGTATGTTTGTAAAACAAGCGAAGAAGTGTTTTTCTATTGACATTAAGTTTTTCGGATAATTCGGAAACTTTAATTCCACCATTTGAAATAATAATCTCTCCAATCGCTTTTTTAAGAATTGGTTCTTCAAAAGGTTTGAGAATTTTTTCAAAAAAGCTATCCAATAAAAAAACTTTTTTTTCTATATCGTTATTACAGTAAACTAGATTTAAAATAAGGTTGAATTCTTCTCCAAAATGTGAAAAATCTCCAAATTCGGTCATAATTATATCCTGCAAAGGTTTTTCTAAAAAATAGTTTATTCCCAATGGATTAAAAACGATACCAATTTTATCAAAAACGCCATTTATATTTACTTTAATATTTTTATCTTTGTTAATAGAATATAATGGCTGAATAGAGCTTTTTTTGGAAGGTTTTACAATGGAGTTATCATTCGATATAATTACGTCGGAATCTTTGTAAACCGTTAAAGCATGTTTGTAATTTGGATAAAAAATGAAATTTTTTTGATAGTCTTTATCTTCCGATTTATGAAAGTAATAATAGGATATAAACTTGCTAATCTTGTCTGATATAGGTTTTTGTGTAATAAAAAAGTCATTGTGCTTATTTGAATCTTCCAAAGTGATTTTTAATTAGAATTGTAAAATTAAAATAATTGACTTGTTTTTTTAAGAATGAAGTTACATTTTCTGTTTTAAAGCAATTATTAGTGTTCAGTAACTGCCAACTAATTACTGAACACTGATTACTATTTTTAAAATTGTTTTGATACTTTCTCCGCTTTCTTACTTTCCGAATAATCATAAAAACCTTCCCCGGATTTTACACCTAATTTTCCGGCCATTACCATATTTACCAAAAGTGGACACGGTGCATATTTTGGGTTTTTGAAACCGTCATACATTACATTCAAGATGGAAAGACAAACATCTAAACCTATAAAATCAGCTAGTTGTAAAGGTCCCATCGGGTGAGCCATTCCTAATTTCATAACCGTGTCAATTTCTTGAACGCCGGCTACTCCGTTATATAAAGTTTCAATCGATTCATTAATCATTGGCATTAAAATGCGATTGGCCACAAAACCGGGATAGTCGTTTACTTCCGTTGGCGTTTTGCCTAATTTTACTGATAAATCCATGATGATTTTGGTCACTTCATCCGAAGTGTTGTACCCACGAATGATTTCAACCAATTTCATAATCGGCACCGGATTCATAAAATGCATGCCAATTACACGTTCAGGATGCACTACTTGAGCCGCAATTTGTGTAATGGAAATGGATGAAGTATTGGTTGCCAAAATCACATTGTGGTCGCAAACCTCACTCAGTTGTTTGAAGATGTTCATTTTTAAACCCACGTTTTCAGTGGCGGCTTCAACCACTAAATCCGTTCCCACGACACCGTCTTTAATGTCGGTATAAGTGATAATATTTGAAATGGTTTTGTGTTTGTCGTCCTCCGAAATGGTTCCTTTTGTAACCATTCTATCCAAGTTGGAGGCAATCGTTGCCATTCCTTTTTCCAACGATTTTTCAGAAATATCAATAAGTTTTACGGTAAATCCGCTTTGAGCAAAGGTGTGGGCAATTCCATTTCCCATCGTTCCTGCTCCGATTACTGCGATTGTTTTCATTTTATTTTAGTTTGTTTTTGTTTCAAGTTTGCTTCGCCAGTCGCCTTTCAGGCTTGTGTCAAGTTTCAAGTTCTTGAAGTTAGTTTTTTTGGTTTAATATGTTTATTTCTCTTCTAATTTCTTTTAACAATTGTTCTTCTGTCGGAAGATAAAGTTGATATTGTCTCGCTAAAATAGAATTGTTGTTATCCGGCAAAGAATATTTTACCACAGCATTATTTTTATCAGCACAAAGCAAGATGCCAATGGTTGGTTTTTCATGAGTCACTTTTTCAACCCGGTCGTAATAGTTAACATACATTTGAAGTTGACCTAAATCTGCATGGGTTAATTTATGTGTTTTAATTTCAAATAAAACAAAACATTGTAACAAACGATTATAAAAAACCAAGTCGATAAAAAACTCATCTCCATCCAGATGAATTCTTTTTTGGCGAGCCATAAACGAAAATCCGTTTCCTAATTCTAATAAAAAATCTTGAAGATTGGTTATAATGGCTTGTTCGAAATCTTTTTCATAATAAGCACTTTCCCTTTTTAATCCCAAGAATTCTAAGACTAAAGGATCTTTTATAATTTCATTTGGATTCGTTGGAATCACTTCATTTCGAGCTACAGCTAAAACACTTTCTTTGTCATTACTTAATAGTAATCTTTCAAATAATTGACTGTTTATCTGCCGTTCCATTTGCCGAACGGACCAATTGTTTTTAGCTGTTTCTGCTATGTAATATTCTCTTTTGTCTTCATTATCAATGCTTAACAATAATTTGTAATGCGACCAACTCAATTGCGTCCGCAGTGTAGACGCATTTGGAAATGTTCTGTAAAATTGTCTGTAACGTTCTAATTGTCTTACTGAAAATCCACTACCATATTCAGGTTGCAATTGTTCTGATAAATATTTTATCAAATAATTTCCATAATCTGCTCTGTCTTTTCCTTGCTGTTCCTCGTTAAAAATCCGTTCACCAATATGCCAATACATGACCATTCGATGATGATCAACCGAACGAATAGCACCTTCTTTAGCCTGAGCTATTAAAGATTTTATTTCGTGTATTAGCGTTTGGGATAATGACATTTAAAGTTTCAAGTTTCAAGTTTCAAGTTTCAGATTTCGCAAAAACTTGAAACCTGAAACTTGAAACAAATTATTATTTCCCCATCGAATCAATAATCATATATGCTACTCGTAACGCTTCCGTCCCATCTTCCAAGGTTACAACCGGAGTAGAATTGTTATTAATCGCATCGGCAAACGTTTCCAATTCATCCAAAATGGCATTGTTCATCGAAACCTCAGGATTGTCAAAATAGATTTGTTTTTTCTCACCTTCCGCATTTTGTAAAATCATGTCAAAATCCCCGGGAACTTCCGGTGCGTCTTTCATTTTTACCACTTCACACACTTTGTCCAAATAGTCCACCGAGATGTAAGCATCTTTTTGAAAAAAGCGTGATTTTCGCATGTTTTTCATTGAAATTCGGCTCGAAGTTATATTCGCTACACAACCATTTTCAAACTCAATTCGAGCATTGGCAATATCAGGTGACTGACTCAATACTGAAACACCACTCGCATGAACGGCTTTTACTTTCGATTTCACCACACTTAAAATTGCATCAATATCGTGAATCATCAAATCCAAAACCACCGGAACATCTGTACCTCGCGGATTAAATTCTGCCAAACGATGGGTTTCAATAAACATCGGGTTGTCAATTTGATTTTTCACCGCAATAAACGCCGGATTAAATCGCTCCACGTGACCCACTTGACCTTTAACATTGTATTCTTTGGCTAACGCAATAATTTCTTCCGCTTCTTCAACGGTAGTAGAAATCGGTTTTTCAATAAAAACATGTTTGCCCGATTTAATCGAAACTTTAGCACATTTATAGTGTGAAAGGGTAGGCGTCACAATATCAATCACATCCACGGCATGAATTAATTTGGCAATCGTATCAAAACGTTTATAGCCAAATTCAGTCGCAATTTTCTCAGCATATTCAGCATTTTCGTCATAAAAACCAACTAATTCAAATTTGGAAGATTGATTGAGTAATCGCAAGTGTATTTTTCCTAGGTGTCCGGCACCTAAAACGCCAACTTTAAGCATAAAAGTAAATTTTATCAAAAATAGTAATTATGAAAGCATCTTGCAATCAAAATGCAAAATTCATAATTCAAAATTCAAAAATTATTAATGTTATATGCCTTATCCCGCTTTTCGTTACAAGATTTTTTGTCCACTTGGCATTTTCTAAGCCAAAAAATGTGCTTCCGTTGGTCGCAATTTTTTGTCAAGAAAATGACCAAGTGGCCAGTAAAATGCTTTCCACTACAATCGGGGGCAGGGGAGTGTTCAGTGTTTAGTTTTCAGTTTTAAATCTCAGTTTTCAGTTAACCGATAACCGACAACCGACAACGGATAACAAATTTGTAAGTTCACAATTTATACTTTAATTTTACCAAAACAAACCTTAACACCAAGTGAGAGATACAGAAAAACATCAAGGACTTCGCAATCAGTTAGTAAAGTTATTAGCCGAAAAAGGAATAACCGACAAAAATGTGCTCGAGGCCATCAAAAAAATTCCACGACATCTGTTTCTTGATTCCGGATTTGAGCAATTTGCTTATCAGGACAAAGCTTTTCCAATTGGTGCCGGACAAACGATTTCGCAACCATATACTGTAGCTTTTCAATCGCAATTATTAGAAGTAAAAAAAGACGATAAAATTCTGGAAATCGGTACTGGTTCCGGCTATCAAACGGCTGTTTTATGCACTATGGGAGCCAAAGTTTATTCCGTAGAAAGACAATTGGAGTTGTTTAAAAAAACATCTCGTTTTTTACCGACTTTAGGCTTTATTCCGAAAAAATTTATTTTTGGCGATGGATATAAGGGACTTCCAGATTATGCTCCTTTTGACAGTATAATCGTTACAGCCGGTGCACCAATTATTCCTAAACCCTTAATGGCTCAGCTTAGAGTAGGAGGCAGGTTAGTCATTCCACTCGGCGAAAAAGAGCAAATCATGACCTTATTAATCCGTAAAAACGAAACCCAATTTGAAAAACATGAGTTTGGAGAATTTCGTTTTGTGCCATTGTTGGAAGACAAAAATTAGATATTTTTTTCTATTTTTACGAAAAACAATCCAATGATTAAAAAACTACTTTTTCTACTCACACCATTCTTTCTGAATGCTCAAGGTTATACGAGCTATTTTACCGGGAATACAACTAATATCACTACAACACCAGAATTTGGAGTTTGTTTGATGGGCGGAGCTTCCGAAAATGATGAAGCCATGAAATGGTTACTTCAAAAAGCAAATGGTGGAGATGTTGTTGTTTTGAGAAGTTCGGGAAGTAATGGATACAACAATTATTTATATTCTGGTTTGGGAGTTACTGTCAATTCTGTAGAAACCTTAGTCATTACATCGGTTGCCGGAGCCACAAATCCCTACGTTTTAGATAAGGTTGCTAATGCCGAAATGATCTGGTTTGCCGGTGGCGACCAATGGAATTATGTTTCTTATTTTAAAAATAATGCTTTAGAAGATTTAATCAATAACCATATAAATATAAAAAATGCTCCAATTGGTGGCACTAGTGCAGGGATGGCCATTTTAGGGGGAAAATATTTTAATGCTCAAAATGGTTCTGTTACTTCAACGCAAGCAATGAATAATCCGTATCATCCAAATATAACGTTAGGGTATGATGATTTTCTTTCCGTACCCTATTTAACAGATGTTATTACCGATACACATTATGATAATCCAGACAGAAGAGGAAGACAAAGTACGTTTATTGCCCGTTTTAAAAGCGATTTTAATTTTGATGTAAAGGGAATTGCTTCAAATGAATATGTGGCAGTTTGTATTGATGCAGATGGAAAAGCAAGAGTATTTGGTGATTATCCTGCTTATCAAGAATTTGCCTATTTTCTTCAAGCTAATTGCAATAATCCAAATCCAATTGAAAACATTCAATCGGGTCAACCTCTAACATGGAATTATAATGGTCAAGCTTTAAAAGTTTACAAGGTTCCAGGAACCATGAATGGACAACATTTTTTTGACATTAGTGATTGGCAAAACGGAAATAATTCAGGTGGAAGTTGGGAACATTGGTCTATAAACAATGGGGTTTTTTCATCCTCAGCCGGTACTCCGATTCAATGTGTACTTGGTGTTAATGATTCACTTTTAAATGAGATTCAAGTTTTTCCAAATCCTTTTTCTGATCATTTTTCTGTAAAGGAAATCGAATTAGCAAAAATTTCAATTTTTGATGCACAAGGTAGAGTTGTTTTTGAAAAAGAAAAATATGTTGGAGAAATTTTGAATTTTAGCCATTTCAATTCCGGTATTTATTTTATTCGAGTGGAGGTTGACAATCAAATTTATACCAAAAAAATAGTAAAAAAATAAAATAAAGAAACCCGCATAAGCGGGCTTTTTTTAACCGATAATATTGATATATCGTTGTAAACTTTCCTTTTCAATTTGGGCAATAAAAAGCAAAAAATCTTCTTTATTGCCATTTGTTTGGGCAGTTTCTAAAGCGTTGTAATATTTCATTCGGTTTTCATAATCACCTTTGATGTTGGCAATTACATATCCATGTTGTAATAAAATTAAATTCATTACTAAACGAGAGGTTCTACCATTCCCATCAATAAACGGATGGATCGTAACCAATCGTTCATGCATTTCTGCTGCCATAATCACAGGATGCAATTTATTTTTATGGGTTTCATACCAAATAAAATAATCTTCCATGTCTTTGGCTACCATGTAGGGCTGAGGTGGCATGTGGCTGCTTCCTTTTATCATGACTTGAACGCGACGATATCTTCCGGCATCTTCAGGAATAATTCCTCTGAGAATAAGATTATGTATGGTTAATAATTCTCTTTCAGAAAGGCTAAATCCTTTTTCCATTAATTGTTTAATGTAACCAATCGCCTCTTGATGATTAATGGCTTCCAAATGTTCACGCATACTTTTTCCGGAAACGGTTAACCCTTCATTAATAACCAAATCTGTTTCTCTGAGGGTTAACGTATTTCCTTCAATTCGATTGCTTTCAAAAGTGTATTCCAATTCAAGTGCTTGGGCAATTCGATAGCTGTCAAATGCTCTTTTTTGATTTAAAATTTTCTTTAAAGCATCAATTTCATTTAAAATTTCTTTCAATGAGGTGGAAATAGCATTCCGTTTAAAAGCAGCATTGTATTTCATTTCGCTTTCGGCAACCATTAATGCTTTTATGCCAAAATTTTCATCATCTCCTATTTCATATAGTATTTTTTCCTTCAACCAAGCTACCATTAATGTTTCATAATCTATTTCTAAAATTGAAGCTAGTTTTGCTATTTGTTCTCGTGTTGGTTTTCGATTTCCATTTTCAAACTTACTAACCAAGGCTTGATCAATTCCTAAAAGTTGTGCTACTTCTCTGGTTTTTAAATTTTTATTTTCACGAGCTGTTTTTAATAAGTTTTTCATACTTAAATTATTTTGTCATGACAAATTTAGTCATAATTTTGTGAATACAAAAATATTTCTATTTTTTTATATTAAAAACTCTTTTTAATACGATCTATATCTCGTTTGGTGTCACGATCTTTGATGGTTTCTCGTTTGTCGTAGTTTTTCTTTCCACGACAAAGTGCAATTTCCATTTTGGCATACCCTTTTTCGTTGATATATAAACGAAGTGGAACAATAGTGAGGCCTTTGTTTTGTAAATCTTTTTCAAGACTTTTTAATTCCTTTTTATTTAAAAGTAGTTTTCTCTCGCTTTTTGCTTTATGGTTATAATGCGTGCCAAAGGAATATTCTTCTATATTAGAATTGATTACGAACAATTCACTATTACTAAATTCACAAAAACTTTCAGCAATCGATGCTTTACCCAATCGGATTGATTTAATTTCTGTACCGGTCAATACAATTCCAGCATCATACCGATCGATGATTTCATAATCAAATTTTGCTCTTTTGTTGAGAATGTTAATTGTTTTTTGCATAGGGTTGCAAATGTAAAACAAAAATGTGTTTTTCATTCATATAAATACTCCAGAATTATTTTTTGATAAATGATTTTTATCAGGTTTTAAGAGATTTGTTGATTTTACATTTGA
Organism: Variovorax paradoxus; assembly: GCA_943370635.1. Classification (GTDB taxonomy): domain Bacteria; phylum Bacteroidota; class Bacteroidia; order Flavobacteriales; family Flavobacteriaceae; genus Flavobacterium. The sequence continues at coordinate 109,734 of CALRRY020000003.1, forward strand.
GTTATAATTTTAATACAAAAGCAAAATGAGAAAAATAGTTATTACATGTATTCTTTCGTCATTATTTATGACAAATTTTACTCAAGCACAAGAGCAAAAAAGTGATAAAAATTTTAGTAGATGGCAAGTTCGTTTACGCGGAATTGGTGTAGTTCCAAATGAAAAAGCAACTATCGGAATTATTGGTGGCGACGTAAACATTTCAAACGCAATTGTACCGGAATTAGATTTCACTTATTTCTTTACTGAAAACTTTGCAGCTGAATTAATTTTAGGAACAGCAAAACATGATGTTCGCACAGTTGGTTCAGATATTTCTGCAATTGGAGGTCCAACAAGTATTGATGTTGATTTAGGGAGTGTTATGTTACTTCCACCAACTTTAACTGCTCAATATCACTTTTTCCCTTTAAGAGAGAAAAAATTCAAACCTTATGTTGGTGCCGGTGTTAATTATACTATTTTTTACAATGTAAAAGAAGGAGATGTTGTGAAAGGAATTGAATATGATAATGCTATTGGATTTGCAGCACAAGTTGGTTTTGACGTAATGTTGAATGAAAAGTACTTTGTGAATTTTGATGTAAAAAGACTTTTCTTAAAAACAGATGTAACAGTAGATGCTTCTAATTTAGCAGAGGGTTTATCTATTCCCGCCGAAGTTGAAATTAATCCTTGGATTATTGGTTTAGGTTTTGGAATGAAATTCTAAATAAATTATTGGTTAGTAATCGGGTAAAACCGGAGGATAGAGTCGAATGTGAAAACGTTCGACTTTATTTTTTTATTAACTTTTTATTAACTATCGTTAAAAATTCAAAAATTAGTATTAAATTCGTTAATATTTGAATTAAATACTAATATATGATAAAAAATGTACTTAAAGTAACCGTATTATTTAGCATATTTGCTATTTCTTGTTCGCAAGAAGAAAACTTAAAAAGTGAAGAGTTAATTGTGATTTCTAATCAAAAAGATCCATTAACAGCAAGACAAATCAATGATTTGATTAATTCATTCAATCAAAACGGTAAAAAATTCTATTGGAAAGACGTCGATACTCATACCCTTTGGAGTGCCGTTTTACAAAGTAAAAATTTAGTTACTATTGGTTTTGGTAAGAACAGAGATGATTTTGATCGAACAAAATCGCCGGATGCTGCAAAAATGCAAAATGAAATCATTTCTCTTTTAAAGCGATATGAAGGAGTTCAAAATGATAAATTAGTTTTTTCTGAGGACGCTTATTTGAATTTGATAGATGTGGTAGTAACCAAACAAGAAACGTTAGAAGCATTAAGGCGAAACAAATTTGTTCGTTATGTTGAACCGGCAGATTATCGTTATTTCTCAATCGAAAATCAAGGTAATCCTGAAGATAATCAAATGGAATCAGATTCTGGTTGTGGATATAGTACTTCAACAATAAGTGCTTCTGATGCGACAACAATAAGTCCTAATGCTCAGGTTCCATGGGCATTTTATAAGCACGCAATTCCTTCTGCTTGGAATTTATCCACTGGTGCAGGGGTTACAATTGGTGTCGTTGATACTGGATTATCACCACAACAGACACTCATGAATGGTAGCTTTAATACCGGTCAATCATCTGGTAGATTTGTGCAAAAATATGGAGTATATGTTGATTCTATTTGGCCTTGGTCAACTTCAACTGATGGAGTAAATGACCTATGTGGACACGGAACAAGCATGGCATCAGTAGCAACAGCTCCAAGAAATAATAACGGTTTACCAATGGGTGTGGCATATAATGCTAATTTAGTTTCTTATAGAGCTTCTTCAGATGTTGTTTTAAATGGTTTTCATGAGCAAAGAGGTGTGCAAAATGCTTTTACTGCTTTAGGAAACAGAACAGATGTTAAAATTATATCCATGTCAATGGGGCATATTTTTTCAGTTGGAAGAATTGAAGATGGAGTACGTTATGCAAATAATAGAGGAAAATTAATTTTTTGTGCAGGAGGAACATCAACCTCATTTACCAATTTTGTGGGTGTAATTTTTCCAGCTTGGATGCCGGAAACAGTTGCTGTAACAGGTATAAAAGAAGCATCAACTTATCAAAAATGTGATGTATGTCATACTGGTGCTGAAATTGATTTTACAATAATGATGGAACGTTCAGGAACCGGAAATAAAGTTCCCGTTTTGAGTTATTACAACAACCAAGCGGACTACGTAGGTGGTTCATCTGTGGCAACAGCAACAACTGCCGGTATAGCAGCATTGGTTTGGGCTAAAAATCCAACATGGACAAAAGCTCAAGTGTTAACTAAAATGAAACAATCATCACAGTTTTATCCAACTAAGAATTCACAATTTGGTCACGGAATTATCAATGCATTAACTGCACTTCAGTAAATTGTTTATTTACTTTCTGTAAACCATGAATTTCGCTAAATAGCACGAATCTGTATTTGTAATTGGCGAAATTCGTGGTTTTTTTATTTGTGATGAGTCAATTTGTGCTCAATTTTATCACCGCTAATAGTGATTGTGTAAAGGTTTCCAAATTGATTTTCATCTATTAGAGTATAAATCTCTTTTTCTAAAAGGGCATTGATTTGAAATGGAATAGTATTGCTGTGACCCACAATTAAAATGGTTTTACCGTGATGTTTTTCAATGATTTCATTTAATGAAAATTTTACTGAATCATAAAAAATCATATCTTTTTGTTTTGATGTAGCAATGGTACTACAAGTCATCTGAGTTCTACGAGTGAGAGTTGTATAAAAGAAATCTATATTTTTTTTCTCAAAGAATTTTGTCCAACGTACTGCTCTTTTTAATCCTTCATCGGAAAGTTCTGGATTTTGAGAACTATCTGCTTTTTCACCATGACGAATTAGGTATATGGTTGTAGTTTCGGATTGTGCAATAGAAACTTGAAAAACAACTAATATTAAAAATGAGTAAATTGATTTCATAGTAATAGTTTTTATAAAAGTAAGAAATTGAAAATTTCTATTCAGTAATTTTTGCGATATTCTTTTCAAACCACTACTTTTGCCATGTCTTTTTCGGGATGTAGCGCAGCCTGGTAGCGTACTAGCATGGGGTGCTAGGGGTCGCTGGTTCGAATCCAGTCATCCCGACAGTATAATCCCTTGAGCTTTGCTCAAGGGATTTTTTATTTTAATAGTTCTCTTCTAAACCACTTTTTCAATTTGATTATTTAAATTTTATTTTAATCAATTGAATTTTGTCTCTTGTAAAGTATGATTTGATTGTTAAATTATACAAATAATTTACGGTAAACCACAAAAATTAATAAAAATGCTAAAAAAAAGTTCTCTTTTTGTAAAAGACATTATTTTTTTGTTAAATTTGAGTCCCCTTAAATCTATTATTAACCAAAAATTAGCACTATGGCAACTGTTTACGAATCCATTGAAAATGAGAGAATCTCATCTCTCATTTTTCCTAAATCAGATGTTTTAAATAGAAATGAAGCAATTCAACAGCGTTTTAACGAGTTGAAGATGGCTCTTACTTTCGGCAATTTGGATTATTTCAAAATCAAAATTTACTTTGAAGACAACCAATCTAAAAAAGTGGTTGAAGCTAAAGTTTGTGGTGTAACTAAAAATCGTGTTATTCTAACTCGAGGTATAGGAATCCCTATAAACAGAATCTATAAAACGTTTAAGTTTTACAATTAATAAAAATCATATGATTGCATCAAGTTTATACTTCTTCGAACCAGTGGAGAAAGAGGTAATCTGTGATTATACTTTTCCTAAAGAAGATGTTTTAGAAGACACATCCCTTAAAAGGAAACGCATTGCAGAGTTAGTTCGTGGAATGGCCCATGGAAATATGTATCGAAATAAAATGCGAATATTTTTTGAAGATGATACTTCCAAAAAGGTTGTGGAAACAACAATTTGGGGTATTACTGACGATAAAGTTGTTTTAAAATCAAATACTTATATTCCTATAAATAGAATTTATCCTTCCGGTGAGGATTTTTAGTTAGTTTTTTAATGGAAAACACCAGCATAAATGCTGGTGTTTTTTTTAATAAAAGGAATATAATCAAATTTTTAATATTCGATTTCTGTAAATTTAGTTTAATATCATTGTAGTTTTTATCTTTTTAGTTAAAAGTTTTTTGTATTAAAAACAAAATAGATAATTGTAAATGCAATAAATAATTTTTTTAAATTTTTGATTTTTAAATTAATTATTTTGATTTTTTTAGTTGTATTTTTCTTTAAGATTAAATTAAATTAATTTTGATTGGAAGTATATATTGGCAACGCACTTGCATTTTGTCTTTTACTGCCGGGTACCAAGGTTCATCAAACTTATTCATTACGCGAATAACCTCTTTTTGATACGATTCAGGAACATTATTAATCACTTTGATATCAGAAATCGTTCCGTCAATTTCAACAATAAAACTACAAATGATTTCAATTACAGGACTTTCATCCTTTGGGAACTTAAAATTACGTGACATGAAGCGATACATCGCATTTTCACCATACATCAATTTAGGTTGTATGTCAACTTCATTATTCAAAAAGATTTTTTCACCCTTGTTTGAATGATGTATTTTTTTCTGGTATTGCTCTTGTTGTGCCGTCGTAGTGATTGAAGTAAACAAAAACAAGCATATTATAAATTGTATGATATTATTCTTCATAAAAAATACTTTTCCAAACTTTTGGATTTAAATAATATATCATTTGATCGGGACGAAATTCTCCATTTCTAACAAACGCTTTTGCATCTGTATTGGTAATCATTAAAGCACCACAAAGCGTTTCGTTTTTAAAGAATGTATTTTTAAGTTCATTATTTTGATCAATAAAATAATATTCATCTTCTTTTTTTGAGTTTTGAAGAACGATTCCCTCTTCAAAAAAAACAAAATAAACCCGTAGTGCATTATAAAAAAAGTTGCTCAAAACACTAAAAATTAGTACATTGTATTGACTACCAATCAAATACAATTATGAGCAACCTTGAAGCAAGTTACAAATTAATTTTCAAAGAATTAAGTAAAATTTCAGACGCAG